>NZ_DFLS01000009.1:4110-243654 GCF_002375415.1 Methylophaga sp. UBA3613 | reverse complement strand
TCACTTATGTAGGAAGGCTACACGGCGTGCTTTCCACCTTGCCGGCCACAAAAATAGTCGCCAGCAGTGGTGGAGATGAAAGATAAACACGCCCTAGGGATTAACTGCCGCTTTAAAAGACTCAAGTGAATCAATAATAATGACCGGTGTGCCTTCATCAACCCACATGGCTAACTCTCGCACTTCAGAGTTGCGCATTGCAATGCACCCTTTGGTCCAGTTCGATATTGCATGAATATCCAGTTTGTCTGGTGTCTCTTCACCGATACCATGAATGCCAATCTGTCCACCTAACGGTGTATTTTGCGGCGGAGTTTCATTGTAGATAAACGCTGCGAGAATCTTGCGGTATTGCGTGCGGGTTATTCTGCCATCTTTAAGCGCTTGTTTTGCATCATCCATATTGGGGTAATCCAGATGCATAAACAGATAAAACTTATCGCTGCTGCGGATATCTTTGATTCGATAATGTCCCTGGGGTGTTCTGCGATCACCTTCCTGCATTTTTGGCTGACGACCACCACTGCCAAAGGCCACTTTAAAACTCCGTAAGGTTTTGTCGTTTTTTCTAACCAGTAATTTATTTTCTGAACGCACAATCACTACTTCAATGGCCTCTGAATCTGCCATCGTGGCAGCAGCAGGCCAATGAAATAAAAAGACTAAGAAAAGCAGCCTGAGCATATGGCAGTTAATCCGCTAAGAAAAGACAATAGATTTTTATCATAAAACGCCTGAATTATCACCTGTAAATTAATATTTTTAAAGAAATAATCGGTTTAAAAATGAAATATTCTGTTTTATCAGATCATGCAATGATTGCGGTAAACCGATATCAAACTGCTGATTAAGATTTTCGGCCAGGTCTCGATGTCTTTTTAACTGGCTCACATTGAATTTTTGCTTCAACGCCAGACCAATCACATTGCCTTTATCTGCCACCGGTAGCACTAAGGTCTGATTATCAAAACTTTGATTTATACGTTGCATCGATTGACTGAATCCTGGCCGATCGGTTCCCCATAGATTGATACTCATCAGTCCATCGTCATTAAGCACGCCGGCACAGGCATCGAAAAATGCCTGGCCACCCACACTGGCCGACATTCCCACATGATCGAAAGCATCGACCAGCAACAGATCATAAAACGCGCCATTGCTGAAAAACTGGTTACTGACAAACTGATAACCATCATCGTGATGAATCCGCAGTCTGGGATCATTATGCGGCACTTCAAAATAGCGATGTGCCACATCAATCACATCCTGCCGATATTCGATGACATCAATCTGACAATCTTCAAAATGGTGCAACAAAAACTTGACCAGTGATCCACCACCCAGTCCGATAATACAGATAGTTTTGGGATTCGGTTGAAATAATAAGCTGGCCATCATGGCGCGGGTATAACTCAGTTCAAGCAAATGGGGTGATTGCAAGGACATGCTGCTTTGTCGTGGATAAGTTCCGAAATGCAGCGATCGCTGATCGCCAATATCAACGACTTCAATAATGCCCTCATCAGAAGCGGCTTGATAAACTACTGAGCCACCATAGTAAAGGCGCATTAAGACGCATCCTCTTCTTCAAAAAACTGCGTATATAACCAGCCATGAACCAGATTGGTTAATCGCCTGGACGAGCTGGCGAAATAATGAGCCGCCCCATTAACTTGTCGCAATTGATAATTGGTTTTCTGTTCGATTTTCATCTGTATCTGCCGTTGCAGAACAGCTTGTTTAATAGTGTCTTTCTGACGACTGCCCAGAATTTCCAGTATTGGAATCGCCGTTTCAGTCATGCTTGTTCCTTCTGCTAATTCACCGGTATTTATCATGATTACTGCGGCAACCGGAACCGCAGTTTCGTTAAGCGTTTTTAAGGCCAGTTCTCCCCCTGCACCCTGACCAATCAAAACAATATTTTCATGACCTTCCTGCTGTAACTTTAATAACGCCGCATCCAGACGCTGGGCAGTGGTTATCGCTGTAAATTCTGCTTCCGCTGGTTCTGCCGTTTCAGTGGTATCGGCTGTTTCAGTATTTTCATTATCTGCGGACGTATTCTCAGCTTCTGTTGCTGCAGCTTCATCTGTTTCAGCCTGTTCTGCTGAATTCGCCTCATCCACAACAGCAGCGCCTTCCTCTCTAGCGGGAGGCTCTTGTTCACTAGCTTCAGTAAACCGAATAATCTTGATTGATAACGTATTCCAGCCATAACCCGGTAACTGTCGTCTTAGAATACCAATCGCAGCACTATCGATATGTTCATTGATGTCATGCAGTAACAAAATAGCACCACGAGGTATACCTAAGGTTTGGGGTAAATACGCTGAAGCAATGGTTTGATCACCTACAGCTAATGGCTCATAGCCTTTCGTTATTGAATCCTGACGCAATATTTGCGGCTTTGCTGCTGATGTTTCATCTAAAGCACCGGCCTGTAAAGTCATGCACGGTAGAAACATCAAAAATGTAATAAACAATCGTGGGTGAATTCGCACTTGTTTTCCTATTTAGCTCGGTTGGACAACTGACGCCAGTATAAAGAGCGATAATGAATTTCAAAAGCTGAAAAAACCCGGCTTTTGGGGTAGAGTAACGGGTTTTGATAGCAAATTTTTAACTAACTTAGAGAGAATCCGACATGGCCGAATTCAAAATTGCCCCATCTATCCTCTCCGCTGACTTTGCCCGCCTTGGCGAAGAAGTGGTAAATGTACTGGCCTCAGGTGCTGATATCGTTCACTTCGATGTTATGGATAACCATTATGTCCCTAACCTGACGATCGGACCTTTGGTCTGTGAAGCTTTGCGCAAGCATGGTGTTACCGCTGAAATCGACGTACATTTAATGGTGAAACCGGTTGATCGCATTATTCCTGATTTTGCCAAAGCTGGCGCAAGTTACATCACTTTTCACCCTGAAGCCTCGGATCACATTGATCGCAGCCTGCAACTGGTTAAAGCAGAAGGCTGTAAAACCGGTCTGGTATTTAACCCTGCGACGCCATTAACGCTGGCTGAACATGTTCTGGACAAAGTAGATCGTATTCTGCTGATGTCTGTGAACCCGGGTTTTGGCGGTCAGAAATTTATTCCTCACACGCTGGAAAAATTGCGTCAGGCTCGCAAAATGATTGATGAAAGTGGCTATGATATCGATCTGGAAATTGATGGTGGTGTAAACGTTCAAAATATCCGTGAAATTGCTGAAGCCGGCGCCCGTACTTTTGTTGCTGGTTCTGCCGTATTTGGCGCTGCTCAGGATAATGATCCTAATAAGTATGAAACCGTAATTGCAGCACTGCGTGCTGAATTGGCCCAGGCAAAAATCTAATCAATGGGATTAATCAAGCCAGAGCTTGCGTTAATTGATCTGGACGGCACACTGGTTGACAGTGTGCCTGATCTGGCTTGGTGTACCGATCAGACCATGCGGGCACTCAACCTGCCCGAACGTGGCGAAGCCAAAGTCAGAAACTGGGTGGGTAATGGTGTTGAAAGGCTGATAAAACGCGCCTTGATAAATCAACTTGATGGTGAACCAGCTGAAGCACTTTATGCCCAGGCAGTTCCAATCTTTATGGCGTTATATGCAGAAAACACCAGTAAACGCAGTCTGCTATACCCCGGTGTAAAACAGGGATTGCAATGGCTCAAGGATCAGGGCATTCATCTGGGCTGTGTGACCAATAAAGATGAGCAGTTTACGCTGCCCATTCTGAATAATCTGGGGATCCGCGATTATTTTGAACTGATTGTCAGCGGTGATACCTTGCCGCAGAAAAAACCGGATCCTGCACCGCTGCTTTATGCAGCCAATTATTTTAAAATCGAGCCACAGCAGGCTTTGATGATTGGCGACTCGGTCAGTGATGTCAAAGCATCACGCGCCGCCGGTTTTCAAATCGTCTGTATGAGCTACGGTTATAACCATGGCAATGATATCCGCGCTGCTCACCCAGACGCAGTAATTGATAGTTTTGCTGAGTTAAACACTCTTTTTTAGAAGCCGAAAATGAAACAGGCACAATTCGACCAACTGGCCAGTGAAGGCTATAACCGTATCCCTCTTTATCGCGAAGTACTCGCGGATTTAGACACGCCATTAAGTACCTATCTTAAATTGGCAGATGCGCCCTATTCCTATCTTTTCGAGTCGGTTCACGGCGGCGAAAAATGGGGACGTTATTCAATTATTGGTCTTCCCTGTGAATCCGTTATCAAAGTATTCGGTGATCAAATCAAAGTTTATCAACGTAATGTATTGATAAATGAAATTCAGCATGACGACCCGTTGAGCTGGATTGCCGATTTTCAGGCGAAGTTCAATGTGCCTACATTGGAACATTTACCTAAATTCAACGGTGGCCTGGTTGGCTATTTCAGCTACGACACGGTTCGTTATGTTGAAACCCGTTTAGGCGAAGCCCCTGCAAATGACCCGCTGGGCTGCCCCGATGTGTTGCTGATGGTGTCTGACGAACTGGTGGTGTTTGATAATCTCAGTGGAAGATTGTTTTTGATCGTACATGCTGATCCAACACTACCCGATGCCTACGATCAGGCACAGCAACGTCTGGATCAGCTGATTACTGAGTTGCGGGAATCCACCCCTAAATTTAACGATAAACGTCCACAGAACTCGATTTCCGAACAGGATTTTGTCTCTGGTTTCACCCATGACGGCTTTATCGATGCGGTCAGTAAGGCAAAACAATATATTAACGATGGCGACATCATGCAGGTGGTACTTTCACAGCGTTTGTCAGTGCCTTTTCATGCGGCAGAAATTGACTTATATCGCGCCTTACGCACATTAAACCCATCGCCGTACATGTATTACCTGAACCTGGAAGACTTCCACATTGTCGGATCTTCTCCGGAAATTCTGGTACGCATGGAAGACAATGAAGTGACGGTTCGCCCGATTGCCGGCACGCGTCGTCGTGGTAAGACGGAAGAACAGGACAAAGCACTGGAACAAGAACTGCTCAACGATCCAAAAGAACTGGCAGAGCATTTGATGTTGATCGATCTGGGGCGTAATGATGTGGGCCGGGTCAGTCAGACAGGTACGGTAAATCTGACCGATAAAATGGTCATCGAACGCTATTCACATGTGATGCATATTGTTTCCAATGTGACTGGACAGGTTCTCCCCGGAATGACGGCAATGGATGCACTGCGTGCTACCTTCCCGGCCGGTACCGTCAGCGGTGCGCCGAAAGTGCGTGCAATGGAAATTATTGACGAATTAGAGCCGGTTAAACGCGGCGTTTATGCTGGTGCCATTGGGTATTTGTCCTGGGCTGGCAATATGGATACAGCTATTGCTATCCGCACAGCCGTCATCAAAGACAAGCAACTGCATATCCAGGCAGGTGCCGGAATTGTCTATGATTCTGTTCCGGAAATGGAATGGGAAGAAACTATGAATAAAGCCCGTGCGATATTTAAAGCTGTTGCCATGGCTGAGGCAGGTCTTGAGCCGCCAAAACCAACTGAATAAATAACAGGACACCTTATGCTGTTAATGATTGATAACTATGATTCGTTCACTTACAACCTGGTGCAGTATTTTGCTGAACTGGGTGCTGAGGTGGAGGTGCAGCGTAACGATAAACTGACCATTAACGACATAGAGACCCTTAATCCTGAACTTATCGTGATCTCACCCGGTCCTTGCACGCCAAATGAAGCTGGAATTTCATTAGACGTTATTCATCAATTTGCCGGCAAAAAACCTATTCTGGGTGTCTGCTTGGGCCATCAGGCAATTGGTCAGGCATTTGGCGGCAATGTTGTGCACGCACGCGAAATCATGCATGGAAAGACTTCACCGGTGCATCACAACAATGTCGGTGTATTTAAGGGATTGAATAATCCATTGCAGGCCACTCGTTACCACTCACTGGTTATTAAAAAAGAAACACTGCCCGATTGTTTTGAGGTGACTGCATGGACAGAAAATCCGGATGGCAGCATTGATGAAATTATGGGTGTCCGGCACAAAACCCTGCCAATTGAAGGGGTGCAATTTCACCCTGAATCCATTTTGACTGAACAAGGTCATCAATTATTAAAAAACTTCCTGGATGAACACCATGGCGGACAATGAATTTACCATGCAGGCAGCCATCAAGCTGATCACCCAGCATCAGCATCTGTCTGAGCAGCAAATGACTGCAGCAATGCGGATGATTATGACCGGCGAAGCAACAGACGCTCAAATTGGTGGCTTCTTGATTGGTTTGCAGATGAAAGGTGAAACCATTACCGAAATTGCGGCCGCAGCATCGGTAATGCGTGAATTAGCCACGCCAGTGCAGGTAACCGGTGAGCATATTATTGATACCTGTGGTACCGGTGGCGATGGTGCCAGCAGCTTTAATGTCTCCACCGCCAGTGCCTTTGTAGTGGCTGCGGCCGGCGGCAAAGTCGCAAAACATGGCAATCGTTCTGTCAGCAGCACTTCCGGCAGCGCTGATGTATTGGAAACAGCGGGTGTGAATCTGGAACTGACACCTGAGCAGGTAGCCCACTGTGTTGAAACAACTGGTGTCGGCTTTATGTTTGCCCAACGCCATCACGGTGCAATGAAATATACCGTTGGGCCCCGCCGTGAAATGGGTGTCCGCACCATTTTCAATTTGCTCGGCCCACTGACCAATCCAGCCAAAGCCAAACATCAGGTAATGGGGGTATTTGATAAAAAATGGGTTGAACCGATTGCTCAGGTATTACAAAAACTGGGTAGTAAACATGTGATGGTGGTACATGCCGAAGACGGTATGGATGAAATCAGCATCGGCGCTGACACCTTTGTCGCAGAGCTTAAAAATGGCGAGATTTTCACCTACACTATCAAACCCGAAGATTTTGTCATGCAGCGCGAGGATATCAGCAAGCTGACCGTCACCAATGCTCAGCAAAGCCTCGATATTATTCAACGTGTATTTGCCGGTGAACCTGGCCCTGCCCGCGATATTGTTGTGCTCAATGCCGGCGCAGCCATTTATACAGCGGATTTGGCGGACAACCTTGCTGAAGGCGTTCGTCAGGCAAAACATTATATTGATAGCGGTATTGCTCAACAAAAACTAGATGCACTCATCACCTGCAGCCAACTTTAAAGATCGTTTATGACTGACACACCCGATATTCTGAAAAAAATTCTACAACGTAAACAACAGGAAATTGCCGAGCGCAGTAAACGTTTGCCGATTAATCTGTTACAGCAATTGGCTGAAAATGCTGAACCGGTACGCGGTTTTGTTGAGGCGATTGAACGTAAACTGGCTGCAGGACAAAGCGCCGTTATTGCTGAAGTTAAAAAGGCCTCACCCAGTAAAGGCGTGCTACGCGAGGACTTTCAACCTGCTGAAATTGCCTTGTCTTATGAAAACGGTGGCGCGGCCTGTTTATCGGTATTGACCGATAAGGATTTTTTCCAGGGCCATGAAGATTATCTGAAACAGGCGCGTACGGCCTGTCAGCTACCGGTCATTCGTAAAGATTTTATTATCGATCCCTATCAGGTATTTGAAGCCAGGGCGATCGGTGCCGATTGTATTTTGTTGATTGTTGCCGCGTTGGATGATGATCAACTGGAACAGTTAAGTCAGTTAGCCATTCAGCTGGATATGGATGTGCTGGTTGAAGTGCATAACGAAGAAGAGTTGCATCGTGCATTGGTATTGAATCTGCCTTTGATAGGCATCAATAACCGCGATTTACATACTTTTGAAACGTCGCTGGAAACCACTATCAAGTTACTTAATTTCATTCCCGATGAAACAATTGTGATCACCGAAAGCGGTATCCTTGGTAAGGAAGATGTCACTTTCATGCGTGAGCACGGTGTGAATGGTTTCCTGGTTGGCGAGGCCTTTATGCGAGCAGATGAACCAGGTGAGGCGTTAGCCAACCTTTTTAATTGAGGCATTCACACCACGATGATCTTCGTCAAACAATACCATCGTTTTACCGTGCGCCCACAGGATGCCGCGCTCCTGTAATTCTTTTAATACCCGGCCGACCATTTCCCGCGAACAGCCAACAATGCGACTGACTTCCTGACGGGTGATCTTGATTTGCCGCCCCTGTTCGTGGCGCATCGCATCAGGTTGTGCGGCCAAATCACGCAGGGCTTCTTCTACCCGTCCAGAAACGTCCATAAATGCCATATTGGTGGCTTTACGAGTCGTGGTCAGCAAACGTTTGGACATTTGCTCACCCAACGTTTCCAACAGATAGGGATAGCAACCTTTTAATTCTGTTTTGGAAAGTGCCTTGAGGGTTTGATAACTGATTTCTTCGGTGCGGCAATCAGTTCTGGCTTTGACCACCGACATGCGGTCATTGATATTATCGTGAAAATAGCCAACTTCACCGATAAAGTCGCCCTGATTGAGATAGGCGACAATTAATTCCTCGCCCTCTTCGTTTTCAACACAGATGCTGATAGAGCCTTCTCGAATGTAGTAGAGCCTGTCAGGAATATCACCCGGTCGCGCCAGCATTGTTTTGGCGGGGTAGACTTTACTGTGGCAGTGTTTGAAAAACTCTGCCAACTGCTCTTCTCTCTCTTTGTGTTTTAAATAATCCATGTCATGAAGGCCCAGCTTATTTTTATAAGGATTAATTCTGCCCAATTCCGATGAATATGGCAAAATTAAACGTTGTTATACGTATTTTATGCAGGATGAGTTAAATGAAAGCAAGAGTAAAGTGGGTTGAGGATGTTTTATTCGTCGGTGAATCCGGAACCGGACATACCATCGTAATGGATGGTCCTGAAGAAGCCGGTGGTCACGGCACGGGCATGCGTCCAATGGAGCTTCTGTTGCTGGGCCTTGGTGGCTGCACATCATTTGATGTCATCGATATTCTGAAAAAATCACGTCAAGATGTAACGGATTGTGTGGTTGAAGTTTCCGCAGAACGCAGTGAGGAAGCACCAAAAGTCTTTACCAAAATTCATGTGCACTACACCGTCACCGGTCGCAACCTTAAACAGAATTTTGTCGACCGTGCGGTAAAACTATCTACAGAAAAATATTGCTCGGCATCTATTATGCTGGCAAAAACCGCTGAAATCACTCATGACTATGAAGTGATAGAACAAGCCTAAATACTTTTTCTAATAACGGAGCATAACCATGCAGCGACCAACACGAACTGGCGGTTTGCGTCATGTGGCTTTAACCGTCGAAAATCTCGAAGCCTGCGAACAGTTTTATGTGGACTTACTGGGTATGGAAGTCGAATGGCGTCCTGATGCAGATAACGTTTATCTGACTTCTGGCAATGACAATCTGGCTTTACACCGTGGCGAAAATATCAATAAAACACCGGTTCAGCCTCTGGATCATATTGGTTTTATTATTCCAACGCCTGAACAGGTTGATGAATGGTATGCCTTTCTGGACCACTATGCGGTTCCAATGCGTCAGCCACCACGTACCCATCGTGATGGAGCGCGTAGTTTCTATTGTTATGATCCGGCCGGAACGGTTGTACAGATCATCTACCATCCCCCGATTTCGTAAATCAGAGTTGTGTTATGAAAACCTATATCTACAAAAGCCGTAAAAAAGAAGAGTTATATCTTTATCTCAGCAAGAAAGATGACTTTTCAGAAGTGCCACCAAGCCTCTATGGTTCAATGGGCAACGAACCAATATTTGTGATGGAACTGGAGCTGAGCCCAGATCGCAAACTGGCCCGTGAAGATGTCAATAAAGTCATTCATAATCTGGAAACACAGGGTTTCCATGTACAAATGCCGCCGACCAATGATTTGTTATTGCACCGTGAACGCACCGGCCAGTTACATTAACTGAGCGACATCATTTAGATAAGTTTTTTCAGCTCGTAAAGCAATTCCAAAGCCGCTTTGGGCGTTAATTCATCAGGATTGATTTGCTCGATTTTATTTATCAAGGCCAAATTATCTGGCTGAGCAAATAAATCCTGTTGCGGCGGTTGTTCCTGCAAATTTGAACCAACGGTACGTTGAGTTTCCAAAGCGGCTAATTTATGTTTCGCCGCCTGAATCACATCGTTTGGCACCCCTGCCAGCTGCGCCACCTGCAAACCGTAACTCTGATTGGCTGCCCCCGGTTTTAATTGATGCAAAAACACAATCTTGTCGCCATGTTCAATCGCATCAAGATGCACATTGCAGGCTTTGTCATATAATCCTGGCAGCTGAGTCATTTCAAAATAATGCGTAGCAAATAAGGTATACGCCCCAATATCACGCACCAGTTTTTCGGCACAGCTCCAGGCCAGTGCCAAGCCATCAAAGGTACTGGTACCTCGCCCTACTTCATCCATTAATACCAGGCTTTGCGCTGAAGCATTATTCAGTATATTTGCTGCTTCATTCATCTCCACCATAAAAGTAGAGCGACCCGACGCCAAATCATCACTGGCACCAATTCGGGTAAATATCTGATCTATCGGGCCGATAACAGCCGAATCAGCAGGAACATAGCTGCCCATATACGCCATAATCACAATTAATGCTGTCTGCCGCATATAGGTGGATTTACCACCCATATTGGGGCCGGTAATCACCAGCATTGACTGTTCATTTAACTGCAAGTCATTGGGACAGAAATGCGTTTTCTGAACGGCTTCGACAACCGGATGTCTGCCCGCCTGAATCGATAAGCCCTGCTCTGCAGTTAACTGCGGCGCGACATAATTAAGCGTTTGCGCCCGCTCAGCCAGATTGGTCAAAACATCAAGTTCTGCCAGAGCCGCAGCACAATGGGTCAATGCGGCAAGCTCCGGATGAATCAGTTTAAAAAGCTCTTCGTATAATGATTTTTCCAATGCCAATGCTTTTTCGCTGGCGCTGAGTACCTGATCCTCATGGCTCTTCAGCTCGGCAGTAATATAGCGTTCAGCATTTTTCAGCGTTTGCCGACGCTGATAATCAGCCGGTAACTGAATATTGTGGGCTCGGCTGATTTCGATAAAAAAGCCATGCACTTTGTTATAGCCGACTTTTAAGGTGCTGACACCGGTGCGTTCACGCTCACGCTGCTCCAGTTCACGTAAAAAATCATTGGCATTCAGATGCAGATTACGTAACCGATCCAGTTCCGCATGATAGCCTTCGGCAATCACCCCGCCATCTCGAATCAACACTGGCGGTTCTTCAATAATGGCTCTATTCAATAGCTCAAGTAATTCCGGAAAAGTCCCCAATTCGCGATCGATCTGCTTCAGCAATCTGGTTTGAGTAGCCGATAAAGATTGATGCAGATTTGGCAGAGCAGTCAACATGCGACGTAACTGCACAAAGTCACGTGGTCTGGCACTACTTAGTGCTACTCGGGTAACGATACGTTCAATATCGCCTAGCGGTTTTAACAGGGTTTGAATGGTAGCAATGATATCCTGCTCAATAAGGTTGCCAATCGCCCCCTGACGCTGTTGCAAGGTAGTTAAATCTCGTTTCGGTTGTAACAACCAGCGTCGCAGTAAGCGTGTGCCCATCGGCGTAACGGTATTATCAAGTACCGACAATAGAGTATTTTCCCGGCCACCTGACAGGTTTTGTTCCAGTTCCAGATTGCGTCTTGATTGTGGATCAATACGAATACTGTCGGCCGGTGTTTCAACACTTATCTTGCGTAACTGCGGCAGCGCTGTGCGATGGGTTTGCTGGGCGTAATTAAGTAAACAACCTGCCGCCATAATGGCCAGCGGTAAATCATCACAGCCAAAGCCTTTTAAATCGGTGGTCCCAAAGTGCTCACATAAACGACGCCGCGCCGCATCCAGGCCAAAATGCCATTCCGGAACAAACTTCAATTGTTTGTTATAGCTATTTAAGGTGTCGCCATGACTGTCATCAATCAGAATTTCTGCAGGCTGTAATCGGGCTAAATCCGCTAACAAATCCGCTAGCGATTGATGCTGACATACATCAAAACGGCCACTGCTGATTTCGGCTATGGCTAAACCGTATTGATCCTTTTGCCGGGCAATCGCAACCAGCAGATTCTCTTGTTTACTGTCGAGTAAAGCCTCATCGGTTAAGGTGCCAGGAGTTAACACCCGTACTACTTTCCGTTCTACCGGGCCCTTGCTGGTTGCCGGATCACCAATCTGCTCACAAATGGCTACAGCCACTCCACCTTTTAGCAATCTGGCCAGATAACCTTCAGCCGCATGATATGGCACACCCGCCATCGGAATCGGCGCACCATTACTATTACCGCGTGCTGTCAACGTAATATCCAATAACTCGGCAGCTTTATGCGCATCATCAAAAAACAACTCATAAAAGTCGCCCATTCGATAAAACAATAATAATTCTGGATGCTCGGCCTTGATACGCAGATATTGCTGCATCATTGGCGTATGATTGGTTTTTTCGGTCATTTTTATAGTTTAGCGTATGCAAGATTATTCTGACGCAACACTTTATCAGCTTACCCAGCAACTGGCACAAGCGCTTCAATCGAAAGGCTTGCGTTTAGTCACTGCCGAATCGTGCACCGGTGGCTGGCTGGCGAAATGTTGTACTGATCTGGCTGGCAGCTCAGGCTGGTTTGAAGGTGGCATCGTCAGCTACAGTAACCAAATCAAACAACAGCATCTTGATGTTCAACTCAGCACGCTCGAAAAATATGGTGCCGTCAGCGAGCAAACCGTCATTGAGATGGCCTCTGGAGCCATCCAAAATTTTAACGCAGATATATCCGTCGCAATTAGTGGCATTGCTGGACCAGATGGCGGTTCAGTTGAAAAACCAGTGGGTACCGTCTGCTTTGCCTGGGCAGATAAACAAAGTGTGTTTTGTAATACTTTTCATCTGCGCGGCAATCGCGAATTCATTCGCCGCCAGGCAGTATTTATCGCACTGGATGGCCTGGTGAAAAAATTAGCTTCCACCGAATATTACGCCTGAGCTCAAATACAAAATTAATATCCACTAAATGCCTGTTTGAAACCGTAATCGACGCTGGTGAGACATGGCTATCTGTGTGATAATCCATAGTTTTCTGATATCAGCTAAAGGGCACACCAAATGGATGAAAACAAGAAGAAAGCGCTTGGCGCAGCCTTAGGTCAAATCGAAAAACAATTTGGCAAAGGTGCAGTCATGCGTTTGGGCGATGGAACTGCCCACCGTGATATTGATGCGGTCTCAACGGGCTCAATCGGGTTAGACGTTGCACTGGGCATCGGCGGTCTGCCGCGTGGACGTGTTGTTGAAATCTACGGCCCGGAATCTTCAGGTAAAACAACGCTGACTTTGCATGCCATCGCTGAAATGCAAAAACTGGGTGGCACCGCTGCGTTTGTTGATGCCGAACATGCACTTGATCCGCTTTATGCTGAAAAACTGGGCGTCAACATTGACGATTTGCTGGTCTCACAACCCGATACCGGTGAACAAGCCCTGGAAATCACCGATATGCTGGTGCGTTCAGGCGCCGTTGATATTGTGGTTGTCGACTCGGTCGCAGCATTAACACCTAAAGCTGAAATCGAAGGTGATATGGGTGACAGTCACATGGGTCTGCAGGCACGTTTAATGTCTCAGGCTTTACGTAAATTAACTGCCAATATCAAACGCTCAAATACGCTGGTTATCTTCATTAACCAAATCCGTATGAAAATCGGTGTCATGTTTGGTAACCCGGAAACAACTACCGGCGGTAACGCGCTTAAATTCTATGCTTCTGTTCGTCTGGATATTCGTCGTATTGGTGCCATCAAAAAAGGTGATGAAATCCTTGGCAACGAAACCCGCGTCAAGGTGGTTAAAAATAAAGTCGCTCCACCATTTAAACAGGTCGAATTCGATATTCTTTACGGCGAAGGTATTTCCCGCGAAGGCGAATTAATTGATTTGGGTGTCAGCGAAAATATCGTCGAAAAATCCGGTGCATGGTATAGCTACGATGGTAACCGCATTGGCCAGGGTAAAGATAACGTACGTATTTATCTGAAAGAACATCCTGAAATGGCCAAAGATATTGAAGCTAAGATCCGTGCCGTGATGTTGCCAAAGAACATCAAGGTAAGTGCTGAAACACCCGTGGATGATGAAATCGACGCGTGAAATCCCGCTCTGCAACCGAACAAGCCATTGGCTATTTAGCCAGACGAGAACATAGCGCTGCAGAGTTACAGCAAAAACTTCAACAAGCCGGTCATGAAACAGATAAAATTCATGCCGCTTTAGAAAAGCTGCAACATAGCGGCCTGCAAAATGATGAACGTTTTGCCGAAGCGTTTATCCGATCTCGTGCTCTTCGCGGATATGGTGAACTACGAATTCGGCAGGAAATGAAACAGAAAGGCGTGGCGGATGAGCTGATTAACGCCACCATGCAACAGGCAGAAACTGATTGGTTTGCGCTTGCCATCGAAGTACGATGCAAGCGTTTTGGCGAGCAGAGCCCCGATGATTTTAAAGACCGTGCCAAACAAATGCGGTTTTTACAATATCGGGGCTTTACTCATGAACAAATAACGGAAAGTTTTAAACTGACTAATGAAAACGAGCGCTGATTTACGCAAATTGTTTCTGGACTTCTTTGCTGACAAAGGTCATGAAGTTGTTTCCAGCAGTCCATTAATTCCAGCCAATGATCCGACATTGTTGTTTACCAATGCCGGCATGGTTCAGTTTAAAGAAGTCTTTCTCGGTCAGGAAACCCGAAAATACACGCGAGCCACAACCACCCAGCGTTGCGTCCGTGCCGGGGGTAAACATAATGATCTGGAAAACGTTGGCTACACTGCCCGCCACCATACGTTCTTTGAAATGCTGGGTAACTTCAGCTTTGGTGATTATTTCAAACGTGAAGCAATTCAATACGCCTGGGAATTTCTGACCGAAACACTGCAATTGCCAGCCGACAAATTATGGATCACCGTCTTTGAAGAAGATGATGAAGCAGCGGATATCTGGTTAAAAGAAATCGGTGTTGATGCTTCCAGATTCTCCCGCATTGGCGCCAAAGATAACTTCTGGTCAATGGGCGATACCGGCCCCTGTGGCCCCTGCTCTGAAATATTTTATGACCATGGTCCCGAAGTGGCCGGCGGCCCACCCGGCACACCGGAAGAAGATGGCGATCGTTATATCGAAATCTGGAATCTGGTCTTCATGCAGTTTGACCGCTCTGCAGATGGCACGCTAACCCCACTGCCAAAACCTTCAGTTGATACTGGCATGGGCCTTGAACGTCTGGCAGCCGTGTTGCAGCACAAACATAATAATTACGACATCGATCTGTTTCAGAATCTGATTAAAGCGATTCAAAAACTGTCGGGCACTACCGATTCCAGCAATACTTCCCTACGTGTTATCGCTGACCATATCCGCTCATGTGCCTTTATGATCACCGACGGCGTTCAACCTTCAAATGAAGGGCGTGGTTATGTACTGCGTCGTATTATCCGCCGCGCCATTCGTCATGGGCACAAACTGGGGTTAAAAGAAGCCTTTTTCTACAAACTGGTACAACCCTTAGTCGATGAAATGGGCGAAGCATTTCCAGAACTTACTAAGGCACAGCCAGTTGTCGAACAGGCTTTGCAAATTGAAGAAGAACGTTTTGCCGATACGCTGGATAACGGTCTGAAAATTCTGGACCATGCTATTGAAGAAATGGGCGATAAAGAAATTCCCGGTGAAACCATTTTCCTGTTGTACGACACCTATGGTTTCCCCATTGACTTAACGGCCGATATTGCCCGCGAACGTGGTTTGACGATTGATGTTGCAGGTTTTGAACGTCATATGGAAGCACAACGCAATCGTGCCCGCAGCGCCAGTCAGTTTGGTGGAGGTTTGTCCGAAACGCTTATTATTGATGGTGAAACTGTTTTCTGTGGTTACGATCATATGCGTAATGAAGGCGTGATCACTGCCCTGCTGGTTGATGGCGAAAATGTCGACAAACTGCATGCCGGTCAGCAAGGCATTATCGTTCTGGATCACACTCCGTTTTATGCTGAATCCGGTGGTCAGGTCGGTGATCAGGGTGAAATTAATACGGCGGGTGCACACTTTATTGTCAAAGACACTCGCAAACAGGGTAAAGCCTTTACCCATATTGGCGAATGTAAAGACGGTACCTTTGAAGTAGGCCAACAGGTCATTGCACATGTCGATGAATATAATCGGCAGGCAACGGCACTGAATCATTCTGCGACGCATCTGTTACATGCTGCATTGCGAAATGTGCTTGGTGAACATGTGACACAAAAAGGCTCATTAGTTGATTCACAACGTTTGCGTTTCGACTTTTCGCATTTTGAACCGGTGACCGCTGAACAACTTCGCGAGATTGAACGAATGGTTAATCAGCACATCCGTGTGAACCATGCTGTTGAAACCCGCCTGATGCCAATTGAAAAAGCGCGTCAAAGCGGTGCCATGGCACTGTTTGGTGAGAAATATGATGACGAAGTTCGCGTGCTGAGCATGGGTGACTTTTCGATTGAACTCTGCGGTGGTACTCATGTTGGCCGCACCGGGGATATCGGTTTATTGAAGATCATCAATGAAACCGGCATTGCTTCAGGTGTTCGCCGTATTGAAGCGGTCACCGGCGAAGCAGCGCTGAACTATATTGAACAATCAGAAAACCGCCTCAACAGCATTTCCGAACTGGTCAAAGCCAAACCGGAAAATATTGAAGAAAAAACCCAGCAACTGGTGCAACGCACCCGTCAGCTGGAAAAAGAATTGGAATCTCTTAAATCCAAACTCGCCAGCAGTGCCGGATCCGATCTGGCAGCATCTGCTACCGAAATCGGATCGATAAAAGTTCTGGCCGCCGATCTTGAAGGGGCTGATGTAAAAAGCCTGCGTGATACGGTTGATCAACTTAAAAACAAACTGGGCAGTGCCGCCATTATTCTGGCAACTGTAGAAGGTGAAAAAATCACCTTAATCGCCGGTGTCACTAAAGATGTGACCGATAAAATTCGGGCCGGTGACCTGGTATCGCATGTCGCCGCACAAGTAGGTGGTAAAGGTGGCGGCCGACCAGATATGGCACAAGGCGGTGGTAGCGAACCACAAAAATTAACTGCCGCACTCGACTCCGTCACCAACTGGGTGGCATCTAAGCTGGAAAATTAAGTCATGGCACTTATCGTACAAAAATACGGCGGTACTTCAGTCGGTTCTGTAGAACGTATCCAGGAAGTCGCTAAAAAAGTTATTCAATATCGTAAAGATGGTCACGATATCGTGGTGGTCGTCTCCGCTATGAGCGGCGAAACCAATCGCTTACTGGCTTTGGCGAAAGAAATTAATCCAGATCCACGTGGTCGTGAACTGGATGTTCTATTGTCAACGGGTGAACAGGTCACGATTGCCCTGCTCAGCATGACACTTGAGCAAATGGGTATGCCAGCACAATCCTATACCGGATCCCAAGTAAAAATCCTCACTGACGATGCACATAACAAAGCCCGCATCATGCAGATCGATGATGAAAAAATGCGTCAGGATCTCAGCGATGGCAAAGTTGTCGTCGTTGCAGGATTCCAGGGATGTGACGAGCAAGGCAATATTACTACGCTGGGTCGTGGTGGTTCCGATACTACTGCGGTGGCGTTGGCTGCAGCGTTAAAAGCCGATGAATGTCAGATTTATACTGACGTGGATGGTGTATATACCACTGATCCACGCGTTGTCCCGGAAGCACGTCGGCTGGATCACATTACCTTTGAAGAAATGCTCGAGATGGCCAGCCTGGGAGCAAAAGTTTTGCAGATTCGCTCGGTCGAATTTGCTGGAAAATACAACGTGCCATTACGCGTACTTTCATCATTTACTGACGGTGGCGGCACATTAATTACCTCTGAGGAACCCTCAATGGAACAAGCGCTTATTTCAGGTATTGCCTTTAATCGCGATGAGGCAAAACTAACTATTTTAGGCGTCCCTGATCAACCAGGTGTCGCCTATAAAATTCTGGGGCCAATTGCCAAGAAAAATATCGAAGTGGATATGATTATCCAAAACACTGGTCATGATTCCACTACCGACTTCACCTTTACCGTTCACCGCAATGATTATCAAACAGCGTTGAAATTACTGAAAGAAACCTCAGAATCCATGGGTGCCCGTGAAGTTACAGGCGATGAACATATCGCAAAAATTTCACTGGTTGGTGTGGGTATGCGTTCACATGCAGGTATTGCCAGTACTATGTTTGAAACCCTGGCACAGGAAAATATTAACATCAGCATGATCTCCACCTCCGAGATTAAAATCTCAGTTGTGGTGGATGAAAAATATCTGGAACTGGGCGTGAGAGCTTTACATAAGGCATTCCAGCTAGAACAAGCTAAGTAAACCATTGATATCAGGAAGTTTTTCCTATCGATAAGGTGCAACTATCCTGATATACTTTCCACCAAAGATAAGCGGATAATTTATTGTCCAACGCTGTCATAGAGGAAGGAAGACAAAAGATCTTCCAAAAGGAAATAAACGGAACTGGCACGAGGCCTAGCTCAACGAAAGGAGTCATCACTCTCCTCCCCCTCGGTGCCAGATTTTATACTGAAAGGGGAATAACATGTTAATACTTACACGTCGCGTTGGAGAATCTCTCATCATCGGTGATGATGTTGTTGTAAATGTACTGGGTGTCAAAGGTAATCAAGTAAGAATCGGTGTAGATGCACCAAAAGATGTCACAGTTCACCGTGAAGAAATCTATGATCGTATTCAAGCTGAAAAAGATCAATCAAACGCAGGTTAATTAGGCAAATCGACTAGCCAAAAGAATCACAGCTGGTATAATGGCCGGCTTGATGGAGAGCTGGCCGAGTGGCTGAAGGCGCGCCCCTGCTAAGGGTGTATAGGTTAATCCCTATCGAGGGTTCGAATCCCTCGCTCTCCGCCATTTTTTTCTGAAATTATCCTTGTGATAATCAGTAAAAAACAGTACAATTTCACGCTTTAAAGCGCCTGTAGCTCAGCTGGATAGAGTACCTGGCTACGAACCAGGCGGTCGCACGTTCGAATCGTGCCAGGCGCACCAAAAATTGAAAGTCAATCAAGCAGTTATCATTAATTTGGTAGCTGCTTTTTTGTTTTCAGCGTTTGCTGTAGCCGAAAATGTAGCCACTGTTTTCAACTGACACAAACTGTCTGCATATGAGGTTAAATGTTCTGAGGATAAATGTGCATATCGCTGCACCATCCTGATATCAGACCACCCGCCCATTTCTTGCAAAATATGTATTGGCGTCCCATTTTGAATATGCCAACTCGCCCAGGTGTGACGTAAATCATGCCAACGAAAATCTTCAATCCCTGCTGACACTAACGCATTACGCCACGCTTTAGTATTTGCCTTCTTAATAGGTCTTCCTTTATAGGAAAACACAAACCGATCATGATTGCCTTGTAATGTTCTTAACAAAACAACCGCCTCATTGTTTAACGGTACGCCGATTGACCGACCTGCTTTGGCTTGATCAGCATGAACCCATGCGACGCGCCTAGTCAGATCAACCTGGTTCCACTCAAGCCCCGTGACATTTGATTCACGTAGACCAGTTGCCAGTGAAAACCGAACCATGGACGCAAGATGATCAGGTAAGTGGATAAGGATTTGATGAACCTCTTCTGGCGTGAGCCAACGAATACGCCTTTTAGGTTCTTTGAGCATCCGAACATAAGGTGCTCGATCAGTCCATTCCCATTCCCGTGATGCCTTGTTTAAAATGGCTCTAACGACTTCCAACAAACGATTAACTGTTGCTGGTTTAACCCCCGTTTTAAGCTTGGCATCGGTTATATCATCTATACGATCACGAGACACTTCATCAAGATAAAGACCACCGATAAAAGGATCGACCCAGCGAATATGTGCCAAATCATCTTTGATGGTCTTCTTATCTTGGTTTTCCCTGTGCCACCGGATAACCGCTTCTTTCCATGTCCTACGTGGTTTCTCACCTAACTGCATGATCCGCCACAAGCTAACCCGATATTTATCCTCAAACTCCTGGGCTAGCTGCTTATCTACCGTTTTAGTAGATTTTTGTACTCTGCGTCCGTTTGGTGCGGTAAATTTGCACCACCAGAACTCAGAATTTCGTCGCTTATACAACATTGAGATGTTCCTCCATCACGTTGTACTTGCAACCCCAGCCAAGACCGAGAATAGAACGAGCGTAAATAACTGACAAGATCTGATTTAATGAATACCCATTGCTTGGCGGGTTTAGCGGCAGGTATTTCTCCACGTACCGCTTTCTCACGTAAGGTCTGCCAATGCATTTTAAGATAATCAGCCGCTTCATATAGATTGAGTATTTCATCATTATTCACCATCACTCAATTTCCTATAAGCATCCGCAATTGCGGCATCGGCTGGATGGAGATGTGAATCAGCAGGCATATTTTTGAAGCTGTTAAATTTTCGGGCTTTTTCTGACACTTTTTGATGAAGATAACCAAAGAAATCTAATCCCGTTAAATACTCCCTGCTATCATGATATTGCTTGGCCGTGCGAATAAAAGCGTGTGAGCCTTCGACCGGATCAGTAATGCCTTCTCTCGCCATAAAGGAAGATAACGCGCTAAGGCCATTCACAAACAACGTTCTATCGCATGGAGCTCGTCCCAATGGCGCTGCACGTTTCTGAATTTTAGAATCTCCACTCCAATACACTTGCTGAAGGATTTGCCAAAATTCCACAGTCTCCCAACGTGACTGGGTTTTATCCGTTTCACTTGGAATACATAAACGTAACCATTGTTCAGTGCCATAACGCCATAAACTGCCTAATGCGCCATTCAGATCGTGAAAACTAGCAATGCCTAGCTGACGTAACGATTCACGGCGAAACTGAAATTCTAAACGCCATACTTGCTGTTCAGGTAATACCCCCAATTCGTTATAAATCTGCTGTAAATAAGGTCTGGGCTTTTTTATCATTTCTAGGGATTTATTATAGAGCCGAGCCGAAATATCCCCCCCTACCCCAATAACAAAACCAGAAAAGACACGTGATACAGTAAATCGGTCAATATCTCTTGCCCTGGTCACCCACTGCGTTTCGGTAATGGATGAAAGCGGATAATCTGTTAAAAAATCAACAAACAGATCGGCGCGACTCACATTTGCAGAGCTTGTCACAATACCTAATGTTGAGACGATATCGGTCAGTACTTCAACGGCTAATGGCGCACCCTGACAAGTTAATAACTCACTTGAAATCTGTGCATGCGCTAAAGGGGTTCGTTTAGCACCTAACTTGGCAATTTCAATCCGGTAATGATTATCGTTGAGAATAAAAGCAAAAGGGTGTCGTCCACGATCTTTTACTTCAAATAAATGCCCTTTTATATTGTCCTGAGCAAGTGGTACATCAGTTTCTTGATTCGACTGAGCTAGTTTTTTGAGCTGGTTTAGTCTTATGGATTTGTCTTCGAATAGTTCACCCTGATAAGACAGATACAAACTATCAATACCTACTCTTAAAATCTTAGTCTGTGATGTGTTTATGCAATTAGAGGGTACTGTGTTACTAGACTGCGTACCCTGAGAGTGTTCCTGCTGCGGGCGGGGCGACCGGGAGTTCGCTCCGTCCTCGCAGCAACCAGCATCAAAACTATTTGAATCTTGCATGATAAAAGCTCCTTTTGTTTGGGAGCTCTTACAATCATCGCTTAACGTGTTGAGAAAAATAGACTGAACAAGTTGATGCAGGCAATAAAATAAGACGTACTATTTTTTAATACTTATTATTCAATAACTTAACTTTTTTAAAAAATTAGTTATTCCCCAGCTTCGTCAGATTTATCTGATGGCCTGCCTCTTTTCCCTTTGAGATTTACCGGCGCAATCTCCCGAACCCATTTAGTTATTGTTCCGTGATCATAGTGTTCGACACCGGCATATTTCAGAATAACTTCATGACGTGCCATTTGAGAGATATTGATATCTTTATTGTCTGGATCTTCCCAAATTTTCAAGGCTATCCGTTGAACTATCAATTTTGTTAACTGGTTTGGTCTTAGATTTGTAGCAGAATCTATATCTAACTCTCCATCAGAAACCTTTTGATTAGTCAGATTTTTAATATTTTGTGCATCACCCATTTCGGGTATATCAAAACGTAAAGAAAAGCCACCTTGCTCTTCAGGTTCTTCATGGCGAGCCCAACTAGCTCTTGTGCCATATTCAGGCCATTCAAAATCGTACTTCCAACCTTTTGGAAACCAGAACTCAGGCAATGGTATTGAACGACGTTCACACCATTCATGAAAATCTCCCCGAGAAATAATTGCCCAATTTAGTAATTTTTTATTATATTTCTGCCCACCAATACATGCATATACATCATCGATGTGCGTTCGAATATAGTATTTGGGATCAGCTTTAGAATCTGATGGACGTTTTTCTAAAGTTAGGGTTTCGCAGAAAAGTTCGCCTTCTAAAATGGCTTCCATAATTAGTCTGAAGTTATCTTTAACTGCAAGAGGAAATATAAAACGATAACGGTCAACATCATAAGCAGCCCATCTATGCGAAATATCCCATACAGATAGGTATTCTATTAAGATGGGCATTATTATTGCCTATTAAGTAATGAAATCATGGTAGAGCTCTAATAAGATATTCAAAGAGTTCCTTGAAGTTATCTATAGTCGCAGCTTCAAAATCATGTGTTTCATTCTTAAGAGTTTTTTCTTGAATTAACCTACATAAATCTTTCTTCTTTAATTGACTAACTTTCTTGCCAGGAAAGTATTGTTGAGCAATTTTCTCTAAGTCTGAACTTGTAATTAAGTTTTCAACCTCATATCCTTGCCAATCAATATTGATATCTTGGTAGGTCAGAACTTGAGACGTTGGTAAATACCACTCATCGGTATACCTTTTTTTCTCTTTACGACCTGCAGCATCATCATCAAGAAGAACTAAAAAATCCCTATTCCAACCTAAATACATTGATATTAAGGGGTCTAAAGCACCGGAACCTGTACCAGGCAAAATATGTAGACTTGCATATTTTTCAGGAAGCAATCCTTGAAAATACTTGAGAAAATAATAATCATTCTTACCTTCTACCATTATACAGTTTGGAATGTATTCCAATTTGTTAGGCATATAATCTAAGGTGTCGAGTATTGGCTGAAAATATGTTTCTTTATCTGCGTTACGACCTACGAACTCTCTATATCTTTCCACGCGAATATCTGTGTCTCGAGAAGAGTAATCATATTCACTTTTCGGATCTTCATACTTCAACCCATCATTCCTAACTATGAAAGTCCCTTCCAACCACTTTGGATTAATTAGGTAAGGACTATGCGTAGAGTAAATGATTTGACCGCCATTTTGGGTTATCTTCGAAAAGCTCTCAAGAAGCTGAACCTGGGCTCTTGAATGCAAATTAGAGGCTGGTTCATCTAACAAAAAAAGCGTATTTTTTTGATGCTTTCTATAAGAGCGAAACTGAGTAAAAAGTAGGAAGCAGAAAAACCATCTAAATCCTAAAGACCTCTCAGAGATTAGATATATTGATTCCCCATCAACCATTTCAAATTCAAGATAAACTTTATCTGTGTTTGGTGGAGTTCCTACCTCGACATCAACATTAACTCTTATGTCCTTTGTAGGCATTCTTTTATCAAAAATTTCATTCCATCTTTCAAAAACTGTACTGGTAACCGATTTACTCATTTTATTCAGAACTGAGCTCAAGCTTCTACGACTTGAGGACTCTGAATCAAGTGCTCTATTAACTATATGATCATCTATGTTTAGATTATCGTCGAGCGAATCCAAAATATCCTGAATAATTTTTCTGTAATAACCATTAGTTTTTGATTCATCTTCAACATCTAGATAAATTCTCTCTGGAAAATCAAAAAGAAAGGTAGGGAAATATAAAATTGAAGGTAATTTAGAGGAAATATAATCGGTGAGTTCGTTCCACTTCTTACGATTAGCTTCAATTAACCTTCTCTCTTTCTTACCCCGTGGAAGAGACTTACCATCAAGTGTTATTGCCCATATAGCCTGCGTGGATTTATAGGTTGACTTCTCAAACTTTAATTTCCTAGTAATTGTAAAGGCGTCAGGTATCTTTTGAATATTTAAATTGAACTCTAAAGAATCTTTGGCAAACTTTTTGATATCTTGCTTATCTTCATCTGAGAGAGAGATCCAAGCCGCTATTTCAATGGTGTCATTAAAATTAGCTTTCTTCTTGAGAGGAACTAATGAATTGACATCCCCATGAGAAAAACGCTCTTCATAAAGTGACTCTAGATGCTCATTTCTAGAATCAAAAAAACTTATCGCCTCAAGTACTGATGTCTTACCTGACTCATTCAGACCGACAAGCGTTGTCACTGGTGCGCTGGGTTTCTTAGTGAAGTCTAAATTTAAGTGCTCGATACCTTTAAAATTTTTTATATCAAAACCTAGATATTCCATCATCTACCTCAGCCATTAAAAGACGTTTATTGCTAAGAGACTGACTTTAACAAAAATATTGTCTTATTGTTACTTAAGATAACTAATGTATATGATAAACGGGATTGGAAACTGTCAGAATATGAAACTATCGACTCTTAATGGCTTTATTGAAAATTCTAAATTCGACTCGTGAGCACACCATAATTCAAACTAAATATCTGATAATTAAGTGAATATAGCAATGTGTAACTTATTATTCGGCATTATTAAATTCTAGAACTTGCTGGTATGCATTTGCCAGTGCATTGTTTAAATTTAAAATATTTTTCAAATCTACTTCGAATTTATGATTAATTGCCGAAAGCTTTGTGAGCATCGATCGGTAACTCGAAGCATCGCCAGGTGTTAACTCTGATATCAGGTGATGAATTACAAAGTTTCGTTCATCAACCAGAGTTTTGTATTTACTGTCAATTTCATCCTTTGAAAAAGAATCAAAAATTATCGAAACTCGAAATTTAAACTGTGTATTGTCGATATCTGAATCTTCAAAATCAGTATTATCTTCAAATTTAACAATTTCATTATTAAATAATGCTACTAGTTGACCGAGACTTTTCTTTTGTATTTTTTGAGAACGTACATCGAAATTTTCTTTGAGTGTGTCAGCCGTCCCCACTATCAGAGATCTAATTAATAAGAATTTAAAGGTGTGCTCATATCGCTGAAACAGTATGACTGTTCTGCCAATGAGTGAATACAGCTCTTCACGTAGTTCGTCCATAAACAACCCAATATAGAAATAAATCAAGTATATATTTATTGTATTGACAGCACTAATCACACCTAAAAATGAATAATTTATAACTAAATAGAAATAATAAGCCAGGGATGCAAGTATTTGTTTTATATGTAGATTAAGTTAATTCTAAAGCAAACTACGAACCAGGCGGTCGCACGTTCGAATCGTGCCAGGCGCACCAAAAATTGAAGTACATCGAAGCAGTTATCATTAATTTGGTAGCTGCTTTTTTGTTTCTAGCGTTTGCTGTAGCCGAAAATGTAGCCACTGTTTTCAACTGACATAAACTGTCTGCATAAACGTTTAAATGTTCCGAGGATAAATGTGCATATCGCTGCACCATCCTGATATCAGACCGCCCGCCCATTTCTTGCAGAATATGTATTGGCGTCCCGTTTTGAATATGCCAACTCGCCCAGGTGTGTCATAAATCATACCAACGAAAATCGCCAATCCTTTCCGACAATAGTGCAGTAATTTCTTTTTAACACGTGCAATATTTATACGTTTAGCCACATTCTCAAAAAAATAATATAAGAAAAGAAGACGTAGTCACCCATTAAATAAAGATGAAAGCTCCTTTGCCCACATTTTAATGTCTTCATCATCAGTATCATCTCTTAGCTCATTCAGTATGTCATCAAACCTTGTCTTTGCATCTCGCGAAAGAACTTTATAAATCTTCGAAAGGTTGATCGAATTATCTCTAAAGACTTGTCTTATCGTCTCATTACTCGTGGCTACAAGGTTTATCAATAACCTATCAATTAGAGGTTCAGAGGTTTTGTCAATCGGGAAGTGGGCTATAAGATCTTTATAGAAGATAATAAATTCAGATGCTTTGGTCTCATCTATGACGGTATTCGTGAAGATATTAAGCATATCTTTAGAAATGGCTGTTAACGTAGTAGGCCTAAAACACTGAAGAATTAGTGACCATTCTGATTTATAAGTATCAACTAAATTTGTACCTTCAAGTAGTTTTCTCGCATGGTTAACCACAGGTGTTCTAAAATTATTTACTAACAAGGTAAATGAAAGTGTGAGTTTTTGTCTTCTAATAACTAACCCAAGTGTATCGGAGGCCGTTTCTAAATGAGTTTCCCATTCGTTAGCATCAATCTCTTTTAAATAAGCATCGGTGACTTTTATTAAGCATTTAAGATCAGCAATATCATAAGAATCAATGTCGAATAGCAACTCTGGTGGTATATCTAAACATGCTACTCCAGAAAAGGATTTTATAAGAGAATCTGACCATTTAGATAATCTATGTAGAAACCTTGTCGCTTGAGTTGAATCGAGAAGAGATTTAATGAATGCATATTTTCTAGCAGTAAGGCTGGCATTCATAGTCTTAAAGCTTAAATCTATCAGAAGTTTCTTGAGAACCTCAGTAAATACACTATTGGTGTCAGATGCTTTTTCAGCGTAGTTAAGCCAAGTAGTAAAACGTTTGGAGTCAGACGTTATCTGAACTAAATCATCTATCTGTTCATTAGAATAAGAATTTTTCTCTTGAAGAGTCTTTAGATATGGAACAGTTGCATTTAGATTACCTAACTGAGGGTGATTTACCTGACTAGAAAAGTGATTTTGCTGAACTGGACCAAGTTGATTTAACATTAGCCAACATAAATAAGTCTGATGATGCCCCTCCTCTTCATAATAATTCTTTAAATGCCAAAGAGTTACTACAGAAGAAACTAAATCGTTTATTAAAACTTCCCTATCTTCAAAAACCTCAGAGCTATATGTGAAGTAAAAGATGTTAGAAATAAGATCTAAATCATTTCCAGAAATGTCTTTTGGTTGTTTAACAATGTTTGCTAAGGAAGTTTGTATATTCTTAATAAGGTTTGGAGTGAGCAACTTTTCTAGTGGTTTCAATACAGATAAAAGCAGTTTTTTGTCACTCTCGATTTTTTCATTAATAGCTTCTTCTAAATCTGCTCTCTTAATAGTTAAGTTGCCTGTATTGAAAACCCCTAATCCTGGGGCTGCGTTAGCTATTCCTAAGATAATCTCTGCACTTGATGGGAGTGGCGTTTTTAATACAAGGGATGAAAGCTGTTTCTCAGTCAGCGAAATTATCAAACCTGAATAGAAATCTGCCCAATCTTTACCTAGCTCTTTAAAGTTATCATCGATATTAACTATATTTTTATTTGCCCAATTTGTAAGATTTTTAATTACTTCCATCCGTTCTTTTGGATTAAATATCTGTCCAGGTAAAGCCATAAGTCCCGAATAATTACTCAAGATCACATCATTATCCATATCAGCTAATGTTGGGAGAGTTGATGCAAGCCTAAGAAAAATGACATCAAGCTCATGCTGCTCCAACTCCAAAGTCATTACATTACTGACAACATTAGATATTAGGTGAGGATCTTCAGCGGACCACTCATCGGCTTCGCTTTGTACCAAATCAACAACTACAGAAGTAAATCCTTTTATTGTTGTTAGCATCTTCAATTCATCAGAATTTTCCGCAGGTAGCAATCTCGATAGGTCTTGTGATAGGAGAGCTTGATAAGCATGATCACGGTCCACATTGAAGATCAACGAAGCTATATCTCTACGCCAATCTATATTAGGGATGAGATTCTCAATTCTTGGACAGATAATTTGGGTTTTAAGTAAATTGGGATCATTTGAGAGTTTTGATCTAATACAAGTAAAAATCGATAGCGAGTGGATATCAATAATGTCTCCCCAAGCCTGCCAAAGAACAGCTAGCTCATTGATATGATTTATTATTTGTCTTGGCGTGGGTTGTTTCTTCAATTCTTGAAAGTGATATTCAAGAATTTTCTCTAATCTATATACGGTTTCGATGGAGAATCCATAACTAATAGATTCAGATAGCTTAGATTTAAAAAAGCTCTTCCAATCGGAAGGTACCGTTGGAGAGACATAAAAAACTCTTTTGAAAGTTTTTCTGATTACATCCTCAGACATGAAGCCTGCTTGATCGTCTTGAGGATCTAAATTAAAAGCTTTAAGTACGTACTTTCTGTCATATGGAATTATTACAGTAACAAATGAATCAGGGTAGTCATCTGTTGCTTCATCTCGCTTCAATAAGGATCTTATAGAAGACCAAACTTCAGGTATATCTTTAACCGGTAACCTGTCAACGTTATCGAGGACAATTATTACTCTGTTATTCGAGTTGAATTGAATTTTATTTACTATGTTACGAAAAGCATTTTCAAACTGTATTGTAGATGGATCTTCTTCAGTAATAGCTTGCGTTATTGTTTCTGCATCAACATCTTTCGTGAATATAGATAAACTGCTGGATATAGCATTAATAAAAGATTTATCTTTAGGCTCAGCTTTGCGATAAAGTTTTAACGACTTAAGCAGAACTAAAAAATAAATTGCCAATACAAAACTACCTATCCACAAAGGAAGATTTGGTGGGACGTTATCAGCAATTTCAGGATTGAAGGCAAAGGGGCTAAGCCATGTATAAATTACGGGTAGAAGTGGTGCTATCGCAAGAAATATCAGACCTAAAATATTATATTCTCGTAGGTTAGAATACTTAATCGTTTTCTTCTTACCACGCACATATTCCAAATCACGGGTAGCGGTATCAGAATCAATTAAACCTTTATTTCTTGCCCATGAAATAAAGGTTTCTAGAAAAGCTTTTCTAAAACCATCACTATGTGTAGTCCATAGATCCATAGTAAAAACAGAAAAGTTAAATTTACCTTCGTTCTGATTGCACAATTTAGTTTCAGCAAGCTTTAATACAGTAGATTTACCTGAGCCCCAATCACCTTCAAGACCGATAGCATTATCAACTTCAGAAAACTCAGTGATTGCCGAGGAGAGACTAGTAGCGGTTCGGTCATGACCATTTCCACCAAAAAGATCTTCTATTGAAGGCTCATCAATTAATGTACAAATATTACGCGTTTCAAGCCCATGGACCGATTGTTGATCAAGCTCCTCGTTCATACTCTTGACACCCCTGTCGCAGATATATAGCGAAATGTAATATTTTTACAATAGCACATTTTGAACTTAATCAATTGCTTAGCAAAACAACTAATTAACAATAAAAATCATTTACATGTAACTAAGAGAAAAGAAAAGGCTTGATTGTTTTATTTAAAAAATTAAATTAATTTATAGTCTAACTATGAAATAGCCAAAGATAAGCGTAACTAATAGTTTTCAAATGAATTCACAAATATCATGTAGCTGATTTTAAAGTGTTTTTATCTTCTTTGTGCCTCAATCAATTGCCTATACCCTTCTGATACTGCTTCGTGAAATATTAAGAGATTTTCTAAATTTAATTCGAATTTTTGATTTATTGCAGAAAGTTTGGTGATCATCGTTTGATAACTCAAAGCGTCGTGTGGGATTAACTCTGTTATCAGGTGGTGAATTACAAAATTTCGATCATCTACCAAAGACTTGTACATTTTTTTCATTTCATCTTTTGAAATCGAATCTAAAATCATCGAAACTCGAATGCTAAATTGAGAACTGTAGATATCTGAATCTAGAACATCTGTATTATTTTCAGCTGTAACAAATTCATCTATATACATAGCCACGAGTTGGCCCAGACTCTTCTTCCGTATTTTTAGTGAACGTTCTTCAAAATTTTCTTTAAGTGTGTCAGCAGTCCCCACTATGAGAGATCTAATCAAGAGGGATTTAAAAGTATATTCATATCGCTGAAACAGAATGACTGTTCTACCAATAAGTGAGTACAACTCTTCTCTATGTTTTTCCATAAACTACCTAGAACTGACTTATTAAGTATTGGATATCAACTTTAAACTGACCCAATTATCCAATTAGTTACTATTGACTAGTATTTTACGATAGCGACATTTTGGGAAGTTTGAACATCCCAAAAATTTCACTCCTTCATGACGCCCTTTTGATGCCTTTCGTTCAACTAATTCAGCATTGCACTGCGGACATTTGTTAGTAATAAATTCATCGAATTTGTTTACATCCAAATCTGCTTCAATTCGAACTTTTATCTCTTCACTCTCATCATGTGTCATCAAGAGCGATGGTTTAAAAACTAAATTGATCGCCTCCTCAATCTCTTTGGAATTATATGTTTGCTCTGCCTTGAATCTCAGTAACGGAAGCTTGGCACTTTTCATCGCTGCTTCCAAAAAGCTATCTCGATCTTGTCTTTTTGGGTTATTGTGAGAGGAATCATCCAATTCTATACCGCATAGAATTTCTGTAGTTGTTTTATCCACCAAAACAAAGTCTACGTGCTTTGCTTTTATCTGATTAAAAGATCTAGACCATTCAGATTTCGGTAATCCTTTATGCACTGAAATAAGATCTGCTAGGCGAACTTTAGAGTTTATGTCATAGGAATCTCCGACAACAATTTTCAAGCTATGTCGGAAGGATATTTCAGCAGGGGTAAGTAAAGTTGTATTTTTATAGTAGGGATATGTTTTTTGATTCCGTTGAGCTAATTTCACTCTCCCACCAAATCCAGAGAGTTTGTACATAACTATTGCGGAGATTACTAAAAGCAATATAAATAAAAATTCCATTTAAAAATGTCCTTAAAAATAGTGTCTAATCAATATAGTCATAAAGGATATTAAATGCTGGAATAAAACCAAACCTACTTCACTGTTAGGCTCCATAACTAATAATTTGATAGCCGCATTTTTATTTGTATTGCTATTGTTACGAGCAAATGCTTAGAACGTTCAGGACTTAGCAGCTACCCAGTTAATTTGAAATCCACTGGCACGACGACGGTAAACGATTTATTCGACAGGTTGCCTCGCACGGGCAATTCTCTTACGGCTTTTTCTAACATCTCGCGAGCAGCTCTATCCAGGACTTGATGTCCGCTGCCTTGTCCTATGATGTTTATTTCTACCATCTCCCCTTTATCAAATCGTACGCTGACCATAACAATGCCTTCCAAATTACGGCGAATGGCCTGTTGGGGGTATTTTTTATTTTTCGAAACCATGGCGTAAAGTAATTGGCCGTAACCTTTCCAGGCTTCGTTACGATCAACTTCATCTGTCCCGCCTCTGTTATCTTCGTTGGGGTTATCACCGGTGGCATTGACTGCTTTACTGGTTGAGGATGCATTCTCTGAACTGACACTGGAAGATGGCAACGGTGATATTTCTGCTACCTCCTCATTTATAGGTTCATCAGGTAAGGGCGTGACAGGCTCCTCAATCACTTCAGCCACTTTCGGTTCAGCTATCGGTAATTCCTGTTTTGGCTTCTCAATAACTTTCGGTTTTTCCGGCTTGGGTTCAACCTTGGGTTTAGGCTTTTTGACTTTTTTGGCTTCAGGTTTTACCGGCTCTGGCTTGGGCGGTGGCTCTACCGGCTTTATTTCATCAACAACTTCCTCTTCAGGTACCTTTTCAAGCACAACCAGCTCTTCGGGTTCTGGTGGCGTATCGTCTTTGGCGACAAGAATTTGTTTATCAATAACTGGAGGCTTTATCAGTTCTACCGGCTCTGGAATCGGCTCCGGTTCGACGATTTCTGGTTCTTCATCAACCGGCTCAACCTCCTCTTGAAGCTGCGTCACTTGTACAGCAATCCGCATGGGGGCAGCTGGCGGTGAATATTCAATCACTGGTAGAAACAATATTAATAAACCAATATGAATTGCTAAAGCCAGCAAAAACCCAGGGATAATTCGGTCAGAACCAATGGCCTGGGCTGATGAAAAATCCGGAACCAGGGTTGTCATATCAGTTATTCACAAATTTATTTTGCCAATCAACCATGGTTAATTAATCGTCTCAGGTTGCATCACAAAAGTGAATTTCGTAATGCCCGCACGCTGAATGGATGCCATAACCTTGGCCACTTTCCCATATTCGGCTTTTTCATCAGCAAAAATTTCAACGGTACTGTCTGCATTTTCTGAGGTCTGCATTAATCGCAGATCAAGATCCTCCTGAGAAACAGCCTCATCGGTAAAATAAACCGTACCATCATCGGTCACACTAATACTGATGGTGTTTGGCTGAGTCAGTGAAAGATCAGAAGTGGCTTTGGGAAGATTAACCGGTACCGCGTTGGTTAATAAAGGTGCGGTAACGATAAAAATGGTCAGCAATACCAACATAACGTCTACCAAGGGCGTTACATTGATTTCACTCATTGCAGCGTCATCACTACCCATATTCATTGCCATAACGGAATTCCTTACAAAATTAAGACGGTTGCTTTTACAGTCGATGCTTGATTTTAATGAATACCGCTGTCCGAATTGTTGGCTCGATTCACTTCATCAAATTGACCACCGGATTTCAGCACTAATAACTGAAACGCTGAAGCGAAATTATCCATGGTGGCAACAGAAAGACGCACCTTCCGCAGGAAGTAGTTATAAGCCAGAACAGCAGGTACTGCCGTAGCAATACCGACAGCAGTAGCAATCAACGCTTCACCAATTGGTCCTGCCACTACATCCAGACTGGCTGAGCCAGATGCTGAGATCGCTTTAAGCGCATTCATAATCCCCCAGACGGTACCGAAAAGACCGATAAACGGTGCGGTGGATCCGACACTGGCCAGTACTGATAATCCATTTTCCATCCGGGTTTGTTCGATATGCGCTTGTTGTCGAAGTGCATGCAGTAAAATCTGGCGTTTGTCTTCAGGCAAAACCGCATTATTCATCTCTTGTAACGACGCTAACTCTGCTAATCCGGCTTGGCATACGCGTGATAAACGGCCTTTGGTTGACGAGATAATCGCTGGCAATTCATCAATATGTTTTATTTGCGAAAACTGTCTTAAAAAATGACGGTCATGACCCGTATTACGGTAAAAGACAAAAAACTTGGTGATAGCAACAGCCCAGATCAGGACCGATAAAAATGCGAGAAAAATAAGTACCGCATCAACTATATCTGGTACTGAATCCATAGAAGAACTTTCCTTCGTTAAGTGAGTAAAAAAACTGACCTAATATCAAAATACTGATGATTTAAACTGCGAACTTGCCTCAGAACACCACACTATTTGCATATCTTCATCGGTCTGGGTTCCAAAAAAACGTTAAGTTTTTATGGCTCCCTACCTTCTATGCCAATTGAAAATGCAAAAGTGACAATTTTTTTTGGATTTTTTTTTAAAAACGTTCTCTATGAATAAAATAATCGGCTCTATTCAGCAGCCTTTCTAGCGAAAAACCAACGAAAGTGAAAGGGAAAATATCCTTAATTTGAATTTGGTGACTTAAACGTTAACGGCTGCCAAACTGCTGTTTTAGATGAAATCACGTCTCGCCCATCGTTAATCAGTTCTGGCGGTATCAGTATTACCGTTATGAAGCCATACTCCCCTACTTAGCTCGATTTTAAGTTGTAAAAATCAATAGACAAATTGTGCAGAAAAATATGCAACCTAATTGAATGGACTAGTATTACCATTCTGCATAAGGCGTTCCTTCTGAGGAAGTCAGCTGCGAGCCACTAAACACATCTGCAATACTGCCAGCATATTCATCTGAAATTGGCTTACTAAAGATCCATGTATCTTCACTATCCGTAATGGGATCAATTGGCACCTCTCTCAAATATTTTCCCTCAACCAAATCTTGCAAACTACTGGGGTATTCGTTGTGATCATTCAAATACTGATCGATAGCACTTCTCATCACAATCAAGTCATGGCGCAGCACTTTCTCTTTTGAACGATCGACTGATTCCATATATTGGGGTGCCGCCAAAGTCAGTATGAGGGCAATAAGAATGACTACTATTAAAAAGCCAATAATAGTAAAGCCAGTTAATGTTTTTTTGTTCTCCATTCCCTTTCCTCCCATTTCATTCCTTAATGGATTTATATTTTTTATGCTCTCTTCTGCATGAAATTTATCTCTTGCTAATGCTTGCTTTACTTAAACCTTGCACTATTGCCGAATTCTTAAGATATTGCAGGGTTTAGGACCTTTTATGGCACCGCCCCTAACTCGCATACAAATTAACTAGGGTTTCTCTTAAAAAAAAGGGGGTACCTGACTGGGGAAAACAAGTACACCCTTCGCTCAAGTTCTAAGCAAAAACCACCTTATCTCTGTAGTAAAAATCTCACTGCATCGAAGTTGGCATCAGGTTTATTACCTGACTAAATCTCATTAATTTAAGGAGTCTGAATTCTGAGATTTTGAGCAGTAAAAAATTTCCTGATTACTTTTGAATATTAAGTTTACTCATCCTTTACTAAAGGTAGGTCATTTGTAAATGTTCCCATCAAACATCATTTAAGCGTGACTAATTACCCCTTTGACAATGCTTAAATATGAAACTTTGGCTGCCTGCTTCATTATAAAATCACAATCAATCATGACTAAAAATTCCAATTCACTCCTATCCATGCAGCTCTTGGGGCTCCAGGAGAAACAAACGTATTACTTTCCCATTCGAGTGAATTATGGTTATACCCATCAGGACCAATTGCACCGTACTCTCCAGGTGTAAATGGATTTAATTCAAGTGCACCCGCACTGAAATATTCTTCGTCAAAGATATTATTGACTAACAAGGTTGCACTTAACCCCTTAGTAAACTGGTAGGTTGATTGCAGATTAAACACGACATAGCCAGGCAGTTTTCCAGGATTGTTAGATCCTTTTCTGGTAGTTAAATATCGATCATATCCTGGCGCATCGGGATCAATAGTCGTCTCGGTAGTTTCCTGATAACTTTCACCCGCTTTATGATCATTATTTTCGTTGCCACGCACATAACTTGAGGAATGCGCCACAGCAGTCAGCCCTATTTTCCACTTCGGTGTAGCTTGATAGGAAATGGTGGCATTCAGATTATGTAATGGCACACCTGGCATGGTGTCACCGGGCTCGACTTGTATCATACGACCGAGCTGATAGTATCCGTTAGGTGTTTCGAATGAGCTGCTATTTCCTTCACCAGCAGTGGTAAAGTTGCTTTGGAAGGTGGCTTCCGTCAGTGAGTAATTCAGCATAAAGCCCCATTTACCTTTTTGTCCTGCAAAACCAGCTTCAAGTCCTCTGCGTCGTGTTTCACCAATTGTGTCAAAAAAACTTCTGTCGCCCGGGAAAGTGATCATATATAAATCATCTTTCACATCAATTTGATAGGCCGATATATTCCATTGGAAAGAATCTCCCAACTGACCACGTAATCCTATTTCTCCTGTTTGTGCTTTGATTTGTGGCAAATATGGGTCACCAGATAAAGTTGACGGTAACGAGCAGGTTCTGTTTTCTTGAACGCTCCTCGGGAGATAAGTTTTCTCTCCAGTGATTGGGTCATCGTTAACCAAAACAGGGGTATTATCTAAAGCACAGCCTAACTCGATGACGGAAGGGACTCGAACACCTTGTGAGAAATTTGCATAAACATTCAGGTTGGGTTTGGCTTGCCAAGCTACACCTAAAGAAGGATTTAACGAGTAATAACTGTAATCCTCTCTTTCTGATTCATTAAGTACATTCGACGTATCAGGAATAATATAGCCCGTGGGACAGTCCTCTCCTGGCGAACATACATCATAGTAATTAGGAAAAGCTTCTAATCTGGCGAGACTATAAACGTACTGACCATGTGTACGTGAAGCCATGGTATTGTGACCTTTTGTATCGTTATAACGTGCTGAGGCACTAAAATGCCAGGTCTCTACGGGACTCCATGTCTCACTGAAATACAAGCTTTTCGTCACTTGTTCACCATCAAAATTATTATTATCTATGGCTACATCAGCAGCAGCGTATTGATCCCGTGCCTGATCTGGATCTAAATAAAAATCCCGATTGGCATCAAAAAAGCCCAGCTGTTGGGTATTTGCATATGATGCTGTAGGACGATCGATAGATGCCCCCACCATAAATTTATGATGATCTGTATTCCAATTAAATTGTATTGAAGCACCATCGGTTATTTGTTCAATGGTGTTATCTGTCAGCACGCCAGTAGGCACACCTTCGACAAATCCTGAAGCAGTAGGACTATCCTCTCCACCATCGGTCATGATGCTTCTGCCATCTTCATCCACCAAGTCCAGCGGCCAATCGCCTGATTCACTTGGATCACGGATGTCTCCATGACAAACTTCTGCATTGGTAGGCGGTTTAATCAATATCAGATGCTGTACACCATCTGGTGTTGTGTAGAAATAATCACCCCATGCAGTAAATGCGATAAGAGCAGGATCGTTTACCGCCCCTTTTAGGCCTGATAGACTGGTTGCTACAGAGTAAATGGAAGTAAATTGTCCACTTTCATCTATTGGACCATATACAACATCAGGGAAATCACCAGCAGCGTTTTGAAACACCCGAGTAGACTGAAAGTTTTTCCAATAATATAGATTATTTTGGGCCATTTTGACGAAATCGTCCGGTAAAGGCGCATTGAAAGAAGTGGCAGGGAGACTGGCAAAGGCTTCTTCCGCAGTTGTATATCCACCATTAAAAGCAAAGTTCATAAACTCTGCTGAATTAAAAATATCGCCATCGGGTATATCCATGACATAGTAATCAGGTATGTCATACTCATTGGTTGTTTCAAATAAGCAAGTATATTCCTCTCCAGGCTCCAAATTACGTTTAACATGCTGGTTATCAAAGTCTGTATATACGTCAGCGCCACGCGCTGTACGCTTGCTATTACGACGATATACTTGCCCGGTAATACTGAATTTATCGTTTACTTGATAAGCAGCAGATACTTGAAATTGTTGTAATTTATTTTCTGTTTCATCAGGTGATGTGAATACCGCTGTTGAATCTGCTTCATAGTCGGTAAGTGGAATACCTCCATTGCCCACCATTTCATTAGTTACTATCAAAGTGCTTAAATTAAGATCTAGTCTATCTCCACGATAACTGGCCTTACCAAACATTTGATTCACTTCGCTCGGTGAATTATCGCGCCAGCCATCCTCCATAAAAAAGCTGCCAGCACCAAAAAATGCAATGGTGCCATTATTCCAGCCGCTCTCAGCTTGCAATTGTTCACGACCGAACGAACCTTTTAAAACGTCGAAATGCGTTTCTGTGAAATCAAATCCATCTTTGGTTTTTAATGCAAAAGCACCGCCCAGTGTATTCAAACCAAATATTGGATTAGATCCAGGAAAGAGATCTACATTAGCAATAGCATTCATCGGGATCATGTCCCAGTTCACGACATCACCAAATGGTTCATTAACACGTATACCATCAAAGAAAACGCTTAAGCCTTGGGCGGTTCCGATTTGAGGTCCAGCTCTAAAGCCACGATATTGAACATCCATTTGAAAGGGATTGCTTTGAGTGTCATTAACCGTCACACCTTGAAACTTTGTATTAAACAAATCGGTCATGCTTATAGAGTGAGATTCTCTAATCTCTTTTGCACTAATGCTTTGCACGTTTCCGGGAATTTCTTCTTTGGTGAGTCCCAAGCCGGGTAATGGGCCTACTTCATAAAAGCGTTGTGCGCGAACGTCTACCTTTTCCAGCATCAAGGTTCCTTCGCCCAACTTAGGTAATGCCGTAACTAGGAAATAACCACCATCTTGATCATCAATCGCTTCAAGACCGCTGTCTTTTAAGAGACGGTTAAAGCCTTCATCAACAGAAAATTCGCCTTCTAAACCTCCAGTTTGCTTGCCTTTGGCGATGGAGGGATCAAAGGTTAATCGCACGCCGGTTTCGGCAGCATACTCTGAGATTGCATTACTTAATGGGCCCGCTGGGATGGAATAGTTTTTTCTGGGTGCTTCCTGCACAGTTTCATCTGCTGCTAACACGATATGACTCAACGACATAGTTGAAGCCATACTCAGTGAAGCAACTGATAGACAACGATAAAACTTTTTCTTCAGGCAGAGTTTGCCTTGATTGTGCAAATTCAACATTCTCTCTCCGATCTTATTTATTGTTCTATTAGCTATGCCAATTGAAAATCGGAAAGTGACAATTTTTTTTGAAATTATTTTTAAGTTTTTTTGAAAAGCTAGATATCTAAAGGCTTACGCGGGTTTGAACATGACCAAAAAGGGCGTGAAACTTTCAATACGAATCGAAAGTGTTTTAGCGATACTCAGTAAAGCAGCATCCACATCGGTGATTGGAAAAGCGCCTGAGATTTCTAAATCAGCAATCGCGGGATCACAACGCACCACGCCGTGTCGATATCTTGATAGCTCATCGATGACTTTTGCCAACGGCATGTTATCAACGATGATAAAACCTTTGGTCCAGGCATCGGCTGCGGACATATCAAACAACATTTTTTGCTGGAACAGCATGGAGGTGAATTTCACCTCTTCACCGGCATTCACGACAACTTTATCGCCAAGCCCATCAATCGGTCTCACCTCAACTGCATCTTCAAATACATTGACGCAGCTGCGGTTTTTATAAATACGGGTACTAAACCGGGTACCTAACGCCGTCACGGTGCCATGCATGGTCTGAACGATAAAGGGACGGTAAACAGGATTGGTTTCTTGAGCAGTTTCAACATAGATCTCGCCCTGCAGCAGTCTGACCCTTCTGATTTGTTCGTCAAAGTGAATCGACACTTTGGTATCAGTATTTAAAACCAGTTTGCTGCCATCATCTAACCTGAATGTTTGGATTTCGCCCTTTGCTGTGGTGTAGTCCGCCATAAAGTGATACCAGGGCTTTTCTTTGTAGGTAATCCAACCGGCAGAACTAAACGCAAAAAGCAGACTGAGGTTTTTGAGCACCTGTCTTCTGGTACTGGATGCGGGTGTATAGCTCCGATTGAGGACAGCGATGCTGGTTTTTGAATTGAGCCCAATAAAGGTTTTGGTGACTTCTTCAACTTGTTGCCAGGCAAATTTATGTTCTGGATCGGCATTTATCCATGCTTTCCATTGCGCACGATCACTGTCGGTGGCTTCTCCCGAGGTGAGCTGAACATACCAGTTCGTCGCGTCACGAAGGGCTTTGGTATTGAGCTGTGCCATTTAAGCTGTAACCATCCTCTAAGACGTCATGGTAATGCAGTGTAATAACGCCTTGGCAATGTATTGACGAACAGAACTGACAGAAACCGACAATCTTTCTGCGATTTGGGCATGAGTCAGACCTTCCAGCTGAAACCATAAAAATGCGTTACGAATTTTGCTTGGCAACCCATCGAGCATCTCATCGATTTTGGTCAGAGTTTCAATCATGATATTGATGGTTTCGGGTGAAGGCGCTTCTGCCTGAGGTAAGTTGGCAATTTCATCAAGGTAGGCCGCTTCAATATCCCGGCGTCTTACATGATTGACCATCAAACCATGGGCGATGGTGGTGAGATAGGCCCGGGGTTCTTTGATATTGCTCAGGTCATCTTTTTGCAGGACTCGGGAGAAAGTATCTTGCATCAAGTCGGCAGCATCAAAACTGCAGCCCAGCTTTTTGCATAGCCATCCCATGAGCCAACTATTATGTGATTGATAAAGCTCTGTAATCAGTGAATCTCTTGTTTGAGTTATGGTATTCACATTACAGACATCTACTTCTTGGTATAAAGCGGCAGTACTCAAATGACCTCTCCCAGTAAACATGTTGAGCGAATTTTTAAAGGCTCGCCCGCCTGTAGCAGTGAAAAGCTGACTCAATTTCCCACCACCACCATGTAGGCCAAGTCTGTGATGCGAATCACAGAGTGGGCTTCAATTTACTACGTAAAGAGGGCCAAAAATATAGGAAATAATCCTAAAGTTATAAGGGAAGATTTATTTATTGGTTTTCGCTATATATCCCGCGCCATCACTGACTTTGACGTTAAACATTATTTTTATGAAAGACGGAATTACCATGATCACCTCCATATCTTCTCTTAATATAAATTGGTATTTAGGGAGCAGTAACGAGTTGTCCGCGTTACTTTTATCCAAACCGGTTGACGCTTATCAAAAGCTTTAAAGCTTCCAACTGGCTTAAGTACTTTGAGTAAAACTGCTATGGAGTGATGAGAATAAATAAACGATTTGGAAGCTTTGTTGGTTAACGTATTATTTTCGTGCAATCAGGTAAAAATTACCTACTGAATAAATACTTTGTAAATGGTTATCCATTGGTTGCTCTTCTCTGAACACAAATAATCGCCGGGTACAAATTTTGCGTAAAGTTTTTCAATTATTTTTAACTGGGGGCTGTTGATCTTGCATATCCCCGCTTTTTTATTATGGAAATGACATGCTGACATTCATCGGTGCCGTACTGGTTTTTATTATTATGGTTGATGCGGTCTGGACGACGTTAACGACTCGTGGCAGTGGTTTTTTAGCAGGTCCTTTAACGTTAAGTCTTCGATGGGTGATGAGATCTCTTTCCTATAAAATGGGAAATCGTAATGTGCTCGCCCATACCGGCACATTGACTATTATCACTCTGGTGCTGTTTTGGTTATGTGGTTTATGGCTGGGCTGGGGCTTAATCTTTATTGGTATGCCAGGCAGTGTAATAGAAGATGGGGATATGCAACCGGCGAATCTGGTGGGGTATTTTTATTTTGTGGGGTTTACCTTATCTACACTTGGCATCGGCGATCTACGACCGGTGGGAGATATTTCACGAATATTGACCAGTGTGGCGGCCTTTAATGGACTGATCCTCGTCACTTTGATGATTTCCTATGCCATTCCCTTACTTAACGGTGTTATCAGCCGACGCAAACTGGCTTTTTATTTGTCGTTGTTAGGTGACAATATGACCAATCTGGTGCTGAATGCCTGGAATGGAGAGGATTTCCGCGATCTTGAGTCGACCATCCATTTAGTGTCTGGTGAGATAATCCAATGTGCAGAAAATCGCTTGGCCTATCCGATATTAGATTATTTTTACAGTTACGAACGAGAGTTTTCTCTGGGATTGCAACTGGCAACAGTCGATGAGGCTCTGAACCTATTGGTTTCAGGTGTCGATAAGTCATTGCTGCCAGCAGAATCCACGATCTTAAATATTCGTAAAATCATTCAGCTTTATCTTACTCGCTGCCATTCAGCATTAAGCCACATTGAGGCAGATGTGCCGCCGCTTCCTTCTCTGTCACCTCTCAGTCACTCCGGCCTCACATTGCAAAGTGATAAGACGTTTGAATCCAGCATGGCAGAGTTTAATGAGCGTCGAAGGTTACTGCATAAACTGGTTTTACATGAAGGCTGGGAATGGACAGATGTCAGCCCGGCTTAACTGAACAATTTCAATGAGCTTCATGCTCAGTCGCTCATCTGCTTGGCTTTTTCACCAATAGCAATGATATCTGTACGATAAGGATTGGCCTTGAGTGTTTGTGCCAGTTGCACCATGTTATGCACCATTAGCAAGGTCATATTATTGGTAAAAAAGTGTTTATCGCCACCGGCTTCTATATAACTCGGTCCCGGACCGGCATCACCAACGTAGTAGGTAAACGCATTGACTGGTAGCGTAAATCCCTGCTCGGATAAGTCCAGCATAATACTGGCGGAGGCTTTTTTGGCACCATCTTCATTACCGTCTACCATGACGCCAGCGACTTTATTAAAAGTGGGATATTGACCATTTTTGTTATTGCCCTCGCTCATAATGCCATCCATACGTTCAACGACCATTTTAGCCACCGAACTTCTATCGCCACGCCAAATCGGTGTCGCGATAATCAGCATATCGGAAGCGTAAATACGTTCGAGAATTTTTGGCCATTCATCCTCACCTTTTTCATCCGAAGTATTACCAAAACTTACATGGTAATCGACCACCCTTATGGTTTCTGTCTCGACCTCCAGATCGTTCAATACTTTGCTGGCAACATCAATAAAGGCGTCCGTATTTGAGGTGGCTGGTGACTGTTTTAACGTGCAGTTCAAAAACAGAGCTTTTAACTGATGGTTGGAATCACTCATAAAGTACTCCTGATAGTAAGTTAAAAACGTTACTGGTAATGGTCGTGAAGCAACGTCGCGAAGTGAACTGTTTGAAAATCGGGTGAGAGACAGAAGCGTCCTCTCACCCGTTGGTGAGGCGTTTAATGTGGCTCATGCAGATGATGAAGTGTTGTTTCCAGCCATTCTTTATGACGACGTTCATCTGCCAAATGATCTTGCAAAATTGAATTCACTGGCTCAGGAAAAGCTTCTTGGACATTTTCCTCATAACGATTATTGGTCATGACTTCATTCAACTGCATAGCCTTCAAAATACCGTCATCACCTGCCAATTGAGCAATGTGTACGCTGCCGTTGGTGAGGATTTTTTTCAAATCACCCTTCTCTGGTGGCGCACCACCCTCCTGGCAAACAATCTGGCTGAGGACGGCGATATGATTTTCATGATCCTGCATAAATACATTTAACTTATCTCTGTACTCTGGATTTTCAAGTCGCTCGATGGCGGCTTGATAAGCTGAAATAGCGTCATAATCCATTTCTATAAGATCATTCAATTTCTCAACAATATTTGTTTTTTCCATGGTTTCACTCATGATAATTTCCTTACTCAATATTAATGAGTGGTATGGACGCCTTCTTTAATTCCCTTCAAGGCTTGTCCTACCTGGACAGAATTTAAATGTTGAGCCATATCGCCAATACTGACGACGCCCACCAAAGTATTTTCATCATTGAATACAGGCATTCTTTGAATCTGTTCATCATTCATCAGTACAGCCACTTCTTCAATGGTATTTTCTTCATGGCAGGCAAGGACTTTTACAGTCATCACTTCATCAACTGAAATCTCGGATAAATCATTCACCTGAGATACGCCGCGAGTCACAATATCTCTATCCGTTACCGTACCGACTAAGGTATTGTCATCAGCAATAAGCAGAAAGCCGATATCCTGGTCTCGCATGATTTGAGCCGCTTCTCTGACCAGCGTCGAAGGCAAGATCGTTGTAACATCAGTGTTCATAATTTCTTTTACATGCATCATGGTTAATCTCCTTTGCATTGAGAGTTTTGATTTCTCTATCTGTCAGGAATTTTTGCAATGCATATGCCAACCTTTTGCTGAGCGCCTAAAAGCGCTCCGTAAGGAAGGTTTATAACGTCAACTGATAAAAACGATGGGGAAATATAAAACAAGCTCTATAAAAATTTCATTTACCAGCAGTAATTTTTACCAGGGCTTTTATTGGACTATTACCTTCAACGAAGGAGTTTGGGGCCATTAAAAAGAAAATAGTGAATCACAGAACTATCGTTCAGTTAACTTAACGTCATACATCCGCTTATCTGCAGCATTTAAAAGCTCATCTGCCGAGGTGGCATCCTGTGGGCAGGCAGCCATACCGATGCTCGCTGTGACCGACAGGCTTTTATCGTTATGAATTAGCGGTTGTTTGATGGTTTCAACTATGGATTTAACAACCCGTTGGGCCTGGCTTGGTGAGGTTTCGGGTAATAAAACTGCAAATTCATCACCGCCCAGTCTGGCTACGGTATCTGTCTCACGCAGAATGCTGCCGAGTTGGGTGGCGGTATGTTTAAGGATCTCATCTCCCACATGATGACCATAGTTATCATTAATTTCTTTAAATCCATTTAAATCAATAAATAAGATGGTAAATTCACGTTTATGACGCCGATAGTTCTGTATCAGTTTATTTAAAAACTCAAAGAACATCAGGCGGTTGGGAAGTCCAGTCAGTCCATCATGAAATGCCTGCCATTCCAGCTTAACTTCAGCCGCTCTTCTACTGGTAATATCTATAATAAACGCCAGTACGTGTTTATCATCCAGGGCGGTGAGACGTTCCAGAAAATAATATTCTTTGCCGTTTAATACCAATGGATATTCAATGGTTGACGGTTCTCCCGTCTTTACTGTGGCAGCCATCAACGCGAGTTTTCTCTCTACCAGATCCGGTTCCAGCAGTTGTTTGATATTCATGCCATTTAATTTATCGGCATCAACCAATAAAGGAAAACTATCTTCTACTTCATGGTCAATTATTTTGCCATCCACCCGCATAGTCAGCAGTAAATCAGGCATCGCATCAATAATGGCTTTATTTCGCTGATTGAGCACCGCTAACAGTTTTCTGGATTCAATCTGTTTGAGCAGTTGGTTACCTAAAAATACTAATAACAGAGTGAAAACCATCAAAATGATGATATTTCGCGTCACCACCTGTTGTTCATATTGTCTTATGAGTTGATCGGCCGTCGCACGATTTTCAGCGACAATGGAGAACATTCCCCATTTATCGAGAAACTGAAAATCGCACTGGGCATTGTTCTCTAATTGAACCCGATGAATACCCAGCTCAGTTGAGGCCAGATATTTATGATCTTTGCATAAACTATAAATATCACTTTTATGCAGTCCTTCGTACATACTGGATGACCAGATGAGTTTGCCGGACTGATCGGTCAATACAGCAGAAATATTTTTGTTCTTGGTAATGCTTCCAAGCTGAGCAGTCAGGTCTTCATTTTTAAGGGTCGCCACCACCACTCCCCTAAACTTATCTTCACTATCCCGAATCGGATAGCTCATCATAATAGATAATGCACTTTCCTGAATTATGGATTGCCTCGGTGAGGAAATGAAAAAACTGGTGTGTTCGTTTTGAATGTGTTCGGTAAAATAATCCCTTACCGAAATTGGCTGTTGAGATCCGGGATTGGTAGAAAATGTAATTACACCTTTGCTATCGGCAACATATAGCTGCCATATGGTGGGATTTAGATTTTTGAGTCTTTCAGCGTAAGCAGCGACTTGCTGCGGTGCATCAATACTCATAGCGCCAAGCTGTCTGAGGTTTGCTCCTACAAAAGAAAATTCTTTATCAATCAACTCGGCTTGTAACACCGATAACATGCCGACCCGCTGATTGATCTGCTCATTAATCGGATTTTTATAACCAGAGACTTGTTGGTGGTAAAAATAACGCAAACTCATCGCACCAATAAACCACACAGCAAGCAGCATAAAGACTACAAGCGTACGGTTAAAAAATAATTGGTTGATATGTTTTGTCATATCTTAAGGATATCGTCTTGATAGTGAAAACACACTAAAAACTCTTTGTGATTCGGATAGTTGCGCACAGTTTCAAAAAATAACCAGTAAACATTTATGTTGATTGAGAAGTTAAAATCTATTGTCTAATACAATTTGTTTGGTGAGGTTAGATTAGGAATAAGAATGATAGCTTTTAGTCGCTGCCTAAAAACTCAATCGCATCTGAAAACTGTCACTCTGTAGATACATTTGATGAGATTGAGTGAAGTCGAATGAGCGTCTAAAGCAAAATACGTTGCATCCTTGCATAAAAAAAGGCTTATCAAAAATAATTTTCTACTTTTAATAAGCCTTCGGTTCTTTAATCGTAAATGTCTGAATTATAGCAATGACTCAATGGCATCAGTCACCTGTTTATCACTTGGTTTAACTTTGCTGGGAAAAGCGGCAACGACTTTGCCGTCGGCATTAATCAGGTATTTACTGAAATTCCAAGCTGGTTCTTCGCTTTGCTGGTTAATTTCCTGAAACACCGGATTGGCTTTCTGACCCGTTACAAAACTCGGAGCAATCATGGTAAAGGTCACGCCAAAGTTTTCCCGGCAAACTCGCTCAGCTTCGGCTTCGTCTTTTGCTTCCTGGTTAAAATCATTACTGGCAAAGCCCACTACCATCAAACCACTTTCTTGATACTTCTGATGCAAGGCCTCCAGCCCTTCAAACTGGCGCGTATAACCACAGTGACTGGCGGTATTAACGATGAGTAATGGCTTGCCATTGGCCACTTTACAGAGGTTGACTGTTTCGTTGGAATGCAGTTTGGGCAATTCATAATCCAGAAATTCAGGACAGGACTCTGCTGCCTGCGCCGAGAAAGAAAGCATTAAACTTGATATTAATAGTAAGACATAACGCATCATAAAATCCTTTGGCTAGAAGTAAGTCAAACCCTAGGGCTTGTTATCTATGCAGACCTTAGGGGCCACAAAAAGTTGATATAACGTTAAATTAATTATCTGTCAGCTTTAAATGGCAGAAGCCAGATAGTTGTCATCTAACCGTGGCACGGCATCCAGCAGGTTTTTGGTATGCTCATTCTGTGGCGAATTCATGATTTCTTGAGTATTACCGGATTCTACTAATTGTGCTCTATGCATGACCACCATGCGATCGGCCAGATAATCCACCACGCCCATATTGTGCGTGATAAACAACATGCCAATACCCTCTTCATCGACCAGCTGTCTTAACAACCGCAAAATACCGGCCTGCACGGAAACGTCCAGAGCTGATGTTATTTCATCACACAATATAAAGCGTGGTTCCAACACTAAAGCTCTGGCAATAGCCAGACGTTGACGTTGACCACCGGAAAATTCATGTGGATAGCGCCATAGACTATCGGTTGGCATCTCAACCCTGTCCAAAAACCGCGCTGCGATTTGGGTGCGTTCAGCATCGCTACTGCCAATACCATGAACCCGCATCGGTTCGATTAACGTGGTATGAATCGGCAGACGTGGATTTAAACTTGACCCCGGATCCTGAAACACTACCTGCATCCGTCTTCGCAGTGGCCGCATCGCTTTAGCAGATACCTGGGTGATATCCTGGCCTTCAAGAAATATACTGCCGGATGTCACTTCCTGCAGACGTAACAAGGCTCGCCCTAATGTTGTTTTACCGCAGCCAGACTCACCTACCAGAGCAACCACCTCTCCTGCATTGACCTGCAGCGAAACGTTTTCAACGGCACGAAAATGATCGACTACCCGGCGCATTAAGCCGCGACGCACTGGAAAATATACGGAGACGTCTTTGACTTCCAATAAGACTTTTTCTGGTTTCACCGGCCTGTCTGGTCTGATCAGCCGTTCCGGTAATGCGGCTATCAGGCTCTGGGTATATTCATGTTGTGGATTACGTAAGACATCTGCCGTCTTACCACTTTCCACTAGTTTGCCTTTACGCATCACCCCGACCACATCAGCAATTTGTGCAACCACGCCAAAATCATGGGTAATAAACAACATGCCCATTCCATATTTGGTCTGTAAATCACGCATCAGCTTGAGAATCTCAGCCTGGACCGTTACATCAAGGGCAGTGGTCGGCTCATCCGCAATTAATAATGCCGGTTCACAAATCAGCGCCATCGCGATCATCACCCGCTGGCGTTGACCACCGGATAACCGATGGGGATACTCCCGAATCCGACCTTCCGGGTCCGGAATCCTGACTTCTGCCAGTGCTGCCAGAATCTTCTGTTTACGTGCCTCTTCTTCCAGTTCGGGACGGTGTATCAGCAATACCTCTTCCAGTTGTTCGCCAATCGTCTGCACGGGATTAAGTGAGGTCATTGGCTCTTGAAATATCATCGCGATACGACTGCCACGGACTGATCTCAGTGTTTCGTCATCCGCATTGAGTAAGGCTATTTCAGGTAATTGTCCCTGAGGATCCGTTAACCTAATATGACCGTCAGGATGCCGGTAATGACCATGCGGTAATAACCCCATGATCGATAACGCTGTCACAGATTTACCGCTACCGGATTCACCGACCAGACAGTAGGTTTGGCCGGGTTCAACCGCCAGACTGATATTATCAACCGCCCGTAACCAGTTATCGCCCTCACCCAGCTCTGTTACCAGGTTTTCAACTTCCAGTAACGTCATGACTGCATCCCCCGATTGGTATGGGGATCAACCGCGTCACGCAACGATTCACCCAACAGGTTATAGGCGAATACCGTCATAAAAATTGCACCACCCGGGAAAACCGCCAACCACCAGTTAAATGTCGAAGATTGCACGGCCTGATTAAGCAACTGTCCCCATGAAGGATCATCGACTAAACCCAGACCAAGAAAGCTTAACGTCGCTTCAGCCAGAATCGCAGAGGCCACACCAAAGCTGGTCGCGACCAGCAATGGAGCCAGCCCGTTGGGCAACATATGACGAAATAAAATGGATCGTAGCGGTAAACCACTGGCGATGGCCGCTTGAACAAAATCCTGCTGCCGAAGCTTGAGAAATTCGGCACGTACATAACGTGCATAGCCCGACCAGGCCGTTATCCCAATAATCACCATCATCATGTAAATGGAACGGCCAAAAAACGCCACGAATGACAACAACAAAAAGAGGGTTGGAATAGCTTCAAAGATTTCCACCAGCCGCATGCCAATAATATCGACAATGCCTGAAAAATAGCCCATCAGACCACCAATAATGGTTCCGATAACCAAGGCAATTCCGGTAGCTATAAAACCAATTCCCAAGGCAATACGGGATGCATGGATCATTCGGGATGCTACATCTGCCCCATTTTCGTCAGTACCCATCCAATGGGTACGTTCGTTTACTGATAAGGGTGACTCAATCCCGGTATCGGCGTAATCACGCAGATAATCCTTAGCGGAATATGGAATCGGTGCCCGAATGATATTGTCGACTTTACCGGCAGCTTCCATTTCGCGGTAATGCTCATATACCACCAATACCGGCGGTGTTACGCTCGAGTAAGCAATAAATGACACCACAGCAATGCTGGCAACCCACAACAAAATCTTTTTCCAGGCAACAATTGATAAGGCTGAAATCACCAGGGTTATGAAAAAACCACTCAACCAGACCCAGTCCAGTGGTTCCATATGTTGCAGTAATGGGCTGGAAGCCTGTCCGTCCACAACCATGTAAAGCGGGTGACTGCTTGCCAGAAAGGGTGAAAAGGTGGCGATTAACACTAACAGCCCAATCCAGGCCAAACCGATTTTGGCGCTGGTGCGTTTTAACAGTGAAGAAACCACCTGTTGGGTCCAGGATTTAGACGGTTGCTTGACTGGAATATCGACGACTTGCTCAGTCATAACTGACCCTCGGATCAACAATTGCGTAGGCAATATCAGCCAGTAAATAGCCGACTAATGTAAGCAGACCGGAAATCAATGTGACCGATAACACCAGCTCACGATCACGGGTCTGCACCGCTTCAACCGCCAATTTGCCCATCCCATCGATACTGAAAATGCTTTCCACTATGACTGACCCCGCTAACAAACTGGGCAATAAAGTGGCCGATACTGTAATCAGTGGCAAAAGTGAGTTTCTAAAGACATGACGCCATAATACGGTTTCTTCATCCACTCCCTTCGCTCTTGCCGTTCGGGCATAATCAGCGGCTAGGTTTTCCAATAAAGATGAACGCGTCAACTTGGCAAGAAAGGCCAAACCACCATATGAAAGTGCGATAACAGGCAATACCAGATGCCATAACCGATCCAGTAGATAGCCGCCTTGCAGAATGTCCACTCCGAGTAATCGCGATATGGCTAATCCGAGTCCTATTCCAAAGGTTCCGGCTACGATAATTCTCAATGCAATATTATTAAGCCCAGCCAATAGCCTGAACAATAAGGCCATGGATGGAATCAAAAATAGATGCAACACCCCAAAAGCTTGACCATGCAGGTTAAACGCCATTGCATACCCTAGCAGAGCCCCCACAATGACCCCGGCATACTGCCGCTTTTTTAATGAAAAACTTACTGCAGCACTGATCAAAGCAACCGTTATCAATGCCACACACAACACGGTAATAAACACATCGCCAAAGCTGCTAAATAATGGAAGGAATGTTTGATCCGCCGTTTCGCGGCGCATCAAACCCCCGGTTGGGAACCAGCGCCAATATTGCTCTGAAGCAAAAAAGCCGATAAACAAAACACCAGCCAGCATACTCGGTACTGACCATAAGCCGAGCAGGAAAATATTGGAGGTGACATCGAATCGTCCTCCCCGTTGGCGAGCGGCTTGTACGCCGATACCGATTGCCAGAGCATAAATCAGTGGTATTGAAATCAGATTGAGTAACAAGGTGATTGGTAGTCGTTCAGCAATCATATCGGTGACTGGTCTGCCATAACGAAAGCTGGTGCCGAGATCAGGACCTTTCCACAATGAAAACTCACCAAAACTACCATCAGCTAATCTTTCAAAACCAATCGGTGAAATATTATTTAACCAACGGACATATTGCACCGGGGCGGGCTGGTCCAGACCATACAATTTGTTGTAATAGTCTTCCAGGGCCTGACGGCTTTGCGGTTCCAGTTCCATGCCATCAACCAGCGACTGGGCACTAATACCGCCCGGAGCAGCAGCCATAACAGTAAACACTACAATAGTGATTCCGAGCAGCGTCGGAATCATCAGTAAGATGCGTCGCAGCAAATAATTCAGCATGTCTGTCTAACGCCTAGCGACTATGCTGCAGTTCGGCCGGGACATATATCTCGACCGGGACAGCCATAAGATTAAGCCCCAATGCAGTTTTTTCCAGGTTATGAATGCGCCGGTCAATAAAGGCCATGGTATTGCGACGGAAGAGGAAAGTATAAGGCTGATCCTGCACCAGAATTTTCTCTGCCTGATGCCATAAATTCATGCGCTTTTCTTCATTTACTTCACCACGAGCTGCATCAATGATGGCATCCAGCTCAGGATTTCGGTAATTGATAAAATTATCGCCACCTTCAACGGTTTGGCTGGAATGAAACATCTGATAGATGTCGATTTCGATACCTGATGTCCATGCTAAGGTGATGGCATCGAAGTTTTTCTGTTGGATATTTTCTACCATGACCGACCATTCAGTGGGATTTGGTTTCATGATAATGCCTGAACGAGCATATAAATCTCTCAGAAACAGCACCATGCGGCGAGTATCATCACTGTCCTGAAAGTAAGTCAGCGAAAACTCAAAATTGTCACCATCCGGGGTTTCCAATACACCATCATTATTGCTGTCCTGAAAACCGGCTTCCAATAATAATTCACGCGCTTTTTCAATATTATAGCCAATTGCCTCATTAGCCTTATCATGCTGAGCCGAGCCCGGCATAAAGGGACTGGCTGCAGGTTGTCCATATCCCAGGAAAATTTCTTCCAATACTCTATCGACATCGGTGAGCATGGACATTGCGATCCGCACCCGTTTATCGGCAAATATAGTCTTTTCACCCCCACGTTCCTGATTCCAGGCAATAAAACTGTAACCTGCGGTAGGACTCATATATTCAAAATTCTGACTGCGTTCGATGATGTCTTTGTCATCCAGTAACGTTTGATATTCACGTGGACGAGCACTGTAGACATCAATATCCCCATTACGGAAAGTGGTTAAACGAGCACTGTCATTTTCGATAATTCGCCAGACAATGCGATCAAAAGAAGCACTGACCGGTCCCCAATAGCGAGGGTTACGTACCAATTCAACGACACCTGCATCGGGAGACCATCCTTCAGGATTGGCTAAACGGAATGGACCTGAGCCGAGCAATAAGCCCCGGCTTTCATTAAACGTCTGGGGATCATCAAGAAAGCGTCCATAAAAATGTTCCGGTAAAATTTCCAGACTGCCGGCCAGTTGTAAGCTATTAAAGTAGGGTTCCTTGAAGACAAATTCCACATGGTAATCATCCAAGGCAGTCACCCGCTCTATGCGCGAAAGATATGCACGACTGCGGGGTGCGGCTATTGCCTCATTCATAATGAAATTAAAAGTAAATTCTACGTCTTTAGCGGTTAATGGTTCACCATCTGAAAACGTAATATCACGACGTAGTGCAAAGGTAATCGTCAAACCATCAGCAGAAGTTGACCAGTCTTCTGCCAGCAATCCATTCCATTCCAGTGTTTCGGGGTTTCTGACCAGTAATGATTCCAGCACATATTGTTGAACTTCGGCGGAGTATGCGTCAGCAGAAACCAGGGGGGTTAAGGTGCGGATATTGCTGCCAAACGCCATCATCAACCAATCTCCCTGGGCATACTCTTCGTGTTCAGTCGCTCGGCGGGCACGTTCAAAAGCATCTGTCTCTTTGGTGACTGATTGGTCTGAAAAGGAGGTGTTGGCAGCACTACTGAAATCGGCCGTACGAATCGTTTTTTCAAGATTACGTAATAAACCACGCGTCGAGCGGATATCCTTGGCCTGCTCTTCCATAATACGGGTCATTTCATCCATCTTGGTCCACTGCCTGTCTATCTGAACCATAAGTAGCAGGAACATCACCACGAATAAACTTAATCCCAGCCAAAACCAGAGTTTACTGATACCCGCATTTCCATTTTTCATGCTTTATTTGCCTATTTCTCTGTAGATGTTTGTTATTTTTTATGACTTTAGTTCAGCCTGACAGTTTGTTGAGCTGCTGTCAGTAGATTTCTACTAAAAATTTAGCTTCACGACTTGACAGTTGCAAATCCGGGTTGGTTCTTGTCGTAGCTAAAATTGTTATGACTGAATTCACTAGAATCTGTTGATCTTCCAGCGTCAGTATTGCAGACGGTTATGTTAAACATCACCAGCCCTTAATCACCCTCTCCCAGACAGAACTTGATTTCAGCCAGATTTTTTTCAACACTTTGTGTGCCCGCCTGTATTGCTTCAGCTGCACGGTAAAATTCCAGCAAACCGATATGTGATAAACGTGGTTGTAACAACACATCTGGTGGGTCACCCGCCATACGACTACGGGTGATACGATCCTGAGTGATATTTACCGACGCAGCAATTGCCGCGAACATATCCGGTACATCTTCTTTGGGCGTTTTCTCTTCACCAAAAAGATTGCCAGTGTAATTGGTGATGAAATCACTAATCCGGTTTCCCAGCAGACTGCTGCTTTGATCATTCTGGGGAACCGGAGGATTCTGATGCAGATGTTTTCCCAAAATATCGCCATTCAGGTTGACTGCAATCACAATATCAGCCCCCAATGCGCGACAAACCGATACTGGTACAGGATTAACTAATCCGCCATCTATCAACCAGCGCCCATGATGCTTAATGGCTGGAAATAAACCTGGCAAAGAAATAGAAGACCAGACGGCTTCAAGCAATTTCCCCTCGGTATTCCAGACTTCCTGACCGGTATGAAGATGGGTCGCGACACTAGCATAGCGCGTCGGAAGATCTTCAATTAATGTGGCTTCTTCAGCCACATACTGTCTTAGGAATTGATGCAACTTATCTTTATTAACGACCCCATTAAATGGAAAACCGATATTAAAAAATCGCGCCGTTTCGAGTTTGGTCAATTTTAAAAGTCGTTGTTGCAGATCGGGCAATTTATTACTGAGATATGCCGCACCAACTAATGCACCTATAGAAGTACCGACCACTACATCGGGCTTGATTCCCGCCCTTTCGAGAGCATTTATCACACCAATATGTGTCCATCCTCTTGCTGCCCCACTGCCAAGTGCCAAGCCGATTTTCAACGAATTTTTCATTTAATGTTCACTTTAAATTTAAGGGAAAACCGTATTAACATGATGAAAAAGCTAAAGATATATAAATTCCGACCGTTATAACTAAATGACTCGTGTAACCTTAGGTCAACATGATGGATATATCACGAATTTATCATAACAACTTTTTAATTACCTACAGCACGCAACCGGTTAACCCTGGACAAGCGTCTGCGGAAAAAACCCAGCAAACAATTCATGAAGAGCGAAGGCAGCGTCGTGAACGTCGCAAACGTAAACAGAAAACGCGAATAGAAAGACGGGTTTCCTCAGAGCGCAGGGGCCCTTCGTTTGATGCCAAGGCTTGAATCCGGCTGTTCTTTAAAAGCTTTTACTCATGCGGATCATAAAGATAAACCATTAGTACGCTTTTAAAGCTTTTTTAAAGACTTTCGATCAAACAAGCCCCATCGTCCTGTTTTAACCGCTCCACGACGAATCCCGTTAACCGGTGCTATGTAAAACAAATCACCATTTTGCCCCAAAAGCTGTTGTCTGACCCCACTGGCTTTGGCAATTTTGGCATTGGCCTTCATGTGCATTAACTCGCCATGAACCGGGATCGCACATTGTGGCTGTACCCATTGGTACATGGTTTTAAGTTCTTCGCTAGCAGGATGTCCCGAGGCATGAATGGGCAGCGCGCTATTATCAATATCAATAACGTCAACCTGCATGACTTTAAGCCGTTCTATCAAAGTGGCAATCGCCAGTTCATTTCCCGGGATGACTTTTGAACTGAAAATAACGGTATCGCCAGGTGATAACTGCATATCCCGAAAACTGTTCAGACTCAGCCGATTTAGCGCTGTTCGTGGCTCTCCCTGACTACCGGTCGCCACCAATAAAACCGTATGTGCCGGTAAAAACCCTAAATGCGCTGAATCTACTGACGTTTTCACACTGTTCCATAAACCAACATTTTTGGCAGCTGACACGGTGTTAATTAATGAGCGGCCAAGCAGGCCCAAATGGCGCCCGGTTTCGTCAGCAATTCTTGCCAGAGTGTGTAACCGGGCGATATTACTGCCGAAACAGGCGACCACGACTCTGCCTTTGGCCTGTTCAACATGGAATTTCAAACCTTGGTATAAATTGGCTTCTGATTCCGACCACCCCTGCACATTGGCGTTGGTCGAATCACACACCATCGCATCAACCTGATACTCAGCTAACTTTTGAAACGTGCCTGCATCATATGCCGGCCCCACCACCGGAGCTTTATCAAGCTTCCAATCCGCGGTATGGAATACTTTTCCTGCTGCTGTCGAGATAAGCAATGCATAAGGTTCGGGGATGGAATGAGTAAGTTTTAACCACTCCACATGAAATACGCCGATCTGTCGTTTGGCATCTGCTTCAACCACAATGACCGGCACTTTATCTGCGATACCACGTTCAACCAGCTTTCGTCGTAACATTTCGGCGGTAAATGCTGTTGTATAAACCGGGCAACGAAAGTATTCCCAAAGATAAGGCACTGCACCAATATGATCTTCATGAGCATGGGTAATAATCAGACCATCCAGCTGTTGACGACGGTCGATCAGAAATTGCGGGTCAGCCATCTGGATTGGCGGGTTCTGACTATTAAGTGGGTCACCAAACTCATCTACTTCAGCTTGAAATGTCACACCACAATCCACAATCAACCAACGCCCGTTATGTCCATACACATTCAGGTTCATGCCTATTTCGCCACAGCCCCCCAGCGGCAGGAACCAAAAATCATCTTTTCCAGGTGTCATCCAGGCCTCTTAATTCAAATGCGTCGGTGTTCAATCTTTTCAGTTAAAACAAGTGTTGCTATGACTGGTAATGTTTTCACCAGTTCATTTTTGCTATCTTCATGATAGCAGTTGCACTTTTGCAACATTATAAATGCAGCCAGAGAAATTCTTTTTCAAAGACACTCCAGCAAAGCCGTGATGTGTCTGTTCCGCTAGTGGCAACAGCTTTTTGTTTTACGAAGTTATCAGTTAACTCCTGAAACAAGACGTTTAGGTTTTCTCTTTCATTTTGGCTTTAACTACATTGTTTGAGTAGATTTTGCCGCTCCGGTCATTAAATCAATCGTCACAATTAATATAGCTACATCGTTGTTATTGCAGCTTATAAGCTGCATTTGGCATAAAGGAAATATCTGACTTAAATCAACAATGCTATACTTTGCGGCTGTTTACAGTTGAAAACGCTGCAGGCTTTTAACTATCCCAAATAATCAGAGGCAAACAGATGGAAAAATCCACCCTTATGTCAGAAGGATTAACGCTCATGGTAACCGGCATGGGTTTTGTATTTGTGTTTTTGACCGTATTAGTACTGGTGACGACATTAATGTCGTGGATAATCACACGTTATGAGAAAAGTGTCGGCGCCCTTCCTGCTGAAGGCATTCCTGCCCCTACTGCTGTATTAGGTCGGAATCAGTCAGGGCAGTCCAAACAGCAATCCCAATCTTCTCAAGATTCAACATTACTGACAGTTTTATCCAGTGCAGTTCACAAATACCGTAAAAACAAGTGACGCCAAGTCGCTCCACGAATTAGTAGTTTAATCAAAGGCCATAATATGACCGAAGCAAATAAAAAGCTTGGCATCACCGATGTCGTTCTGCGTGATGCCCATCAATCACTTTTCGCTACTCGACTCCGTTTAGATGACATGCTGCCAATTGCCGACAAACTGGATCAGGTAGGTTACTGGTCAGTTGAAACATGGGGTGGCGCAACTTTTGATGCCTGTATCCGCTATCTTGGTGAAGATCCCTGGCACCGCATCCGCAGTCTTAAGGCAGCCATGCCCAATACCCCACAACAAATGTTACTTCGCGGACAAAATTTGTTGGGTTATCGTCATTATGCTGATGATGTGGTGCGTAAATTTGTAGAAAGAGCCAGCATTAATGGCGTAGATGTGTTCCGCGTATTCGACGCAATGAATGATCCCAGAAACCTTGAAGTTGCTATCAAAGCCGTTTTGGATAATGAAAAGCATGCACAAGGTACCATGGCCTACACCATCAGCCCGGTGCATGATTTGCAAATGTGGCTGGATATGGCCAAACGCATTGAAGATATGGGTGCCCATTCATTATGTATTAAAGATATGGCTGGTTTGCTTAAGCCTTACAAAGCTTATGAACTTGTTAAAAGCCTTAAGCAAACCATTGATATCCCTATACATATGCAGTCTCACGCGACGACTGGCCTGTCGACAGCGACCATCATGAAATGTGTTGAAGCTGGTATTGATAATGTCGATACCGCTATTTCATCAATGTCGATGACCTATGGCCATTCGGCGACTGAATCGGTTGTGGCCATATTCGAAGATACAGCCAGTGATACCGGTCTGAATATCGAATTGCTTGAAGAAATCGCTGCTTACTTCCGCGAGGTTCGTAAAAAATATGCCAAGTTTGAGGGAAGTTTACGCGGGGTCGATTCACGCATCCTGGTAGCACAGGTTCCTGGTGGCATGTTGACCAATATGGAAGGCCAGTTGCGCGAACAAAATGCGCTGGACCGGATGGATGAAGTGTTACATGAAATTCCTCGTGTGCGTGAGGATCTCGGATTCATCCCGTTGGTAACGCCTACTTCACAAATTGTCGGCACCCAGGCAGTTATTAATGTATTAACCGGTGAACGTTATAAATCCATCACAGAAGAAACACAGGGTGTTTTACGCGGGGAGTATGGCTCTGCTCCAGCACCATTTAATTCTGAGCTGCAAAAACGTGTGCTTAATGATGAAGAAGCGATTACCTGTCGTCCCGCCGATTTGCTTGAAGACGAAATGGAAAAGCTGACCAGTGAATTAATTTCACTTGCCGAAACAGAGGACTTTAAACTCGAAGAAGGTGAAAGACAGATTGATGATGTTTTAACCTTTGCGTTATTTAATCAAACAGCAATCAAATTTCTTAAAAACCGTGGCAATCCAGATGCATTTGAACCGTTGCCAACCGCGGAATCCACTCACGAATCCTCCACTCCAGCCAAATCGGCAGGTGCGCCTGAAACTTACACCATCACGGTCAATGGTCAGCAATATGTCGTTGAAGTGAATGAAGGTGGTGATATTAGTCAGATTGACAGCTCACAGGCGCCTCAGCCTGCTGCGCAGCCAAGCACAAATGAAGGCGTTGCTGTAAAAGCACCTTTGTCTGGCAATATCTGGAAAATCATGGTTTCTCAAGGCCAGTCGGTTAATGAAGGCGATGTATTGCTTATCCTTGAAGCGATGAAAATGGAAACACAGATAGTAGCCGAACACGATGGTACGGTGACTTCAATCAATGTTAAACCAGGTGACACCGTCAAAGTTGGTGACACTCTCGTTTCTATCGCTTAAGGGCAACTCTAATGGATAAGTTATTACATCTTTGGGAGGCCACTGGCTTCTATCAAATGCAACCTGGCCAGGGCATCATGATCCTGATCGGCATGTTGTTGTTATATCTGGCGATCAAGAAAAACTTTGAGCCTTTACTACTGGTTCCAATCGGCTTTGGTGGCGTGCTTGCCAATATTCCGGGAGCCGGCTTAGCTGAGGCCGGTGGTATTTTGCACCTGTTTTATGTGGTTGGTATTGAAAGTGGCGCCTTCCCGCTCATCATTTTTATGGGCGTCGGCGCAATGACCGATTTTGGTCCACTACTCGCCAATCCTAAAACCCTTTTTCTGGGGGCTGCAGCCCAGTTTGGTATTTTTGCAACGTTAATGGGAGCGGTTTTACTCTCTACCTTCGGTATATTTGACTTTAGTCTGGCTGACGCTGCTGCCATTGGTATTATCGGCGGCGCTGATGGGCCTACATCGATTTATGTTGCCAGTAAGCTTGCACCGGACTTGCTGGGTGCTATCGCTGTTGCCTCTTATTCTTACATGGCATTGGTACCATTGATTCAGCCACCGATTATGCGTGCACTGACTAATGAAAAAGATCGTAAAATACGTATGCATCAGCAGCGTCATGTATCACAACGGGAAAAAATTGTTTTCCCTTTGGTCATATTGATTCTGGTCGCTCTCTTCTTGCCTGATGCAGCCCCATTATTGGGTATGTTCTGTTTCGGTAATCTGATGAAAGAATGTGCGGTAGTAGATCGTCTGAGTAATACTACTCAGAACTCACTGATCAACACTGTGACGATTTTCCTTGGCCTTGCGGTTGGTTCCAAATTAAGTGCAGAAAGCTTTTTGAATCAAATGACATTAGGCATTCTTTTGCTTGGTATGTTGGCCTTTTCTATCGGTACGGCCTCCGGGGTTATTATGGCCAAAATACTCAATAAAATAACCAAAGAGCCCATCAACCCGTTAATCGGTTCTGCTGGTGTATCAGCAGTCCCTATGGCGGCCAGGGTTTCCAACAAGTTGGGTCTGGAAGCCGATAAACATAACTTTCTGTTAATGCATGCCATGGGCCCGAATGTGGCCGGGGTTATTGGCTCAGCAGTAGCTGCAGGTATCCTGATTAACTACGCAGCAGGTTAACCTCTTTTATTGCTCCCTGAAAATAGCTTTTTTCAGGGAGCAATTTGTTTACCTTTAACCATTCTCACTTTTGCAATCTGATCGCCAAAACCTCTTATTTCACAAGCATATCCGGCAAAAGATGCGTGAGATTCAACCAGGCCCTGCCATTTTTCACCCTGGGCATAATCACCATTCATCTGGCTAAAATCCAGCCCAAAGCTTTTCAATAAAACTAACGTATTGCTATAGCTCATACCGGGGTTTATTTGTTCACAAGCAGATTTGATCTTATCGGTTTCCCATACATAATAAAGTGGGTATAACATCAACAGCACAATTGAAAATTGTATCAATTTAACAAGGGTCTGTTGATATTTCATAGCCGCCTCTGTTGTGACTGAAAATGCACCAATCAAGGCGCGAGGAATGCAGTTTAGTAGTTCTAAATAAATGACGAGTAACGTAGAGTGGTGCATTTTCAGTCACAACCCAAAGGGCTGGGACTATTTTTTTGCCCCACGGCGTTGGAAATGACTTATGTAGATCACTACATCGCATCATTTCCGCCTTGTTGGACAAAAAAAGAGCCTCCAGCAGTGGTCGCTCTGAAAAATCAATAGACCCTGAATAATTCATGGCCAGGTTTCCTTTCATTGAGCCATTTTTAAGTGTGTTGATTGTAGAGTGAGTCACATTGTTAAAACGTGACCTAACGATTATTTTTACAAAATAACAGGAAACTTCCATGTCTAACGAAATAATACCCGTTCATATCACCAAAAGTCCGGTCGAACTTTTCAAGATCCTTAAATTTGAAGGTATTGCTGACAGTGGTGCCGAAGCAAAAAATATCGTTGCTGAGGGACACGTAAAAGTGAATGGTGAAGTTGAAACCCGTAAACGCAGACAAATGGTCGCGGGTGATATTTTTCAAATTGGAGAGGATAGCTGGCAGTTGGTGGATTGACTTAATGGTAGTTTAATATATGATTTACTGCATATATGAATATTCAAATATGATTTAGCTGTGGATTTACTGAGTTTTCACAAATGTCTGGCAGATGAAACACGTCTGCGTATGGTGTTGCTGATTGTTGATCAGGGCGAACTTTGCGTATGTGAGCTGATGTCCGCTATGAAAATAAGCCAGCCGAAAATTTCACGTCATCTGGCGCTTCTCAGACAACATGGACTATTACAGGATAGACGTCAGGGACAGTGGGTTTATTATCGACTTAATCCGGAACTCCCCGCTTGGTCACAACAGTCCATCAATGCTGCTTATCAGAGTAAACCTGACTTCTTCAAAGAAGATTTAACCAAGTTACAACGCCTGGGTAATTGCTGCTAAAAATTTTCATTAAATATATATGGATAAACATATGTTATGACAGCCAAACCTTTCAAATTTTTATTTCTTTGCACACACAATGCATGTCGGAGCATTCTTGCTGAGGCCATCTTCCGACACTTAGCGGATACCAGGTTTATTGTGGCCAGTGCGGGCAGCAACCCTGCGGGTAAAGTTTTCCCTGAAACACTGACCAAATTGCAGGAACATGGTTACAGCGTTGAGGGTTTATCCAGCAAATCCTGGGATGATTTAAAAGATTATCAACCGGATGTTGTAATCACTGTTTGCGATCAGGCCGCAGGTGAAAGCTGCCCGGTCTGGTTTGGTAAGGCGGTAAAAGGACATTGGGGATTGACCGATGCTTCCAAAGTAGCGGATCCACTTGAGCGAAATCAGACTTTCGATGAATTAATCAGTTTGCTCGACGCTCGTATCAGCGCATTACTGCAATTAATGCCAGATGAATTATCTGCCTCTGAACTCAGTGCCGACATTAAACGCATAGGAGCTACATACTGATGGGCATATTTGAACGCTATTTATCGGTTTGGGTCGGACTGAGTATTCTGGCGGGTTTGTTCTTGGGAAATCTGTTTCCCAGCCTGTTCAATCTGGTTGCCAGCCTGGAATATGCACATGTCAATCTGCTGATCGCGATATTTATCTGGTTAATGATTTATCCAATGATGGTGCAGGTGGATTTCACGGCAATTAAAGATATTGGCAAACGGCCTCAGGGAATCTGGCTGACTTTAGTCATCAACTGGCTGATCAAACCCTTCACTATGGCTGCCCTGGGCTGGCTGTTTTTTAAGGTCCTGTTTGCCGGATGGGTCGATCCCCAATCGGCTGATGAATATATAGCTGGCATGATTTTACTCGGTGTAGCTCCCTGCACGGCAATGGTGTTTATCTGGAGTCAATTGGTCAAAGGTGATGCTAATTACACGCTGGTACAGGTGTCTCTCAATGACATAATTATGATTTTTGCGTTTGCACCGATTGCCGCATTTTTACTTGGCATCACAGATTTGACCGTACCTTGGAAAACCTTGCTGATTTCAGTCGTTTTATATGTATTGTTACCCTTATTAGCCGGCTTTTTTACTCGACAACATATTATTAAAAACAAAGGTTTGCCTGAGTTAACCCGATTTTTAAATCACATCAAACCCTGGTCAATTCTGGGATTACTGGCCACTGTAGTGCTTTTGTTTGGCTTTCAGGCTGAAACCATTCTGCAACAACCTTTCATTATTTTACTGATAGCAATTCCACTGTTGATTCAAACCTATGGGATATTTGCGCTGGCTTATTTCGCAGCGATCAAACTGCGCCTCCAGCATGATGTTGCTGCACCGGCATGCCTTATCGGTACCTCCAACTTCTTTGAAATGGCTGTTGCCGTTGCTATTTCATTATTCGGGCTTCACTCCGGCGCTGCTCTTGCAACTGTGGTGGGAGTTCTGGTCGAAGTGCCGGTCATGCTGACGTTAGTCTATTTCGCCAATCGCACCAGAAACTGGTTTCCCAAAAAAGAGAATTTATCATGACAATTAAAGTAGGTATTAATGGTTTCGGCCGTATCGGTCGATTATGTTTACGTGCCGCATGGGACTGGGAAGATATTGAGTTTGTGCAGATTAATGATCCTGCCGGTGATGCTGAAACCCACGCCCATTTGTTAAATTATGATTCGGTACATGGCCGCTGGGATCACCAGGCAGAAGCCAGTGGCAATACTATTGTTGTTGGCCATAAAACGCTTGCTTTAACCGCCAATAAAGCTATTGATGATACTGACTGGTCAGCTTGTGATGTTGTCATAGAGGCTTCCGGTAAAATGCGCGACACTGGTTTGCTGCAAAGCTATCTGGATCAAGGTGTAAAACGTGTGGTCGTTACAGCTCCAATCAAACAACCCGGTATTTTAAATGTCGTAATGGGTGTGAATGATGATCTGTATGATGCCAATAAACATCCTATAGTAACGGCCGCATCCTGCACTACCAACTGCCTAGCACCAGTCGTCAAAGTCATTCATGAAAAACTGGCTATCAAGCATGGCATGATCACTACCATCCATGATCTGACCAATACTCAGTCAATTATGGATACTCCCCACAAAGATTTACGCCGTGCTCGGATGTCCGGCACTAACTTGATTCCGACCACCACCGGAAGTGCTACAGCCATTACTGAAATTTTTCCCGAACTCAAAGGGCGACTCAATGGACATGCTGTACGTGTGCCATTAGCCAATGCTTCATTAACGGATTGTGTGTTTGAAGTTGAACGTGCAACCTCGGTTGAAGAAGTCAATGCACTATTAAAAGCTGCAGCAGAAAATGAGTTAAGTGGTATTTTGGGCTATGAGGAAAAACCGCTGGTTTCCAGTGATTATCGTGGCGATCCGCGTTCCAGCATTATTGATGCACTATCGACCATGGTCACTAATAAGACCCAGGTGAAAATTTATGCCTGGTACGACAATGAATGGGGTTATAGCATGCGGACAATGGAGCTGGTGCGTAAAGTTGGCTTAAGTTAAGTTAGCTTGCCTTGCGAAACGTCAGGTTAAATCGATAAGGCCCGGTCAGTGGATGCTGGCCAGGTTTTAATGTTAATACACCGTGATAATAACGACGCGCTGCCCTGCCCCAGACGATGACATCTCCATGTTCAAGTGGAACACGTTGCTTTGGATCGTTTCTGCTGGCACCACCGAACTGAAAAATAATGGGCAAACCCAGTGAGACTGAAACTATTGGCTGAGAAAAATCCTGCTCATCCTTATCCTGATGCAGCCCCATCTTGGCACCGACTTCATATTGGTTCATTAAACAAACATCAGGATTAAAGTCAGAAAAGCCACAAATCTGAGCCGCGGTTTCAGCAAGCTCACGAAAACATTGCGGCATTTCAGGCCATGGCAAATTTGTCAGTGGATCGATTGCGGTATATCGGTAACCTTGTCGATCGGTGTGCCACCCCACATCACCGCAATTAGTAATTGCTGCAGACATATAAAATCCGCCAGGTGTCTGCATTTTACGAAAAGTTGATTGGGCATTAATCTGACCAATGGCAGTTATTAACTGTGGGGCTTGTTGAAGGGCAAAACCTTTCAGAAGGAAGACATCCGGCAAGATCTCATCACAGTCTTTAAAGACACTCTCAGCAAATAAATCTGCTGTATGCATTAGGGCTTGTTTATCTTTCATATCCACCACTGCTGGCGACTATTTTTGTGTCCGACAAGGCGGAAAGCACGCAGTGTAGTCTTCCTACATAAGTGATTGACAACGAAGGCGGCCGCAAAAATAGTCCCAGCCCTTCGGGTTGTGACTGAAAAAGCGCCACTCTGCGTTACCCGTCGCTTATTTAGAATTACTAAAAGGCGCTCCTCGTGCCTTGATTGACGCTTTTTCAGCTCACAACAGAGGCGGATATGAAAGATAAACAAGCCCTAGGCCAACATCAATCGCTCACGGCGTAACAGCGCTTGTTTACTCTCGACTCCCCAACGATATCCGGAAATTGCACCATCTTTGCGAATCACTCGGTGACACGGGATGATAACCGCAATATTATTGGCTCCACAGGCACTGGCGATGGCTCTTACAGCCCCGGGTTTATGTAGTTTTTCAGCAATATCGCTGTAGCACACTGTTGACCCCACCGGAATTTCCCTTAAGGCTTGCCAGACTTGTTGTTGAAAAGTCGTGCCTCGCAGATCCAGATTAAAATCCGTGTTTTTTTGTGGGTTATGAATAATCTCAATCACTTTTGAAAGTGTATTTTTAATACCACTGCCCCCGTCAACAAATTTTGCCGTTGGAAACTGTTTTTGCAGGCTGGCCATTAGTTCTTTAGCCGATTTGCCCAGGTAAACGGCACAAATACCATTTGGAGATTCACCAACAAGCACATTCCCCACTGGACTGATACCAATAGCAAAATGAATTTGTTCAAATTCTGGTGCAATGACACGTAACTCACTTGCCATTATCGATTGTCCTCTGTTCACGTAGCGTTCACCTTAACGTTGTTAGATTACATTTATAAATATTAATTCCTTCATTAGTTTAACAGTAAGGAATTTGCCGATGCAGGTAGTTAGAAATTCCATTAAGCTATACTGCATATAGGAATTTTTCCTGGACAATATTATGAAACTTAAATTAATACTGCTTTTACTCTGTTCTCCACTGCTGGCACACGCAGGTGCGGTCTCTCAGCTTGGTACAGGTGATCCATTGAAACTGGTTTATCAGGAAATGCTTTATCAGTATCAGGTTGGTTTGCAATTACATGAACAATACGACTTCAAGCAACCAATTGATGTGATGCAATGCAAAAATCAGCATGGATATATTCAAACCCGTGCCAGATCTATGGTGGGCACTGCAAAACAAGTTGAAGAAGAAATTCGCAGTGACGTAATTGATGCGGCATGGTTTGCGCTAAATTGCTCACGTTGCGGCAGTGCAGCTGATAGCTGCGATCAAGTGCCGGAAAAACTTGAGTTCATCAAGCTACAACTTGAAGCCAAACAAAAAGCTAAAGCTGAACAGCAGTAGTTTACAGGCGTTATTTTCGTTAGTACCTGTCGAATTTTATCTTTCCTGCCTTATGCTGAAGGGTGACTCTAAGTGCCTCCAAACAGCGGCTAACATACAGAACCTTTATCTCAGTTTAAATCCAACACCGGTACAGATTTAAACTTGTTAATGAGTTCTTGTTGCTGACAATGCGGTGCCTTTTTCAAAGGATCAGCCGTTTCAACTCCTTTTCACAATTATTTCAGAGGTATTTATGAGCCAACTGCAGGCGAATGATTTGTTATCTCCAATCAAAATTGGGCAGGTTACACTGAAGAATAGAATGGTTATGGCCCCATTAACCCGCAATAGAGCGGGAGAAGGTTTAGTGCCGACCGAAATGAATGTTACTTATTATCGGCAACGTGCCAGTGCCGGCCTGATTATCAGTGAAGGTTCACAAATTGCTGATGATGCATTGGGTTATCCGCATACCCCCGGTATTCATACTGATGAGCAAGTGCTTGGCTGGCGAAAAGTAACGGATGCCGTGCATCGGGAAGAAGGACTGATCTTTATGCAACTCTGGCATTGTGGTCGGGTTTCACACAGCTCCATGCTGCCAAATGGTATGAAACCGCTGGCACCTTCTGCCATCAAACCTGCAGGTGAAGTCTATACCTATGAAGGCATGAAACCATATGAAACACCCCAGGCCATAGAAACAAGCGACATTCCACGGATTATTGAACAATATCGTCATGCCGCCTGCTGTGCGGTTGAAGCTGGTTTTGATGGCGTTGAAATTCACGCTGCCAATGGCTATTTGCTGGATCAGTTTCTTCGGGATGGAAGTAATAAACGCACTGATCAATACGGTGGCAGTATTGAAAATCGCGCACGATTGATTATGGAAGTCACTGCGGCAGTATGCGAAATATGGGATCCCAAAAAAGTGGGGATTCGCCTCTCCCCGCTGCAGCCGTTTAATGATTTATATGATTCCAATCCTGAGGCGACTTTCAGTTACATGGTAAAGGCGCTCAATAAATTTGAACTGGGTTATCTGCATGTCACTGAAATGGGCGCTGAAACTCCCGGTGTTGCCGGCCCTTATTTTGATGTTAGCTCTTTGCGTAAATTATGGAATGGTCTTTATATGACTAACAGTAATTATGATTATGCGTCAGGCAATCAAGCTCTAAAAGATAACAAGGCTGATCTGATTTCGTTTGGCAAACTGTTTATTGCTAATCCGGATCTTCCTGAACGTTTTGCCAAAAATGCACCACTGAACCAACCGGATCCAGATAGTTTTTATGGTGGTGATGCAAAAGGTTATATCGATTACCCTTTTCTTGAACCGGTATAAGTTTATTTTTGATTAAGAGCTTGTTGATCTTTCATTTCCGCCACTGTTGTGACTGAATGTAGTACTCAAAGTGCGATTATTGCAGTTTATGAGTCGGAAAAAAGTTTCCAGCAGTGGTGACGATAAAAGATAGGCACCCCCTAAAAAGCCGGCTATGCCGGTTTTTTTATGCCTGCTTTTTTATTTATGAAAATATGAAAAATATCACTTACAGTTGAATCAGCAGACAAACGAATTAATGGGTATGTAATAATTGAACTTATAGTTATTACAACTGCGTTGAAAATGACTTATGCAGGATGACGACATCTCAACATTTCTGCCATGTTGGAAAAAGTCTCGTCTTCAATATTGACGGCTTTAAAGATAAACAGACCCTCGGTTTAATATGGATTTTATCAATACTCTTTTTCTACTTGGCGGCCTGCTTATTTCCCTAAGCATTCTTGGTAGTCGTCTTTCATCAAAGTTTGGCCTGCCATTACTGATTATCTTTTTAGCCCTGGGCATGTTAGCCGGTGAAGAGGGTGTTCTGGGGATTCAGTTCGATGATTACTCCCTGGCTTTTCTGATTGGCCATCTTGCCCTGGCAATGATTCTGCTGGATGGTGGATTACGTACCCGTTTGAAAACCTTTCGTGCCGGCTTCAAACCTGCACTTTCCCTTGCGACATTAGGTGTTTTACTGACCAGTGGCAGTATCGGCTTGCTGGCAATGTGGATATTTGATCTCAAGCTGCTTGAAGGGTTATTGATCGGCGCCATTATCGGTTCAACCGATGCGGCTGCGGTATTTTCCATGTTGAGCGGGCGAGGAATAAACCTGAATGAACGCGTTGGTGCCACCTTGGAAATTGAATCTGGCACCAATGATCCTATGGCAATTTTCCTTACGATTATGCTGGTCGAGTTAATGACCGGTGAAATGGGCGGTGCCTGGGATACGGCTTTATTTTTATTACAGCAATTCGGTTTTGGCCTGATTATCGGTATCGGAGGTGGCTGGCTAATTGCAAAATTACTCAATTGGATGGATCTAGCGCCGGGACTTTATGCCATGTTGGCTCTGGCTCTGGGTTTCAGCGTGTTTGGCTTAACCGGAGTCATTGGTGGCAGTGGTTTTCTAGCCATTTACCTCTGTGGTTTGATGATCGGTAATCAACCTGGCCGTCATTTGAACTTTATTCTTCCTGTACATGATGGTCTGGCCTGGCTCAGTCAGATTGGTTTATTTCTGATTTTAGGTTTACTGGTCAATCCGAGTGAATTATTGCAATACGCCCTGCCTTCACTGGTTATCGCATTGGCATTAATTTTTGTCGCCCGACCCATCGCGGTATTCCTGTCCATTAAACCTTTCTTTCGCTTCCGCTGGCGTGAATTGGGGTTTATTTCGTGGGTAGGTTTACGTGGAGCGGTGCCTATCGTATTGGCTATCTTCCCGGTGATTGGGGGAGTAGAAAATGCCTCGCTGTATTTCAATGTTGCGTTTGCTGTTGTATTACTTTCGCTGTTGATTCAAGGCAGCACCCTGTCACTAATGGCACGTTGGATGCGGGTAGAGGTGCCGATAGGTATCAAACCAAACCATCAGGGAGCCTTGGGCATTTTGCCAACAAATGATTATGAAATGTTTGTTTATCGGATTGAGAACGAACAGCTTGATGGTCAGCAGATCCGTTTACTGCGCTTCCCTTCTGGCACATTGATATCGGCATTATTCCGTAATAACGTGATGCTGCATCCCAAAGGCAGTACTGAACTGAAGTTGAATGACACCATTTGTGTGATAAGTCGTAATGAAGATTTGGATGCACTGAATCAAATCTTTAGTGGTCATTCAAAACTAAAAAATCGTGAGGCATTTTTTGGATCATTTACGCTACGCGGCGATGCCTTATTATCAGACGTCGCAAAAGCTTATGGACTGGTTATCAGTTCTGCAGAACATGGTATGACATTAAGCGAATTTATTTCCCGTCGAGTCGGTGGCCATCCGGTAGTGGGCGATGATGTGGACTGGCATGGCATTCATTGGGTAGTCAATGAAGTAGATGGCGATAAAATTATTAAAGTGGGTCTCAGGCTTTACTGATTATAATCCAGCATAAATTTCCAATACGCCATTAATGACAAATTGCACCGCGATGACCGAAAGAATGATGCCAAAAATTCGGGTAATTATCTCTTTGCCGGTTTCTCCCAGATAACGCACCAGAAAATGGGAATACACCATTGCCAGGTAACAGGATCCTGTGGTCAGCATAATCGCTGCAAACACCAAAATTAAATGCCAGGCTGTCGGTGCCTCACTGGTCAAAATCATCACCGTGGCAATGGCACCCGGTCCGCTCATAAACGGGATAGCTAACGGAATCACCGAGATATCCTTGGCAATTTTGCCTTCTATTGCAGGATCAGATGCACTGCTGGTCTCACCTTCATCCAGTCCCTTGTGAATCATGCTCATGGCAATACCAAATAAAATCAAGCCACCGGCAATACGAAATGCCTCGATGGTAATACCAAATATGTTGAAAATAAGACCACCCAGTAAGGCAAAAACAAAAAATACGCCAGTAGCAATCAGGCTGGAGCGTTTGGCGACTGCCTTACGGGTGGTTTCTGAAGTACGAGGCAACAGCGATACAAACATAAAAGCAGTTGTTAATGGATTCACAATGACAAATAAGGCGGCAATCGCGATGATCCAATAATCAAATAAACCAATTGCATTCATAATGTATCCACTTAAAGAAAACGCTATGTTCGCATAAATGCGTTTTCTGTATTGTCTTGTTGTTTAATTAATAGAGACATATTTTCAATCCGGTTTTTTACTTTTTCTGAAGATCGTTAATCAGCATTTTCATCTCATCAATTTCCCTGCGTTGCGCCTCAATAATTTCATCGGCTAATTGACGTACCCGTGGATCACTAATCTTTGCCCTTTCGCTGGTCAAAATTGCGATCGAGTGATGTGGAATCATGGCTTTCATATAAGACACATCATCAACCGTGGTCTGGCTCCTTACCAGCCAGAGTGAGCCCGCAAAAATTACAATACTGACAAGATAAATAATGATATTGACTGTGACGTTGGAATACATGTGCAGCATAAAGCTCAACATCACTATTGCCATGGTTGCCCCCATTATCAGTGCCATATAACTTCGGGTTTCACTGAAAAACACATGATCAGCCTGATAGGTATTTAGATACATTAAGCCGAACATCACGAGAGTGGATGTCAGGATCATGGCAGCAAATCTTCCATACATTTTCATCAGCTTATCTCCTAATTAAAGACTAGGGTCTGTCTATTTTTCAGAGCCAGCACTGCTGGCGGCTATGAAAGATAAACAGCCCCTCGTTAACACCCCGTGAAATGAGAAAAAATTCTTGTTGTTATATTAAGTTAACATTTATTAGGGCGATTGATCTTTCATGACTGCCATTCTGGACAAAAAATCAGCCATCGGCAGTGGTGGATATGCAAGATAAACAAGCTCTGGTTGATACCGCAAAAAAAAGCCCGGATAATTCCGGGCTCAAAATCAGGCAAACTGACCGCTGCGATAATCAGCAAAAGCCTGTTCCAGTTCAGCACGGGTATTCATTACAAATGGTCCTGCCCGTTCAACTGGTTCATTAATCGGTTTGCCAGCCACCACAATGAATGTGCTGTCCTGTTCTGCCATTACTTTCACCGCATCACCTTCTTTTAGTACCGCCAGCTGCGAGGCACCGATTGAAGTCGGTTTATCGCCAATACTGACTCGACCTGCTGCTACATAAATAAAGGCATTATGAGTAGCTGGTATCTGGTCTTCAAATACACTACCTGCAGGCGCATCAATCACAAAATAAACCGGCTCAATAAAACTATTATCTATAACGCCTTTGGTTCCATTAAGCGTTTCACCGGCTACGACTTTTACCGTTAAACCTGCTTGGCGTGTCTCTATTGCAATCTCGCTGGCTGCTTTTTCCTGGTAGCGTGGTGCCATCATTTTATGTTCAGCGGGCAGATTTACCCACAACTGGAAACCTGCCAACAAACCCGCTTCCTGCTCAGGTTTTTCCGAGTGGATAATGCCGCGGCCTGCTGTCATCCACTGCACGCCTCCACTTTCAATCACCCCCGCATTACCGGCGCTATCTTCATGGCGCATTTTACCTGCCAGCATATAGGTCACTGTTTCAAAACCACGATGTGGATGGGGTGGAAAACCGGCAATATAGTCTTCAGGTTTATCACTGCCAAACGCATCAAACAATAAAAACGGATCCAACATATCTATTTCATGCGAGGCGATTAACCGTCTTAACGACACCCCCGCCCCATCCGAGGTCATCTGACCCCGTATCCATTTTTTCACTTCACGTTGTTGTGCCATGATGGCCTCCTTACGCCGCAATCACTGCAGCCAATTTCTCGCTGCTGTCCGGCTGTTCAAAATAGTGGTTGGCATTGACCAATGTGACATCGCTAATGCCAATAAACTGCATAAAAAATTTCAAATACTGACTGGCAAAATCCACATCACTTTCCAGTGGTACGCCACCTGATGCCATCACCAGATAAACTTGTTTGTTTTCCAGTAAGCCTACAGGACCATTTTCGTTATACCGAAAGGTTTCGCGCGCCCTAGCCACCAGATCAATCCAGGCTTTCAATGCTGCCGGTATACCAAAGTTATAAATCGGTACAGCTATCACTATCACATCCGCTGTCTTGACTTCATTAATCAGCTGATCAGATAAGGCCAATACATTTTTTTGTGCCTCACTTCTATCTGCCGGATCGGTAAAGTTGGAATTAATCCATTCTTCGTTGATGAATGGCAAACCTGAAGCCACATCACGTTGCTGCAAGGTTACATCATGTTGACTAGCCAATATTTCGGTCAACTGGGTCGAGACAGTCCGGGTTAATGATCCGTCATAACGACCACTGGCATTAATATGTAATACGTTTAATTTTTGCATCATTTAATTCCTCTTATAGGTCGGTTAAGTTAGTACGGTGACATTTTATAGTTCTTTAAATTTTGATAAAGAATGCTATAAAGAATTTATTGTTGATATATAAAGAACAATAAAAGGATATGGCAGTGAATCAAATTGAAGATATGCAAACGTTTAAACGTATTGTTGAAGCAGGCAGTATCAGTCTCGCTGCCGAACAGCTTGATACCGTGAAATCGGCAGTTAGCAGGCGGTTAAAAGATTTGGAAAAACGTTTGAATGTGACTCTGCTGCAACGCACCACCCGACGCCAAACGCTGACCGAGGCCGGACACCGTTATTATCAGCATTGTTTGCGATTACTGGATGATATTGCAGAGGCAGAAGCACAGATATCCGATATTGAAGCCGAACTCAGCGGCAAGTTACGAATCTCCGCGCCGGTATCTTTTGGCTTAATGCATTTGGGGCCCGCCTTACAGGAATTTCAGCAATTACATCCCCTGATTGAAATGTCGATTGATTTCAATGATCGACAGGTTGATTTGATTGCTGATGGATTTGATCTGGCAATCCGCATCGCCAGACTGGATGACTCAACCTTAATTGCAAAAAAACTCTCATCTACACGGCTGCTGGTCTGTGCCAGTCCAGAATATCTGGCCTATCATGGCACGCCAGTCATTCCCATCGATCTTACTAATGACCATGCTATTTTGCATTATCGAAATACCTCTGAAACCTGGGTGTTTCAACAGAATGGCAGCCCCATCAGTTTGCATTTGCAGGGCAAGCTTTCAGCTAATAATGGTAATTTTCTGTGTGATTCAGCCATCGCAGGCCAAGGCATTATCTTCTCTCCAGATTTTCTTTGTTATCAGGCTGTGCAATCAGGAAAGCTTGAGGTCATATTGCGTGACTATATGTATGACAACGAGGTTGGCATTTTCGCGGTTTACCCACAAACCCGCTATTTGCCAAGGCGCAGTCAGATTCTGATTGCCTATTTGCAGAAATATTTCGCTCGCAATGCACCCTGGTTGGATTGCTGAGCTATTTGACAGTCTTTGGCGACAATGCTCAACTGTCGCCCACAAGAAAAATCTTATAAAGAGAGAGAACCTATGACTGAAATTTATGGCACCCAGCATCGGCAATTACAACAGGAATTCGATAAAGAAAAACTTGCGGATCGAGTCGGCGAGGCCATTATCACTGATTACATTACTGATCAGCATCGTGAGTTTATCGCATCACGTGATTTCTTTTTCCTGTCCACGGTTGATCACCGGGGGTTTCCAACCTGTTCCCATAAGGGCGGCGACATTGGTTTTGTAAAAATTCTCGATGAAAAAACACTCGCCTTTCCCAGTCTTGACGGTAACGGCATGTATCTGTCGATGGGTAATATTGATGCCAATAAAAAAGTTGGCATGTTGTTTATCGATTTTGAAACTCCACACCGGGTTCGGGTTCATGGTACTGCCGAACTGAGTCGCGATCCGGCAGATCTGGCGTTATTTCATGAAGCAGAACTGGTGGTCAGAGTCACCATTGAAGATATGTTTCAGAACTGCCCTCGTTATATTCACCGTTATAAACGCATCAGTGAATCTCGATATGTGCCAAAAGCTGAATGCCAGACACCATTACCAGTCTGGAAGCGTTTAGATGCCGTTCAAGACGTTATAGATGATAAAGAAAAGGCTAAAGTGGCTCTGGAAGGCGGCATTATTACCATGGAAGAATATGAAGTACTGCTGCAAAAAGGTGAAGCGTAAATTATTGAAAAATAAGTAGTTTGCGCACCACTATGTCTCATCTGTACCACATTTATATTTCGGGAAAAATTCCCGCAAGTGATCAATGCCCGACACATCAGGTTTCCGGGTATTGATCATTTTTTACAGCTAAATCCTTGCTTGAAAATCCATATTGCGAAGCGAATACTCAATCATCCAAGGCCTTGGGTCTATTTACCTTTCAAAGCCGCCTCTGTTGTGACTGAAAATAGACCAATCAAGGCGTGAGGAGTGTAGTTTAGTTCCTCTAAATAAATGACGAGCAACGCAGAGTGGTAGATTTTCAGCCACAACCCGAAGGGCTGGGACAATTTTTCCACCCTACTGCGTTGGAAATGAATTATGTAGAACAACTACATCGCATCATTTCCGCCTTGTTGGACGGAAAAATAGTCGCCAGCAGTGGTGGTTATGAAAGGTAAACAGACCCAAGAGTTGAGGATAAAAACAATGATTTCGATTCGCCCCAGTGCAGTTGCAGGTTTGTATTATCCCGCCCGTTCAGCAGAGCTTGAAGACTTGTTGGCAAAACAGTTTGATAAGCCCTCAGACCACATTCACCATCATGCTAAAGCGCTTATTGTTCCGCATGGGGGTTATTTCTATTCCGGTCAAGTCGCTGCCAAGGCTTATCAGTCCTTAATGGAAGTAGCCGATGATATTGAACGGGTCATTTTAATTGGTCCCTCGCATCGTACAGATTTCAAAGGCATTGCGATGAGCGAGGCGGATTATTTTGCTACGCCGATTGGCAGTGTGGCGGTAGACAAAAAAATCTACCCTCAGTTAAGCCGCATTAAAGGGGTTGAAACCTACGAAAGCCCGCATGATAACGAACATTGTCTGGAAGTCCAGCTACCTTTTTTACAATATTCGCTAAATCAATTTGAAATTGTGCCTTTACTCACCGGCCAAGCTAGTTCTTCGCTGATTGCCGATGTTCTGGGTACGGCAACCCAGGATGCTAAATCGTTAATTGTGATCAGTTCTGACCTGAGTCACTACCTGGATTATGAGACCGCACGCAAGATAGACCAATATACTTCACAGGCTATTATCAGCATGGATAATCACGATATTGATAAGTTTCATGCCTGTGGCTGTGATGCCATCCGCGGCTTTCTTGAGTATGCCCGCAATGCAAATATGTCCGGTCAAATCATGGCGTTAAGTAATTCCGGTGATATCGTCCGCAAAAAAGAAAGCGTCGTCGGATATGGCGCCTATTTATTCGAATAGGCATAAGTCGGTTTGACCACCTGATTTACTGCCTCGACCACAGAAGGTAATACCCATGCACCGGGATGACGGATTTTATCTTCGTCTCCCGGTGTATATTTTCCGGTCTGCACCAGACAACCTCTTAATCCTGCTGCCAACGCACCTTGTACATCAGCAAACGCATCATCTCCTATCATCAGTACTTCTTCAGCAGCAAAACCAGTAGATTCCACTGCTGTCTGGAAAAATGCTTTTGCTGGTTTGCCTAAAATCTCAGCTTCCACATCACAGGCAAATTCAAGTGCCGCAATAAAGGGGCCAGCATCCAACTGCAACTCTTCGTTTTGCCGGAAATATCGATTCAAACCTATACCAAGCAGCGGTGCCCCATCCATCACCAACTGAAATGCCCGGTTCATGTTCGCATAATTAAATCCATCGCCGGCATCGGCAATGACCACAGCATTGGGAGAACTTTGATCCAGATCGGCAAATTCCGGGCGCAGCTTTTCATGCACCAGGCAATATGGACGCAATTTGCGTTGCTGTAACGCTAACTTCACTGCGCCGGGAGCGGTTAACACTTCCTCAACACTCAGATCGAAGCCCATCTGCAACAGTGACTGCAACATGTCGGTGCTGGTTTTTCGGGAAGTATTGGTTACAAAGCGCACCACTATTTGCTCGTTCCGAGCCAGCTGAATGGCCTCTATAGCGCCATTTACCGGCTCGTTATCAACATGCAATACACCACTGATATCAAATAAAATCGCTTTTATCATCATAATCACCTTGGGCATGTTATGTATGTATAAATTATGCTCGGTTAAATGCTGACAAACAAATTACACAATTAATTCTGCTTGATTCAACTGTATAAAATTGCGATCTACCCCGGTGCTGTTAAAAATTCAATGTCATCGCAGAAGTAACTATGAAAGTTCAACAAGCTCTAGGGCTTATTGAACTTTCATCTCCGCCGCTGTTGTGAGCTGAAAAAGCGTCAATCAAGGCACGAGGAGCGCCTTTTAGTTGTTCTAAATAAGTGACGAGTAACGCAGAGTGGCGCTTTTTCAGACACACCCCGAAGGGCTGGGACTATTTTTGCGCCCGCCTGCGTTGTATGAAATACATCCCTGTATTTCACCGCTGCGCGGCCAGCTAAGCTGTTCAAATGAGTTCCAGACTCATTTGTCAATCACTTATGTAGGTTGGCTACACGGCGTGCTTTCCGCCTTGCCGGACACAAAAATAATCGCCGGCAGTGGTGGATATGAAAATTCAACAAGCCCTAATAAACAGTATAGAATAGCGGGCTTTTCTCTCCCAGTTACAGGTTACGCTTATGAAAGCTCCTCAGGTCGGGTTTGTCAGTCTCGGTTGCCCAAAAGCACTTGTTGATAGCGAACGTATCATCACCAAATTACGTTCAGAAGGGTATGAAATTTCCGCCAATTACGATGATGCTGATTTAGTGGTGGTCAATACCTGTGGCTTTATTGATTCTGCCGTTGATGAATCACTGGAAAGTATTGGTGAAGCCATTGCGCAGAATGGCAAAGTTATCGTGACCGGTTGTCTGGGCAGCCGTGACAATACCATCCGAGAAAAGCATCCACAGGTACTGGAAATTACCGGTGCTCATGCGCTTGAAGAAGTGGTAGGCGCGGTTCACAAACATCTTCCACAACCCCATGATCCGTTTATTAGTCTGGTGCCGCCTGAGGGCATCAAACTAACTCCCCGACATTACGCCTATCTGAAAATTTCCGAAGGCTGTAATCATCGCTGTACCTTCTGCATTATCCCCTCCATGCGTGGGGATCTGGTCAGTCGCCCAGTGAATCAGGTAATCGCTGAAGCTAAGCGTCTGGCTGACGCTGGTGTAAAGGAAATTCTGGTTATTTCGCAGGATACCAGTGCTTACGGTGTCGATTTGAAATACGCTGAATACGAATGGCAGGGCGAGAAAATTGCCACCCGCTTTACAGCCATGGCCAAAGCTCTTGGTGAACTCGGCATCTGGGTGCGCATGCATTATGTTTACCCTTACCCACATGTGGATGATGTAATTCCATTGATGGCTGAAGGCAAAATTCTGCCGTATCTGGATATTCCGTTTCAGCATGCCAGCCCGCGTATTCTCAAATTAATGAAACGTCCGGCTTCATCACAAAATAATCTGGAACGCATCCAGGCCTGGCGGGCAATTTGTCCAGAAATCACTCTTCGCAGTACCTTTATCGTGGGATTCCCCGGTGAAACCGAAGCTGAATTTGAGGAATTGCTGGATTTTCTTGATCAGGCTCAGTTGGATAAAGCCGGTGCTTTCAAATACTCGCCTGTTGATGGTGCAGTGGCAAATCAATTACCCGATCCGGTGCCTGAAGAGATTAAAGAGGAACGTCTGGCCCGCTTTATGGCGAAACAGGCAGAAATCAGTGCCTACCGGCTGCAACAGAAAGTTGGGAAACGCGATTTTGTGATTATCGATGAAGTTGTTGAAGAAGGTGCCGTCGGGCGGAGCCGTGCTGATGCCCCTGAGATTGATGGCCAAGTCTTTATTGATCACGCCACCCATTTAAAAGTGGGAGATATTGTTGAGGTGGAATTTGAAGAAGCCGATGAGCATGACCTCTGGGCAAGACTGGTTTAGAAGTGGTTTATACTTAATCTGCAAGGCATAGTATTAAGAAAATATAGCCCGGCAGCGTGGTTGGAAAAGCATTATGCCGGATCGTTGCTGATCTATTATTCATGGCTTGTTGAAGAAAAAGCACCTCTCCAGCAATGATGCAGATTAAGAACTGATACGGTTTTTCCCAGAGTCTTTAGATTGATAAAGTGCATTGTCGGCGCGGATCGACAAACGCATAGCTGATTCTCCCTGACGCAACTGCGCTACCCCAAAACTCGTGGTGATAGTAGCGCGTTTATCCAATTTGGCATCCACGATCAATTGTCTTAATTTTTCAGCGGTATGGGCTGCTGCTTCGAGGCCGGTATTCGGTAACAAAATCATAAACTCATCACCGCCCCAGCGTGCCAGCAAATCGATTTCGCGAATATTCTTTTTTAATAAACGACTCATCTGAACCAACACCATGTCTCCATTGGCATGGCCAAACTCATCGTTGACGATTTTAAAATCATCGATATCCAGGGCAATTATTGAGAGTGGTTGCTTGAAACGCTCAGCCCGCTCGACTTCCAGCTCCAGTGTTTTTTCCAAACGATATCGGTTGGCTACACCCGTAAGTGTGTCTGTTTCAGCGAGGCGTTGAACTTCGGCAATCTTGCTTTCCAGTTCAGCGTTGGTTTGAATCAACTGGTGAGTACGTTCTTCGACCAGGTCTTCCAGAGAATGATTTTGTTGCGCCAGCCGATCCAGGTTGAGTTTTCGTTCATTGATATCCCGATGGGCGCCAATCATTCTTGCAACAGAACCATCTTCATTCCATTCGATAATTCTGGCACGGTCTTCTACCCACAAATAACTGTTATCAGCCTTTTTCAGTCGGTATTCAATCTGGTATGAACTGCTATGATTATGTATGTAGTTATCGAAGTGGGCTAATACACGCTGATGATCTTCTGGGTGCAGATTTTGCTCCCAGGATGCTACGCTGGCAGGAAGAGTGGCGGCGTTATACCCCAACATTCTGAACCAACCAGGACTACGATAAACGTATCCGGTATTTGCATGCCAGTCCCACACACCATCGCTGATTATGTCCAATACGACTTGCAGACATTGATCGTCTACCTCGCCCAGCCCCGTCTTCATACCCAATCCTTAGTAATCAAACACTTAAGAGCGGAAGTATCTTATAAATATTTATGTGATGCAAGTCACAATATTATTTGGTTGTCGAGAGAGACAGATAATTACAGGAAATGACTATAAATAAGACAGTAATCAGGATTGAGAATGTGGACAGATTACGTAAGCCCAAATATTAAAAATATGGTGACCTGAGAAGACCTCAGGCCACCATTATTCATAGCGATTTAAACTGCTGTTAATTTTCGCTTAAGTCACAATCGTGCTGACGAGATAGGCTGTATAAGCGACAAACACCAGCATTAACGCACTGCCTTCAACGCGATTGATACGTCCTTGTCTTCCGCGAAGACCAAAGCCAAAGATAAATATCGCTATGGTCAGACCAGCCATAACGGCAATATCCCGTGTAAGTATTTCTGCTGGAACACCAAAAGGATGAATCAACCCTGCGATACCCACTACAGCCAGGGTGTTAAACAGGTTTGAGCCAATAACATTACCCAGTGCAATATCATGCTCGCCTTTTTTTACAGCAATCAGTGATGAGGCCAGCTCGGGTAATGATGTTCCGATGGCCACGATGGTCAAACCAATAATCAAATCACTGACACCAAACGCTACAGCAATTTCTACTGCGCCCCAGACCAAAATTCGTGAACTGATAATCAAAAAAATCAGACCGATAAATAACCAAATCAACGCTTTTTTCAAGCTCATTGATTCTGTATTGAATTCAGCTTCCATTTCGGTACCGAATGCATCTGGTGATTTCTTCATGCCCTGATAAATGGTCCAGCCCATCAACATAAAGAACACCAAAATCAACACGCCGGCATCCAGACGCGACAATGAACCATCAGCTAACTGCCAGGCAGCCAAGGCGGTCACTGCGATTAGAATCGGCAACTCTTTGCGCAACACTTGTGAATGCACTGCAATCGGACTGAGTACTGCGGTCAGGCCCAGAATTAACGCAATATTAGTAATGTTTGAACCATAAGCATTACCCAGAGCGAGACCAGGATTGCCTTGCGTTGCGGCCAATGCAGAGACCACCATTTCCGGTGCTGAAGTACCGAAACCGACTATCACCATGCCGATTAGTAACGGCGGCATACCGAAGTAGCGGGCAGAAACTGCGGCACCATCAATAAATCGATCAGCGCTCCATACTAATAAAATCAAACCAAAAATCACCGCAGCAAAGGCAAGTGTCATATGTTCTCCGGAAAAAATATTGAGGAATTTATAGCGTTATTATCAGGGGTGAAACCGTTCGCTGGCAATTCGAATCTGTTAACGGCGGGTCAATCGTACATGACGATGCAGTATACGTTGACTTTCGCGTTGCACATCGTCACGTTTACGCCATGACCATAAACGATCCCGGCTTTGTTTTGAGGTATCTTTGATATCAACAATGGGATACGGGTAATCTCTCCCCAACTGAAAATTTAACATCATTTCCTCCATAGGTGTGACTTCCCATGGTCGGTGAATAATTTCATTAGGTAAATCGCACAGTTCGGGTAACCATTCACGGATAAACTTACCCTCGGGGTCCTGTTCTTCAGCTTGCTTGGTTGGATTATAAATACGAATGGTGTTGGTGCCCGTAACCCCTGCCTGCATTTGTAGTTGTGGATAATGAATACCCGGCTCAAAATCCAGAAACACCCGGGCCAGATGATAGGTTCCGCGCCGCCAGTCAATATGCAGCTGATGACATAAAAAACTGACCAACAAGGCGCGCATTCGAAAATTGATATAGCCGGTTGCGTTCAGACAACGCATGCTGGCGTCGACCAGCGGATAACCGGTTTTACCATTTTGCCAGGCTATCAAATCAACTCCCGATTGCTTATCTTCTCGCCAGGGGAAAGATTGATAACCCTGGTTTACCGGCCGAAATTCCATTTCCGTTTCACTTTCAAATTTCTGCATAAAATGACAATGCCAGTGCAACCTTGAAGAGAGTGCTGCCAAGGCTCTTCGCCAGCCGGGGTCATTCCAGTGATCCAGTAACTGTTGATAGACCTGTCGCAGGCTGATATTGCCCCAGGCAAGATACGGTGACATTCTGGAGCAGGATTGCCGACTCAGATCCGGACTGGAAATCTGTCGGTTATAAAGTTTGCCACGCTTGGCAAAAAATTCAGCCAACACTTTTTGCGCGGTCAATTCGCCACCATATTGAAAAAGCATATCCGTTTGCTGCCATTCGACCGGAGGCGTGAATGGTGTCATCTGCACCTCGGTAATAAAGTCAGCCTGTTGCCAATTACTTTCCGGCACGGATTGCCGCATGACCTGTTGCCAATGTTTATCCCAGTCCTCACGACTGTTTGCGGCACGAATGACCGCACCTTGTGGAAATTGATTCCAGCTAATTTGTTGATGTTTAAACTTTTTATGGAGAATTTTATCTCGCTCATAGGTGATGTTCAGACCTATTTCCTGATGACTGAAAACCGTATCAATCTGATAATACTGCTGTAATTGTTCAAAGACAGCTGGCGCTTCCCCCTCTATCACCACCACACTGGCTTTGTTTACTATCAGCTGCTGATCCAACTGTTGTAATGACTGCCAGACAAATCGCCAATGGCGCAAGCTGTAATGCGCATCATCCACCAGCGAGGGTTCCACAATATATAACAATAAAATGGGTAAATTCTGTTCACATGCAGCATTAAGCGCTGCATGGTCGGATAAACGTAAATCACGTTTAAACCAGACGACATTGATTAATTGACGGGTCATTTTTTGGGAGGAGGCATGATTGGCCAGTCAGCCGCATCAACTGAATCCAGCGGGATAATATCAATGTCTCCCTGCCAGTGACGGATAAATTCACCATCTGGATCGTATTGCCGGGTTTGTTTTTCAATATTAAATTGCCGTCCACCTCGAGGATCAGCCCCTACTCCAGCAATATATTGCCAATTGCCCCAATTGGCAGCGACATCATAGTCAATTAATTGCTGCTCAAAATAAGCGGCGCCAAAGCGCCAATCCAGATTTAACTCATGAACAAAACAGCTGGCAACGATCTGCCGTCCCCGATTGGACATATAACCTGAAGCATTAAGTTGTTTCATACAGGCATTGACCAGCGGATATGGTGTATTACCGTTACACCATTTCTGATAACGTTCCGGGTAATAGCAACGTCGGCTTTTAGTGTTTTTTATTCCGTCAAAGCGAAATAATCTGGCGCCATAACGATGGGCATACCATTGAAAGTATTCCCGCCACAGTAATTCAAAGTAAATCCAGTAAGTCGAATCATTACTGACCTTAGTCTGTTCATAGTTTTTGAGCCGGGAAGCCAGATGTCTTACAGAAAGACAGCCTAACGCCAACCAGGGAGAAAATTTGGTGGAATTGGTCCAGCCGTCCAGTTCATTTCGCACAGTTTTGTAACTGGCTGGCAGATCCGTGGAGAAATAATCATTGATATGTTTCAGTGCAGCCGTTTCCCCTCCAGTAAATTTTGAGGGTTGAAATACCGGCTGGGGAATCTCATCAACCGCAATTGGTCCTGGCGTTGGTGGCAATTGCTGAGGAATCGACATAGGCCTGGGCAGCGCTAAATCTTCGACCTGTTTACGAAACTGGGTAAATGACGTTGGTAATTGATTAAGTTGGAAGGGTAAATCATCAGCAGAAAATAATGTGTGGCTTGGTTCTGTCACGAATTTAAGATCCGGAAATTGTTGTTGTAACAGCTTCCAGTGACGATTTTCATAAACACCTGCATGCTGGCTACGGGCAATAATATCGACGTTATATTTATTGATTAATTCAGTCAGCGCCAGGTGCGGGGTTTGTTGTTTGATAATCAGTACTTGTCCGACATGCTGAAGCTGTTGCTGCAGATCCTTTAGCGACTCGACTAAAAACTGCAAACGACGCTCCCCCATCGCCTTGGCATTCAACCCATTAGGCCTGAACCACTGTGGGTCCAAACAAAACACACAAATAAGTTTATCAACCGACTGCATTTTCCATAATGCAGGCTGATCATGCAGTCGCAGATCATTAGTGAACCAGAATATTCCTGTGGTCATAGGGTTTCAAAACTCCTTTGGGGTAAAAAGCTGACAGTTCAGAGACTGCAAAGAGAGATATAGGTTCGATGTTTCAGAACTAAGTAGCGTTGAGAACGTCAGAATGACAACCACTTTCAGTAGAGAACACAAAATGCATCAATTGACGGTATTCTTTGATGGTCAGTGCCCTTTGTGCACTAGAGAAATTGCTTTATTAAAACAATTAGATACGCGACAACGACTGCATTTTGAAGATATTCACGCCACTGACTTTGCTTATCGTTATCCCTACATTGATGTCGTTAGCGCCGATAAAAGACTGCACGGTCAATTAGCAAATGGGCAAATCATTACCGGGCTGGATGTGACGGCTAAAGCCTGGGGCCTTGTAGGTCATCATCGCTGGTTGCAGATATTACGCTGGCCGGTCATTCGCTGGTTTGCAGATTTAGCCTATCTGTTTTTCGCCCGGTTTCGTCATCCGATTGCCCGGTTATTCGGTGATAAGTCCTGTCAGGATGATAACTGTAAGTTATAGGTTCTATTGATCTTTCAGTGACGACTATGAAAGATCAACAGACCCTCGAGTTATTCAGACTTCGGTTAACCAGTAACAACCAAACCGCGGGATGACCACTGTATTGCCAAACTTCTCGGGACTTTGCCCAGTAATAGCATCCACCAGATGCCCCTGATAGGATTGTGACCATCTCGGTAACTGGTCCAAATCCAGACGCTGAGATTGTTTATCGAAATTCGCAATCACCAAGACCCGATCGGCAGGTTTTTGCAGATGGTAACGCTCAAAAACAAACAAATGCGGATTATCTACCTCGACCAAATCCCGATTATTAAAATCAGCAAATGCATCCAGTTCTTTATGCACCGCAATGAGTGTCTTCAACTGGCTGAAAATCAGATATTCAACCGTACCCGGTACATTTCGCTGTTCAGCTTTTTTCCAGTCAATAAATGGTCGATGTACCCAACGTGAATCATCCATTTTGACAGGATCATCACGATAACTTTCATCATTGGTGGTACCAATTTCATCGCCATAATAAAGTAACGGCAAGCCACCAAATGACAGAATCATGCTATGCAATAACACGATGATGCGTATCGCATCATCAATAGCCTGCTCATCTCCGATATCAATGGCATATTGCAACCCCACCAGCGAGGCCAGAGAGCCGGAAATACGCGCATCGCCGGTTTTATCATTCTGACCAAATGGTACACCTCTGGCGTGTGAATCAGCATATTGTCCGGTGAAATAGTCGATCAAAAAGCGTCTGTGTTCACGTGGCTCGTAACCTGCCAGCTCTATGTCTTTATCATCAAACCCTAGACCGATATCATCGTGACAGCGTATGTAATTTAACCAGGTAGCGCGTTCCAGTTTTACCGGAAGACTTTTAATTCCCTGATTCAGCAATCGGGCATTTTTGGTGGCCACTGCATCCCATAACAACGCCATAAATGTGGCGTTATAGGCAATTTCACATTCTTTGGCGATGACCGCATCTTCGCCAAAATATTTAGTCACCTCGACGGGAGCAACAATGGCCTCAGCAATAAACAGTACACCTGGCGCTGTAACCTGACAGCAGTCTTTCATTAGCTGCAAAATCAGATGGGCTTCGCGTTCGTTCTGACAGGTACTGCCGATCTTTTTCCATAAAAATGCCACTGCATCCAGCCGCACAATATCGGCACCCTGGTTGGCCCAAAACAGGATAATATCGAGCATTTCAATGAATACAGTGGGGTTACTGTAGTTCAGATCCCACTGGTATTCGTTAAATACCGTCATCACCCAGCGTTGCATTTCCTTGTTCCAGGTGAAATTACCTGGAGCTGTTTCCGGAAACACTTCAGGCATGCTCTGCTCAAACATATCCGGGACGTGACGGTTTTCAAAAGTATAAAAATAATCGCGATAAGGCGAATAACCATCACGCGCTTTCTGTGCCCATTCGTGCTGGTCAGAAGTGTGATTTAACACAACATCCATCACCAGCAACATATCACGTTGACGGAGATCACCTGCCAAACCACGCAGATCGTTGAGGTCTCCGGCACGGGGATCAATTTCACGGAAATTACTGACAGCGTATCCACCATCACTTTTACCTTCAGGGCATTTCATGATGGGCATGACATGTACCAGATTAACACCCAGATCCTGAAAATAATGCAGATGTTCACGCATGCCTTGCAGATTTTTGGCAAACCCATTGCAATACAGTGCCATGCCAACCCACTTCTGACTGAGGAACCAGTTGTAATCCTGTTCCCGCTCTATATCCTTGGCACGTAATTCTTCAGACCGATCGATATATTGTCTGGCAAGTGTCTCAACAAGGCGCTGTGCCTGTTCGGCAAAGTCCGGGCGTTTGCCATACAGCCTTTCAAATAACGAATGAATGGCGTAGAAGTTGGCACCCAGCCGCGTATAGAAATAACGCAGATCATGTTTGGAAAACTCTGGTTCAATCTGATTCAGGATGGCATTCAGAAGTGAATGAGATTGCTGTTCGTACATGTAATTTCCTGATTAAAGAGTCGGATAATTCTGGGTGTGTGGTTATGTGAACTCAGAATAAAAAGCAGGATCCTCGCTGACCGCTCCCCGTAATCCTATCACTTTGCTGGCAAAATGCTGGGCATTCAATAAAATTTTCTGTACTGGCCACCCGGCTAACAACCCGTGAATATACATTGCACTGAAAGCGTCTCCTGCTCCCACAGTATCAACCAGCTGCTCAGCAGCAACCCGTTTCTGTTCATAAAAGGTCCCATCGTTGCAGCGCACGATACCCCCTTCCTCTCCCCGTGTCACGATCAGTTGTTCCAATTGAAAATGGGTTTGCATGCGGGTCATATCCTGCTGCAAATCCGCTGAATTAAAGCCCAGTTCATTCAATTCCAAATGATTCAGCTTGCACCACTTCGCACGTTCCAGACATTTGTATATATCTTCCTTGTTCCACCACGGTGTGCGTAAATTCACATCCATAAAAACTGATACGGATTTGGGACGTGTCAGAAACTCAAAAGCATCTCTCGACACTGCATTTCTTAACGCCAGTGAACCATGATAAACAATGGCATCATTACGCAGGCCTGGCAGCTCTGCTGTTTGTATAAAATCGTAAGCTCGGTCAGCTCTGATATCGTATGAAGGCTCGCTGCCCTGCAAAGAGACCTGAACCTCGCCCGTGAGATGTTCATTATCTGTTTGCAGCCCTTCAGTAGAAAGCTGCCAATTTTCCATCGCATTGCGGATCTGCTGACCAGATTCGTCATTGCCAACTCTGGAGATGAAAACCGGATGATCCCCAAAGGCTTGTAAATGCCAGGCGACATTAAAAGGTGCTCCGCCCAGCTTTCGCTCGCCATCCGGAAAGCAATCAAATAATACCTCGCCAAATATGGCTAGCGCGGACTGCTGGCTCATGTATTGTCTCCTGATTCAAGTTGGTTTCTGAATCCTTCAGCATAATGCCAAACACCTTGTAATACCCCTGCACTGTAATTGCCATTCATGCCCAACGGCCCAGGATCAACAGCAATATAAAGCGACTGCGGGTGACCATTTTCAGCGACTAATTGCTGTGCCATGGCTTTGATTTCATCTGAGGCGTTATTGACCACAACTGATTGTATCGGGCTGGCTAAAACCGGCATATCATTACCACTGTCACCAGCAAAAACCACCTCGGTATCCTGATACCCCAAACGGCTTTGCAAAAATTCGATGGCGTGCAGTTTGGTGGCATGTTCCGGTAACACATCCAGTAAACCAACATTGGTCAGCTCATCAATACTCCACATTACTGAAGCGTTGATTCCATTTTTTTGCAGATGGTTATGCACTTGTGCAATGACCTCATCCTTATTGAGATAAAGCGGCAGATAAAAACTCAGTTTGTGGGTGTTTTGCTTACTGAACTCCTGCAATTGCAGATCTTTGATATCACTCAGCAAGGCCTTCAAATCAGAATGTGATTGACCGTTCCAGTCTTTGGCAATTTCATCACACCAGCTCTTTACTTCCTGCCACCGTTTATCTTTGTATTGAAATATTTTAGTTCCCACATCGCTAATGATGTAATCCGGTTGTGGCAGGCTATAGGTACGGATAGCTTTTTCAACCAATTGACGATGGCGGCCCGTCACATATACCAGACAAACATTTTCCGTTTGACAGAACTTTCGGAATCGCCTGCGTGCATTGGGATGTTCAGCCTGCATTCCGTTCGGTATGACAGTGCGATCCATATCGGTACAGAGTAATAATCTTGCACTCATTTAATTTGAACCTGTTGCTTGTTCAGAGGTGGTTTCAAAAAAATTATAGTATTCAATCGCTTCCATAATGCCTGCAGCATAAGGCTTATGGGCAAAATAGATATGTGAAAAATCTTCCAGTTGTGACAGTTCTTCATGATGCCTGTTTGCTACAACAACAGCCAGTGTGTTGCCCCGCATCATATCCTCATCGGCACCACTTCCACCGGCCACACAGATACGTTCCAGCGGCATTTGCCAGCGATCTGCAACAAACCTCAACGCCATACCTTTTGATGCTCTGAGCGGCAGAATATCCAGATACTGACCAAAGGCGAGTTGAACATGTACCGATAACTCTTCTCGGTGTAACAATGATTTCACGGCCTCAACATCTATCTGTTCGGGATTGATGTAATAACTTAGCTTGAACTGACTCTGTTCTGACTTGGGCTGTCGTTCCAGCCCTGGAATATCATCAAGCAATTTAGTCACCCGATGAGGTAACCACAAATGGTCAATATGTTTGGTCCATGCCGTATCCGGTGTTAGTTTTGGTGCATAATAAATTTCGCTGCCGCTACTGGTAATCAGAATATCCGGCTCGGGAATACGATGTTTTTTCATCAGTTTTAAAGCCTGATCCAAGCGTCGGCCGGTAGCAATAACAAATTTGGTACTTTTACGATTATCCCGCAGCAGACCAAGCAATGCCTGCAAGGATTCATCATCACCAATCAGATTCAAATCCAGATCGGTGACCAGTGCTCTTTCATCGCGTCCCATTTCACGACGTTCAACTGGCAAGCGCAGTAATTTTTCAGTGCGTGCAGCAATCGGTTCAATGATTTCCAGGTAGCGTTTTGCATGTGCTTCCCAGGAATAATGTTCAGTGACGCCTTTCAGGCCATTTTGCTGACACTGTTGCCAATAATCATCGTCAAGTAACAGTTTCTCTATCGCAGTACTGATACTGGAAATTTCCAGTGGATCAATTAATTCGCCATTCAGACAATTCGCCATGATATCTCTGGGGCCACCGTCTTCGGTGGCAACAATCGGCAAGCCGCTGGCAGCAGCTTCAATCAATGTCAGTCCAAAAGGCTCTGTCAGAGCCGGGTTAACAAATACCCCTTTGGTTGCGGCTGCTATGCGATAAATCAGCGGTACTTCATCACGACGATGATGTTTAGGAATAGTGACTTTGCCGTAGAGATCATAACGATCAATCGCCACCAGAAGCTCATGAAATACTTCCTGTGCCCCTCGTTCCAGATCATCAATATCATCACGATTACCAGCAATCACCAGAATATTGGCATGTTGCTGTAATTGTTCTGACTGCCCATAGGCCTCAATCAGACTGACAATATTTTTACGCTTATCTGGCCGCGACAATGCCAGAATCATCGGTTTTTCCGGTTCATCCAGATGTTTGGTAATGCGTTTAAATAACTCGCTTTGCAGTTCATCTCCCTTTGGTGGAGTGAATTGCTGAACATTAGTACCGGGCGGCACGATACGCATTTGAGCCGGCTGGTAGTGATCATAAAGCTCATACTGCTCTTCAATTTCCTGATGCGTACTAGTGATCACCCGCTCTGCGGTAGCCAGCGTAATTTCTTCTGCCTCAATTCGCTGGTTCATCTTGTACTGTTGTTCTAATTGATCGATATCCACGCCACTGGCCAGCAATCTTCTGCGTTTGACTCGTCCCAGTGAATGGCCGGTATGGATTAGTGGAATTCCCAGCTGATTGGCAATATGCGAGGCAACCAGTCCGGAATCAGCATAATGACTATGCAAAATGTCTGGTAAAAACGCCTGTCTACGGAAAAAATCCACCAGATTATCGGCAAAGGTATCGAGATATTCCCATATTTGTTCTTTGGCCAGATATTCTTCAGGCCCGGCATCAATTCTTATGATACGTAATTTTTCGTTGAGCTCTTCAATAGGCTGGGCATAATCAGGCGAAACCTCATCATCCTCGACTCGTCGGGTAATTAGTAAAACTTCACCGACCTTTTCCTGCTCAGACAAAGCCTGAGCCAGCTCAAGCACATACAGTGTCTGACCGCCAGTATCGGCATCTCGACCAAGTTCGAGATCATGACCACGAATAAGACCATGGATATTTAACAGAGCAATCTTAAGTTTTTCATTTTTATCTGACATAGGCGTTTTATGGTTTCTTCACAATGCGTTATATCCGGACACTCAGCTAGAGTCAGACAAGGAATATTCGTCTGTTACTTTGCGATATTCCCTTAAAACTACCCGCTAAGCTGCCAGAAGACAAATCAATCTCGTTCTTAAAGGGGTGTTGCAACCATGAGCGTATCATGCAGTCTGTTAGTTACGTATTAACTTAAATTTAAAAAGGAAAATTTCTATGAGTTTGCAGCGTATTTTTTCTTCTTTATTATTATTGTGTTTACTGCCACTTGGTCAACCTGTTATGGCAGAGGCGTTATTAGAGAAAACAATTGACAGTCCTTCACGGTCAGAAGCCAATAAGCAACGTGATATGTTTCGCCATCCTTCAGCCACCTTGATGTTCTTCGGCATCACCGCTGATATGCATGTTGCTGAAATATGGCCAGGACGTGGCTGGTATACTGAGATCCTTGCCCCATGGTTAAAACATGGTAAGGGAAAATTGATTGCAGCCGGTTTTCCTGCGGACACACAATCGGCTTACAGACAAAATCTTCGCCAGGAATACAATACCTGGCTAAAAGCCTCTCCAGAGCTATATGACGAAGTAGTTGTCACCGAATTTGGCCCGGAAAGCGATTGGCAATTTGCTGATCCACAAAGTCTGGATGCTGTTTTAACCTTTCGCAACGTTCATAACTGGGTGCAGGGTGATTTTGCCGACCAGGCCTTTAATGCCATTTTCACAGCATTAAAATCCGGCGGTATTCTGGGTGTGACTGACCATCGGGCCAAACCGGGAACTCCGCTTGCTGTGATGAAGAAAAGTGGTTATCTCACTGAAGAATATGTGATTTCACTGGCTGAAAATGCTGGCTTTGTACTGGAAGAAAAGTCTGAAATCAACGCGAATCCGGCAGATACGGCGGATCATCCCAATGGTGTCTGGACCTTGCCACCCAACCTGCGCGTAGATAATGAAACAGATAAAACGAAATATCAGGCCATTGGTGAAAGTGATCGAATGACCTTACGTTTTCGTAAGCCTTGATGACGGAAAGCTCAGACACAGAAATCTGTGTCTGAGCTATTATTTATCGAACCACCCTGACAGCAATTTCCAACACCACTGGTTGTTGTAAACGGCGTTCAATTTCCTGTTTTACTTCATCCATCACGGCATGATCCACTGGGGTTTTTGACACCATGGTCAAGCTGATTATCACTGGATCACGAGGTCTCACATTGACATCCACCAGTTTGACACCTGCTATTTCCTGGCCATCCAACTGACGTAACACATTATTTTCGGCCACCATCCGCTCAAAACCGAAAGCCAGCGGAACCGCCAGGATAGCCACCATCACCAGCGTCAGCATCAAACCACGTTTCGCTCGATGAAATGGACTGTAACCCAGAATCATAAAGGTGATTAACGCTGCCAGAATAATGCCAACAAGGTTCGTCAGATATAACAGGAAAGCACCAAAAAACACGGTCAAGTCGAACCAACCCAAGCCAATACCAGCAACCGCCAGCGGTGGCACCAAGGCTACAGCAATAGCGACACCGGCAAGACTTTTAGCCACTTCAGCACGCGCATGAGCATAGGCACCGGCAATACCCGAAACCACGGCCACACCTAAATCCAGCAAGGTCGGACTGATTCGTGCGGCGATTTCACTATTGATATGATTCAACGGTATAAACCAGGCAATCAGCATGGCACAAAGTAAGGCGAGCCCGGTGCCAATAGCGATACTGCGACCACTATCGATCATCAGATTTTCATCCTGGCGCAGGGTGCCTAATGACATAGAAATAATCGGGCCCATCAATGGGGCCAGAATCATCGCACCGATAACGACTGGAATAGAATTGGCAAACAGGCCAAAAGCCGCCAGCAAAGTGGATAACACCATCAACGTTAAATAGGCTGGAGTAGCCTTTGCGCTTTCGCGCATCATCATAAATAAATCTTTAAACTCTTCCGGCGCAGCATGATGCATCCATGGCAATGGATAACTGACCAGTTCATTACGCGCTTTGCCCAACGGCAATGCCTGGGTGCGAATAACTTCTTTCTGATCCCCACCACTTTCCGATAACGCCAGTAGCCTGCCGGGTATCAACCGAATAGTCCGCCGCTCTACTTTGAACTGCAGTTGCTGTGCCTCGGAGACCATCTCATCATGACTGTATTGGATGGGTTTATTGGTTTCCAACGTAAGCTGGCTACTTTTAATAAAGCCGACAAACGCCGGGTTATTTCGGCTCCAGATAGTTCGCATAAACAAAGAGGCAAACAGAAACCTGAGCATTTCAAAGACACTTCTTGGCGCCAACACCAGTGCATGCAGCATCCCATCATTGGCATTGGAATCGGGCATAAAACGGCGGGACAATACTGAGCTTCGGCCATGCTCAACTGCCACCACGCCAAAGGCTGCTGTTTCAATCACTTTTTCTTTCTGAGTGGTAATAGTGAACGGTGTAAAACGCACCTCTTTGAGACTACGCATCAATCGCCAGAAGCGTCTTACCCTCACCAAGAATGCTTCTACCATTGCTTCGCCAGGGACCAGAGTAAAGGTCTGCCCTACAATCACAGAGTTGAACACCGGTCTTTCATTACAAAGCAACAAATCCAGTTGCGAAGCATCGTTATTCACAATATCGCTAAGTGCATCGTCAAAATTGGCGGCAATCCCAAAACCATAGCGGGCATGTTTCATCTCGGGATGCGGTAACAGCCCAATCGTCCATTTCTGCTCACGTGCCTTTAGCATCAACTTACGCAGCAACTCATCATTCAGATAGCTGATGACCAGCTGATCATCATCAAATTGACATGACTGCTCCAACTCAAAGCTGCTGAGCTCAATATCCCATTGCTGTTCAGGTAATTTCGGCAGAATCTGTTCTTGAACAGTTGATTCATCTTCCGTCGAAAACAACAATACAACTCGGCGTTTATCAGTCATTGAATCAAGTTTGCTGATCAAATCTTCTACCATTCAGGCGCTCCGTAACGGGAATAATTCTGCAATATGTTATCAGACCAATCAGAAACGTCTGGTCTGTAAGGAGATGGAAATGTTATGAACCCAAGTATATTAATCTTTGCTAGCCACTACTGCTGGCGGCTATTTTTTCGTCCAACAAGGCGGAGATGAAAGCTCAACAAGCCCTAGCTTTGATATAACAATTTATTCATCGTCACAATGGTGTCAGTTCGAATCTGTTTGGGGCAGACACGTTCACATTCACGGTAATTACTGCAACTGCCAAACCCTTCAGCTTCCATTTTTGCCAGCATTTTAGCCGGTCGTTTATGGTCTAATTGTCCCTGCGGCAAGCTACTCAAGTGACTGACCTTGGCGGCAATAAATAACGTTGCCGATGCATTCGGACAAACCGCAACGCAGGCGCCACAGCCAATACAGGTGGCTGCATCAAAGGCTTTATCTGCTACCGGCTTGGCCACCGGCTGGGTATTGGCCTCCGGTGCTGCACCGGTTCTTACCGGTATATAACCACCCGCCTGAATAATACGATCAAACGCACTGCGATCGACCATCAAATCTTTAATCACCGGAAATGCCGTTGCCCGCCAGGGCTCAATCCATAATTCGTTTTGATCTTGATAGTCACGCATATATTGCTGACAGGTGGTCGTCGCCCGGTGCCGACCATGAGGTTCGCCATTAATCACCAGACTACAACTGCCACAAATGCCTTCACGACAGTCATGATCAAAAACAATAGCTTCTTTACCGAGAGTGATCAGACGCTCATTGAGGGCATCAAGCATTTCCAGAAAAGAAGATTCAGCTTCCACTTCCAATTCATGTTTTTCAAAAAAACCTTTGGCTTGGGGATTGGCCTGACGCCATATATGCAGGATAAATTTCATTGGTAGTTCCGAATCCCAGGACTGACAAAATCGAAATGCAGCGGTTCTTTTACCAGCTTCGGCTGAACCACATCACCGGTGAACTGCCAGGCCGAAACAAAACCAAAATCGTTGTCGTGTCGTTGTACTTCACCGTTAGCGGTTAAATGTTCGACCCGAGCATGGCAACCACACGACTCTTCACGGCTTAATGCATCAATACACATTAATTCGCCAAGTTCCATAAAATCGGCAACCCTACCGGCTCTTTCCAGCGTCTGATTAAGCTGTTTGTCATTGCCACTGACTTTGATTTCCCGCCAGAATTGTTCACGCAGTTGCTGGATATCTTCAATAGCCTGTTTCAAGTCAAATTCATTGCGTGCCATGCCGCAGTGATCCCATAAAATCTTGCCCAGACGACGATGAAAATAGTCTGGCGTCTGTTTTGGTTCAGGCGCATTCAACAGTCTGTCCAGTCGCGATTGCGAATAGTTCATGGCCTGCTGCACTTCTGGATAATCTTTATCTTCCAATGGTGTTTGTCGAGCAAGATAGTCGGACACCGTGGTTGGTAGAATAAAATAGCCATCTGCCAACCCCTGCATCAATGCACTGGCACCAAGTCGATTGGCACCATGATCGGAAAAGTTGGCTTCGCCGCCGGCAAACAATCCATCTACCGAGGTCATCAGATTATAGTCCACCCACAATCCTCCCATGGTGTAATGCACGGCAGGATATATTCGCATCGGCTGTTGAGTTGGGTCTTCAGAAGTAATTCGCTGATACATATCAAACAGATTGCCGTATTTTTCATTGATTACGTCAGCACCCTGTTCTTTAATGGCATCGGCAAAATCCAGATAGACCCCCAGCTTCTGCCCATTAATTTCATGACCAACACCACGGCCATCATCACAAATATGTTTGACCGCCCGCGAAGCAATATCGCGTGGTACCAGATTGCCAAAGGCCGGATACATCCGTTCCAGAAAATAGTCCCGATCCTGTTCCGGAATTTCACGCGGGTCACGACCACAGTCTGCCGGATTTTTGGGTGCCCAGATGCGGCCATCGTTACGTAACGATTCACTCATCAAGGTCAGCTTGGATTGCAATTCACCATGTTGTGGAATGCAGGTGGGATGAATCTGGGTAAAACAGGGATTGGCAAATAATGCTCCATGCTTATGTGCTCGCCAGATAGCAGAGGTATTACAGCCCTTGGCATTGGTCGACAGGTAAAAGGCATTACCATATCCACCGGTGCAGAGCACCACACAGTCCGCCAGATGTGAACTTAATTCACCGGTCAATAAATCCCTGACCACAATCCCTTTCGCCTTGCCATCAATTTTGATCAGATCCTGCATTTCACAGCGGGAAAAATGCTCAATATGCCCTTCAGCCACCTGCCGGCTCATCGCCTGATAAGCACCGAGTAATAACTGCTGACCGGTTTGACCTCGTGCATAAAAGGTTCTGGATACCTGCGCTCCACCAAACGAACGATTGGCCAGATAGCCGCTGTATTCACGGGCAAACGGCACACCCTGGGCTACAGCTTGATCAATAATTGAGGTACTCAGTTCTGCCAGGCGGAATACATTGGATTCGCGGGCCCGAAAATCGCCACCTTTGATCATGTCGTAAAACAGACGCCAGACACTGTCACCATCATTATGGTAATTCTTAGCGGCGTTAATCCCCCCCTGAGCAGCAATACTATGTGCACGGCGAGGACTGTCCTGATAGCAGAAGGTTTTCACCTGATAACCCATTTCTGCCAATGATGCTGCAGCAGAAGCACCAGCCAGACCGGTGCCGACCACAATTACTCGATATCGTTTTCGATTAGCCGGACTGACTACCCGAAGATTGTATTTATGCTGAGTCCAACGTTGTTCCAATGGACCTTTTGGGGAAAAGCTGTCTAATGGTTGTTCTTCAGTCATTTATGCTTTCCAATAGGCCAGAATCGGGACAATAGAAAATCCCACCACTAGTAAAACGACAATGGCAGTGCTAATCCAGTAAAACTGTTTTGAAGTTTTGCCCAGTGTTTGTAATACATTGGTCAATGAGTGTTGCAGATGCAGTCCAATTAACAACACGCCCCCAAGGTAAATCAGCAATTGCCATACTGAACTGAATAACGTGAGTGTCTGCGTGTAAATATCAGCGCCGCCAAATGACCACATTTGCGCCATATGCCAGATAATAAACAGTAAAATCAGCGTAATAACGATGGATACCAGCCATGCGGGAATGAAATGATGTTGCCGGTGCTGATAAGCCTGAACCCTGGCCTTGCTGTTGTGCAACCGAATTTGCACCGCGACAATGACATGAAACACCAATGATGCTGCCACTAATAGCCATAAAGGCCAGCGAATCAGTGGTTGATTATAAAAATCGTAAAACGCCTGGTATTGCTCGGGACTGAAAAAGCTCAGATTAGTGAGCATATGAAAAATCAGATATGCGGTCAGCACCAGACCGGCCATCGCCATCAGGCGCTTTTTAACTTGCAACAGTGCCATCAGCTTTCCCGACTCATTACAATTTGATCGGTCTCTGACAGCGGTTCAAGTTTTTCACGCTGAATGGTTCGCACACAGCTGTTCCAGCGCAGAATGGCTTCATCATTATGATCTGGACGCATTTGCTCTGCCTGCTGGTAACATTCCAGCGCCTTAATAAAATAATCATAGGCAAATGCACGGGACATGGGTTGAGTGAGCATAAATCTGGCACGACGTTCCAGCACAATACCGGTGTAATAGGTCTGTTTGTATTCACTGGACAGCTTGCTGATAGCCGTTTCAATATCCTGAAACGGCGACTGACTGCCACTGATACTGATCTGATCCGTTAACGCAAGTATGTAAACCACCAAAGCCGCCTGATTTTCAGGCTCGATATTGAGAATATCCAGGCAGATGCTTTCCGCAATTTCGGGCTCAAGTAATGAGCGATATTGTCGCGCACGGTCCAGAGCCAGTTCAATTGACTCGGCATGTATATCATGTAAATTCAGGTCCATCGCGCTCTCTTGCTACTAGGATTTGCCGTCACGGCAGATATAGCCTCAATCTAAAGCAATTGGCATGGCTTTTCAACGCAACCATGCCACATTATTCAAAATAGAGTCTGATAAGGTTTGTTAGCCTTTCATGGTGGCCATGAAAGATTAACAGACCCTAGTTAATCTGTTATCTTTGACGGTTTTATAACGGCTTAATTCCGGTTTATTTATGCAACGAAAGATTCTGGTCACCAGCGCACTTCCCTATGCCAACGGTTCTGTCCATTTGGGACATCTAGTTGAATATATTCAGACAGATATCTGGGTACGTTTTCAAAAGATGCGGGGCCACGAATGTCATTATGTATGTGCCGATGATGCCCATGGCACGCCAATTATGTTGCGCGCACAGAATGAGGGCATTACCCCGGAACAATTAATTGCCGACATCAGCAAGGAACATCAGGCGGATTTTGCCGAGTTTGCGATTGGTTTTGATAACTATCACAGCACACACAGCGAAGAAAACCGCCAACTGGCCAGCCAGATTTATCTGGCAAATCGTGATGCCGGACATATCGAAAGTCGTACCATCAGTCAGGCCTACGATCCAGAAAAAGAAATGTTCTTACCGGATCGTTTTATCCGCGGTGAATGCCCCAAATGTGGTGCAGCCGATCAATATGGTGATAGCTGTGAAGTTTGCGGTGCCACATATGATCCAACCGAATTAAAAAACCCTGTATCAGCCGTTTCTGGCGCTACTCCCATCACTAAAGAGTCTAAGCACTATTTCTTCAAACTAGGTAATTTTGAACCAATGCTGCGTGAATGGACTCAGGGCGACCATTTACAGGCTGAAGTAGGACGCAAACTCGGTGAATGGTTTGACAGCGGTCTGCAGGATTGGGATATCTCACGTGATGCACCCTACTTTGGTTTTGAGATACCGGATGCGCCAAACAAGTTTTTCTATGTGTGGCTGGATGCTCCGATTGGCTATTTAGCCAGCTTCAAAAACTACTGTGATCGCACCGGTGTGGATTTTAATGAATTTATGCGTGCCGACAGCCCGACTGAAATGGTGCACTTTATCGGCAAGGATATTATCTATTTCCATGCGCTGTTCTGGCCGGCCATGCTTAAGGGTGCCGGTTTCAGATTACCAAACCGTGTGTATGCGCATGGCTTTCTTACCGTTGATGGTAAAAAAATGTCCAAGTCGCGTGGCACTTTTATCAAGGCCCGCACTTATCTGAATCATCTGAATCCGGAATATCTGCGTTATTACTTTGCTGCCAAGCTGAATAACACTATTGAAGATATCGATTTGAGCCTGGAAGATTTCCAGAGTCGCATTAATTCAGATCTGGTTGGCAAGGTTGTGAATATTGCCAGCCGCTGTGCCGGTTTTATCAATAAACGCTTTGATGGAAAATTAAGTGACTCATTGACTGATGAAGCATTATTTAACGCATTCACCGATCAATCTGAGTCGATTGCCAGACGTTATGACAATCGCGAATTTGCTCAGGCAATGCGCGAAATCATGGCGTTGGCAGACAAAGCCAATCAGTATATTGATGAACAAAAACCCTGGGTGCTGGCGAAAGAAGAAGGCAAAGACGCAGAAGTACAAGCCGTTTGTAGTATGGGCATCAATATGTTTCGTGTTTTGATTGCTTACCTCAAACCTGTATTACCACGAACGGCTGAACAAGCTGAAGTTTTCTTAAAAATTAGTCCATTGCAGTGGGCTGATATTGGTCAACCATTATTAGGTCATACTATTGAACCGTTCAAACCTTTAATGACTCGGGTCGAACAGGACAAAATTGACGCTATTATTGAAGAGTCCAAAGAGAATATGGCTGCAACAGCTGCCCCCACCAAAACAGCAGAAAATATTGATCCGATTGCCGATGAAATTCAGTTTGATGATTTTGCCAAAATTGATTTGCGCATCGCCAAAATTGTTAATGCTGAACATGTCGAAGGGGCTGAAAAACTGCTGAAACTCACTTTGGATATCGGGCTGACAGAAAAACAGGTATTTGCAGGCATCAAATCTGCTTATGCACCTGAAGATCTGGTCGGTAAATTAACCGTGATGGTCGCAAATCTGGCCCCACGTAAAATGCGCTTCGGTTTATCAGAAGGCATGGTGCTGGCCGCAGGCCCTGGTGGTAAGGACTTGTTTATCCTAAACCCCGATGAAGGAGCAAAACCGGGAATGCGGGTTAAATAATCTTTGAACCGTGAACTAAGCACTCAAAAAAGACCTGATGTAAAATACATAAAAAAAGCCGGCATGATAGCCGGCTTTTTAGTGTTACCAAGACTGATTTTATTGTTTCAGTTCTTTTTCCATACCAATTTCATACAACTCTAAATTGGCTTCTTCAATTTCACCAGTTACGGCATTTACATCTACTTTATATTCGCGGCCATGTTCATTCACGATATCAAATTCATAAGTGACCGAACCTTCGTAACCGATTTCATATTCATTGGAAACGACTTCGCCCGGAATGAAGTCCAAAGCCGTTTGACGAGCTGCTGATTCTTCAATTTTGGCGTATTTCTGGAATGTAGGATCATTTGCTTCTACTTCACGCTCGACTTCGGTGACAAAACCTTCTTCAGCATTACATTCGACATTGTAGGTACTGCCATTTGCCGAAGCTTCAATATCAAACTCATATACTGGGTCATCACCTTCCATTTTCATTTCCAGTTTACGAACATTGCCAGGAATGGTATCCAAAGCAGCATCCATACACGTTTCCATTTTTACCAGTTTCCATTCACGGATATCGTCAAGATCATAGTTGTCGTTATCAGCCAATGCCATTGAAGATAAAGACATGGTGACTGCAGCTGTTAATAATGTAGCTGTATGTTTCATAGTATTGCTCCTTAAATATAAAAACCTGCTTCCATTCTCTACCCGCAAGAGCAATGTTGGTTATCTTTTTGAATTGATTAGCTAACCCCTAACCCGGTTATCATTATATTGGGAATTTTTCCTGTATACAAAAAAAGCCCCGGAAAATAACTTTCCGGGGCTTTAATTTGATTTTACTGCTGAACATTCACCTCAATGCGTTTGGGTTGAAGCTGTGGCATTTTAGGAATCGTCAACTCCAACACCCCATCCCGTGAAGCGGCATTGATGTTATCTACATCAGCGGTTTCCGGTAGGGTGAAACGCCGCATAAAACTGCCACTGAAGCGTTCAATACGTTTGTAATTATCCTTTTCTTCAATTTTTTTACTGTCACGCACACCTTTAATGGTCAACAGACCATTTTCGGCTGTCACTTCAATATCAGCGGCTTTAACGCCGGGCAAATCAGCGTGAATAATGAAACTCTCTGCGTTTTCCTGAATATCAACTGCTGGTGTCCAATCCTCTTCACTGAAGTTGGTTTCAGCGGCCGGTGACTGGAATAGCGTCGACATTTCACGCTGCAGATTATCAAGCAGACTGTAAGGTCTATAACGTTGAATAGCCATAAAAACACCTCCATAACAAGTTCATCATGAAGACGAATACTGTCTTCTGATCAGCAAGATTGGGATGTGTCAAAAAAAATTCAAGAGGCTTGCAATACTTTTAAATTAACTATTAGTTATCAACTGGATAGCAATTAAGGTTAATGTTTAATAATACCTAATACAACGGCAATATTCGCCAGATCTGCCGTGGTGTTTACATTCAGTTTATTTTTAATCTGTGTGTTGTAGTTCGCCACTGTTTTATAGCCTAAATGTAATTCTGCAGCGACTTCATGTGCAGTCATCCCTTTAGCCGTCAGACAAAACACATCAAACTCTCTTGGCGATAACAACTCCACCACCTGACCGTAATGCAACGTATCACTGGGATGTTTGAAATCATCTATATTGGGCAAAATATCCTGTTCAATATAACGTTTGCCCTGAGATACCGCTAACACGGCTTCTGCCAGTACTTCTGCAGCACTGTTTTTAGTCACATAGCCTTTAGCACCGGCCTGAATGGCACGCTCGACATAGATCGATTCATCATGAATGCTGTAGACCAGTATAGTGGCCTGTGGATCCTGCTTTTTAAGACGACGAATGGTTTCCAATCCTCCAATGCCGGGCATGGATAAATCCATTACCACCACATCAGGACGCTTGCGTTCATATTCATGACAGGCCACTTCGCCACGATCAACATCCACTATGTCGCCAATAAATGGTTGAGAATCCAGTAACATTCTGAATCCGGCTCTCACCACCTGGTGATCATCTACCAGCAATACACTTATCTTTTTATCATTCATTCTCTGTTTTCTCTATGATTGGCATCCATACACTGACATTAACGCCTTTTCCTGCTTCAGACTCGAATCTGAAACGGCCTCCCATATTCTCAACCCGTTCTCGCATGGCCAATACCCCGAACCCATGTCCGGAAGTCTCACCGCCTTGCCCGTTATCATGGATCCGCATAACTACACGTGGAGAGGTATGCTCGCCCTCCTGCCGAATCAGTAATGTTACCTCAGTGGCATTGGCATGACGCACTACATTGGTGAGACATTCCTGTGCAATTCGATAAACATGTATCGCCAATTCATGTGAAACATCATCCAGACGGTCATCATAATCCAGTTTTATCACCAGATCGGGATGCCTACGACGCCACTCATTAACAAGATCGGTCAGCGTTGCCCCCAAGCCTAAATCAGCAAGACTTAACGGATGCAAGGTTCGCATCATGGAACGAACCACGCCGGCCAAATGGTTACATATTTCAGCGATTGAATCGGAAATTTTTGCTACATCCGTACCCGGCTGGCGAATCGCTGTAGACATGGCTTTTATAGCAGTCAACGATTGGCCCATTTCATCATGCAATTCGCGGGATAAGTTTCGTCTTTCGGATTCCTGAATCTGCATTGTATGACGGGCTAACGCCTGATTATTCTCTTTGGCGACTTTCAAAGCATCAGACAAGTGATTGATTTCTGTGGCAATAGCATCGAATTCACTGATTTTGAAGGGCGGTAGTTTACGTCCATATTGTCCAGACTCTACACGCCTAAGCCCAACAACAATCGTCCGCACATTTTGTAGCATGGAATTGAATACAAAATTAATGGCTAAAAATATTACAGCGACCATTGTCATTACTGACCAGAAATAAGCTTCCGATTCCTCCCAGGCTTCAGCAATTTCATCCATCGGATCAGCTCGAACAATAATTTTTTTTACTCTGCCATCAGCAAGTTTTATGTCATATTTTGAAGATGGATAGGTAGTTTTAACAGCTCGTTGAAACCATTGAGGTGGTAACTCTTCATCTATATCATCAGATACAAACCATTCTACTTCCTCATTCTCTTCATTAATAAGACTTATATGTAGATGACGGGTATGTTGAATCGCACTAATTTGCTGAAGCCATTCATATTCAGTCATGGAAGTTCGGGATAAATGGCTAAATCCCAAATCAATCATTTGCAGGGCCAGATTGAACGAAGAATTTACCTCACGTTCAACTGAATGACGTGCTTGCCATATTGTTAACAAGCCCCCCACAAGAATAATAATGATCACCGAAAATATAATTCGACTATTGATCAGGCCTCTTAAGCTCATATAGCGCTCTCGATATCACATGGAATGAGAATAATCATTGCTCCTTAAACTAATGTTATGTGTTTAGTTATTATTAATTAACATAAAAGCTAAACTGATAAAGCATCATTATCAATATAATTCAATGAGTAAACTGAGAAATAAAATTACTGTGAATAGCTTAAATGGCTTTTTCAATCATTATTCACAAAGGAAAAAAAGGTGATTTTTTATTTGAGGTATTTGTTAGAGGCACCCGCTCCTTGCCCAATGAACAATTCAATTCGAGCCTACCGTATCTTTCGAGGTGCTTTTAACTGGCATGTCGATAACAAACCGATATTGCTTACCAAAGTGTAATATGACTTCTTTCTGGCCACGCTTGAGAATCTTAACTTCGATATGAATATCACTGTAGCCGTCATGTGCTAATACATCATCGATCATGTCAGTGAGTTTGAATTTGAGTAATTCGGCAGAGTTTGTGGTGGCAATGTTCATATTATCCGGCTCAGTTTGATTTCTGTGAGTGGATAGTAGACAAAGAGGAAAATATCCCATATAGGATATTTTCCTTATTTTGTTAATGACGCTATAAAAATAGAGAAAAACGGACTTAAGCAATTGTTTTTATATTTAATTATTAATTCTAATTAAATTTAATAATAAATCAGTTCACTACACCGTTTAACATTGATAAACCGAGTCTACACATAAGAAGAATAAAAGGAATTCCTCCTATATGCGGTGGCGTCTAAGATGACTATGATTAACTCCAACAGCTTGCTAATGAGATTCTCTCGGGGTGTACCCCCGAAATAGTTGCTTACTGTAGCCTTAAAGTTAGTTACCTCTTCAGATTGGTCATGCGATCTGAGTTACCGTGGATAGACCTATCCACGGTTTTTTTTTGCCTGATGTCTGTATTTGGCAGTTTGTCATACTTAACCAGACAAACTTAAAACATACCTAGTTGTAATTGAGCGGCTTCGCTCATTTGGTCTCGGGTCCAGGGTGGATCCCACACCAGTTCAACATGCACTTTGTTCACACCGTCAATGCTGCTGATTTTGTTTTCTACATCCCCGGGAAACGTCTGTGCCACGGGGCATCCCGGTGCGGTAAGCGTCATTTGGATAACCACATTTCCGGATTCACTCACATCAATCTCATAGATCAATCCAAGCTCATAGATATTGACCGGGATCTCGGGATCAAAGATGGTTTTGAGCATCTCAATTACATCTTCTTTTATATCTTCAGCGGTAAAAGGTTGTACCTGATTGTCGTTCATAAATTACTCAGTACTAATCGAAATATCATGATCACTGTCTATCGCGGCGTGCACGGTATGCCAGGACAAAGTCGCGCATTTTACCCGTGCCGGAAACTCTTTAACACCACTAAGCACTTCCAGTTTGCCCAGCAGGTTTCGGTCAGTTTCTTCACCGGTCATGGATTTATGTACCTGCTCGTAAATGGCCTGAGCTTCGTCAATGGTTTTGCCTTTCAAAGCTTCAGTCATTAATGATGCAGAGGCCATGGAGATGGCACAGCCGCTGCCTTTGAAACTGACATCATCAATCTTATCGCCATCAAGCTTGAGATAAACCACCAGCTTATCGCCACACAACGGATTGTTGCCATGCGCAAGATGATTGGCTTTCTCAATCTCACGAAAATTACGTGGCCGTTTGTTGTGATCCATGATCACTTGCTGGTAAAGCTCTCTTAAATCACTCATCAGGCAAAAAGCTCCTGTGTCTTTTGTATGGCGTTAATTAATGCGTCGACTTCTTCTTCTGAGTTATAGAAGGCAAATGAAGCACGTGCAGTGGCCGGAATATCATAAAACTCCATTACCGGTTGAGCACAATGGTGCCCGGTGCGAATAGCAACTCCTTGTTGATCAAAAATAGTGCCTACATCGTGTGGATGAACGCCTTCGATCATGAAAGAAATTACTGCAGCTTTCTCGGCAGCGGTACCAATAATGTTGACACCAGGCAAAGACTCAATTTTTCGGGTCGCTATCTCCAGCAAGTGATGTTCCTGGGCGGCGATATTATCGATCCCCACCTGCCACATATAATCAATCGCTGCACCCAAACCGATAACACCGGAGATATTTGGTGTACCTGCTTCAAATTTGGCTGGCAGCTCGTTATAGATGGTTTTTTCAAAACTTACCGAAAGAATCATATCGCCACCACCTTGATAGGGTGGCATGGCGTTTAGCAGATCTTCACGTCCATACAACGCACCAATACCAGTGGGTGCAAACATCTTATGGCCGGAGAACACATAAAAATCACAATTCAGATCCTGAACATCGACTGTCATATGCGGCACAGCCTGTGCACCATCGATTAATACCGGAATATTTTTCGCGTGGGCTTTTTCAGTCATCGCTTTAACTGGATTGATGGTGCCCAGTGCATTGGAGACATGACCGATAGCCAGAATCTTCGTGCGTTCAGTCAGCATGGTATCAAATTGCGTTAAATCCAATTCACCTGTCTGAGTCATCGGAATCACTTTGAGTTTGGCACCAGTCTGTTCACATAGTATCTGCCACGGCACGATATTGGCGTGATGTTCCAAATGACTGATCAGTATTTCATCATTTGCTTGCAGCTTTGGTCTGACAAAGCTTTGCGCCACCAGATTAATCGCTTCGGTGGCTCCACGGGTAAAGATGATTTCTTTATCTGAGTTGGCATTTACAAATTGGCGAACTTTGCCACGGGCTGCTTCATATAAATCGGTAGCACGTTGACTTAACTTATGTACACCACGATGAATATTGGCATTATCGTGCAGATAATAATGACTGACGGCATCAATGACCTGACGTGGTTTCTGGCTGGTGGCGGCATTATCCAGATACACCAATGGATAGCCATTAATCTCCTGATGCAGAATCGGAAAGTCCACACGGATAGTATTAATGTTCAAATTACTCATGCACAACACCTTTAGGTAAACGTTTTTCAATTACCTGGGTAATAGATTGTTTGAGTTCCTGATTGGTAATGCGTTCAATCACGTCAACCGCAAAGGCAAAAGTCAGCAAGCTACGAGCACTAACTTCATCGAGACCACGGCTACGCAGGAAAAACAATTGATCTTCATTGATTTGACCTACTGCACTACCATGTCCACATTTGACATCATCGGCATAGATTTCCATTTCCGGTTTGGTATCAATTTCACAACCACGAGACAACAGTAAATTGCGGTTGCTTTGATTGGCATCGGTTTTCTGGGCATCTTTATGAACGATTACTTTGCCGTTAAACACCGCATGGCTTTGTTCATCCAATACACCTTTGTAAACTTCTTCACTGGTGGTATTTGGGACGCTGTGATCAATGCGAGTGTGATTATCTACATGCTGTTCTCCGGTCACCAGATACAGACCGTTCATCGTCACATGGGATTGCTCTCCCAATAATTGGCTGTGTACATCGTTTCTGGCGAGTTTTGCACCTAGAGAAATATTGGTGTTATGCCATTTACTGTCAGTAGCCTGTGAGGCAGCCATAGTGGCAACATGATAATGCCCCAGTGATTCACGCTGTAATTTGTAATGAAATAATTCTGCATTTTCAGCCAGACTTATTTCAGTTACTACATCGGTCAAACCATTGGCTTTATCATTGCCAGCATAGGTTTCAATAAAGGTTGCCTGACTGTCTTTTCCAAGCACAATGACATGACGCAGATGCATTGCGTAATATTGCGTATGGCCGCTGTTTACCACGATTAATTCAATCGGTTTATCAATCTTTGTATTTTCAGTTACCTCTATGAAAACACCCTCATTCATCAACATGGTGTTCATCGCATTAAAGCCTGGCTTTTCCATGCTGATTTGTTGATTGAGAAATTCGCTGGCGCGCTCAATTGATTGAGATAATGGCGTTACGGTAAGCCCATCAGGCAGTCTGTCAATGGATGATGCAGTCAAATCCACACGACCATCGACAATCACCAGACGATAGGCATCTTCAACCAGCTTCAGCTCATGAATATCAGCATATCCTGGTTGGGATACCTGATGAACAAACTGTTCCTGACCAAACTGCCACAGGCTGGTGTATTTCCAGTCTTCTTCTTTTCTGCCGGGTAAGCCCATTCGTGCAAACTGATGCTGAGCTTGTTCACGCAGGGTTTTCCAACGTGCGTTGTCAGCCACCATAATGTCACGGCTGTTAGCAACAGCAGAAAAATCGGTATGAATGTCTGTTAATACTTTCATGCAGGCTGCCCTTCCGGCTCTGGTGCATCATGCACCCAGCTATAGCCGGATTTTTCCAGTTCTTTTGCCAATTCTTTATCACCCGATTTTACGATGCGACCTTCAGACAACACATGCACAAAATCGGGAACGATATAATCAAGTAACCGCTGATAATGGGTAATCATCACAAATGAACGCTCAGGACTACGCAAGGCATTAACCCCCTCAGAAACGGTTTTCAGGGCGTCAATATCCAGACCTGAATCGGTTTCATCCATAATTGCCAGTTGCGGCTCCAGTAAGGCCATTTGCAGGATTTCATTACGTTTTTTCTCACCGCCGGAGAAACCTTCATTTACACTGCGGTGTAAAAACTGTTCGTCCATTTTGACCAACGCCATTTTGCTGCGGACCAGCGTCAGGAAATCGATGGCATCAAGCTCTTCCAGACCCTGATGTTTACGAATGGCATTTAATGCGGCTTTAAGCAGATAGATATTACTGACGCCGGGGATTTCTACCGGATACTGAAAAGCCAGAAACACGCCGCGTCTGGCACGCTCTTCAGGTTCCAGTTCCAGCAGGTTTTGACCTTTATATATGACTTCACCCTGGGTGATTTCATAGCCTTCACGACCTGTTAATACATTTGACAAGGTGCTTTTACCGGCACCATTTGGTCCCATGATGGCATGAACTTCGCCAGCATTGACCGTCAGATTGATACCACGCAGAATTTCTTTGCCCTCAATTGATGCGTGTAAATTTTTTATTTCCAACATTTTCATAATTATTCTCTATTCATTTTTTATAGGTTAAGCGGCCTGACCCGCCCAACATGTAGTTATGTAAGTGAACGCTGTTTAACCAACCGAGCCTTCCAACGACAAGCCCAGCAGGTTCTGAGCTTCAACCGCAAATTCCATCGGCAGCTCACGAATAACCTGTTTACAGAAACCGTTGACAATCATTGATACAGAATCTTCCACATCAAGGCCACGCTGCTTGCAATAAAACAGCTGATCTTCACTGATTTTTGAAGTAGAGGCTTCGTGCTCAACCTGAGCACTCGGATTTTTCACTTCAATATACGGAAAAGTATGCGCAGCACATTTATCGCCCATCAGTAACGAATCACACTCTGTGTAGTTACGCGCATTCTCGGCATTGGGTCCAATCCGAACCAGACCGCGGTATGCATTGGATGATCTACCAGCCGAAATACCTTTGGAGATAATGGTCGAGCTGGTGTTTTTACCCAGATGGATCATCTTGGTTCCGGTATCAGCCTGCTGCATATTATTGGTAACAGCCACTGAGTAAAATTCACCTACAGAATTATCCCCCTGCAAAATCACACTTGGATATTTCCAGGTAATGGCTGAGCCAGTTTCAACCTGAGTCCAGGAGACTTTTGAACTTTCACCACGGCAGGCTGCACGTTTTGTTACAAAGTTATAAATACCACCTTTGCCGTTTTCATCACCGGGATACCAGTTCTGCACAGTGGAATATTTAATTTCTGCACGATCCAGTGCCACCAGTTCTACTACCGCCGCATGCAGCTGGTTTTCATCACGCATAGGCGCTGTACAACCTTCCAGGTAACTCACATAGGAGTCATCATCAGCAATGATTAACGTCCGTTCAAACTGTCCGGTATTAGCCGCATTGATACGGAAATAAGTGGAGAGTTCCATCGGACAACGCACCCCTTTCGGGATATAGACAAAAGAACCATCGGTAAATACAGCACAGTTCAATGCAGCGTAATAGTTATCTTTATAGGGAACAACACTACCCAGATATTTTTTGACCAGTTCAGGATGCTCATGAATGGCTTCTGAGATTGGCATAAACAGGATGCCCTGCTCGGCCAGTTTATCTTTAAAGGTATTAGAGACTGAAACGCTATCAAACACCGCGTCAACAGCAACCCCTGCCAAACGCGCCCGTTCGTCTAAGGGCACACCCAGCTTTTCATAGGTACGCAATAATTCCGGATCAACTTCATCGAGGCTTTTTGGTCCATCAGTTTTTTTCTTGGGAGCTGAATAATAACTGACTGACTGATAGTCGATTTCAGGATAATGGACGTGTGCCCATTCCGGCGTTTCCATCGTTAACCAATGGCGGAAGGCTTTCAGGCGCCATTCAAGCATGAACTCCGGCTCACCTTTAATAAGGGAGATCTGACGAACTACATCTTCATTCAAACCCGGTGGCAAACTGTCTGATTCAATATCAGTATAAAAGCCAGCTTTGTATTCTTTCTGGGTAATTGCTTCTAGTTGTTGTGTTTGATCATTCATGTTGATCACCATCCTGTAAGGTAACTGTTCTTGCCCTGTAATTGGGCGGGTAAAATTGAACTGTTCGCGGCGCTGAAACTGTTGGCGCCAGCATATCGGCTAACTTGACCTCATCCAGCGCGTGAAATACGGCATTATTGATTTGGTTCCAGTTTGTCTGCACGGTGCAATGCGTTTCCTGATCACAATGCGTAACAGTACTTACACATTCCGTTAAAGCTATAGGACCTTCAATTGCGGTAATAATCTGCGCGACGGAAATACTGGCGGGATCTCCACTTAATGTATATCCACCCTGCGCGCCACGTTCTGAAGTCAGTAGTCCTCCGGCTGACAACACTTTTAAAATTTTTCGCACCGTCGGCAATGGCATATGCACGGCATCAGATAGCATGTGGGCACTATGCTGTTTGCTTCGGTGCTCGGCTATGTAACTCATCAGCACAATGCCGTAATCAGTCAATTTACTCATGCGTAACATTTGACGCCCTCCTAATTGATACCATTATAGTATCATTTGAACGAATAACCAAGTGTATTACTCGGCTATTCAATCTGAAAGCTGTGAAAAAATATGAGACAATCGCATGGCGAACTTCGCGGCTGATAAGATCTCTAACCCACGCAAGCTAAATTATTTTATTTAAAATTTGAGAGTCATAAGACATGAAACTGAAATATCTCGCTTTCCTTCCCGTTTTATTTGGAGCTAATGTAATGGCAGAAAACGCCACCCTCGATACCGAACAACAAAAACTCAGCTATATCTTCGGCATACAAGTCGGTCAACAAATGATGATGGAAGGTGTAGAGCTTGAAATGGATGCATTCAGTGCAGGTGTTGCCGACATGATGGCTGGCCGTCAACCACAGATGGATCAGGCAACTGCGCAGGAAATCATTGGTAAATACCAGCAGAAAAAATCACAAGAACTGGCTGCAATGATGAACAAAAAACAAGCCGAGTCTAAAGCCTATATGGCAGAAAACGCTAAAAAAGACGGTGTAGTCACAACCGATAGTGGCCTGCAATATGAAATTCTTGAAGAAGGTGATGGCGCAACACCAAAAGCAACTGATAAAGTCATCGCCCATTACGAAGGTACTTTGATTGATGGTACTGTGTTTGACAGCTCTATTCAGCGTGGTGAACCAGCAACCTTCCCAGTGAATGGCGTTATTCAAGGCTGGCAGGAAGTCTTGCAGATGATGAAAGAAGGCGGAAAATGGCGCGTGGTCATCCCAGGCAATCTGGCTTATGGTCCACAAGGTGCCGGTGAAATGATTGGCCCCAATGAAACTTTGATTTTTGATATCGAGCTGATTGCGATCACGCAGTGATAATCATTTAAAATCGACTAAAGCCGCCTCCTGGCGGCTTTTTTTATGCTTGCAATAATTGTTTGAAATAGACCCAATCAAAATAGGGCCCGGGATCGGTTTTACGTCCAGGAGCGATATGCTCATGACCGGTAATTCGTTCTTTCGATAATAATGGATAGGCTGCAAACAGAGCTTTGCTCACATTTGCTAGTTGTTGATATTGATCTTCGGTGAATGCTGTTTCATCATCGCCTTCCATTTCAATACCGATTGTAAAGTCATTACAACGTTCACGCCCTTCCCAGCAGGATACCCCTGCATGCCATGCACGTTTTTGAAATGGCACAAACTGCTGCATCAATCCATCTCGTCTTATCAACAAATGCGATGAAACTTTTAGATGCGCGATTTCTGCAAAATAAGGATGTGCATTCGGGTCAAGCTGGTTTAGAAAAAGATCGGCAATCCAGCCTCCGCCGAACTGTCCAGGCGGTAAACTGATATTGTGAATAATGATGCCGCTGATATCGCTCTCATCAGGACGGTCATCATAATTTGGTGAGGGTAAAATCTCCGCCGCATCCAGCCATCCACTTTGCTTGTCGATAATCACTCATCTCTCCAACATAGGTTTCTGAATAGATTATCAGAGCTTTAACAGTTACCCTATCGTCTGTTTAAATTGAACCCCTAACACTATGACGATTCAGAATTTCATTCCAGCAAATTTTATTACTTCACAAGTCAAACTCTCCCTACTTGAGGATATTGGACAACAAGATCTCACCGCAGATCTTATTCCAAAAAATGCGATAGCCAAAGCCAGACTAATTAGTCGTCAGGATGCTGTTCTATGTGGGCAAGACTGGTTTAATGAAGTCTTCAAGCAGCTGGATCCAAGTATTCAAATCCACTGGTTCTTCAACGATGCCGATTTGCTGCGGGAAAATGCGGTGGTATGTGAACTCTCCGGTAATGCCCGGGCATTATTGAGTGGCGAACGTACCGCTATGAATTTTTTGCAGACGTTTTCCGGCACCGCTACCCATACCAAACTTTATGCTGACATCATCAAAGACTTGCCGGTTAAACTGCTGGATACCCGCAAAACCCTTCCAGGATTAAGGCTTGGCCAGAAATATGCGGTACGTTGTGGTGGCGGAGTTAATCATCGCTTTGGGCTGTATGACGCCATATTGATTAAGGAAAATCATATTCTTGCTGCGGGCTCAATTGCAGCAGCGGTAGCTCAGGCCAAAGCTTTGCATCCAAATGTGTCAATTGAAGTTGAAGTCGAGTCTATGGATGAATTACATCAGGTACTCAATACTGCTGTGGATATTGTTTTGCTGGATAATTTTTCACTGGAGATGCTTCGCGAGGCTGTTGTGATTGCTCAGGGTAAAGTAGCTCTTGAGGCTTCTGGTGGTATTAATAAAGAGACGCTACGAAGTATTGCTGAGACAGGTGTTGATAGAATTTCTGTGGGGCAATTAACCAAAGATTTGCAGGCTGTCGACTTATCGATGCGATTTATTGATTTATAAAAAAGAAAGGCCGCATGAAGCGGCCTTTCTTTTAGCTTAACGATTTGATTACAGAGTAATTTTAAAACCAATCCATCCGGCTCTCGGTGCACCTGCACCAACAAAGCGGGGATCTTCATAATCCAGACCAGGCGCTTCATCAGGTTCGCCGTACAAACCAAAGTTCTCGTATTCACTATCAAACAAATTGTCGACTTTGGCAAAGAACTGAACATTTTTATTCAGCTTATAACGACCATGGAGATTAACCAATCCATAACCACTGATTTTCTTATCTTCATTTGCCTCATCGCCACGGTAATATTGGCTGGAGTGATATGAAGCTGTCGCACCAAGAGATAATTTCGGTGTAAAGGCATAATCAACACCGATCTTGATATTGTGTTCAGGAATACTTGGCAGACGGTCGCCTTTACTTACGCTGAATAAATTGCCATTACGGGAATAATCAAAATTATCTTCGAAGGTCGCCCGAACATAACTGTAATTACTAAACCAGGCCAGTTGTTGATATTGGCCATTCAGTCCAACTTCCAGCCCTGCACGTGCTGTTTTGTCAATATTTCTGAAGTTACCCAGACCTAAACGCCCACTAACTTCTTCAGAAACTTCTTCATCTTCTGAGAAGAAGAACAAATCATCCGTTAGCTGAGTGTAATAAATGTTGCTATACCAATTAAACATTTCTTGCTGTCCACGCAAACCTGCCTCAACTGTTTTAGCAACTACATCATCCAGAGGAGGATCTGCTAAAAAAGCATTAGGGTAAGCACAAGGTGACTCTGGTTCGGCACAAGTCAGTTCAGATGCAGTGGGAGCACGATTAGATTCGCTATAGTTCCCATACACAGTCAAGTTATCCTGTAACGCGTAAGTTAAACCAACTGTAGGGTTAAAGCGTTTGAATACATGTTTATTACCAGACTCATTAAGATCCTGTTCACCACCTTCGCTGGTCCCAGAAATATCAATCTGAATCCAGTTATAACGTCCACCCACAGTTAAATCGAGACGTTCAGTTAATGAATGTGTGTTAGTGAAAAACAAACTGAATGTGTCTGTTTCAATATCACCATCAACTACTGTTTCATCAATAATGAAGCCCGTTCCATCTGTTCCACGCGAATCAGTAAATTCTGCTATTTCAGATTGGGATGAATATTTAACATCTGAAGTATCGTAGGAAGCACCAACAATCAATTGATTTTCCCGATCGAACAAATCATTCAAAAAGGTTGACTGTAAAGCAAAACCATAACTATCTTGTTCAGTTTTACTAGTGTTATTCAGGGCTACATCATCACCATCTGCAAAGCCGAGCGAATCTGTACTAATGATTTCGTCATCACCATCAAATACACCTTCAACACCATCCTCGTCTTCGCCGATTTGCCCACCAATTACACTTAACTCAGAACCATCACCATTAAACGTGCTGCGATCACTTCGACGATAATAGGTGTTAGCAGACAGCATGACATTGTCATTCACCCAATGTGATCCATTCAAAGTGAACATACGCAACTCATTTTGCGTATTATCTGGATGGGTGAAAACAGCTTCCCGATCGTCAGCAACTAACTCAATTGGAGAAGCACCGTTACCATTCAAATCACTATCAACAGCGGTAATACCAAAATCCAGACTACTGGTTTCATTACGATAGCTTAAGTTGGAAAAGAACTGTTCAACTCTGGAAGGTGAAAAATCACGCCAACCATCTTCTTTGGTAATGGAACCGGTCACAAAATAACCAAAATTGCCGTCATTGCCCCCCGTTTCAATAGTGCCCGAATCACGACCAAATGAACCGGTGTAAGCTTCCAGACTATGACCAGGATGGGTAAAACCGTTTTTCGTTTGAATCGATAAAGCGCCACCCAGAGTATTCAGACCAAATAATGGATTCGAACCTGACATCATATTCATGCTGGCAATTGCCGATTTAGGCAATAATTCAAAGTTCACCGCATCGCCGAAAGGTTCGTTGATACGAACACCATCCTGATAAACCGATATTCCTTGAGAATTACCGACAAGTGGAGAAGCGGTGAAACCACGGAATTTCAAATCAGGTTGGAAAGGATTATTTTGAGCGGCATTCAGACTCACACTATCCATTGTCTGATTCATAAAATCAGAAATATCCAAGCTTTGGTTACGCTCAATATCTTCGTCAGTTGCAGTTTGAACATGACTTGGAATTTTATCTGCCTCCAGTCCTACCCCATGTAATGGTGTGAGACTGATAACTTCGATATTTTCAAGTTGAAGATCCGGTTCTGCAGCTAAGCTGAGTCCCGGAGTTAATGCACTAGCTAGCAACGCAGGCAGGAGGCCGCGTCGGAATGGAATCGCCATCTTAATCTCCCAGATTTAATATTTGTATTAATTTTTTTATATCGCTTTCTATGAAGCTTAGGGCGATGCTAGCATGACGTTTCGCACATAGAATTAGGAAAAATTCCTAAAACAATAAGGGAAGATTAATCTGTTGATTTTATTAAGAAAACCAGGATAGTTTATTATGCAATTGTACAACTTCACCAATAATCAGTAGCGTTGGTGCGACAGGTTGTTGTTTTTTTGCCAATTCAGGAAGCTCGGCAATAGTACTTGTCCAAACCTTTTGATTATCTGTTGTGCCTTGCTGAACCAGTGCCGCAGGCATATCGGCTTTCATGCCGTGCTGTTGTAGCTTCTGACTAAGAATATCAAGCCCTGCGAGGCCCATATAAACAACCACTGTCTGGCGAGGCTGCACTAAGGCCTGCCAATTCAAATCCAGCTCACCTTCTTTTAACTGGCCTGTTACAAACACACAACTTTGTGAATAATCACGATGTGTTAAAGGAATACCGGAGTAGCAAGCGACACCCGAAGCAGCTGTAATTCCTGGTACGACCTGAAAAGGAATTTTCTGTTCAGCCAGTGTGGCAATTTCCTCACCACCACGACCAAAAATAAACGGATCCCCACCTTTCAAACGTAAAACACGTTTGCCAGCCTGAGCGTGTTCCAGTAATAGCAGATTTATTTCATCCTGACGCTTGCTGTGCCATGCTCGCTGTTTTCCGACATAAATCATTTCAGCTTCTTTACGTACTAATGCCAGCACTTCCTTGCTCACCAGACGATCGTAAAAAACCACATCGGCCTGCTGCATCAATCGTAAGGCTTTAAAGGTTAGTAAATCGGGATCACCGGGGCCGGCTCCCACCAGATAGACTTCTCCTTGTTGCAAAGCATTATCAGCGGTTTCATCAATCAGGGTTTCGAGGGTTTTGCTGGCCAGTTCATCACGTCCCGCCAATACATGATCGGCGACTGGGCCTTGTAAAACAGACTCCCAGAAACGACGACGCTGTTTAATATGGCCGAACTTTGCCTTCACCCGATCACGATATTCCCCCACCAGTAAACCCAGTTTACTGTAAGCCGGTGGAATCAGTGTTTCCAGTCGTGCGCGTAATTGTCTGGCAAGAATAGGTGACTGACCACCACTGGATATTGCCACCACAATCGGCGATCGATCCAGAACCGAAGGCAGAATAAAGTCACACATCTCGGGCTGGTCAGCCACATTGGTGAGAATATTTCTGGCTTTGGCTTCCTGATAGACCTCAAGATTAACTTTTTCATCATTGGTCGCTGCGATCACCAGCGTTTGCTGATTCAGGTAGTTTGAATCAAATCTATCATTGACCCAACGCAACCTGCCCTTGTAATCAGGCTCTTCCAGCAATTGGCGCGACATCTCTGCAATCTCGGGGGCAACAATGGTTACTGATGCCTGAGCTTTCAACAATAGTGCTGCTTTACGAGCTGCAATTTCGCCCCCCCCAACCACCAGACACTGGCGTTGTTTTAAATCTATAAATATTGGTAAATAATCCATCTAACTTCTATTGTGTTAAGGGTAATTCCACGGCCTGCAAAATATAACCATCGGATAAATTTTGAACAATCGCCACCAGTTTCAGTTTGTCCTGCTGCCATTCAGGTGACAATTTCACTTGATGTTCAATAAAGGTTTCACCAGAATCATCAAGCTCAAATGGACCCAACCATCGACGAACCAGGTTTTGATGATTAAAGGTCTGTCCGGCATTATCTCCACCAAGGACAAGACTGCTGACATCATCCTCCGTAATAGCAAGGTACAGTTTGCTGTGTTGACGATTTTCCTTACCCGTTACCAGGCTTCGGCTATCAATCTTCAACTGATCATTAATCAGGTTAGCCCTTAAACGAATCTGTGCTTGAGCATCAAATTCATTGAGAAAACTAACTGCTTCAGCGAAATTCGCCCGCCAATTTGGCAGGGACTCGCCACTTAATACAAATTCCGGAGTGTAAATCGTCTGATATCGGTTCAGTCGGGCCAATAGTTTCTGGCGTTCAGAAAATACCGGTTTGGCAAATGCATCCACCCAGCCTTTCTTATCATTCAGATAATCCACATGAAAGCCCAAAACAATATAATCAAGCTCTGCCCGCTGCTGTTGATATAACCAGCGTTCCGCAGGTGGACAAAGGCCACAGCCTTCTGAAGTAAATAATTCCAGTACCGCGGTATGTTTATTACCACTCGACGCCTGCCACCGATCTACTGCCTGAACAGAGAATGGCAGGCATAATAAAAACAGCAATAACACCTTAATCATGGAGAGATTCATATCAGCCTCCTTCAGAGATCACTGAATCCTATTCACTAGGACTCGGTGACACTGCGGAAATTTTCTGCGACATGTCCTGAATTTCAGCCAGTTCTCGCAAAACAGCCGTTGCATAACTGCCCGGCCCCAATTCAAACTCTAACAGTAAACTGGTTTCATTGATAAATTGCCATTTAAGATTCTGTGGAAACAATCTCAGCGCACGACGTTCCTGCGATAAACCCAGTTTCACCAGCTGCTGCTGCCAATCCTGCCAGTCTTTTAATACACTCTGTTCCAGAGCCAGCGTATCATTCTTACTGATTGCTTCCCCCTTACCCCAGAGTGGTCCGGTCGGGTGGATGTCCATTTCGTTAATTCGCTTTTTAAGTACTTCATCTTTGGTTTCAGCGACAAAATAACTGGCTCTGGTACCAGCCAGCAACATTACGTCACCTGCCAATAGTTGATTCCAGTTGCCTTGACGGATTCTTTCGGCCAGCACCAGATTGAACAACCAGGAACGCGCTGCTGAAATAATAATACTGCGTTGATTACGCTTTTTCGGCTCGGTCCCTTCTGTGAACCATTGATCTGCTTTTTTCAGGTTATTACCGTGATGACCGAAACGTTGTTCGGCAAAATAATTAGGTACGCCCTGCTTCGCAATTAATTGCAGATTCTGCTCCCAGATATTCATGTCACCGACAATGTCGGTTAATCGCAAACGAAAACGGTTTCCGGCAAGTGCCCCACGTTTTAATTTTTTGCTGTGACGAACCGCTTTAAGAATTTTGATTTGTTCATTTTCAAATGCCAGCCAATCCGGTTCTGGCAACCCCTGTAAATTTACACTGAACCATTGTGAAGTAACTGCATGACGATCTTTAAGCCCGGCGTAACCTACTGCAACGGGTGATACACCGGCAAAACGGGCAATTTCCTGGGCCAGCCAGTCGGTGTTGGTATCGGTTTTGTGCACATACAGCCAGACATGCGACCCTTCGCCCTCCGGCGAAAATGGCAGATGCTCCTCCACTTCAAAATAAACGGCTTTCTCACGTAACTTGGCACCACAACTTGACGCAGTGGCAGAATGGTGTGGCAGGGAAAAATAATCAAAATGTTTCAAACAGATACAGCCTTTTGGATAAGCGCCACAGCATGAGCCGCTATGCCCTCCTGGCGGCCGACAAAGCCCAGCTTTTCGGTTGTGGTCGCTTTGATATTAATCGCTGAGGACTCAATATGCAGGTCAGTGGCCAGCAATTCTCGCATTTGCGGGATATACGGCGCTAATTTAGGGACTTGTGCTACCACTGTAGAATCGACATTGCTGACCTGCCAGCCTGCCGCTTTCAAATCGTCATAAACACGACGCAACAGTACCCGACTATCAATTCCCGCGAAGGCCATATCATCATCTGGAAAATGGTGGCCGATATCCCACCAGCCTGCAGCGCCGAGCAAAGCATCACATATTGCATGAATCAACACATCCCCATCGGAGTGAGCCTCCAGTCCATGCGTATGAGGGATATTTACGCCACCTATAATTAACGAACAGTTCTCAGCAAACCGATGTACATCATAACCGTGACCGATTCTCACGCAGCTTCTCCATTATTCTGTTGTTGTAAAAAGAGCGCTGCTAATGCCAGATCCTGTGGCAGAGTAATTTTGATATTGTCAGCATGGCCGGCTACCATTTTGGGTACTAAGCCCATAAACTCCATTGCACTGGCCTCATCTGTAACATTGATATTACATTGTTTCGCTTGAGTTAATGCCTCAGCCAAACCTCTCAAACGGAACATCTGAGGAGTGGATGCTCGCCATAATCCAGTTCGATCTACTGTTGCTTCAATGGTGTTATCTGTATTCACACGCTTGATCGTCTCACTTAGCGGCACACCTAAAATACCGCCCACCGGATCATCGCTTAATTGCTGCAACATGGAATCAATATCACTGTGCCGAATGCAGGGTCGTGCTGCATCATGAACCAGGACCCAGGGATCCTGCCGGGTAAGATTTTTTAAAAATTCCAACGCATTGCTCACTGAATCTGCCCGATGCTCACCCCCCAGTGTTGTATGGATGGGCCATTGTGATGGCAGATTCAATGAAGGCCAGTAGGGATCATTGGCTGAAAGCGCGACAACGACCCCTTCAATTGCAGGATGACTGATAAGCCGTTGCAGACTATGAACAATTACTGGTTGATTATTCAGTAGTAGATACTGCTTAGGGCGATCGGCCTGCATTCTGCTGCCGATCCCTGCAGCAGGCACCACCGCCCAGACTTTATTGTTCATCATCATCTGGAAGTTCGATTATGTGAAAAAAGGTCTCTTCTGGCTTAACCATACCCAGTTCACTGCGAGCACGCTCTTCCAACGCATCCAAACCGCTTTTAAGATCAGCAACTTCTGCCGCCAGTACCTGATTACGCTCTTCAAGTTTTGCATTATCAATACGCTGTTTTTCAACTGTGTGATGAAGTCTTAACAAAGCTGGTAAGCCATCATGACTCAACCACAATCTGTATTGCAGCATGACAAAAATTAACGTCAGCACAATCAGTACTGTTTTCATACGTCAAACTTCACTGACAGGCGAAAGCCCGCAACCCCGGATAAATTGCTGCAGCGCCCAGTTCAGCTTCAATACGCAGCAACTGATTATATTTTGCTACCCGGTCTGAACGCGACATTGAGCCAGTCTTGATTTGACCACATTGGGTGCCCACCGCCAAATCAGCAATAAACGTATCTTCAGTCTCGCCACTGCGATGGGATGCAATTGATTTATAGCCTGCTTCAGCGGCCATATTCATTGCATGAAGTGTTTCACTCAACGTGCCAATTTGATTCAGCTTAATCAAGATCGCATTGGCCACCTTGGCTTCAATGCCCTTCTGCAGAATCGCACTGTTGGTAACAAATAAATCATCACCCACCAATTGAATACGATCCCCTAAACGATCGGTCAGCAACTTCCATCCCTGCCAGTCATTTTCATCCATGCCATCCTCAATGCTGATGATTGGATACTTGTTGCACCAGTTTTCCAGCAAATCGGTTAATTCAGCCGCAGTGAGACTACGCTGTTCGGATTCCAGACGATACATACCGTCTTTATAAAACTCGGAACTGGCGACATCCAGCGCGATCATGACATCACGGCCCGGCTCATAGCCGGCCTGTTTGATGGCTTGCATAATCAGTTCCATAGCGGCTTCATTTGACGCCAGATCGGGGGCAAATCCACCTTCATCACCCACAGCGGTATTAAGACCCTGGGCTAATAAAACTGCTTTTAACTGATGAAATACTTCTGCTCCGGCACGAATGGCTTCTTTGAAGCTTTTGGCACCGACTGGCACAATCATGAATTCCTGAAAATCAACACTATTATCAGCGTGTGATCCACCATTGATAATGTTCATCATCGGTACCGGCAAGGTCACCGCCTTATCTCCACCAAGATAGCGATATAAAGGCAAACCCTGTTCATCCGCACCTGCTACTGCCGCCGCCATGGAAACCGCCAGAATTGCGTTGGCGCCAAGACGTTGTTTATTATCAGTACCATCACAGGCAATGAGTTTTTCATCTAGGCTGGATTGATCGAGACAATCCATTCCAACAACAGCCGCACGTAACTCAGTATTGATTGCTTCAACAGCTTTGGTTACGCCTTTGCCCAGATAACGTGACTTATCGCCATCACGTAACTCAATCGCTTCACGTTCGCCAGTTGAAGCACCTGAAGGTACAGCTGCTCTTCCCATAGCACCACTGGCAAGAATAACGTCAGCTTCGACCGTAGGATTACCACGAGAATCAATGATCTCACGGCCACGAACATCTATAATTTTACTCATAATTGTCTCCATCTATAGTTGAAGTTGCCAGACAATAACCCTGTTCTGGCATGCCACCTGTTACAGGTAGGCGTCTTCAATAAAGTCTTGTTGTTTAACTGTTTTATCGATAGCAATCAGCGTTTCCAGTAAAGCCTGCATTTTATGCAGTGGCCAGGAATTCGGTCCATCACTGAGGGCTTTTTCAGGATCCGGATGCGTTTCCATGAACAAGCCAGCAATGCCAGCCGCTACTGCAGAACGTGCCAGTACAGGTACAAACTGTCTCTGGCCACCGCTTTTGCCACCCTGACCACCAGGTTGCTGCACTGAGTGGGTGGCATCGAATACTACCGGGCAATCCATATGACGCATGGTCGGTAAACCACGCATATCTGAAATCAATGTGTTATAACCAAATGAAGTACCACGTTCACATAACATGATCTGCTGGTTACCCGTTGATTTGGCTTTATCCGCGACATGCTGCATATCCCATGGCGCCAGAAACTGGCCTTTTTTAATATTTACCGGTAATCCCTGGCTGGCAACATTAATAATAAAATTGGTCTGACGACACAAGAAAGCTGGGGTTTGCAATACATCGACCACACTGGCAACTTCTGCCAGCGGGGTGTCTTCATGAACGTCTGTCAGAATAGGCAGACCAAATTCTTTTTTAACCTTTTCCAGAATCGCCATACCCGCTTCAAGACCAGGACCGCGATAGGTATTAGTAGAGGTACGATTGGCTTTATCGAATGAGGATTTGTAGATAAAAGGGATACCCAGTTTGTCTGTCATCTCTTTTAACTTACCAGCCACATCCATAGTCATTTGTTCACTTTCGATAACACAGGTGCCGGCAATCAAAAACAACGGTTGTTTACCACCAACTTCATGACCACATAATTGCATTACTGCTGTCCTCGTTTTTTATGATTCGCCACCGCAGCATTGATAAAACCTTCAAATAATCGATGTCCGTGTCTTGGAGTGGAGGTGAACTCTGGATGGAACTGACAGGCCACAAACCAGGGATGGCCTGGAATCTCGACCATTTCTGCCAGCGAGTTATCTTTTGACATGCCAGAAAACAGTAATCCGGCATCTTCCAGTTTCTGTTTGTAATTATTGTTGAACTCATAACGATGACGATGACGCTCAACGATTTCATCAGCACCGTAAATCTGTTGTGCCAGAGATCCTGGTTTCAGTACACAGGGATAACCGCCCAAACGCATGGTGCCACCCAGATCTGAATCATGATCACGCTGTTCTACACTGCCATCCTCTTTCTGCCATTCTGTAATAAGACCTATCACAGGATCTGGCGTATTAGGTTCAAACTCAGTACTGAAAGCCTGTGTCAGGCCTGCTTTATGACGAGCATATTCGATGACGGCCACCTGCATCCCCAAACAAATTCCCAGATACGGGATATTGTTTTCGCGGGCAAACTGGGCGGTTGAAATCATACCTTCGACACCACGTTTTCCAAAGCCGCCAGGCACCAGAATGGCATCCATATCGGCAATACTGTTGGTGCCATTTTTCTCGATCATTTCAGAATCGACATAATGCACATTGACCTTGGTACGGGTATGAATACCAGCATGAACCAAGGCTTCGGAAAGGGATTTATAGGCTTCGGTCAACTCCATATATTTGCCGACCATGGCTATATTGACTTCACCCTGCGGGTTGGAGAGATTTTCATAAACCTGCTGCCACTGACTCAGATCGGCCGGTTTAGCATCAAGTCCCAGTTGTTTCACCACAATGTCATCAAGACCTTGTTTGTGTAACTCCATTGGTATCTTGTAAATGCTGTCTACATCAATACAGGTGATAACCGATTTTTCAGGCACATTGGTAAACAATGAAATCTTGCGGCGTTCGGATTCCGGTAGGGGACGATCCATACGACACAGCAAAACATCCGGTTGAATACCGATAGTGCGCAGTTCTTTTACGGAATGCTGAGTGGGTTTGGTTTTGATTTCACCGGCAGAAGCAATATAGGGCACCAATGTCAGATGAATAAACAAGGCACGATCACGGCCTAATTCAGTGGCCATCTGACGAATGGTTTCCAAAAACGGTAATGACTCAATATCGCCGACCGTTCCACCGATTTCCACCAGTGCAACATCGGCATCGCCAGCGCCTTCATAAACACAGCGTTTGATTTCATCGGTTATATGCGGAATGACCTGCACCGTATTGCCAAGATACTCTCCCCGGCGTTCTTTACGGATAACGTTTTCATAGATTTGGCCAGTCGTATGGTTATTGCGGCTGGTCATATTGGCATCAATAAATCGCTCGTAGTGACCTAAATCCAGATCGGTTTCAGCACCATCATCCGTTACAAACACCTCACCATGTTGCAGTGGGCTCATTGTTCCGGGATCAACGTTGATGTAGGGATCGAGTTTAATCATTGTGACCTTCAGGCCACGAGCTTCTAGAATCGCTGCCAGTGAAGCCGCCGCGATTCCCTTACCGAGAGACGACACAACACCACCAGTGACAAATATAAATTTAGTCATATTATGGAGAGTTTTTGCAATAGCGGTGCAGCCAGAATAGCCACACTCAAAAATATCGTCATAAAGTATCAGAATTGCCCGAGTCGCTCAATCAAAATATCCCCATCAAGTCTGTTCAATCACTGGTAACCAGCCAGTTTCGTCGGATAAGGGCTTGGCTTTTTCTGCACAGGCATACCCAACAATTGCGACTAATTGCTGATTGGCAAACAACAACGGAATTGAATCGCGTTGCCAAACCGGGATTTGCCATTCCTGGAACAACTTTTTTAATGATTGATGATGAGACTTGCCAGCTAGCTGGATTTTTTCTCCACCCTGACGAAACGTTAATGCTAAACCAGAGCGAAACAATTCGGCACGAATCCCTTCTCCCCTTGCAGCTTTCCAAACTAACTGATGCTCAGCATCCAACAATATGGGCTGTTGATCGTAAAGCAGATTCACGGATGAAGCCGGTAAAGGATGTTGTCTTAACCAACTGATATAAAGTGTGTTCTGATACCGTCTGGCAATGTATTGGCTCCAACTGACCTGAGGCTGCCCATCTGCTGCGGCTTGACAGACTTCCATTAAAATCCGTTGCAAATTTATGCTTGACGGCAGCACCATATTTAACTTTTTTATAAAAAATCGCAGCACATTGCGTTGCCTTGGCTCACTCAAAGCCTGCAATTTGGTAATGTTTAAACTGCCATCAATTGAATTAGCTTCAACAGAAATTAAATCTTGTTCCGCTATCTCATCCAACAGAATTTGGCTTTCCTGCAGGTTATTTGCTGAACGTGCCAGATTTCGGTTTAAGGCAGGCCAACGTTGTTGTAACAATGGCCAGATTTGATGACGTAGGAAGTTACGATTTATCTGGGTATTTTGATTACTGGGATCTTCAATCCACTGCAACTGATGTGTTGTTGCGTATTCAAATAACGCTTCTCTGGAAATAGTCAACAATGGCCGAACAATCTGCATTTTCTGCCATTGAGAAATTACTTTCATCGCTCCTAATCCACGAGTGCCAGCCCCTCGCAGTAATTGCAGCATCAAGGTTTCAGCCTGATCTTGCAAATGTTGTCCAGTTAGCAAAATGCCATCATCGTTAATCAGTTGATGAATAGCTTGATAACGCGCAGTCCGTGCGGCCGATTCAAGGCCTGACTGATTAATATCTGTAACCGTCACTTTCAAACAGTGAAAAGGCATTTCTAATGAAGCAGCAACCTGTCGACAGTGTTCAGTCCAACGGGCAGATTGAGATTGCAGCTGATGGTCGACATGCACGACCTGTATTTTTTGGGGAAACTGCTCACGATGTGTTGCCAGAAAATGCAGCAGCACATGGGAGTCCATACCACCGCTGTAGGCCACCCATAAAGTAGAAGATCCGCAATATTTGCGGATCTTCTGAATAACTAATTCTGTGTCAAAAGACACTTGTATAAACCAGGGCCTGTTTATCCTTCAAAGGCACCATAATTAAGCAAACGTTGTTGACGGCGTTTAACCAGTTCATCAACCGGCATCACCTGTAACTGTTTAATTTTAGTATTGATTGCTGTTTTCATATTTGCCATCAGTGCTTCAGGATCACGATGCGCACCACCCAGGGGTTCTTTGACAATTTCATCGATTAACCCCAGGGATTTCAGACGATCTGAAGTCACGCCAAGTGTTGCGGCAGCATCAGAAGCTTTTTCAGCGCTCTTCCAAAGAATGGAGGCACAGCCTTCCGGTGAAATAACCGAATAAATACTGTATTGCAGCATCATCAAATGGTCAGCAACACCGATTGCCAGCGCACCGCCTGAGCCACCCTCACCGATAACGGTGCTGATGATGGGGGTTTTTAATTTAGCCATTTCAAACAGATTCCGAGCAATGGCTTCACTCTGACCACGCTCTTCAGCACCGATACCGGGATATGCACCTGGCGTATCAATAAAGGTCAATACTGGCATACCAAAGCGTTCAGCCAGTTTCATCACCCGTAACGCTTTACGATAGCCTTCAGGGCGTGGCATACCGAAATTACGAGCCACTTTTTCTTTGGTATCACGACCTTTCTGATGACCAATAACAATCACCGGCTGGCCATTGAAACGGCCCATTCCGGTAATTAATGCCTGGTCATCGGCGTAGGCGCGATCACCATGCAATTCTTCGAAGTCAGTGATCAGATATTTGATGTAATCGAACGTATAAGGTCGCTGCGGATGGCGAGCCATTTGGGTGACTTGCCATGGCGTCAATCCGGAAAAAATCGAGCGCGTAAGCGATTCACTTTTTTCCTTAAGCTTCTGAATTTCTTCGGTGATATTCAGATCGCTGTCATTGCTCATGTAGCGAAGTTCGTCGATTTTAGCTTCCAGCTCGGCAATAGGCTGCTCGTAGTCAAGGAAATTCAACTGCATTACAAAATTACCTTCGAATCAAAATAGTTCGATTATACACGCACTAGGGCTTGTTGATCTTTCATATCTACCACTGCTGACGACTATGAAAGATCAGCAAACCCTATCGTTATGCTCAGCTGAGGATTAATTCGTCTTCTGCATCGCTGTCATCATGGGTTGCCCCCATACGGATTTCCAGACTGAGGTCATTACGTGAATCGGCATTACGCAATGCATCTTCCTGAGAAATCTTGCCTTGCCGATACAGTGTCAACAACGCCTGGTCAAAGGTAATCGTCCCCGGTTCACTACTTTCTTTCATCGCATCCTTGATCGCACCGATCTGACCTTTATTAATCAATTCAGCGATATATGGCGAGCTAAGCATGACCTCCACCGCCGGCACCAGATTGCCATCCTGCACCGAAGGTAATAAACGCTGCGAGATGATGGCACGCAAATTCAGTGACAGATCCATCAGGATCTGACGATGCATCATTTCCGGGAAAAAGTTAATGATCCGATCCAGCGCCTGATTTGCATTATTAGCGTGCAAGGTCGCTAAACACAGATGACCGGTTTCAGAGTAATTGATAGCGTGCTTCATGGTGTCCATGTCGCGGATCTCACCAATCAGAATGACATCGGGTGCTTCACGCAAGGCATTTTTTAATGCATTTTCGTAAGAAAGAGTATCAATACCGACTTCGCGCTGTTGCACAATTGATCGCTGATGGGAATGCACAAATTCCAGTGGATCTTCAATGGTCAGAATATGTGATCCGGAATTTCGATTTCGATGACCAATCATTGCGGCCAACGTAGTGGACTTACCACTGCCGGTGGCACCGACAACTAGAATCAAACCACGTTTTTCCATCACCACATTACCCAGTACCGGTGGCAAACTCATTTCTTCAAAATTTGGAATATGGGTACGAATATAGCGAATGACCATGGAGACTTCGCCACGCTGCCGGAAGATATTGACCCGGAACCGGCCAACGCCATGGACTGGAACGGCAAAATTCATTTCCAGATTTTGTTCAAATTCAGCTATCTGTTGCTGATCCATTAATGAATAGGCGAGCTCTTTGACTTCACCTGTCAGCATTTTTTTACTGCCAACGGGGCGTATCACCCCTTGAATTTTGACTTGCGGTTCGGTCGCAGTACAAAAAAACAAATCTGAGGCTTCCTTATCAGCCATCAGTTTCAGGTAAGGCATCATTTCCACGTCAGCAATCCTTAGAATAAACGTTTGAGTTGCATTAATCGTACACGATTGACATCAGCCAACAAAGCGGATTAAGTCGCTTAATAGCGCACCGTCACAGTTTCACTAATTGGTAAATCTGCCAGCTCTTTCAACAGGGTATCCGATGGAGTGATTTGCCAGTCATGCCCCAGTCGGATCAATACTTCAGCATCCTGATTAACATACTTGAGTTCCACTGGAATTACACCACCACAAAATGGTGACATCACAGCTTGCATCTGCGAAATCCATTGTGCATCCTCACCTTGCTGCTTCACCGTCAATTGGACTGACTTACCAAATAATTCACGGGCTTTCTGTAAATCATAAACTGACTCTGCCGTACCAGCGAGACCGCCACTGAAATTATCCTGGCCAATCTTGCCCTGAATCACCACCAATTTATCCGGTTGTATAACACTTTGATATTGCTCATAGACATCGCCAAAAACCCGCACTTCCAGGCGGGCTGTCTGATCATCCAGAGTAATAAACGCCATACGGCTGCCGTTTTTGGATTTCATCGTACGAATGGCCACAATCAAACCAGCAGTCAGTAATGGAATTTCATTACGTTGATAGCCTTTGGATTCAGGCGCATCCAGCTCACTGATTTTTTTTGGAATAAATTGGGCCAGCTCGGCAGCATAACGATCGATGGGGTGTCCGCTTAAATATAACCCCAGTGTTTCTTTCTCAGCACGTAATAACTGCTCTTCCTGCCATTCAGGCACATCTTCCAGCAAATCAGTTTGCGGTTGATCGGCATGAGATGGTTCAGCCAGGCCAAACAAATCATTCTGCCCACTGGCGGCATCACGCCGATGCTGCTCTGCAATCTGCATCGCCCGGCTGAGGCTGGATTCAAGACTGGCTCGATGTCCGCCAAGTGAATCAAATGCACCCGCTTTAACTAAAGATTCCATCACTCGGCGGTTGATTTTTTTCAGCTCAACCCGACGACAGAAATCAAATAATGAGGTAAATGCTTCGCCCTGCTCGCGTTCTGAAACAATACCTGCCAGTGCCGATTCACCTACCCCTTTGATGGCGCCCATGCCGTAACGGATAGTGGTTTCATTTTCTACGGTAAACTGGATTTTGCTGAAATTAACATCAGGCGGTAATACCGTCAGATTCATATCCCGGCATTCATCAATCAGGCCGACAACTTTATCCGTGTTGTCCATATCCGCTGATAATACTGCCGCCATAAACGCTGCTGGATAATGGGCTTTCAGCCAGGCCGTTTGATAGGCAACCAATGCATAAGCAGCTGAATGCGATTTGTTAAAACCGTACTCAGCAAACTTTTCCATCAAATCGAAAATCGGTCCTGCAGTGTTTTCCTCAATGCCACGATTTTTAGCACCTTCCAGGAAAATCTGTCGTTGCTTGGCCATTTCTTCGGGCTTTTTCTTACCCATCGCCCGGCGCAGCATATCGGCTTCCCCCAGACTATAACCGGCCAGAACCTGGGCGATTTGCATAACCTGTTCCTGATAAACGATTACCCCATAGGTAGGTTTCAGAACGGGTTCGAGATCGGGATGCGGATAATCGACTTTGGCCCGGCCATGTTTACGATTAACAAAGTCATCGACCATGCCCGATTGCAACGGCCCGGGTCGGAACAATGCCACCAAAGCGATAATATCTTCAAAATTATCCGGCTGCAGTCGCTTGATAAGCTCTTTCATACCGCGCGATTCCAACTGGAATACCGCAGTGGTTTCACACCGTTTTAATAAGTCGTAACTGGGTTTGTCATCCAGCGGCAGCAAGGTGATATCAATCTTGTCCGCCTCGTCAGCTGACAACATCGCTTTTACATTTTTAACCGCCCAGTCAATAACAGTCAGGGTTTTCAGGCCCAGAAAGTCAAATTTAACCAGACCGACACTTTCAACGTCGTCTTTATCATATTGCGACACCAGACCAGCGCCATTCTGTTCACAATATAACGGTGTGTAATCAGTCAGTTTTTTCGGTGCGATGACCACACCACCGGCATGTTTACCGACGTTTCGGGTCAGACCTTCCAGCTGCAATGCCAAATCAATCAGCGTGCGAACGTCTTCTTCCTTGTCGTAACGTTCTTTAAGCTGAGGCTCTTGTTCCAGCGCCTTGCTCAGAGTCATTTTCAGTTCAAACGGCACCAGCTTGGCCAGTTGATCGACCATGCCATAAGGATGACCCAAAACACGGCCGACATCGCGCAATACCGCTTTGGCGGCCATGGTGCCGAAAGTAATGATCTGCGAGACATGATCCCGACCATAATGCCGGGACACATAATCGATAACGCGATCCCGGCCATCCATACAAAAGTCGACGTCAAAGTCAGGCAGTGATACACGCTCCGGATTCAAAAACCGTTCAAACAGCAGATCGTATTGCAGCGGATCTATATCGGTAATTTTTAAAGCATAGGCCACCAGAGAGCCTGCACCGGAACCCCGTCCCGGTCCTACCGGAACCCCGTTATTCTTGGCCCAGCGAATAAAGTCGGCAACGATTAGAAAGTAACCTGGAAAGCCCATTTCATTGATAACGTCGAGTTCAATCTGCAGCCGTGATTCATATTCAGGGCGCTTTTGTTCACGCTCTGCCTCATCCGGAAACAACACCGGTAATCTTTCAGCAAGCCCCTCAAATGATTCCTTGGAGAAGAATTCCGCCAGTGTCATGCCATCAGGTACCGGGAAATCCGGCAGATAATGTTCGCCCAGTGTTAATTCAACATTACAGCGTTTGGCGATTTCGACCGTGTTGGTGATGGCTTCCGGAATATCGGCAAACAAACGCACCATTTCTTCCGGACTACGCAGATATTGCTGTTCGGAGTACATTCTTGGGCGACGCGGATCATCAAGCAACCGGCCTTCATTAATACAGACCTTGGCTTCATGGGCTTCAAACTGATCCGGAGTTAAAAAGCGCACATCGTTGGTCGCCACCACCGGCAAGTCGAGCTCACTGGCCAGTTGCAACGCCTGTTGAATATAACGTTCTTCATCATCGCGGCCAGTTCGCACCAGCTCCAGATAAAAGCGATCTGGAAACAACTGCATCCAATGTCTGGCCAATTGTTCAGCTTCTGTTTGTCGACCGCCCAACAAGTCACGGCCTAACAACCCTTCACGCCCGCCACTTAAACAAATCAACCCGTCAGTTTGTCCATCAAGCCATTCAGGTTCCAGCATTGGCACACCTAAATGCTGTCCTTCTGTATAGGCTCTTGAAATCAATCGTGACAAGTTGTGATAGCCCTCCATCGTGCTGCACAGCAACACCATACGCAGGCTTTTTTTGCTGTCACTGCTGTCCCGCAGCCGGATATCGGCACCAAGAATAGGTTTGACCCCGGCTTGCATTGCAGCGCTGTAAAGTTTTACGGCGGCAAACAGGTTATGTTGATCGGTAATGGCAATTGCAGGCATGCCAGAGGCAGCCGCTGCCTTGACCAGCGGTTTGATACGGACCAGTCCGTCAACCAGAGAATAATCAGTGTGTAAATGCAGGTTTACGAATTGCGAGGTCATTAGACAGTTTTTTAATTCAAAGCAAAATGATAACACTGCCGACTGGCGGTGTAGGGAGAATCAGCCGAAAAAATATCAGGCAAGATCCAGTTGCCGATCAGTATCAGGAGCATAATTGGCAACGCTATAAACCGCCTGTTTCCATTGCTCGCTTGCCATTAGCGTCTCGCGGTCAATCGGGTGACGACCATGCAATCGAACCAGACGCATATGTCTTAGCGGATCGGCATCACATTTAAGGTTATCCAGCACACTTTCAACTTCTGAGGGGTTATTGCAAAGTAGCAACAAGTCACAACCCGCAGCTAAAGCAGCTTCTGCACGAGCTGTACTATCTCCCATAATGGCAGCACCTGCCATACTCAGATCATCACTGATGACTGCACCCTGGAAGCCCATACGCTTACGCAGAATTTCCTGGATCCAATAGGGTGAAAAGCCAGCCGGCAAACTGTCGCATTTTTCATAAACAATATGTGCTGGCATGATGCCCGCCAAGGTTTGTGAGCAAAGTTGCCTAAATGGCAGCATATCAGCCTGCCACATATCTTCCAGATAGCGTTTATCGATCGGCAGACCTGAATGCGAGTCGACTTCCACTGCACCATGACCGGGAAAATGTTTACCAACAGCTGCCATGTAAGCCTGTTTCATGCCGCTGATATAAGCAGCAGCCAGTTTGGTGACCGCTTGGGGATCTCGATGAAACGCACGGTCACCAATCACTTCACTGATGCCGTAATCCAGATCCAGAACCGGTGCAAAACTGAAATCTACTCCCACGGCACGTAGTTCTGCCGCCATTAACCAACCGGTTACTTCGGCTTGTTTAAGGCTTTTTTGAGGATGTTGCATGTAATGCTGGCCTAACGTGCCAACAGGTGGAAGACGGCTGAAGCCTTCACGAAACCGTTGTACCCGTCCACCTTCATGATCCACAGCAATGATGAGATGTGGTTGACGTATTGCGTGGATTTCAGAAGTCAGTGCAGCAATTTGTTCCGGAGATTCATAATTACGGCTGAACAGGATGACACCGCCAACCAATGGATGTTGAAGAATTTCTCTTTCTTTCTCACTGATCGTTACGCCGATCAGATCCACCATCAACGGGCCTAATGTCATGTAATTACCTTATTCGTGAATGAGGACTTTCAAACCGGGTTTGACCAGATCAAACAACGTCAGCAAATCCTGATTGTGCATGCGGATACAACCGTGGGATTTAGCGATGCCCATTGGCTCGCTATCCGGTGTGCCATGTATGTAAATATAGCGACGCATTGTATCAACATTTCCCAGTCGATTCCTGCCAAGTTCCAGTCCGCTTAACCAGATTATGCGCGTTAAAATCCAGTCTTTATCGGGAAACTGTTTTGCCAGCTGTGGTGAAAAAATTTCACCAGTGGGCCGTCTGCCACGAAACACGGTATTAACCGGTTGCCCCTCACCAATACATGCCCTGATTATATGCCAGCCTCTGGGAGTGCATCCTGAACCTTCCTGTTCACCGGGTCCATTTAAAGCCGTTGAAACAGATGCAGAAAACAGCACCTCGTCATCCCGTATTAGCTGGCAACGCTGCTGAGACAGAGAAATGTCGAGAAAATGATTTGTCATGGTTAGATTTAAATTCAACCTGCTATTGGTCAATGACGTGTCGAACGATACGCCCGCGATACACCAAACCAAGTGTATATCTGTGATGCGGTCAGCAGCAACAAACCAACCATTGCTACCCATAGGAAATAGTCTGCCAGTGATTCACGCGGCATTTTGCGTTCGACTAGTAACGTCTGATAATGCTGTTGATCAATATTCTTCATGGCTGCTGCAAATTCATCGAGCGAACCAGCCTCAAAAGCCTGATAAGGAACCGACAGGCTTTTGAAAAAAGTATGTAAATGTCTTTCCGGCGCTCCCTGCCAGAGCACGCTTTCACCGGGCATTTCGTCAAGCGTCATGCCACTGACGGAACGCAGATAGATCCAATACAAACTGAGATTATTGTCCTGTAATATCTGGCTAATCCGTTGTTCCTGCTCAGCGGATAAAATTTGTCCTCCATCGGAAATCAACAACACAATTCGCGCTCCCCGATAGACTTCTCCATCAAACATTTCACCTGCTTTTTTTAATGCCACAGAGATATCGGTTTTGGTCAATCCGCGGCCCAACCCTCCTGCTTCAATGGTGGCCAGTGTGGTTTCCTTACTGTAGGTTAATGGCAAAATTCCGCTTGCCTGTTCACTGAAAAACACATAGCCAAAACGGTCATCAGGACGACTGGAAACAAACTCGGTCAAATAATAACGGGCAACACTACGCTTGCTTTCCTTGAAATTCATTTTAGTGGAGAGACGATAGGTGTGACGGCGAGCAAAAGGCTGATCCATACTGCGACTGCGATCCAGCAAAATAATGACTTCTGCTCCCTGTCCACTGCGCTGCACCGTATGTTCAGGGATATGTGGTTCTGCAACCGCCATGATTAATGCAGCAATCACAATCGATGCCATTACACGCAGTGTATAACCCATGACTGTGGAAACAGTATCGTGAGGTAATAATGATTCCCAGACAATTTGCTTTTCAGTATTACGACTTACCCACGGCAGCAGCGCCAGTGGCAATAAATAAAGCAGATATGGATGTGACCAACTCATGCTTTACAGACAATCAAACAGGTTAGAGAAGTTTCAATATTGAAATTCCATTTCGCCTGATAAAAAAGGTAAACTCCAGCTTACTCATGCTGTTTGGTGAACAGACTGTAAGGTAAAAATACCAGAAGCAGTAAAATTAAGGCGATTGATGCCAACCAGACAAACAAATCATATTTGACCGGTTGCTGCCGGGTGTCAGAAATTTTCTGCATTTCTTTGATCAATTTCTGTGGGGATGTTGGTGAAGAAATAAACTCAAAGCCAACCCGTCTTGAGACCGTTTCCATATGAGACTTCTTCTGCGAAGATAAATGTTCTGTCCGCGGACGGTTATTATTGAGCTCGGCCGCATCTCCTCGACTTGATGCGTACACATCTTTATGCATAACCTCGTTGATCTCCCAATATCCCTCTATTTCACCAAACTCATTGGTTTTTGGAATAGGCACCAGATCACTCCCCCCAATACCGACGATCACTCCAGGTACTTCGCCTGGTGTGTCAGTGAATTTGGGAAAAAGTGTTTCATGAACCGGTGGCGCTTCATGACCATCAGTTAAAAATACAACCGTTGGCTGTGGGGTAATTTCTTTAGCCTGACGAATCGCTGTATAGAGCGCTTTGGATACTTCACTGGAACGAGCCCACGCCATCGTTGGATGAAATTGAGACAGCATCTGCATCAGATCATGATAATTGGCACAGACTTCAACGGGCGTCATCAGAATCAGGCTGCGAGCTTCACTGAAAATTGCCAGGCCGGCATGAGAACCACATGGCATACTCAAAATTGACTGACGGGTATATTCCTTGGCCCAGTCCAGTCGAGTAATGGTTTCACTGCCAAAGCTAACATCTTCCACGTTCATACTGTCGGTTATATCAATGACAAATAGACTGTCCATCACCTCTATTTCGCGATCCACCGGAGGTAACCATAGAGCCGCCATAATCATTAACAGACTGATCAGCATGACCAGAGCTGTTAAAAATATACGTTTAGGATAACTCAGCCTCATGGTAAATCAACCTTGAATGCCTTGGTTTCAATACTGCGCTCGCTGTAGATCTCCTGCTTTTTAAAATTACCATCTACTTCAGGATCTTCTGGCACTAAACGCAGTGCTACCTCAAGATTAAAGCGGGCATCCCAGAAATCCGGCTGTTGTTTCAGAGCACTGCGATAATCCTGTTTAGCTAATTCAACCAGTGGAATCATTTGCGGATCATTGCCATCCATTGCTATCGCTTCACGTAAATTGATGTTGCCACGATTGAAATAGGCAGCAGGTAACAACTCTGTTTGCTGGCTGCCAAGAACCAAGGTGTATTGCTCTAAAGCTGCATCGTTCTCGTTTTGTTCAACCAGATAGCTGCCTTGTGCAAAATGTGCCCGAGGATGCTCCGGAATCGTTTCATATTGTTCGGGAGCAATGACAAAAGCTTCAACTCTTTTTTGCTGCCATAACTGCCAACTTGATAACAACATCAAACCAATGCTGATAACAAAAATCGACAGCAACACCCAGCGTAATAATTTTAATGTGTTACTCATGTGCTTTTCGAACTCCCCAGTAACTATATAGATGTGAACTTGCCAACGGCAGCATGGCAAGCAACGCTAACCATAAAAACCAGTCTGCCTTGGGTTCGTGCGGCACCAGCTCTTCGACAATCAAGGTCTGATATTGCTGTTCGTCAATTTCATCCATCGCCGCAGCAAACTCTTCCAATGATCCAGCTTCAAATGCCCGATAAGGAATGCCAATACTTTTAAAGAACTCATGAACTTTACGCTCGGGCAGATCGGTATAGAGAATATTGTCATTTTCCGACGGTTCCAGCGTCATGCCTTGTCTGGCTTTGAGATAAATCCAGTAAATACTAAGATTCATCTCCTTGTAACGTTTGGTGATTAATTCCATGGCTTCATCGGTCATTAACTGACCACCATCAGAGACCAGTAAAACAATTCGCGAACCACGATAGGGCTGATCCTCAAACATTAAAGCCGAATTCATTAACGCATCAGCCAGGTTGGTATCGGATAAGCCCTTACCTAAAGAATTTGCTTCAATCGTATTGAGAATAGCTTCTTTACTATAGGTCAGTGGTAACAGATTGATCGAATTCGTACTGAAGAAAACAAAACCAAACCGATCATCGGGACGTTTTTTTACAAACTCAGTCAGATAGGTTCGTGCAACCCGACGTTTGGAATTGTCGCCTGCAACAGAATAATTAGCAGCCTGAGTGGTCACAGCAAACGCATCGTCCATACTACGACTACGATCCAGCAGTAATACAATCTCAGCTCCCTCACCAAACCTCTCCACGGTTCGTTCCGGTATAGCCGGGCTGGCAACAGCGAGCAATAAAGCAGCAATAACCACGGAAGACAACACTTTCAACGTCAGGCTAATGGTTCGGGATAACGGATCGTGTGGTACTAGCGCTGTCCAGGCCACCGTTTTATCCAGATTGTTATTAAACCATGGTAATAACACCATCGGTAATAACAAAAATACAAGGGGGAAAGCCCATTCGAGCCCAAACAGCATCATGCCATTTTCTCCCTCGCCCGGCAGGCACGAGCCAGTTTAATCAAACTGTCAAAATCCGCATTCTGCTGAGGTTCCCGGCTGAAATAGTGTGATGCTGATTGCTGATAAAACCTTGTGATCTCTGGCTGTAAATCAGCTAACCACGGACAGGCATCCCACAATTGCTGAATCTGACTGTAAATCACCACCGTGCCGGCACTGTCATTAAATGCATGATGCATAACGCGTGTGGCAGCATCCACGTCTTTATGTCCAAACCAGCGTAATTTGTTCATTGAAAATACCGCTCTAGCAAACGGCAGACGTTTGCCCGGGCGTAAGCCAATATGCCAGACCAGCCATATAAGTGCCGTAATCAAAGCGACGGCAATGGCATATGTTAGTTGTTTTTGCAGCGAAGCAAAGTCTGCAGGAAGTAAACGCTGATCACCACGTAACGGAATTTCCATCGCATTTTCTTCAGTGGCATTCAAAAAAGATCCGGCAGAAAATTCAGCTGACGGAATATCCAGCAATTCACCCGCATTGGTTCTGAGGGTATAGGTGGGAGTCTGTAATGTGCGTGTTTCAGCAGGTACATTAACCAACTGATACTGCAGCTCAAGCACATTATTATTACTTGATATCTGCTGCAGATTAAGCCAAGGCCCATGTCGTTTGTTCAATTGCGGCAAACTGTCTGCATCAATATCGCTGACACTTACCGGCAGAACAATGCTGGTCGTTACAATATCACCAATCAAAAGGCCCCAACTGCGATCAATGTTAATGATCACATCCTGAGCCATGAGCTGACTACTGAAAATAAAACTGATAATGAGGATCCAACGGCGCATTATGTGCATTCCTATGATTTTTTCATGGCGGAGAAATACTGGGTCAATTGTTGTGGGGTGACCTCTCCAGAGACAAAAAGCGGCTTAACGCGATAGCGCATAAAACAGGCCGTCAATTTCTCAAAATGTTCATCCAATTGCTGCTGCCAACGTTTTTTGATACCCGGCCGAATCCATACGCTATGACGTTTTCCGGTCTCAGAATCCCTGGTTTCAGTCCAACCGGCATGTGAAGGCAGATGATCCACTTCATCATGTTGCCAGACGATAGGTATCACCGTGTAATGTGCCAACTTGCGTAAAGTGCGATCCACCAGGTCAATATCACAGCAAAAGTCTGATGCAATAAACACCATGGCTTTAGGGCTGGTAATCAAATCTGCAGCATCAAATAATCCTGCCGCGCCAGGCTCTGAAGGTGGCGCTGCATGAATGATTTTTTCAGCGGCCAAAGCAGGCATACTGCGCTGTCTGGTTGGCATCACTGAAACATCTTTACGCCACATGGCGTCAAATCCAGCCATGGCAAACCGATCGCCAAAGCCAATAGAGCTGTGAGCAATCATATGGGCCAGACGAGCCACCCGTTCATTACTGACACTTGAAACCGACATCGATCGGCTTAGGTCGGCAAGTAGCCATAAGGTAATAGAAGAGCGTTGCTGATAACGGCGAACCAGCCAGCGTTCCTGATTACCTAAAGCGGAATCGGCAATATTAGTGCGTAAACTGGCACGCACATCCAGACGCCGTGGGTCGGGGTAATCAAACAAGTCGGCAAAACCGGCAAAACGATCACCACTTCCCATTGCAGTTCCGTTGTGTGCACCTGGCACATGTCCGAAAACCTTATCTGGAAAGCGGTAGCTAAATTCCTGAGGTTGAATAGGCTTCATGATGAGGCCTGCTTACGGCGTAGCGATATGGTCGCGTAACGCCTGTACAAACTGCGGCATCAACTGCTCACGACGGCCTTCATAGACCGGCGACAGGAATACACGATGGGTCAATGATGGCAGTAACACATAATGAATATCGTCAGGCATGACATGGTCACGCCCTTCCAGCCAGGCACAAACCTTGGCCGCACGAACCATCGCCGACATACCACGAACACTGGCGCCGGCAACCACCAGATCCTCTACGTAGACATCGGGTAAGGTAATACCGAGTTTATGAGGTTCCCAGCTGGCATCCCACAGACGTACGACATAGTTTTCAATTTCCGGAGAAACATAGACGCTATTCTGAATATCCCGATCCAGAGCATTCAAATCACGATAGTTCAGCAGTGGGTCACCTATTGAACTCAGCAATTCATCTACATCATGAAATGCCGGATCAAAAATCAATTTACGACGCTGTTCATCTTCAAGTGGTCGACTGATATTAATCTCGAACAGGAAACGATCTCGCGCTGCCGCACTAAGTTCAAAGGTTTCCTCTTTTTCCACGGCATTACGATCAGCAAATACGATCATATGCGGAAAACGATACTCTTTACCAAACGCTTCAGCACTTCGCTCGGCCATCGCTCTGAGCAGCAGTGATTGAACCTGGGGGCGGGCACGGTTAATTTCATTAAAGAAAAACACCGCGGTTTCTTCGCCTTTGGCAATCAACGGACCAGGTTCGATGACCGGTTTACCATCAGCATTAACCCAGGCACTGTAAAGCAGATCGTTAGGCATTAAGTCCACACTACCTTCGATACGGCCAAATGCACCACCTAATGCTTTTGAGAAAGCCCGTAACAAGGTAGTTTTCCCCACCCCGACCCCGCCTTCAAGCAATACGTGGCCGCGAGCATGCAGTGCGATCAAGATCAAACGAATCGCCTGTTGCTGACCAATCACCACATTATTGACAACCTTTTCCAGTGCCAATGCATGTTCACGAGCAGTAGCTAATTGCTGCTTATCCGACATTCTCTCTCCCCTTTAAATAGGTAATTTTTTATTTTGAGCCTTATTCAAAAATCATTTTTCAAATGAAGGCTGTTTATCTAACGCATCTTTGCAAAGCGAGCAAAACCCTAGACTGACAGCAAATGCTGGAAAATCCCAGTGATTTGCTGTTTTAGTTTTGATTTTTATCGTTTGACTAGGGCTTGTTTATCTTTCATATCCACCACTGCTGGCGGCTATTTTTTCGTCCTACAAGGCGGAAATGATGCGATGTAGTTGTTCTACATAAGTCATTTCCAACGCCGTAGGGCGGAAAAATAGCCCCAGCCCTGCGGGTTGTGACTGAAAAAGCGCCACTCTGCGTTGCTCGTTGCTTATTTAGAATAACTAAAAGGCGCTCCTCGTGCCTTGATTGACGCTTTTTCAGCTCACAACAGAGGCGGAGATGAAAGATAAACAAGCCCTAGGTTTTGTTATCACAGGAATTTATCACTGAATATCAAAATGTGAAACCAGCTAACTAATAATAGATTTAAAATAAATACTCCATAAGCACTTAAAATGTTGTATCAGCTTTACTTGCAGAATGTTGTTTATTAAACAGTGAAAGCCAGTATCACACATCAGATATTTGCCCATGGACATCGGGCAAATATCCCGTTAACTGTGGTTCAGCTTTGCAGAGCCTATATCTGCGCCTAGACTATAGCGATTGTTTAGATGGATACATGATGAATCTCAGACTACAGCTTTTCTTTAGAATCATGCTGATAGGCTTTGTCTGTCTGGTCGTTAGTGCGGGTTATGTGCTTTATCAGACCGATCAGCAAGCCAAACTGGAGGCCGATCTGACTGCTTTGCGTATTGAAAAACAACTTACTCAGCAGTTACTGAAAATGTTCTCCCGTTATGATTACTCGATAGCTTTCCCGGATTCCAATATTTTGCAGCAACTGAATGGCGTGCCTGGCTCGTGTGTACAGTTTTTATCACGTACGGAAAGTCGTCGCCGCAGTTTGTGTAATGAAGTTGTGCATGATGAAACCCGATGGCCACAGTGGTTTGGTGAGCTTTATCAACAACTTTTCCAACCAAACTATGAAGCCAGTCGGCGGTTTTCATTTAATGCCATCACCTATGGCAACATTATTGTTTCGCTGAATATGGAAACTGAGATTGCCCGTGCCTGGAGTAATCTGCGTGCGGTGTTCGGTATTTTATCGGTAAGTATTCTGGCCGTATCGTTATTGGTGTTTATGACCATTCATCGGATGCTGCACCCGGCACAGCTTATCGTTCGTGGTCTGGAAAAAATGCGCCAGGGGGACTTGCAGACTCGTATCCCCAGTTTTGAAATAGGCGAATGGCGCCGCACCAGCGAAGCGATCAATGCGCTGGCCTCCACTCAGCAAGAGATTATGAATGAGAACCGTCAACTCGCACTGAAATTGATCAATGCTCAGGAGGAAGAACATCGTTATATCAGTCGAGAACTACACGATGAGTTTGGTCAGTGTCTCGCCGGTATTAATGCTTTAACTACTTCTATCAGTCAGACTGCACGTAAGGACTGTCCTTCAATTATCAGTGAAACCGAAGGTATCAGTCATATAACGGCTCATATGATGTCCGCTTTGCGTGGATTATTAACCCGTTTGCGTCCAGCTGATGTCGATGAACTGGGACTGACAAGAAGTCTGGAAAAACTGATAAAAAGCTGGAATCAGCGCTCTGGTGGAGAAACCCGATTTAAGCTTCAGATAGATGATGGGGTTGATTCATTACCAGAACCATTACCGGTCAATCTCTATCGGATTGTGCAGGAATCATTAACCAATATTGCCAAGCATGCTGATGCCAGTGAAGCAAACATCAAATTGAAATATGTTCATCAAAATCAGTTAACGCTGCAGGTTGAGGATAATGGTAAAGCCAAACGTGACAGCTTCAATCAGCATATGGGTGTAGGTTTATTGGGAATATCGGAACGCGTGAATGCTTTGGGCGGTAAAATTACCATGGATATCCAGAGCAAAGGCGGATTGAAACTGCTAATCAATTTACCGGTTAATCCAAAACCTGCACCGACAACGGAGCACCCGCATGTCTGAAAAATCGATTCAAATCCTGTTAGTTGATGACCATGCCATTGTGCGTGAAGGTTACCGCTCGCTGTTACAAAAACAACCCAATTTAACTGTAATAGCGGATGCCCGTGATGCTGCTGAGGCCTATCAGAATTATAAAACCTTCGAACCTGATGTGGTCATTATGGATATTTCCATGCCGGGACAAAGTGGTCTGGAAGCCATTTCACGCATCAGACAATATGATGGTCAGGCACGTATTCTGGTGTTCAGTATGCATCAGAATCCCAGCTTTGCATTACAGGCGATTCGAGCTGGTGCACTGGGGTATGTCACCAAAAGCAGCGATCCGACTTTGTTGATACATGGAATTTATCAGGTCTATGAAAACAAACTCAGTCTCAGTCCCGATGTGGCACAGGCATTGGCCGTAGAAAAACTGGGACAGGATAAAGCGAGGCTGGATGATTTAACGGTCAGAGAATTTGAGATTTTACGACTGTTACTTGAGGCCAATAATAACCAACAAATTGCAGACATTCTGAATATTAGTCCGAAAACTGTATCGAATTCACATTACATTATTAAACGAAAACTGGATGTGAATTCGGATATTGAACTCACCCGCCTCGCCATTCGCATGAAGCTTTTAAACTTGCGCGATTTGATTGACGAGGCGGAATGAATTCAGCTTTCGTGGATTAGGCGGCTTTATCCTTATCATCAAACTCATTACGAATCAGATAATCAAAAGCACCCAGAGCTGCTCTGGCGCCTTCGCCCATTGCCATAATGATCTGCTTGTATGGAATGGTCGTCACATCACCGGCAGCAAAAACACCCGGCATTGAGGTGGCACCGTGAGAGTCAATTTCAATCTCACCGTATTTACTCAATGTGAGCGTGTCTTTTAACCAGTCGGTGTTGGGCAACAACCCAATCTGCACAAACACCCCAGCCAGCTCGACATGATGTGATTCCTCAGTTGCACGATCTTTATAATTCAGACCGTTCACTTTCTTGCCATCGCCAGTAATTTCGGTGGTTTGCGCACCAATAATTACCGTTACATTATTCAGACTGTGCAGTTTTTTCTGCAATACCGCATCGGCTTTCAGCTGATCGGCATATTCCAGCAGGGTTACATGTCCAACAATACCGGCCAGGTCAATTGCAGCTTCGACACCGGAGTTGCCGCCGCCGATTACCGCAACATGTTTACCTTTAAATAACGGACCATCACAGTGAGGGCAATAGGCAACGCCATGACCACGGTATTCTGCTTCACCCTGCACGCCCAGCTCACGCCAGCGGGCACCAGTCGCAATGATGATTGACTTACTTGTCAGAGTGGCACCGCTTTCCAGTTCCACTTCAAGCATTTTGCCTTTCTGACTTAATTTGTTGGCGCGCTGTAACTTCATCACGTCTACTTCATATTCCTTCACGTGTTCTTCAAGTGCAGCGACCAGTTTTGGCCCTTCGGTCTCTTTGACTGAAATAAAGTTTTCAATCGCCAGGGTATCCATTACCTGCCCACCAAAACGTTCAGCCACGATACCGGTACGAATTCCTTTACGTGATGCATAAATTGATGCAGAAGCACCAGCCGGTCCGCCACCAATAATCAATACATCATAGGGGTCCCGCTGACTGATTTTTTCTGCTTCACGTTTAATGGCACCCGTATCCAGTTTGCCGATAATTTCTGCCAGGCTCATACGGCCCTGACCGAATACCTCACCATTCAGGTAAACAGTCGGCACTGCCATAATCTGACGTGCTTCGACTTCTTCCGGATACAGTGCACCATCAATCATGGTGTGATGAATATTTGGATTCAACACCGCCATCAGGTTAAGCGCCTGTACCACTTCAGGGCAGTTCTGGCATGACAAGGAAATATAGGTTTCAAATACAAACTCGCCATCAAGCTGTTTGATTTGTTCAATCACTTCAGGCTCGGTCTTCATCGGATGCCCGCCGGTGTGCAGCAATGCCAAAACCAGTGAGGTAAACTCATGGCCCATCGGGATGCCGGCAAAACGGATTTGCTCCTGCCCTTCAGGCTGTTTAATACGGAATGAAGGTTTACGTGCATCGTTATCGGCATCAGAAAAGCTGACTTTGTCTGACATATCAGCAATTTCCACCAGCAACTCACGCATTTCCAGAGATTTTTTGCCATCATCCAATGAGGCAATGATCTCAACTGGACGTTGCAGATTCTGCAGATAAGTTTTTAATTGCGCAGCAATATTAGCATCCAACATAAGGCACCTGCCTGTCTAAAATTCTATAAAGTATTTGGGTGATGTCCGGGCCGATCGGCCCGGACACACTGATCCAACGGATCAAGAATTTCGTAAGAAGTTGTCGTTAAATTAAACGAAAACTTGCTTCAGATTTTCTTTAGATTTTGCCAACCAGATCCAGAGATGGTGACAAGGTTTCTTCACCTGGCTGCCATGAAGCTGGGCATACTTCACCATCATGTGAGGCAACATATTGAGCAGCCTGGATTTTACGAACAAGTTCTTTTGCACTACGGCCAATGCCAAGATCGTGAACTTCGCACACTTTGATCACACCTTCTGGGTCGATAACAAATGTGCCACGCAGCGCCAGACCTTCTTCTTCAATCATGACTTCAAAATTACGGCTGATAGCACCGGTTGCATCACCAAGCATTGGGAAGTTGATTTTCTTGATGGTTTCAGAAGCATCGTGCCATGCTTTGTGTGTGAAATGGGTATCAGTAGATACTGAGTAAACTTCAACGCCCATTTCCTGCAGTTTCGCGTAATGGTCAGCCAAATCACCCAGTTCAGTCGGGCAAACAAAGGTGAAGTCAGCTGGGTAAAAGAATACTACTGACCATTTACCTTTCAGATCAGCATCAGTAACAGGTATGAATTCGCCTTTGTGAAATGCAGTGGTTTTAAATGGTTTAACGGTTGTATTAATCAAAGTCGACATGGTCTACTCCTTGTTGATTGTCAAAAGCGACAATCGTCATTCTATGGCTCGATGATGCAACGGTCAAACAACTTAATTCTATTAATATAATCGGAATAAGCGATTGCAATACAGTCTTAATGAAAAAAGCCCCTGAAGCTAAGCTTCAGAGGCTTTTAAAGTACGTTTGAACCGATATTAACGGTTGCAGATGTACATGGTTACTTCAAAACCGAAACGCATATCTGAATATTCTGGTTTAGTCCACATGATCATTTCTCCATTCTATTTTAAGGGTATCGCTATCCGCTTTTCTGGATAACGTGAGAAAGATATTACGCCGCAAAATAAAGAAAACTATCAGGCATAATCTTGATCGGACTCAGGATTTTACTGATTCCTCCAACTTATTCACGATAGATTTTATCGCAGTAGTCAACGTAGTTAATTGCTCCGAGGTAATGATGTAAGGCGGCATGACATAAATCATTGAGCGAAATGGTCTTATCCATACGCCCTGCTCCACGATAAACCCTGGCAACCAGTCCATAAACTTATCCAAAGGCTGATTTAGTTCCACCACCCCAATCGCGCCTTTGATCCGAACATCTTTAACCAGTGAATGGGAAGATAGTTCATTTAGCTCATCCGTAAGCTGTGTTTCAATTGCCCGCACGCTTTGTTGCCAGTTTGATTCAAGTAATACATCAATACTTTCACAGGCTACGCGACATGCCAACGGGTTACCCATAAATGTCGGGCCATGCATCAACACCCCCTGTCCGTCAGCTGAGATCCCTTGTGCCACTCTGGTTTGACATAGTGTGGCCGCCAACGTCATGTACCCCCCTGTCAGCGCCTTACCTAAGCATAGAATATCTGGCACGACACCAGCTGTTTCATAAGCGAACAAATCGCCTGTCCGACCAAAACCAGTAGCTATTTCATCAAAAATCAGCAACACGCTATGCTTGTCACACAAAGTCCGAAGCTCACGCAGATATTGCGGACAATAAAAACGCATGCCCCCAGCGCCTTGCACCAACGGCTCGACAATCACTGCCGCCAGCTGTTCATGGTTGGCTTCAATTAATGCCCGCATTTCAGCAATATCACTGTCCTGCCATTCAACATCGTCGCGACAGGTGGGGGCTGGAGCAAACAGATGTTGTGGAAGTACCTTGGCAAACTGGGAATGCATGCCATTAACCGGATCACAAACCGCCATCGCGCCGAAGGTATCGCCGTGATAGCCGCTTCTTAGTGACAGCAGTTTCTGCTTCTCTGTTTTACCCTGTGCAAACCAGTATTGAATCGCCATTTTAATAGCGACTTCAACTGATACCGAGCCGGAATCAGCCAGAAAGACATATTGCAGGGCATCATCAGTGATATCGATTAAACGTCGTGCCAGACTGACCGCCGGATCATGAGTCAAGCCGCCAAACATTACATGCGACATTTTATCGAGTTGATCTTTAGCTGCTGCATTAAGACGTGGATGCCCGTAACCATGAATAGCTGACCACCAGGAGGACATACCATCAATGATTTCGCGACCATTAGCCAATGTTAAATACACGCCTTTTGCCGAAATCACTTCATGTAAAAGCGGCGGATTTTCCACGCTACTATAGGGATGCCACAAATGCTGCGCATCAAATTGCAGATTGCTTAGTTCGGTCATGGTCGGAATTAAATCACGCTTAATGGTGGGATAAAACAAAACTGCCCGTACTTGACGGGCAGTATTCATTATAAAAAATTAATCGTTTTATTTTGTCACGCTGAAGCTCTCACCACAGCCACATTCAGAAGTGACATTCGGATTTATGAATTTGAAGCTCTGGTTCAGTCCTTCCTTAACAAAATCCAAAATCATGCCTTCCAACAGAGGCAGGTTATCTTTATCTACCACGACTTTGACATCGTCCTGCTCAATAATCATATCGTTGGCCGCAACGCTATCTGCGTAATCAAGGGCATAGCTATAACCTGAGCAGCCACTTTTGACTACCCCGATTCGTAAGCCAATGCCACTGTCACGCTTGGTAACCATGTCGCGAACGCGTTTTACTGCTGATTGTGTCAATGTAATTGTTGTCATTTCATTACCTGTTCATCAAATGGTTAAAACGACTGGCTTCTTTTTCAATTACGACTGCCAGTTGTTCAATTTGTTCTGTAGTATTTTCCAATGAAACACTCACCCGGACAGCACCTAATGCCGTCATATCATCTACGCCCATGGCTTTAAGCACATGGCTTGGTATTTGTCGTCCCGTGCCACATGCTGAACCACTGGAAACCGAAAACCCCTTGCGATCCAGTGACATCAGTAAGGTGTCGGAATCAAAACCCTGTAATGAAAAAAACACTGTATTTGGCAGACGTTCTGTTGACTGTGCAAAAACCGTCACCCCGGGTATTTCGCGTAATCGAATTTCCAGCAAATCTCTTAATTCACGACAATGTTGCTGATAATGCGTTAATTGTTGCTTGGCTTTCTCAGCTGCCGCCCCAAACCCGACTATTGCCGCAACATTCTCGGTACCACTGCGCTTTTCGTGTTCCTGACCACCACCTAATACATATGCAGGCCAGTCCAGTTTTTTATCAACAATCAGCGCACCAACGCCTTTTGGACCACCGAACTTATGTGCAGACAGACTCATCATCTGAATCCCAGCCGCCTGAAAATCAATTTCCAGCTTACCGGCTGCCTGCACGGCATCACTGTGAAATACGATATCCCGTTGCCTGGTCAGTTCGGTTAATTGAGCAATATTCTGTATTACGCCAGTTTCATTATTTGCCCACATCACCGAGACCAGACGGGTATCGTCGGTCAGTAAGGTTTCAAATATCTCAACATTGATCAGACCATCAGCATTCACCGGAATGAACAGTACTTCAAAACCCTGCTGTTGTAATCTTTTGGCGGGTTCAAGCACGGCTGGATGTTCAGTACTGCCAATTAAAACGCGTCCGGAATCGTACTTCTGAGCAACGCCACCAATGGCCTGATTATTCGATTCTGTGCCACCACTGGTAAATATAATTTGATCGGTTTCTACATTTACCAAATTGGCGACTTGTTGTCGTGCATGATCAATTGCTGCAAGCGTATAACGACCAAAACGATGGCTGCTGGAAGGATTACCCTGTTGCTGTTTAAGATAGGGCAACATCATATCCAGAACGCCTTCAGCCAATCCGGTTCCGGCGTTATGATCTAAATAAGCAAAGGACATAAGACTCAGTAACGAAAATTAAAGTGCATCAAATTTGATGACTTTTTCGCTGTTACCCCGGTTGTTAAGATTTCGTTCGTAGTCACTTACCACATGATGCAAGGTGATACCTGCCAGATAGAGTCGAATCTGATCACTCAGGCTTTGCCATAACTCATGACTGACACATTGCTCATCAGCATGGCAGTTATGTTTGCCCTGACATTGCGTGCTATCCACTTTTTCATCAACCGCTGAAATCACATCCAACACAGTAATTTCGGTAGCTGCCCGACTTAAACGATAACCACCGCCAGGACCACGTGAACTGCTGACTAACCCCTGTTTCCGTAATCTGGCAAATAACTGTTCCAAATAGGAAAGCGAGATACCCTGACGCTCGGATATATCAGCAAGCGTGATCGCGCCGACACCGTAATTCAGACTTAAATCGAGCATTGCTGTCACAGCATAGCGACCCTTCGTCGTTAAGCGCATATTGGTTTCCTATCACAGACTATTCTGATAGTTTTCCATACCCGACTATTTTAGTCAACTTTAGCTGAATCCTGATCTTTATCCAACTCGCATCCTTCCAGTTCAGGCATCGAAACATCTGGCATTTCGCCGCCTAAACGATGAATTGTCTGGCACATGGAATCCATGCGCTTTTCCATTAAATGAATATGTTCAATCAATCCATGAATGGCAGATGCCACCGGATCCAGTGTTTGTGTTGAGGTACCATAAGCATCAAAACCAACGGATTGCGCCAGCTTTTCCTGGGCTTTTTTGTCGGGGTTCTTCTGGCTTCTGACCACTCGTCCAGGGATACCAACAACGGTTTCATTCGCTGCAACATCCTTAACCACTACCGAATTGGAGCCAATACGGGCTCCTTCATGAACAGTAATCGGCCCTAAAACTTTTGCCCCAGCCCCCACAACAACATTATTGGTTAACGTCGGATGGCGTTTGCCACCTTTCCAGGAGGTCCCCCCCAGTGTCACACCATGATAGAGCGTGCAATCATCACCAATTTCGGCTGTTTCACCAATCACCACGCCCATGCCATGGTCAATAAAAAAGCGCCGACCGATTTTGGCGCCCGGATGGATTTCAATTCCGGTCAACCAACGACCGATAGTCGACATAAAACGAGCCAGCCACATCCAGCCTTTTTTCCATAACCAATGGCTGAAGCGATGCAGTGTTAATGCATGCACACCTGGGTAGGTGGTGACGATCTCAAACACATTGCGCGCCGCAGGATCTCTGTCAAATACGCAGTAGATATCTTCTTTAAAACGCTGCCAGCGGGTCACATGTAATTGATCGTTCATTTTGTACTCCTCGCTTTGGTCTCTGCTGCACGCAAAATGCCATGCAAAATCTGAACTTCATTCCGGTCAAGATCTGCACGGTTAAATAAACGACGAATCCGCCGCATTAAATTACGTGGATTGCTCGGATCTAAAAAGCCGATGGTGGTCAGACTGCGTTCGAAATGGTCGTATAAATGCACCAGATCTTCGGCGTGAATGGCCTCACGTTCTTCACCCACACGACCTCGTTCAATGGTCGGATTGAAACTCATGCGTAATTCATATGCCATAACCTGAACCGCAGCAGCCAGATTTAACGAACTATATTCTGGATTTGCCGGAATATTTATCAAGGTATGACATAGATCCAGTTCGTCATTTGATAAACCGGAATGCTCCCGCCCGAATACAATTGCAATATGGGTATCATCATCATATTTTTCAAGCGAGGCAACCGCTTCACGCGGATTCATTAATGGCACTGCAAGGTGTCTGAGCCGGGCACTCATGCCAAACACATGCTGACAACCGGTTAATGCCGACTGCAGGGTGTCATGCACCACTGCTTTCGCCAACACATCATCTGCTCCAGAAGCCCGTGCTGTCGCCTCGGCACTAGGATAGATTTTCGGCGATACCAGATGAAGATTTGATAAGCCCATGGTTTTCATTGCCCGGGCAGAAGCACCGATATTACCTGGATGTGTGGTGCCAACCAGCACAAAGCGAACTTTGTCTAAAAGAGTCATGCAGTTTTCCTGGTGATAAACATGGCGTCACCGTAACTGAAAAAACGATAACGTTGCTCAATGGCGTGATGATAGGCCGTCATTATATGGTCGCGTCCGGCAAAGGCCGAGACCAACATCAATAAAGTCGATTCGGATAAATGAAAGTTAGTGACCATCGCGTCTACTGAACGAAACTGGTAGCCCGGATAGATAAAGATATCTGTTTCACCTGAATAGGACTCAATTTCGCCACTACGTGAGGCGCTTTCCAATGCTCTTACGCTGGTAGTGCCTATTGCAATAACTCGTCCACCTTTTTTGCGAGTTTGACGAACCTTTTCACAAACGGTTTCGCTAACTTCAATACGCTCGGAATGCATTTGATGCGTACGAATATCCTCAACCCGCACCGGCTGAAATGTTCCTGCTCCGACATGCAATGTGACTTCAGTCATGTCTATACCGCTATCGCGGATTCGTTGCATCAGCTCATTATCAAAGTGCAGCCCGGCTGTCGGTGCTGCCACCGCGCCAATTTGCTTGGCATAGACGGTTTGGTATCGATCCAAATCATTTTTATCAACTTCACGCTCTATATAAGGGGGTAAAGGTAATCGTCCGTATTGTTCGAGCGCCTCAATTACGTCGCCTGCAATATCAAACTTAAGTTCAAATAACGCATCCTGACGGCCCAGAACCTCAACACGAAGCTCGGTTTCCAAAATTAAAATTCGACCCTCTCCCGGAGACTTGCTACTGCGAATGTGTGCCAGAACGCGTTTATCGTCCAGGACCCGTTCTACCAAAACCTCAATTTTCCCGCCAGTTTCTTTTTCGCCTAACAGGCGAGCAGGAATGACTTTGGTGTTGTTGAACACCAGCAAATCATTGGGTTTGAGTAAATCCAGAAAGTCGCTGAACAGGCGATCTGCCAGCTCACCACTATTTCCATCAAGTGTCAGCAATCGGCTGGCAGTTCGGTGTTTGGACGGATACTGGGCGATTAATTCGGGTGGGAGTTCAAATTGAAAGTCGGTACGTTGCATGGCGAGATCATAGCAGAGCTATTGCGCTTTTCGTTAGGTAAAATCGCTTCCAGACATGAAAATATCATCAAAACGTTAAAACGGGCTTTCATAATCGGACAGCCCTCGTTATAATGCTCGGCTTGTTGCCGGGGTGGCGGAACTGGTAGACGCGCCGGATTCAAAATCCGGTTTCTTCGGAAGTGCGAGTTCGATTCTCGCCCTCGGTACCAACATTAAACCTTTTATAAATCAACAGGTTTATCCAGAATATTTAAGCCCCATCAGTTATACTGTTGGGGCTTTTTATTTACCGACAGTAAACGTAAATCACCGCCTGTTTTCCTGCTTTACCGCTCAAGAACGATTCTATAACGCACATCTCCTTTACGCAGTTTTTCAATCGCCTCATTTATCTGATCAAACGGATACATTTCCACAACCGGCTTGACCTGATGACGTTGAGCAAATTCCAGCATTTTGTTGCAGGTTTGCATACTGCCGGTATCTGATCCGGAAATACTTCTTTGCGCTTCTGTCAGGTTGAATACTTTAATATCCAATGGCTCCATGGTTGCCCCGACAAAATGCAGCCGCCCTTTTGGTTTTAATTTACTCAGGTACAGATTCCAGTCCAGTTTGACGTTAACAGTAGAGAGAAGCATATCGAATTTTCTGGGCAGCTCAGCCATGACGACGGCATCACGCGAATCCACGCTGTAATGAGCCCCCATATCCAGAGCTTCCTGTAATTTTGCTGCGCTGGTAAATGCTGTGACTTCGCATCCCCAGGCTTGCAGAAATTGCAAAGCAATATGTCCTAACCCGCCAATACCGATTACTGCCACCTTATCTGTTGGCTTAATATCAAATTGCACTAACGGATTGAATACCGTCAAACCGCCACAAAGCAATGGCCCGACGGATTTAAGATCAATCGCTTCAGGTAAAGGAATAACACTATTGGCATTTGCCCTTACCTTATCGGCAAAACCACCATGATGGCCGACAATGGTAGGGGTAAGATCTGAACAGATATTTTCATCGCCGTTATGGCACTGTTCGCAGGTTTCACAATAATCAGCATACCAGCCTAATCCGACTGTTTGCCCGACTTCCAGGTTGGTGACAGCGGCACCAATCTGACTTATTGTTCCAACTACCTCATGTCCAGCAACGACCGGGTAAATAGACATCCCCCAGTCATTGTCGATAATGCTGATATCGCTATGACAAATACCGCAATATCGCACCTCAATCTCGACCTCATGCTCTCCTAACAGGCCGGGGTCATATTGATATGGAGTAAGTTTGGCCCCCCGCTCCAGCGCAGCATAAGCATTAATCATTTAATGTCCTTAATTCGGTCAGTAATGTGAATTACATGATTATTATAGGTCAGCATCGTTTGGACACTTATCCCAAACTGGCAACTTTCGATGAAATAGTGAAGCTAGGAGCAAAATGCATAGTTCACGTTTAATCATTTTGCTTTATTCATCTCCATTACTGAAGTAAATATCACTGTAAATATCCGTTAAGCATAATCTGAAGACGCATTTTTCATAATGCTTGTCAGATGTTATAGTCAAAAAAAAGCACCATAAACACATATAGCGCTATATCTATCGCCAGAATCTGTTGATCTTTCAAAGTCACCACTGCTGGAAGCTATTTTTTCGTTCTACAAGGCGGAAATGATGCGAGGCGGCTATGAATTACCAACAGACCCTAGTTTACTAAGCCCTTTTTGCCAAACTTACTTCTGTTTACTCAAATGGATCTGAACTGTCTGCAGAAATGATCCGGAGAGGTATTTATGCATAGGAAATTAACAATTTCAGTATTTTTAGTCTGTTCAGCATGCAGTCAAAATGATGTAAACCTGACATTTGCTGAGTTGGAAGCTGCTGGTTTTGAAAAACATCAGCAACAGTATTTCCAATTAGTAGGAGCAACCAACGCCTGGTCTGGCAAATGGGCCAATGAAGATGTCGAAGTGTATACCTTTGATGATCCCGATCTCGAAAACGCACCTTTTTATAAATCCATTAAAACAGATGGTTCTGATTCAAAGTGGGCCGATAAATGTGTCCACAAGAATGTGATTTTGCTTAGTAAGGGTTATCAGGCCTGTGATCGTCTCTATGAGCTTTAGTGTCTGTTGATCTTTCATAGCCGCCTCTGTTGTGACTATGAAAGATCAACAGACAGTAGATCAGAAGCAGTTGCGGAAAAATGACGATAATTTAATTTACGAGAGGAAATGAAATGAGTGAGGAGTATGCTCAACAACTAATTGATATTCTGCTTTTATCGGATAATTTTCAAATGGATTTAAAAGCCCTGATTTCCAAAGTGGCCCATTTTGATGGCGATTCGGTTGCCGATAGAAAATGTCTGGCAGAAGCATTTGATATGTTAACGAGAGAAAAACTTATTTGGGTAGATGATGAACCCATTTATGAAAGCCAAGGCGATCAAGTGCTTTTCAATGAGATGATTATTGGCTTAACCAAAACCGGATCCAACGCATCGATAAACTAATAAAAAAAGCCCTTTCAATTAATCTGAAAGGGCTTCTGTTAATGAAATATTATTCGGCTTCTTTAACAATCTGTGCCTGATGGAAGTTTTCAATACCCATTTTATCAATCAGGCTGAGTTGTGTTTCCAGCCAGTCAACATGCTCTTCTTCAGATTCGAGAATATTCTTGAATAAATCACGGGTAACGTAGTCACCAATCTGTTCGCAATATTGAATACCTTCTTTCAGGTCTGGTATAGCATCAAGTTCTAATGAAAGATCGGCTTCCAGCATTTCACGAGTATTTTCACCGATACGCAACGCACCCAAATCCTGCAGATTCGGTAACCCCTCCAAAAACAGCACGCGTTCCGTCAGGGCATCAGCATGTTTCATTTCATCAATCGATTCATGATATTCATGCTCATAGAGGTTTTTCAGACCCCAGTCCTTGTACATTTTGGCATGTAGAAAATATTGGTTAATGGCTACCAGCTCATTACCTAATACTTTATTCAACAGCTCAATAACTTTTTTATCACCTTTCATCGGATTCTCCCTTATTCCTGGATCTGATGAAGACGATTATCGTTCATAAAGAATAAATGTCAAAGATAAGCTATTGATATTAAAGGCAAATGATAACAATTATCATCTACATTCTGTTCCATACGAGGTGGAAAAATAAGAATTAGCAATTAAAGCTAAGTAAATTAGTGACTTGTTTGTTTGGCAAAAAGCCACAAATAAACTATGGAAATAAGACTTTGAAATATTCAGGATTGAATTGGAGTTGAGGTGGTTCTACTATCTGCGCAGAGTTAACGCGTACCGTTCACAGTTTGGGCCACCAGAAAGTTATCCTGTTCGCTAAGCTGTGGGGCATGTTGCTGCAAAACACGGTTTACCTTGAACTGACATTTACCACAGCTTGCGGCAGCACCAGTGCATTCACGGATAGCTTCCAGCGAGTCTGCGCCAGCATCAATAGATGCTTTAACTTTATCGACATTCACGTTGTTGCAAACACAAACTATCATGAAATAAACCCTATTGGTTAACCGTGTTGTTAATGATAATGATTGTTATTTATTAAGTCAAATGGCTTTTGTTATTTTTTGGGAGAAATTCCCAAAATTGCTACTTGCGATGCGGATGTTAACATCGTAACGTAGCTATAACAGGCCTTAAGAGAACAGTATGAAAGCAATATCAGCGACAGTATTAATAGTTGAAGATCATCGGGACTTGGCTGCTAATGTAGGTGATTATCTGGAAGTTGGCGGTTTTACCGTTGATTTTGCAACAGATGGCATTACCGCATTACAGTTATGTGAAGAGCACCATTACGACGCAATCGTTCTGGATATCATGCTCCCCGGAATTGATGGCTTTGAAGTCTGCCGCAGATTACGTCAGGAAATGCATCTACATACGCCGATCATTATGCTGACCGCCCGTGACACCATTAATGACAAGGTGAACGGTTTTGATTTGGGTGCAGATGATTATTTGATTAAACCTTTTGAAATGCGTGAGCTCGAAGCCAGGCTGATTGCAATGATCAGACGTCAACGGGGAGAGCTAGAAGGTGGAAAGTTAACGGTAGCCGATCTCACCTATGACCTCGATACCATGCGTGTTATGCGAGGTGATAAGCTTATCAAGCTGTCTCCGATAACGTTACACATCTTGCGGATTCTGATGCGCGAATCGCCAAAAATTGTCAGTCGCGAACGTTTGGAAGCTGAAGTCTGGGGTGATGATGCACCCGATAGTGATACGTTACGCAGTCATTTGTATAACCTGCGGAAAAGTCTGGATAAACCTTTTCAAAACCAGTTAATGCATACCTTACCAGGTGTGGGTTATAAGCTTTGCAGAGAAGAAGATCTTTAAAGCTTATTTAGCTTAACGGCTGCGAAACTGCGCTTTGGGAAAGTGCACACTGACCTCGGTCCCCTCGCCCATTTTGCTGGATAAACGCAGATTCCATTCATAGCGATTACATAACCGTTTAACAATAGTCATACCAATACCATACCCCGTAGTCTGTTGCTTCTCATCTGCACGGAAAAACGGTTTAAAGACTTTCTGCATTTGATCCCGGTCCATCCCAATTCCACTATCGGCCACTGAAAACCCGTCCGATCGGATAGAGACAGTAATATTGCCACGCAGAGTGTAATTAAAGGCATTACGCAATAGATTACCAATAAGAATCGGTAACACTCGTTCAGCAGCCAGTACGACTAAAATACCCGACTCTTCCACATTCACCGTGATCGGTTTATCGTGATGAATCATTCGCAGGTTATCCAGTTCCGCAGCTATCAAATCATTCACCGTGATTTCACGTAAAGGTAACGCCTCAACCTGCTCCCTGGCTAATAACAACAGCGTTTCAATCAGCGATTCCATATCCATCAGTGTGCGATACATACGGTTCATTTCTGTCACTGCTTGATCGCCATATTTGCGTTCAACCACCTCCAATGCTCCACGGATTACAGCTATTGGGGTACGTAATTCGTGACTGACGTCGCGGGTAAAATTCCGTTCACGTTCAACAAAGTTTTCCAGCCGGTTAGTAAATTCATCTAACGCCCGGACCAGACTGGAAACCTCGTCATCTGGAATGCTTCTCAAATCATGCAGATCCAACTGGGGAAAATTACCCTCCCGAAAGTCCACTTCGTTGACTGCCCGTGACAGTTTCATTATGGGTGAAACTGCCTTATGTGACTGTCGATAGGCAATCCAGGCCAGCAGATAAAGCACAACTAGAACCATCGCCAGAGGTAATAGACCAAAGACTAAAGCCAGTCGGGAAACCTTCACTTCATCAAAAATCAGATACAGACGACGATCACCTTTGTCCTCGACATAAACAATGGGCTGCTGGCCTGCCAGCTCAGCACGTTTCAAGCCTGGTCCCAGCTCCTGTAAGGCTGGTGGTAACTGAGAATAATTGTCCCGTTCGGCCATGTAAGCTTTTAGGTTCATGGTGTTGGGTAATGGAAACTGCGGATCTTCTGCACGCATATCCCAGAAATGTTGGGCTTCACCCTCTAGAGCAGCACGCACCAATACATCTTCAAGGGTTGCTTTTGCAGCGTAAATTCCGGCGATAGCCACCAGACTAATTAATGCAATTTGTATTAAAAAGACTTTAACCAGCTTGGCATGAAGATTGGTATTGGATTTAGCCATCGACTCAGTTTACTCGCTTTGAGAATAAATAATGCGTGACCAACCACTCGGTTCCATCGCGATAGCCAAATAATTCAGCACAGGCCATAAAGAATAACCGCCATCGCTGTAGCCAGATAGCGCCCTCCCCTTTACCGTAGGTTTCATCAAACAACGCTTTAATCTGTCTGGCATTTTTATCCGTATTTTCCAGCCAGGCTTCAGCTGTTTTCTGATAATGCTGACCATTGACCAACCACTGCTTTTCAATCTGCAGAGCATCCTGAAAATGCAATAACGTGTCTGCTGAAGGCATCAATCCACCGGTAAAAAAGTAGCGTCCCATCCAATTATCATCGCCTTCAGTTTCGAAAGGATAAACGACATTACGATGACAGAAAATATGCACAAAAAGCTTGCCGTCAGACTTTAGCCAGCAACTTACATTGTTGAGCAGCTGCTGATAATTACGCATATGTTCGAACATTTCTATCGAGACAATCCGGTCATATTGCGTGTTCAGTTCCAGTTTATTGACATCGCAGGTAATGATATGAATATTGGTTAATCCGCGGGAAAACGCTTGCTTTTCAATATATTCTCGTTGCGAATTGGAATTTGATACAGCAGTGATTCGTGAATACGGAAAACGTTCAGCCATATATAAAGTCAGTGACCCCCAACCGCAGCCCAGTTCAAGAATATCCTGCCCGTTTTTGAAATCACCCCGCTCGAGATAAATATCCAGCATAGCCTTTTCGGCCTGATCCAGTGATAAGGTGTAATCATCCCACCAGCAACCGCTGTATTTAAGATGTTTGCCTAAAGACAGCTGATAAAATTCAGCTGGTACTTCGTAGTGTTGTTCATTAGCCGCCTGGGTTTCTATCGCAATCGGACTGTTTCGTAGCATTTCCATGCATTGATTTTTGATTTCACTGGCGGCTTCCGGATCATAGGCATTTTCATCTTGCAGGCGTTGCTTAAGCAGCCTGCGAATACCAACTCTTACTAACATGTCAGGCACTAGGCCTTTTTCAGCGATAGTGATCAGGCTCATATTTTTTTCCTCCAGGGAATAAATGCACTGGTTGTTTGTTGATAGCGACGATATTTATCCCCACGACTGCGAATCGCGTGTTGTTCGGTGTAGGGTATGCCGGTTATGAAATACAGAAATAACAACATCACTAATGGTGCCAACCAGAGCCACGCTGCGTGTTCTATGCCAATCGCCATTAAGGGATAGCTAAACCAGTGTAACCATTCGAAAAAGTAATTCGGATGTCTGGAATAATTCCACAAGCCTGTTTCGCAGACTTCACCTTTATTTTTCGGATCAGCTTTGAAATTGGCTAATTGCTTATCCGCTATAGTGACCCCGGCAATAGCAATAATCGCGACAGCAAGGCCGGCATATTGAGCGAGCCCTAAAGATTCAATCTGTCCCTGAGTGATAAACCAGACTGGAATGGCAAATCCCCACGCCAATAAAGCCTGAAACTGGAAAAAGAAAAAGTGGTAAAAATTCGTTTTTCCGCCCCAGTACTGTCTCAGATATTTATAACGTCCATCTTCATCTTCACCTAATACTCTTTGGGCGAGGTGTGTTCCCAAACGCAAATACCAAAGCAGCATGATTCCCGATGCCATAATGCTCAGCGGCAAATAGCCTTCACTGGTCAGCAAATGAAAGAAAGCCAGAAAACTTAATGAAAAAGCCCACAATACGTCGACAATTCCGGCATTTTTACTGCGAATTTGCCAAAACCAACCGCCCAGCATTATTAAAGATACAATGAAAAGACTAAACCACAGCATGTTGTTTTCCTGATTCTTGATTGCGCCAATAATTGGCCAATGTCAGTAATAATGGAATTGCCAATCCCCAGCTAATGGCTAGTACTACGATTAATATTTCTGGTTGCAGCCAGTCTAGTGCACCTAAATGACTGCCTGCATAATAGGAAACAGGACTTGCAACCGCAGAAAATATCCCCGCCATCACACGTCGTCTTAATAACCATGACAGCGAGTGATTAAGCGTTAACGCAAAATTAATCCATAAACACCATATCCACCAGGGTGCAATCGGTTCAATAGTTTGAGCTTGATAAGCCATTAAATTCCAGGCTGACCAGCTCGAATCCAGCACGACACCGATTAAAATTGCCGCCAGCACCAGTTTGTAATCAATCTGTTTCCAGCGATAAAAACGAAAATGAAAGATCAAAAGGGCGACGGTAAAAATAACGGCCGGTGAATTCAACTCCGCGGCCCCGCTTAATACACAGACAAACCAACCGATTTGAAACAGTAAAAAATTAACTATCGTCAGACGATCAGGCATATTCTGGACACCACTGGGCACGCCGGTTTTTGACTTTACTGAATAGTAAGTGCACGTCACTGATACTGCGTTCGGCAAAACCACCTTCGCAGTAGCAAAGATAAAACTCCCACATCCGAATAAATGAATCCGGATACCCCATGGCGCGAACTTTATCCAGAGAAGCGTTAAAACGTTCACGCCAGGTGGCCAGAGTAATCGCGTAACTTGGGCCAATGTCTTCAAGGCTGGTGAGTTTTAGCTTGGCTTTGGCAGCAGCATTACTCAGCACAGTGACACTGGGGATAAAGCTGCCCGGGAAAATATACCGCTTGATAAAATCCACTGATTTGACTGCCTGGGCATAACGGTGATCTTCCAGCGTAATCGCTTGAATGATGGCCAGGCCATCTGGGGTTAATAAGTCTGCACACCGCTGAAAATAGTCATCGATATAGTGATGCCCCACCGCCTCAACCATTTCAATCGAAATCAGCTTGTTATATTGCCCTCGCAGATCACGGTAATCTTCAAGCAATACTGTTATCTTGTCAGCGAGACCCGCTTTTGCTACACGCTGAACAGCATAATCATATTGTTGCCGGGAAATAGTCGTTGTTGTGACTCTGCAACCATAATGCTGAGCTGCAAATACCGCACAACCTCCCCAACCCGTACCAATCTCCAGCAGATGATCTGTCGGCTGTAAATCCAGCTTGTCACACAGTCTCGCCAGCTTTTGCCGCTGAGCTGTTTCAAGAGATTCAGTACCGCTGTAATACAGGCCGGATGAATACATCATCCAGTCTTTATCCAGAAACAACTCAAATAACTCATTGCCCAAATCGTAATGGGCAGCAATATTCTTGCGGCTACCTTTTCGGCTATTGCGATTAAGCCAGTGAAAGCCTTTTAATAACGCACCGGTAATTCTGGCAAAGCCCTGTTCGAGTTCATCAGTCAATGACTGGTTACGCACCAGAATTCTCACCAATGCAGTTAAATCACTACAATGCCAGTCGCCCTGCATGTACGATTCAGCAGCGCCGACGCTGCCGCCTTGTACGACAGCTTCAAAAAAGCGCCGATCATAAACGGTCAGACTAATCGATAGATCGTCCTGTGGATCGCCTAATTCATAAACTTCACCTGCTGTATGTAAATGAATACAGCCTTTCTGGATCCTGCCTAGCTGACCAATAACAGCTTTTTCATACAGTTTTGACAGTCGGCTGGGTTTGCCACTTTGTGTTTCAATGACGGCCGATTTACTCATTTATCCTCTCCATTGGGTATAACAGGCTGGGTCACGGTATCGGCTTGTTGATCAGGATGACTGAACGAAGGGGTATGCTTTCCCCATAAGCGTAACGCCTGCCAATAAATACGCATAACAACTCTGAGCGTCTGTAGTGGATAGCGTATAGGTAACCAACGCATGCTTCTTGCGGTCATTGGCTGGAAATCAGCCTGTAATGTCGCATCAAACTGGCGCTCTCCTTCGCGCATTAACACCATGTTGATATTGATGGCATCTTGTTCCAGCTGAAAACGCCAGTGATATTGAATATCCATCGGCATAAACGGTGAAATGTGAAACTGCTTGTCAAAATCAAAACGCCATGGCTGGTTTTGTTGCTGATTTACTTTCAATACATAGGCATAACGTTCATTCCAAGGTGTATTGTTAATTTCGGAGACAATAAACTTGAGCTGTTGCTGTTCGAAACAGAAATAGAACGTTACCGGATTGAATACAAACCCGAGATAACGCGGATGAGTCAGGATTTTTACCGTACCTGAGAACGACTCACCACTCCGTTGCTGTATCAACGCCACCACCGCCTGTTTCAAATCAGCCTCGTCGGATTGCAGATAATCCTTACGATAAAAACTAATCAGATTGAAGCGTTCCAATGACCAGAAACGCGAGCGTTTAAAATGTGATTGCAGCTCATCCAAATCCAGCATCAGCATCGCCAGTGGATACTGAAACTCATGAATTTTTGGCAGATGACGCTGATGATGCACCCAACCACGATAAATTCCATCAGGCAACATCGGCGACTCCCTGCTGAGAATTTTCCAGAGCATCAATCACCCGCAGGGCACTGCTCACCCCATCCTCATGAAATCCCCACCCCCAATATGCACCACAGTAAAAAGTATGCTGGGTATCAGCAACTTCCTGCCAGCGACGCTGAGCATTAAGCGTGGAGAGATTATAAATTGGATGGGCATAACGTCGATGCACCAGGACTTTTTTCGGGTCAATCAAATGTCCGGAATTTAACGAGACGATCAGCTCTGCTGGAGCATTCAGACTTTGCAGCGTATTCATGTGATAACTCACGGTACATTGCTGACTCAATTCAGGGCTTACGCGAACATTCCAGCTGGCCCATGCCTGAGTATTTTTCGGCAATATATCTGCATCTGTGTGCAGATGCATCTCGTTTTCCTGAAAGCCTATTCCCCCGAGAACGGCCACTTCCGTTTCACTGGGCTGATCCAGCATACGTAATGCCTGGTCCGCATGTGCAGCGATGATTACTTTATCAAAATGACGCTTCTCTCCATGTACCGATAAGCTCACACCATGGATATTTCGCTCTATCCGTTGAATGGGTGAGCCTGTCATAAACTCTGCATTTGTTTGCTGCACCAGCGCATCAACATAAGTCTTTGAGCCACCTTTAACCACACGCCATTGAGGTCTGTCCGTCAGCGACAGCATGTGATGATTATGCATAAAACGAATAAAATACTGCGCCGGGAAATCCACCACTGAAAGACTGGGACCTGACCACAAAGCACACGCCATAGGGATTAAATGGTCATTGATAAAAATATCACTGTAATTATTGATTGCCAGATATTGGCCCAATGTCAGACCGTCATCATCTTCATTTAATAATAACGGGGCTTCACGATAAAACCGTACCAAATCCCACAACATTCTATAAAAACGAAAACTCACCAGATTACGACGCTGACAGAATAATTTATTTAAATCAGTAGCGTTATATTCCAGACCTGAAGTGGCATTACTGACACTAAAGCTCATCTCAGTGGGCTGACTTTCCACTCCTAATTGGGTTAATAATTTGCTGAAATTTGGATAATTCTGTTGATTAAAAACAATAAAGCCCGTATCAACATGAAAAGCTTTGCCAGAAATCTCTATAGAATGCGTATCGGTATGGCCGCCTAGATAATTACCGGCTTCAAACACAGTAACTTCATGTTTTTTGGCCAGATAATAAGCTGAAGTCAAACCGGAGATTCCGCCACCAACAACCGCAATTTTCATACAGCGGCCTCAGAGAGGATTTTCTTGCTTTCGCGTTTGTGAAGCGGCACTGTGCGGACATCCCAGATGAGTCCAGTTTTTTGCATGAGTTTTAGCAGGTAATAACTTATATCGATTTCCCACCAATAAAATCCTTGTCTGGCAGAGGCAGGATAATGGTGATGATTGTTGTGCCATCCCTCCCCCAGGGTCAATAATGCCAGCACAAAATTATTACGGCTTTCATCGCCTGTTGAATAGCGTTTTTTACCAATTCGATGCGCCATCGAGTTTATCAACAGAGTTGCATGTAATAACACTACCGTCGAAATAAAATATCCCCACACCAACATTTGCCATCCATCGGTACCCAGTCCTGGAGCAAGCTTTTCCAGCAATACGCCTGTAATAAATAAACTTGCTGCCAGTATAACCGGTGCGATCAAATCGTATCGATCCAGCCAGCGTAGTTCAGCAAACCTTTTCCAATCCGGAACCAGGCTGTAATCAGCTTGATAATGTTTTCCTGAAAGAAACCAGCCCATATGGCTCCAAAAAAAACCCTGTTTGGGAGAATGAGGATCCGCTGGCTGATCTGCATGACGATGATGCTGACGATGATGTGTTGCCCACCATAACGGTCCGCGTTGTGTTGCAGTTGCACCAATAAATGCAAAAATAAATTGCACCGTCCGTGATGTTTTAAAGGATTTGTGTGAAAAATAACGATGATAAAATGCTGTTATGGCAAACATCCTGATTAAATATAAAGCGACTGCAACAATCACTGCAATTGGAGAAATGCCCACAAAAATAACTGACACACAAGCCAGATGCATAAATAGAAAAGGGATAACCCTTAACCAATCAACACCAGTATCTCCGTCACCAAGTTCGGCAACAGATAAACCGGCTTCACCATTGTCAAACCATTGTCGAATTGATTTCATGAAGTATCTCTTTTCTAGACGATGTGAATCTTAGTCAGCAAAGTGTGAATTGCATGTGAAGAGTTAAGGGCGTGTTGCTCTTTCAGAGCCTGGCAGCCCCTTCACTTCATTTTCACAATCATTACGCTTTGATGAGCAGACTAATAAAGTTCATCGGAAAAGAACCATGTTAAAGATCCCCCCAACGCTAAAATTGACGTGGTTCTTCCCCATATTCGTTTTAACAGCAGCCTGTAGTGGAAATTCTATGCAAAGTGCTTATGTAAATGACTACCAGAAAGCTCTTGAATCAAAAGGTTCGCAGCCAGTTGAAAACAATGAGGCTGTAAATGGCTTTATTGAGGTGTTTAATCAGGCTCAACATGGCGAAGTGGCAGATATTATTCGTCAAACCTATGCTGAACAACTTTATTTTAACGACACCTTTCGAACCATTACTGACAGAAATGAACTCATAGAATACATGGAACAGACCGGGCAACAGGTTGATCGTCTCGATGTACGGGTTCAGGATGTTGCTCGCAGTGGTAACGACATCTATGTGCGTTGGATAATGCAAATGCAATTTAAGGTAATGGGAAAGCAAGTCGACAGCAAATCGATTGGTATCAGCCAATTACGCTTTAATGAACAGGGCAAGATTATCTTACATCAGGATTTCTGGGATGGTGTGGATGGGTTTTATCAACACTTGCCGATTATTGGTTACTCCCTGAAGAAAATACGGGAAAAATTATGATAAACCGCATTCTGTTTTTTTCATTGCTTCCTTTTCACCTTGCCAGTGCGAACAGCTTTGAATCAGAAATACAGCTGGATAATTCTACCCTGCAACAATGTTCAGCCGTGCCTATTAAAGTGATGTTGTTCAATCTCGGTGATGTTGCTTTGTATCGTGAACAATGCAGTGATGATAGTGCATTGACCAGCCAGTCAATTCAACTTTCATTTATTTATAAGCGAAGTTTTGATGCCGAGGATTTTCAAAAATCTTCAGTGGAATTGCTACGGCGTAATCTGGATGAGGATTTGTTCAAATCAATTGAAATGGCATTATTGGATTTCAATGCTGGCTATCAGAAAGCAGAAGAAGGTGATCGTTATGATATCCGCTATTCATCTGAATCAGGCTTGTTGCTATTCAAAAATGGTCAACAACTGAGCAAAAGCGACGATGCTCAACTTGGTAAAGCTTACTTTGATATCTGGTTTGGCAAAGATCCTTTCAGCAAAGGAATCAAAGAAGACTTATTGGCAGGCCTGAAAAACTAAACCCGCCTGTTGGCGGGTTCAAATATGTTAACTCTTTTCTTCACTGGGATATAACAGCTTTTGTAAGCCCGGATGATCCTGCAAAGGCTGTAATGCCGGTTCCAGAGCAATTTCTTCTCGATAACTTTCACTGCGCGAAATAGCTTGTTTAAGATAATACAGCGCTTCTTCAAATTGCCCCATTGTCGTATAAGCACATGCCAGCTGATAAAACGCATGGCTGTTTAGTGGATCAATCAATAAAGCCTGATGGCAAAGATTGGCTGCCCATTGAGGCTCACCTAATTCAAGTACCGCGTCAGCCTTATAGGTCAATGCCTCACAATCATCGCGTTTAATCTTCAGGATATGATCATAAATACCGATTTTATGTGATGCCGTATTTTCCTGGGCAGCACGTAGCCATAATGACTGCAGTTCCTGAGTTCGCTCAATCTCTTCGCGGTTCTCTGCAATATGCTGTGTTTTCTGATTAAGTTGCAATTCTATAGCGTGTAACCGCTGCTCGTATTCCATCACTAGTTTTGAGATCTCTTCATCTGCCAGCGAGTGCACCCGCTCTTTGATTTCCCGAATCGATGTCCATCCCACCAGAACTAATATCGATGTTGCACCTGCAATCAGATAGAAAAAATAGGTAACCGTGTTGGTTGAATAAGTGACCGCTTTATCCACCGCGTTAATTTCACGGTTTACAATCTGCTGAATCATTTCATTGCGTTGTGATGCCATGTCAGTACGCAATTGCTTCAATTCATCCAAAACATAACGTTCTATGAACGGTGAATAGAGCGGTTCTTCCAATACGTCAACTTCAGCTTCAAATTGTTGCATTTGCTCATCAGATAATGGGGCCACCTGAGTTTCTGGCTCTGCAATTGCCAATAGTGGCAAGCATAAAAAACATAAAGCTATTAAGACGCGAGGCATATGGCTCTGCCGTGATCATGAACCTCTACTAAATAACTGTGTAGATTTTTGATGGCATCAGCATAGTCATCTTCGTCAATAATAAATTGCATATCTACCTGACGCATTGACTGATGCATGGCCAATACACTGATATTTTTCTCAGCCAAAGCACTGACCGTACGTGCCAGAATACCGGGGATTTTCATATCACTACCAATCGCTGACACAATGGCCACTTTCTGCTGATTAATTTCAGCTTCCGGAAATTGTTCCTGTAAAGCTTCCCTAATCCGCCGAATATTCTTCAGGCTGGCAGTAAGATAATGCGTAATGGTGTTGGCATTAATATCTTTGGAAATAATATGGGCCTTGTTTTTGCGGATCTGGGCCAGGATTTCACGATCATAATTTTCAATATTGCCCGCCATATCCTGATCAAACAGCTCAAATGCATAAACATGTTTGCAGCCGGCGATAATTTCTACACAAGGTTTGCTACTGATATAGTCACCGGTGATTAATGTTCCGGCATGTTCAGGTTCAAAGGTGTTTCTCACCCTTAATGGAATATTATTCTGCCGTAAGCCTTTTGCCGCTTTAGGGTGAATAGCTTCCATACCCAGATTGGCTAATTGATCAGCCACATCATAATTGGTCCGGCCAATCGGCACAGCATTGTCTTCACCTACCAGACGCGGATCAGCGCTGCTTAAATGAAACTCTTTATGAATAATCGCTTCATTGGCATTGGTTAATACAGCAATACGGCTAAACGTCATTTCGCTGTAGCCGCGATCAAAGGTCGACATCAGACCATCATCACTATGGGCATACCCGGTCACGATGGGTAACTCTTTACTCAAATCAATTTTGGCAAACGCTTTATCAATTCGTTCATCAAGTTTCATGTGCTTGTCGGTCTGCCAACCGGTCAAATCAACATAACGGGCATTGATCTTGTCTTTTTTAAGTAAAGTTGCCGTATTCCAGGCACTGTGAGCCTCGCCAATACTGGCCAGCATTTCACGTACTGTTGCCAGATGCATATCCAAGGCAAAGTGACCATGCTGGCAAAGTCGTTGCAGATCTGCCAATACCCGTTCTGCATCATCAAGACGTTCGCCAATAAACTCATTAGCTTTGTTTAGTGTTTTTTTATCTTTAAACAATTGCTGGTTGATGGAAAAAATCTCTTGTTTGAGCTTTTCCATCGCTTCCATCCAGCTATCATCATTCAAACTGTTGGCAAATTCAGCGTAAACACCAGAAGTGCCATTTTTCTTATGCTCAAGCAAAAGGTTGGTAATACCACCATAAGCTGAAACAACAAACACACGATTGTAAATTGACTCGTTATGAACCGGTTTCAGAATAATATTGTCGCGCACTGCGACATAGTCGCTCATGGAAGTGCCGCCTATTTTTTCTACCGTATGAAATTGCATATCTACTCTCTGTTAATTCGTTGTACTCCGGGCTAAACCGGAAAGGCTGCATTGCCTGTTATTCAGTTACTGCTTCGGCGTCTAACTCATAAGCACCTTCAGCGTTGTGTACTTCTTTGCCATTTAATGGTGGATTGAAAACACAAGCCAGATGAAGCTCTTTAAAGGCACGCAGGATATGACGATCATGTTTATCCAGGTTGTATAAAGTACCCGGGGTAATTTTGTAGACCTTGCCATCATCTAGCGTTTCCACTTCACCTTCACCGCTAATGCAGTAAACAGACTCCAGATGATTTTGGTAATGCATGCGAAAATCAGCACCGGCATAGATAGTGGTGATATGGAATGAATACCCCATGTTGTCATCTTTCAATAACATACGGGTGCTTTCCCAGTTACCGTCCGGTGAAACGATACGACGTGAGGTTTTTTGAGCTTCTTGAAGTTGTCTGACAATCATGATTTTGTCCTCTGTAAATGCTTTGCAATATCCGGTGAACGGAAAGCCGCTCACCGGATTGTTAATAGTGGGTTGAGAGGTTTATTAACTTGCCGCTTTTTTGCTTTCCGGCTCAACCACATCAGATTTACTGGCTTCATCGCTTACTGAATAATCACCTTCAAAAAAATCCTTTTCTTCCGGAATGCTGTCTGCTTTATCGCAAACTTCTTTAATAGCCTGCTCCAGAATATCGATACCTTTTTTCAGATTTTCATCTTTGATAGTAAGTGGGCAAAGGAATTTCACAACATGATCGTCTGCACCACTGGTTTCGATAATTAAACCTTTCTGGAAACATTTACGGGTAATTTGTCCAGCCAGTTCGCCATTGACACAATTAATACCGCGGAACATGCCACGACCATGTGAGTTAAAGTTACCTTCACCGTATTTCGCAACAATTGTGTCAACGCGATCAGCAATGTATTGACCTTTGCGCTGAACTTCCTTGGCAAATTTATCGTCTTTCCAGAAATAATCGAGTGCGGCTTTAGCAGTGACAAACGCATGATTGTTGCCACGGAAGGTACCGTTATGCTCACCCGGTGACCACTGATCGACTTCAGGCTTCATCAGCACGACAGCAAATGGCAGACCATACCCACTGAGTGATTTGGATAAGGTGACGATATCAGGGTAAATGCCGGCTTCTTCAAAACTGAAGAAAGTACCGGTACGGCCGCAACCTGCCTGAATATCATCAACAATCAATAAAACATCATGGCGTTTGCAGATTTCTGAAAGACTTTGTAACCAGGTCATTGAAGCAGCATTGATACCGCCCTCGCCTTGTACAGTTTCAACAATCACCGCGGCCGGCTTGTCGACACCACTACTGGAATCCGACAACATCTTGTCGAGCAGATTAGTAGTATCGAAATCATCACCTAAGTAACCATCATAAGGAATTCGGGTTGAACCATGTAAAGCAATACCAGCTCCACCACGGTGAGTTGAATTACCTGTTACCGATAAGGCACCAAGGGTCTGTCCATGCCAGCCATTTGTAAACGAAATAATATTTTCACGACCGGTTTTTTTACGGGCAATTTTTAATGCCGCTTCGACTGCATTGGTTCCGGTAGGACCAGTAAACATGACAATGTAATCAAGGTCACGTGGCTTCAGAATATTCTCGTTAAAGCTTTCCAGGAACTCACCCTTGGCACGAGTATGTAAGTCCAGCCCCTGAGTAATGCCATCACGTTGGATATATTCAATCAGTTTCTCTTTGAATAAAGGATGATTGTGACCATAATTCAGCGAACCGGCACCAGCCAGAAAGTCTATATATTCATTACCCTCATCGTCGTAAATCAACTCGCCTTGGGCTTTGTCAAATAGACGAGGGAACGCGCGGGCATATGAACGCACTTCTGATTCGATCTCTTCAAAAATTTTCATTCGCTTTTCTCTCCTGTGAAAATTGTGGCCATCGCTGACCTGAATTCAGTATTAATTAAGCTATTGGTTTAAACGGACCGACTTTGACTAACATTTCAGTATCATGCTGATCGGCAAAATGTTGTTTTCGATCAAACATTACGCTACTGCTAATCTCGGTATCAAGCTTACGGGCAAGGCTTTCAAATAACGCCCAGGAAGCTTTATTGTCTGGGGTTATCGTCGTTTCGATTCGCTTAATGTCACGGTTTTGTTCACGCGACAGAATTTCTTTAAGCATTCTTCCGGCAAGTCCTTGACCTCGGGCCTTTTCACCAACGGCAACCTGCCAGACAAATAATGTTTCAGGGCGTTGTGGTATGCGGTATCCGGAAATAAACCCTACCAATTCATTATCAAGAACAGCTGCTACAGCTGTCTCGGCAAAGTGACTGCTTTGCAATAAGTTGCAATACATCGAATTGGTATCTAACGGTGGGCATTCAGAAATAAGTTTATGCACGGCTGCACCAAGTTCTGCCGTTGGTTGCACTAACTCAATTGGTAAAGGTGCAGTCTTTACTTGGCTCATATATGTAATCAACTCTAATGTTTATGGCACTAAGTACTTAGTGATGTAAAAAAATCTGTAAATTCCATCATAATTACGTTTAATTAATATAATCATGCATTTATGACTTGCAGATGACAGAATCTAAATATATAGTACACTAAACAAATTAAAAGTCCAGACCACTTTGCGCTCTATTATTTAATTCGAGCTCTTTAAAATGGTTTGTATAAAAGTCTGGCTGTTTAGCCGATAAGACTCGTAAAGCGGTTTACCCCAAGTTGAAATATTCATTAAAGAAACGTGGGAAAATATGTTGAATTCAATTCAAATTAATACTGAAACTATAGACGCACTTGGTCTAGATAAAGAGCAAAGGGAACACCTGTTGAATCATATTGAAGAAGTGCTTATTGCATTGCGTCGGGTTATCCGCGCCACCGACCTACATTCCAAATACCTGGCTAAAACCACCGGCTTGACCGCACCCCAGATACTTTTATTACAAACATTGCGGGATAAGGGGCAAGTAACCATAGGTGAATTGGCTCAGGAGATGAGTTTAAGTCAAGCGACAGTGACCACTATTCTGGACCGGCTGGAAAAACGTGGATTGGTTTATCGACAACGCTCTCAGACCGATAAACGTAAAGTTCATGCATACCTGACTGAGACCGCTACAGAAACACTTAAAAGCGCGCCTATTCCTTTACAGGATCGTTTTACTCGTGAATTCAGTAAACTGGATGAATGGGAACAGGCAATGATAATGTCCGCTATAAAACGGGTTGCTCAAATGATGGACGCCCAGCATATTGATGCCTCACCTGTTCTTGATATTGGTTTGCTGGATCGGTACGAGGATGAACAGGATGTCGTTAAAATGTCTGCAAAAAAACGTTAGGAATCTTGCAGGCCATTTCCGCTCTCAAGCAGACGTTCAATTTCACTCACTGGCAGGGGTTTACTATAGTAATACCCTTGTAATTCCTTACAGCCCATTGTCGTCAGCATGTTTACCTGCTCAATGGTTTCAACGCCTTCGGCAATGGTTCTCAACCCCAGATTATCTGCAAGTTGGACAATGGTCCGTGCAATCGCAGCATCTTTAGGGTTTTCAACAATTTCATCAACAAAACTTTTATCAATTTTCAACGTATCAATCGGGAAATTTTTCAAATAACTTAATGAAGAATAACCGGTTCCAAAATCATCAATTGCCAGCCCTACTCCCATGTCTTTTAATGCTCTGAGTAATGGAATAGTTTCCATTACATCCTTGAGCATAGCCGTTTCCGTGATTTCCAATTCTAGAGAAGATGCTGGAAGCCCCGAGTTCTTAAGACTTAGTCCAACCTGCTCCAGCAATAACTGCTGATTAAACTGCATTGCAGACAGGTTCACCGAAACCCGCCAGTGAATATCAAAACGTTTTTGCCATTTGCGAGTTTGTAAACATGCCTGTTGCAAAACCCATTCGCCAATGGCAATGATCAAACCGGTCTTTTCGGCCACATCAATAAAGGTGAGTGGACCTAGCAGACCCTTTATCGGATGCAACCACCTCAACAAAGCTTCAAAACCAATAATCTGCTGTGTTTTTACATCAATTTGTGGCTGATAAAACAACAGAAATTCATTGCGTTCCAATGCCTGGCGGAGATCCTGTTCGGTTTGCAATCGCTCATACAAATAATCATTCATTTCTGCTGAAAAGAACTGGTAATTATTACGTCCCAGTTCCTTTGCGTGATTCATTGCCACATCAGCATGTTGCATCAAACTTTGTACGTTATCGCCATCCTCAGGGAAAAGTGCAATACCAATACTGACCGTACTGAAAACGTTGTAACCTTTTATATCAAATGATTTTTCAAACTTGGCAACAATGCGTTGCGCTATATTTGCCAGTACATCCACATTATCAATATTGGTCAGCATTACCGTAAACTCATCGCCAGCGAACCGGGCAACGCGATCATCCTTATCCTTACTTACCGCAATCAAATCTGCATCCCGCAGACAATCCTTAATTCTTGCTGCGGCTTCACATAACAATGCATCACCAACTGCATGACCATAGGTGTCATTGATATGTTTAAAGTGATCCAGATCGATAAACATCAACGTTAGCGATTGTTTTTTATGCCGGGCCCGGGCAATTGCGGTTTCCAACTGTTCAATAAACAAGCGGCGATTTGGTAAGTCGGTCAGCGTATCGTAATAGGTAAAGTAAGCAATTTCCTGCTCTGAACGTTTAAGTGAGGTGATGTCCTGCAAAGTGCCAACAATCTTCCACCCACTATAATCCTCGATAATTTCCGTGCGTTCATGCAAATAAAATAATTCGCCATTATCTAACTGAATACGATATTCAATATCATAGGGATATTTACTCTGTATTGCCCGACGTAGAGCCTGCTTAAATAAAGGTCTGTCTTCGGGGAAGATACGACGAAGAATCTGCTTGAATGAAATTCCTTGGGAGGTATCCTCGATACCCAATAACCGATGCAGATCAGCACTGCATTCAATTTCATTCTGCTTAAAATTCCATTCCCAGTAAACCAGATGGGCAATTGCCTGTGCCTTGGCCAGTTTTGAGCGACTCTGACTGAGCTCGCGCAGGGTATTGTTGGCTTTGAGAATGTAACGGATTCGGTGGGCAAATAACGGCCACTTGAAAGGTTTGGTTATAAAATCTGTTGCACCAGCTTCGAATGCTTTTTCAATGTCATCAACTTTGTCATGAATGGTCACCATAACAATCGCTGACTGTTGCCCTTTGGGAAGTGAACGTAACTTTCGACAGCAGGTAAATCCGTCCATGCCAGGCATGGAGACATCCAATAGGGTTATATCAGGTAAATGCTCGGCAAATAAATCGATTGCCTGTTCACCATTTTGGGCTTCAATAACCGTTAAGTTCGGATCCTGAAGTGATTGCTTCATCAGCAGGCGAGTCACCGGATCGTCATCAACAATAAGCACGGTATAAAAGGATGGACTATCCATGTTGCCAGCTACCTGAATTTCTAAGCAAAGAAACACTGATATAAGAATGACCAAACAGATCAGCGGCAGTTTATATCAGCAATATTTAAGAAGAATATAAACTACCATAGCGTTGTCAGCTTTAACCTGCGCTAGCGCACATTTCTGAAAAGTTAGATTCAGGGGGCTGGGTTAGATATGGTTTTATGGATATCCTCAATCGAAGCAACAACTTCATCGGAAAGCATTAATTGCTCGCTGCCAATATTGGTCTTTAGTTGTTCCATAGTGGTTGCGCCGATGATAGTCGCCGCAACAAATGGTCGACTATTCACATAAGCCAATGCCATTTGCGCTGGATCCAACTGATGTCGCTGTGCTAAATCAACATACGACTGCGTGGCTTGAACAGCCTGTGGGTTGCTGTAACGGGCATAGTGAGGCCATAAACTCATTCGCGCATTGGCAGGTGCATTGTTCTGTAAATATTTTCCGGTTAGCACACCAAAGCCCAAGGGTGAGTAAGCCAATAATGGAACATTCTCCCGATAGCTGATTTCGGCACATCCAATCTCATAGGTACGGTTTAACAAACTGTAAGGATTCTGCACTGAGGCAATCACGGGCAGATTCATCGCTTTTGCCACTGAAATAAACTGCATCAAACCCCAGGGAGTTTCATTGGATAAACCGATGTAGCGAATTTTTCCGGCTTTTATCTGTTTTTCCAGTGCCTGCAGGGTTTCAATGACTGGCGTCATGGTTTCTTCAGTGGCATCGTGCTGATACCCTAATTTCCCAAAATAATTGGTTTGTCGTTCAGGCCAATGTAATTGATACAAATCCAGATAATCGGTTTGCAGGCGTTGCAAACTATTATCTAACGCTTCGCTGATATTTTTATCATCAAATCGTGATTTACCCTGACGTATATGCGCTACCCAATCAGCGCCGGGCCCGGCGATTTTACTAGCGAGCACTAAATCATCACGTCGACCGCGTTTCGCTAACCAATTACCGATAATCGCTTCAGTGGCACCATAGGTTTCAGCCTTGGGAGGAATTGCGTAAAGCTCAGCTGTATCAATGAAGTTAATACCCTCCGATACCGCGTAATCAAGCTGTTCAAATGCTTCCTGTTGAGTATTCTGTTCACCATAAGTCATTGTGCCAAGACAAATCTGGCTGACTTTAAGATTACTATTTCCCAGGGTATTAAATTGCATAGACGATCCTGTGATTTTCAGGCAGTAGAAACAAAACAACGCCCATTAAGAGCGTTGTGATGATATTAAAGTTGCGTATGGTCGGGACAGAAGGATTTGAACCTTCGACCCCTTGCACCCCATGCAAGTGCGCTACCAGGCTGCGCCATGCCCCGACAAGCAACAAAACAGTGAAATTATAACGTATTAAGCCAGTATCGTCCGAATTTGTTCCAGCTCTTTCAGCATTTCATCAATCAGTTGTTTGCGATTCTCATTACTGGGTGCAGCTTCCGGTTTGTGTTCGGTTTCCAATTGCTGACGGGCACCACCAATGGTAAATCCCTGTTCATAAAGCAAGCCACGAATTTCACGAATCAGCACAACATCATGGCGTTGGTAATAACGGCGGTTACCACGACGTTTAACGGGTTTGAGCTGAGTAAACTCCTGTTCCCAATAACGTAGTACATGTGGCTTCACCCCACATAACTCACTGACTTCACCAATGGTAAAGTAACGTTTACCCGGAATTGCAGGTAGTTCGTTGTTGTTACTCGCCTCTAGCATAACTGTCCACCCTTGCTTTCAGTTTTTGGCCAGGACGAAAGGTAACAACACGACGGGCGGTGATTGGAATTTCTTCACCCGTTTTAGGGTTACGGCCAGGCCGTTCATTTTTGTCGCGCAGTTCAAAATTACCAAATCCTGAGAGCTTCACTTGATCACCTTCCTCAAGTGCACCACGGATTTCTTCAAAGAACATTTCGACCAGTTCTTTTGCTTCACGTTTATTAAATCCCAACTCTTCATAAAGTTGTTCAGTCATATCGGCTTTTGTGAGTGCCATTCTTTACCTCTATTCTTATTATTGAACCGACGTTAGGTTCTAACAACCGCACCCAACTCACTTTGCAGCTTGTTGGTAATTTGCAGCATTAATGCATCGACTTCATCGTCGGTCATGGTTCGCTCACCATGTTGAAGATGGAAAGCGACCGCAATGCTCTTCTTGCCAAGCTCGACACCATCTCCAGAATAAACGTCAAACAATTGAATTGACTTAAGAATATCAGACTCGATACCTTTCAGGCAATGCTCAATTTCAACGGCTACAATGGAATTGTCGACAACTAAAGCGAGATCTCTGCGAATAGCAGGATAACGCGATAGCGTAGTAAATTTTGGAATGGCAGATTGCAGACAAACCGTTAATGCCAATTCGAAAACATACGCTTTACCAGTAAAGCCTAATGGCTTATTCAGTTTGGGATGCAGTGCTCCCAACCATCCCACTGGTTTATCATTTTGATAGATACGTGCAGATTGTCCAGGATGCAATGCAGGATGTGGTTCAGCGCGGAATTCGACTTTGCCATTTCCCAGCGCCAATATCGCCTCGACATCAGCTTTCACATCATAAAAATCAACTTTACGGTTTTTTTCTGACCATTGTTCGGGATGAATATCGCCATAGACCAGTCCGCCAATACAAAGATACTGATCGATATCAGCCAATTCACCCCGGAACACACGCCCAACTTCAAACAACCTAATTCGGTCATGCTGACGATTCAGGTTATAAACCATCGCCTGCACCAGACCAGGCCACAATGAATGACGCATCACAGACAGATCCGCTGAAATCGGATTGGCTAATTTGATTGGTTCGATATCACCGTCGGCAAAGTGTTTTTGCAATGTTGGGTCAACAAAACTGTAGGTGATTGCTTCAAAATAACCTCGATCCACCAACAGACTTTGCAGACGTTCTGTGGCAAGCTGTTTTTCTGAAATTGCACCGGGTAATACACTAATTTCAGGCCGGGTTTGCGGCAACCGATCATAGCCGTAGAGACGACCTAATTCTTCAATCAAATCCACTTCGATATTAATATCAAAACGGAAACTTGGCACAATCACCAGCCAGCCATCTCTGACTGCTGTAACTTCCAGCCCCAACCGAGTCAGCTGTTCTTCTACTTCAGCAGCTTCCAGCTCAATTCCCAACACCCGTTTAATACGGTTTGCACGTAGCAGAATTTGCGGCGTTTCAGGTAACGCACTTTCCTCACTGATAATCGTTAGCGGGCCTGGCTGACCACCGGCAATTTCCAGAATCAACTGCGTGGCCCGTTGCATTGCCTGTTGTGCCAATTGAGGATCAACACCCCGTTCAAAGCGATGTGATGAATCAGTATGCAATCCATAACTTCTAGCCTGCCCTGCAATCGCATCAGGCGTGAAAAAGGCCGCTTCGAGAAACAGCGATGTTGTTTTATCATCAACGGCGGAAGCTTCTCCACCCATTACACCAGCAAGAGCCAGCGGACCAGATGCATCGGCAATAACTAATGTCTGTTCAGCAATCTCAACTTGCTGACCATCCAATAAAGTCAGTTTTTCGTCTGTCTTGGCAAACCTTACAATAATGTTCTGCTGTAACTTCTGCAGATCAAATGCATGCATTGGCTGCCCCAGCTCCAACATCACATAATTAGTGATGTCCACCACGGCGCTCAGACTCCGTAATCCACTGCGACGCAGTTTTTCCAGCATCCATAACGGCGTTTTGGCGTCAGGATTAATATTTTCAATCACCCGACCAATATAATTTGGGCAGGCTTGTATGGCTTCTACTGAAACTGGAAATGTTGTCTGAACAGTTGCCGCAATGTCATTAATAATGACGGGGGTAAGATTGGTACGGCTAATCACACCCAATTCGCGTGCAATACCGGCAACTCCCAGACAATCACTCCGGTTTGGTGTTAAATCGACTTCAATAGTGAAATCATTTAATGCCAGATAATCGCGAATATCGCTACCAACAGGTGCATCAGCCGGTAATTCCATCAGGCCGTCAGAGGATTCAGTTAAACCAAGTTCTTTAGCAGAACACAACATACCAAAAGATGGTTCACCACGCAGTTTGGCTTTTTTAATTTTAAAATCACCTGGCAAGACTGCACCAACAATAGCAACTGGAATTTTCAAACCTTCCCGAACGTTGCTGGCACCACACACAATATGCAATAACTCATCACTAGCAACATCCACTTCACAGACACGCAATTTGTCAGCATTCGGGTGTGAAACAACTGATTTCACCTGTCCAACTAATACACCTGAAAAATTCCCGGCAACAGGCGAAACCGAATCAACTTCCAGACCCGCCTGAGTCAATTTCTCGGCAATAACCTGCACATCAAAATCAGGATTTACCCATTCACGTAGCCAATTTTCGCTTAATTTCATGGCGAACTTCCTATCCTATTTGAACTGACGCAGGAAGCGCAGATCGTTCTCAAAAAATAATCGCAGATCATTCACGCCATATCGCAACATCGCCAGGCGCTCAACGCCCATGCCAAATGCCAGACCCAGATATTTTTCACTATCAATATTGACGTGCTCGAATACTTTAGGATGCACCATGCCGCAACCCAGCACTTCCAGCCAGCCGGTATGACTACAGACACGACAACCTTCACCACCACAGATCACACATTCAATATCCGCTTCTGCAGAAGGCTCGGTAAATGGAAAGTACGAAGGTCGAAACCGCACATTGAGTGGTTTTTCAAAAAATGCCTGTAGGAAATCGGCAAGAATACCTTTCAAATCGGTAAAGCTGATGTTTTCATCCACCATTAAACCTTCTACCTGATGGAACATCGGCGTATGGGTTAAATCTGAATCACAGCGATATACCCGGCCCGGTGCAATGACCCGTAAAGGTGGCTGTTCATTTTCCATGACCCGGATCTGTACCGGTGAAGTATGGGTGCGCAACAGCATTTCGGCGTTGAAATAAAACGTGTCATGCATCGCACGCGCTGGATGACTTTCAGGAATATTCAATGCGGTGAAGTTATGATCACCATCTTCAATTTCCGGACCTTCGGCAATTTGAAAACCGATTTGACGGAAATACTGTTCAATGCGTTGCAAGGTGCGAGTCACCGGATGCAGACCGCCAACTTCAGCATTACGACCGGGTAAAGTTACATCAACCGTTTCGGCAGCCAAAGCGGCATTCATGGCCTGCTCAGCAAGCAACTTGGACCTGGCTTCAGTCAGACCTGCAACTTCCTGTTTGGCCAGATTCACTTCCTTACCAATTAACGGTCGTTCTTCCGCGCTGAGATTACCCAACTCTTTGACATACCCTGTGATAAGGCCTTTTTTGCCCAGATATTCAACCCGGACATTATCCAGCGTCTTGGCATCGGTCGCGTTTTGAATCGCGGACTTCGCTGCCTCAACAATATCTTTTAATGCCAGTAACTGCGATGACAGTTCAGCCATATTTCCTCCACCTGAGGATCAATCAGAAATAAAAAAGGGCCGTCATCAACGGCCCTTTCCTGTGTAACTAATAATAAGATCCGCGCTAAAGCGAACCGACTGATTAGTTAGCCAAAGCCGCCTTTGCTTTTGCAGCAATAGCAGCAAATGCAGCAGAATCGTGATAAGCAATATCTGCCAATACTTTACGATCGATTTCAATAGATGATTTTTTCAGACCATCGATTAAACGACTGTACGAAATTCCACATTCACGGGCAGCAGCGTTAATACGCGCAATCCACAATGTACGGAATACACGTTTTTTCTGACGACGATCACGGTATGCATATTGACCGGCTTTGGTAACTGCCTGGACAGCTACACGATAGACATTCTTGCGACGACCATAATAGCCTTTGGCCTGCGCGATAACTTTTTTATGACGGGCTCTGGCTGTTACGCCACGTTTTACTCTAGCCATTGGAATACTCCTTAATTATAGAAGAGGCAATAATTTGCGGACTGACAAATGATCTGCTTTACAGATTGTCAACGTGGAACGCAGTTGGCGTTTCCGCTTAGTGCTTTTCTTGGTCAGGATATGGCTAGTAAACGCTTGAGCGCGTTTGAACTTTCCGCTACCGGTGCGTTTGAAACGCTTCGCTGCACCGCTATGATTTTTCAATTTTGGCATTTGGAACTCCGCATTGTTAATTTAATTAATAGTTATTTTTTATTACTTGGCGCCAAAACCATAATCATTTGCCGACCTTCTTTCTTCGGATGTTGCTCAATAACCGACAGGTCTTTCAAATCATCGGCTACTCTTTCGAGCAATTTCAGACCTAATTCCTGATGGGCCATTTCACGTCCACGAAAGCGGAGGCTGACTTTGGTTTTATTACCTTCTTCGAGGAAACGTGTCAGGTTGCGTAGTTTTACCTGATAGTCACCCTCTTCCGTCCCTGGTCGGAATTTTATTTCCTTTACCTGTATCTGTTTTTGCTTTTTCTTAGCAATGGCCTTTTGTTTATTAGCCTCAAACACATACTTGCCGTAATCCATAATACGGCAGACAGGTGGTTCTGCCTGTGGGGCAATCTCCACCAAATCCAACTCGGCTTCTTCAGCTAATTCCAAGGCTTTCGCCAATGAAATAATACCTAATTGTTCACCGTTTGCATCGGTTACACGAATTTCTCTGGCTGTGATTTCAGAATTCAGCCTTTTTTGATCTGTAGCGATGTTTTTAATCCTCTAAAATAATTCGACCGCGGCGAGCGACGTCTTCTTGAAGCAATGAAACGAAGCTCTCTAGCGACATAGCGCCTAAATCTTCGCCTTTGCGAGTACGTACTGCCACGGCATTTTCTTGTGCTTCGCGATCCCCAACAACGATTAGATAAGGTACGCGACGCAATGTGTGCTCGCGTATTTTAAAGCCAATCTTCTCATTTCTCAAGTCCGCATCAGCTCTAAATCCCTGATTTTTCAATTGTTGGGCAATTTGTTGAACATAATCTGACTGTTTATCGGTAATTCCCATGACCATAACCTGACGAGGTGCAAGCCATGCCGGAAACGCGCCAGCATATTCTTCAATGAGTATACCGATAAATCGCTCGAGTGATCCAAGAATCGCACGATGCAGCATCACCGGTACCTGTTTCGAACCATCATCGGCCACATAAGTTGCATCCAATCGGCCTGGCATTGAGAAATCCACCTGAATGGTGCCGCATTGCCAGACCCGCCCCAGACAATCTTTTAAGGAGAATTCGATCTTCGGTCCGTAAAACGCACCCTCGCCCGGCTGCAGTTCCCAGTCCAGATCTTTGGCATTTAATGCCTGTTCAAGTGCATGTTCCGCTTTATCCCAAACGGCATCACTACCGACACGATTTTCCGGACGAGTCGATAACTTAATAATAATGTCGTTAAAACCAAAATCGGCATAAACGTTAAACAACAGATCTATAAAAGTAGAAACCTCAGTCTGAATTTGATCTTCAGTACAGAAGATATGCGCATCATCCTGAGTGAAGCCACGCAGACGCATCAAACCATGCAAGGTACCGGACGGTTCATTACGATGGCATGAACCAAATTCCGCCATACGCAAAGGTAAATCACGGTAGCTTTTCAGCCCCTGATTAAATATCTGAATATGACAAGGACAATTCATTGGTTTAACCGCGTAATCACGATTTTCAGAATGGGTACTGAAAATCATGTCACCGAATTTGTCCCAATGTCCTGATTTTTCCCACAGACTGCGGTCCACAACCTGAGGGGTGCGCACTTCCTGATAGTCATTTTGAGCCAGTACATCGCGAATATATTTTTCCACTTCGCGATAAATCCGCCAGCCATTGTCATGCCAGAAGATCATGCCAGCCGCTTCATCCTGCAAATGGAAAAGATCCAGACTTTTCGCCAACTTACGATGATCACGCTTTTCGGCTTCTTCCAGACGATGCAGATAGGCTTTCAGGTCTTTTTTATCTGACCAGGCTGTACCATAAACCCGTTGCAGCATTTCGTTTTCAGATTTACCACGCCAGTAAGCACCGGCCAGTTTCATCAGTTTGAATGCTTTGAGTTTTCCGGTATTTGGTACGTGCGGACCACGGCATAAATCCATGAATTCACCCTGTCGATACACTGACAGGATTTCATCCTTAGGAATATCTTCGATGATTTGAGCTTTATATTCTTCACCCATTTCACGAAAGATCTGAACTGCTGCATCACGGGTGACTTCTTCACGGACCACTTGCAGATCTTGCTTGACCAGCTCTTCCATACGTTTTTCGATTTTCTGCAAATCTTCCGGTGTAAAACCTTTTGGATAGGAAAAATCGTAGTAAAAGCCATCTTCGATAACCGGGCCAATAGTGACCTGTGCATCGGGATAAAGTTGTTTTACGGCTTGAGCTAACAGATGTGAGGTCGAATGTCGGATGATATCGAGCCCTTCTTCATCACGTTCGGTGATGATGGCAAGTTCAGCATCATCCTCTATAACGTAATTGGTATCGACCAGTTTGCCATTCACTTTACCGGCCAGAGCAGCACGGGCTAAACCAGCACCAATATCGGCAGCAACATCATGAATTGAAACGGGGTGATCGAACTGGCGTTGACTGCCATCAGGAAGGGTAATTGAAATCATACTGTATCCTTGGTTGTGGCCAATACGAGAGGCCTTAAAAACCAAAAAGCACCTGCAAGAGGTGCTTGATGTATATATCTGGTAGGCACGATTGGATTCGAACCAACGACCCCCACCATGTCAAGGTGGTACGGTAACTCGCGCAAACCTACTAGGGGCGGCATTTTACACTGTTTTTAGCTACTGTCAAAAATGGCATTTTCGGCATAATAAAAACAATGGGTTATGTGTTGGTTTCGGACTCAATCAGCTTTTCGCTTTCGCCAATTAAATTAATTTATTAAAGGTGAAAACGATGGATACATTTGATTTGATTTTAGCTGTTTTAGGAATAGCCGCAGTTTTTGGTTTGGTTGGGGCTTCTTGGTTTTGGATCATGAAGAAAGACGTGCAGGATGTAGAGGAAGATTAAATATTTTGACAATGGATAGCTAGAGATCATATTTTGTGATCTCGTTCACACTTCTATGGAGGGAGTCCCGTGAAAGCTATCCTGTTTTTTTCTGTTTTATTTTTTTCCGCCTCTGCTAATTCTGCGCTATTTACAATACTTACTGGCGGTGCAGCCAGCCCTTTTGGTGGACACTATGATGGCTGCTCATCAGAATGTGTAATTGGCTACAAAGATCCAGCCGTCTTCCCTGATGCGGTTGATTTGGACAATCCAATCAACAATGAAAATTATTTTTCAGTTGGAACGGATTTAGTAGATCGGCAAATGACAAACGGCGCAAATATTTTAATTGAGCGACCAGTTAATATTGTTATTGAGTGGACAACCTTTAATATAACTGATGCAAGTTTATATTACGATGGCAAGTCTCTGGCACTCCCCGGCACTGGCTCCGGATTGTTTAGCTATTATTTATTTAACCAAGTATACACACCCTTCACATCCAGTTTCGCTATTGGTGGAAAAGCTTTATCTCTAGAATCTTTTGTTGAGCTAAGGTTTTATGAGGTTAGTGAAGTGCCTTTGCCTGCAACTTTGTTTTTGCTCGCTCCAGCATTATTTGGCTTTATGGGGTTAAGGCGAAAATTATCTTAATCTGGACGCCTGCATGCCTCTCGATAGTAGGCTACCTGAGCCTCTAATTTCACTATTCCATCCCTGAGGGCGTTATAAGTTGGTCGAGCAGAGGGATTAAGCTCGGGACGGGTTCTTTCACCCATGCTGGAATCGGTGCGGGTTTTGGGCAGTCTATCGCTATGGGCTGGACAACTGGCGTTGACGAGCAGGCGCTTATTGAGAGCATTAACAGCAGCATCAAGCCGCCTAGTTTTGTCTTCTGCATTGCGCATGATAGCGTATTGTTCAGTTTCAACAACTGAAAGCCTGGCCTGCTCTTTGTCGAGTTCATTTTGCAATTCCCGTTGTTTGGTTGCTGCGGTTACAGATATTTTTTGAAGTGTTTTTGACGTTTCCAAATTAGCTTTTGCAAGCTTTTCACCCATACGCCAACCCTGCACTCCAAACCCCGCACTAAAAGACACAAGTAAGACGGCGATTAAAAGGTATTTATTCATAAAGTCCAGCCAAACAAAGATTGTCACGCTCAGCTTGTCTTCGGTTATACAATCCTTGAACAAATACCTTGCCATTAACGGTTGTTACGTAAGACCAGTTTGGTTTGCCACCATAGGTCGTTGCCAACAGATTGCAGCCGATCGCGTAATCACCATCATTTATATGACTAACAGAATTACTTGAGCATGTTTTTGGATAGCCAAAATTCCACGCATGGCTTGATATGGCATCGAATACAGGCTGTGGCGGCTGATGCGTCAGACAAGAAAGCAATTTAAGCTGAACCTTTGTCACCGCTACACTCATAACGCGATCACACTTTTCTTTGGGCCAATATTCACCCACAATCACGGGCTCATCGGTTACGTGCTTTGTTATGCCATAGCAAGCAGTTGGTAATCCTTCTGCTAACTTATCGGCATACACCGTCATCCCATCCTGTCCACCTCCCTCCCATAATGCGAGAAAGGCAACAAGCACAGACGAGCCTAGCGTTAATCCGCCAACCTTCATTCTATTCATGCTTTACTCCAGGCGTAAAAAAGCCGCCCGAAGGCGGCTTGATTGAAGTTTAATTTAATATCTTTTATACCTATAAGCCATATGAATCCCAAGGTGCTGGCGATCCATTTATGCCAACGGCCACGGCAGCTATATGGACTCCTGGCGTATTATCCATGCCAAAACCAACAAAAGCGTTTGCTAACTCATTACTCGGAAGTGTCACGGAGTACACAGGTGTTTCTGGCCGTGACCCGTCATAAGCCCAATATCTTGTTGATATAATTCCTGCACCTGTTACAGTAGTTTCCACCCAATACCAGTTAGCATTAAAGTTGGTGGTACTGATGCCACCCGCGACCCCACTCCTTGTGAATACATCATCTACCACATATTGTATTTCAACATTATCAAACGTTGTTACTAATCCACCGGCAACCCACTCAGGTTCAGCGCCATCCTCTTGTATTCTGGGGCATGGTTTAGGTTGGTATGTTCTTGATGTTGTACTTCCGGTCCCTTTCATGAGTGCAGCAATAGTTACAGTTCCAGTTTGAGCGCCTATCTCGTCAATTATTAACGCCAAATTAACAGAGTTAAGGTTGCCCCCTATGAGCGCGATATTTCCAGTTACTCCAGACGGAAGGGTTGATTCAAATATTGAGTTGGTGACACTGTTCGGATTATTAGCAGCAGGTCTTAAAAATGGAACTGTTCCACCCACTTCGTAATCATCCACATTGTAAAGGAATTGTGTTACAGCATTAGTTGATATATTCACGCCATCAACTAGCGTGTTAAACGCTTCTAAGGTATAGCCAGTGGTTACACCAGCATCAATAACTAATGCTACATAATTATTAACTTGAGAAGGGTTATAAAGATTGTTACCCGTTATCACGCCGCCATCAAATGTAGCAGAGCTAAGTTTTAAGCACTCACTGTTAAAGTCAATATTATTAACGTTGTCAACAATCTCTAGTCCACGTTGCACTTGTGCTTGGCTATAATCTGCCAATCTATGCCCGATAACGCTATTGTCATCAATAACCGCTTTATAGCCTTGGTCTTCTGGATTCGCCCCAACAAACGCCGCCCATGAACCGCTATCATTCCCTAAATTCGCCACATCCTCTGTAACGTTTTTGGCAAACCTAACAGTTCCCGGAGCGCCGTAATAAACCAAGCAATGAAGTACGTTAGAATAGTTACCCCTTACAAGGAGTCCGTCAATAAATTCTCTCGGATTGGTGTTGTTTGTTATAGAGCAGTCCACACCAAAACGTCTATATTGCGACATAAAGTTGTCGCAAACAGATACGTTGTGCGAAGTATATCCTTCAATATTCTTTGCCAAGTTACTATTAACTGCAAAAGACGATCCTATGCCCTTGCCGAAGGTGTTATAACAAACGTGAGCATTATCAATTGCACCACTGATGTATGCATCATGGTCTTTAACATCGTCTTTTGAATCGGTTTCAAACTCACAAAAGATTATTCCAACACTCCAGTTCACGTTTTTCATGGAGAGGTATACGTTGTAACTGTGCTCTACCGATCCGCTTGATATACAATAGTTTTCAGAACCGCAATCAGAAACCGTTGCTGACGCCAATACAAAACCATCCACATCCCAAGATGTATAAGCTATCCTCGGTTGAAGCCTCCCGGCATCATTTAAGTACCAGATGTACCCTGTCTGAGGTGTTTCGGGAGGAATGGTTTCAATAGGCAAAAATACAGTTGTTCCAGATGGGTTTCCGGCACTGGTAAAGTCATTCCGATTATTCAGTAGCCCATCAAATTTACAACCCAAGAATGTCCAATGGCGGATAAATCCATCTGCCGAGCAAACTGCCGAGAAGGTTGTACCAGAGACGGCTCCTTTAAATTCTACGTTGTGATAGCAGTCTCTAAACGTACCCGATCCAGTAGAGCTTAACGACCTACCAACAACCGTGTTTTTAAACTCGCCATCGACAACCCCGTTTGCCATAAAGAATCTATGGTCAGCAGGCGCGTTAATTGAGCTACCAATACCAGCCGCTAAAACAATCTGATCTGTTCCGGGATTTGTTAATCTGAACCCACCTTTGTAGCCAACGATATAAGTTGACATTCTGGTTGATTGAAGCTCTCCACGGGTCCATTCGCCAGTCACATACCAGAAGTTGCCGGTTAACGTATTATCGGTAGGTGGTGCTGCCTTCGGTCCAGTTGAGAAAGTAACGCCCGTGTAGTCCGCTCCTAATGCTTCGGCCAACTCAATCTCGTCATCACTTATTTTAGCTGCAACTTCGTAACGACCGGCAGGGAAGCCGCCCTCATTCGCCCCTGTAAAATACATATAGTTGTAGTTGTAAACTGGGTTAATGTTTGCGGATGCAGCAGTGTGGTCGTAATCAGCGAATAAACCTGTACCGGTGACACGTTTAGTTGCATTTGTATAAGCAGCGGTTCCTGATACAACAAAGGCGCTTAAGCCATCATAGGCTGAATTTCCATTAACGGAATCCGCATACTTAACCGGGAAAGCGTTTTCAGTAACATTAAATGTTTTACTGAGACTGTTTACCCGGACAAATCCCTCACCATTTTGACCTTTTACTAAACAGGTAACTTTATAATTATCAATAGCGGGAACAATCGCGTGATAGTTACCCTCCTTAGTATCTGAAAACAGATCAAATGCCGCATCCGTTATAGGATGTAGCAAGCCAAAATAATCGGGTACAGGGTTATCTTCCGCATCTGTAATGATGAACCTGATATCGAGATCGTTAAACTCATTAATTTCGTTAGCAGTTAAAGTCCTGCCGCCTGATATAGAAATATCACCAGGACGTATTTTGCATATCAACTGCTTTGGAACGGCATCTGGCGTTTCAACAATTTCAAAATCATTGACAACAAGACCGGTTATATCAATGTGTTTATAACCAACGTAATTTAAACCTAGATCAGGCTCTACAGTTCCCTGCCCAACAACGCTCTCAACCGTAACTAAATCATCTGTATTTGATGCTGAAGACGTTCCGGCTGCATTGGTTGCGGTAAATGATAATCCAGCAGCAGTACTTTCTGCGTCAGGTGTGCCGGTTATTGATCCTGTTGATGCGTTAAGCGTTGCCCATGAGGGCAACGTTCCTGTAGCAGTCTCAAACGTATCTATCTCGCCTGCAAACACATACGCAATGCTGAAACTGAAAGGAACACCAATTGTGGCCTGTGGAAAATCAAGAGTTGCAATAACTGTAGGCGCTTCTAGTGCAGCCGCTTTATATACTGTGACCGTTCTAGTAGTAGGCGTAATCGTAAAGCCAGAAGGCACACCAATAATATCCAGCGTAACGCTCTGACCGTCTTCAACCGTAATGGTGTGAATATTGACGGTATAAACAGCCCCAACTTTCGACACAACACCCTTGCTTGCGCCTGTTACCACAAAGTTGCCAGTGGTCAAGCCTGGGTCAATATCAAACGTTGCCGTTAATTGCGTGGTTGAAACTGAGCCACTTGTGCCGTTTGCGGTTAGGGATTGGAAGGCTACGGCTGTTGGTTCGACAAAAACCATTGTGGTGCGTGAAAGCGGCGAGAAGCTGTAGCCACTCGGACTTGTCATGGTGATTGTTGCTTCGTTATTTCCTGCAGGCAGGCTAACGCTAGATATTGGTAAAACGCGAGTTGTTCCGGTTCCAGTCAATGTGCCTTTTACGGCAAAAGGAACGCCAAAATTATCAGCAGTTAATGGTCCGGGATCTTTGTTATATTCAAATACCAATTCTGATGTTGTAGCCATTATTCTTCCCCGCCGTTAGCTGTGACTGATAACCAAATGACCTCAATCGTTTCGTTGCCGGTGACGCGCACTATCGGCGAGTTGATTTCTACAACTGCGGTGCGACCGACGATTGAATTGGCAGATGATGGATTTGTGGTTGAGCTGAAGACTTTTCCGGTAAAGAAATCGCTTGTGCCGTCCTGATAATCAATCCGGAATGAATGTTCTGTATTCTTAGTGGCACCATCTACAGCAGCAGCTAAAATGGCTTGTCCGGCATCTAATATGTCCCGCCCAAGCTGCAGTGCTGTTTGCCCATAATTGATAAATCCTTTGTACTTCTGGGTTACACCCGTCTTTAATGGATTGTGCTCAACTACCTGTGCGCTTGGCCCGTATTCGGGGATGTCGGTTACCTCTGCTACCTCGGTGTAGTCCAGCGCCAAAAAACCAGCACCATCAAGCACTAAAGGCTCACCAACAGCTACGGAAAAAACAGTCCCGGTACTGGTTAAAACGCCCATGTGATTTCTCCTATTTGTGTCTGCATGAAAACTCCGGGCAATAAAAAACCCGCACTAGGCGGGTTTGTTTGGTGAGGTTTGTTGGCGGTTACAGCTGTATCTGATTTGCGTTTATAAATAAATCGTCAAACTGCTGTTGAGTCAGATTTAATCCGCCTTCACCAGCAAGTAGCTGCATTGTCGGGCTGTTTTTTTGCCATGTATTTGCTGCATATAAAGCCTGTTCAGCAATTATTTTTGTTGTGGGATCTGGAATAGCATCAACAAGAGCAATCACAGTGGGCCAATAGCCTGATATTTTTAGCTGCGCCGTTCCCTGCGCACGACTCACTTGAGTTATCGGCTCAGGATCGGGCGTAGGAATTTCATCCTGCCACCCAGAAGGCGTCTCATCCTCGGTCAATATTTCTTGTGATTCGACAGCTTTATCAACCAGTCGGTAAACTGTTCGCTTTTCTCCGCTATAGATGAATGGAGCGCCTTCGCGCACTGTAACGGGCTTACCGTCCAATTTAGCCGCAAGCAGCGACTGATACTGTGCATCGCTTATTTCAATGCCACCACTAATCACTGACTGGCTTATAGTGTCGTTTTTCATATACGGCATTATGCGATCCTCATGTAATAGGTTGCACCGATGTTTCGTGGCCTTGTTTCATCACCGCCAGTTGCGCCAGAATTAAGGGTTGCTGTAGAACCAACTACACGACCATTTCCAGCGCCAACATAATCAAGAATCCCCCCGATAGGGTGGGTATGCGAGGCAAACTGATCGTCCTCCTCCGTGCCGGATGATCCTGGCCGAATAAATTGACGAGACGTATTAAGTAGCTTGACCGTTTGCCCATTCATTGGGCTTGGTACATAATCTATTACTGCCGTAGCTACCACATCAGGAGCAGTGCCTGACACGCTCTCGCTGGTGAGCAATCCTTCGTTATATTCGCCAGATCCATCCTCGCCAGCTGTTAATTTTATAAATTTTGCAGTTCCTGAGTTTGATGGCTCGTCCACTCCAGTTAAGTGAGTCCATAAAGCAAAAGGCTCGCCTATGGCCCTCAACAAAAAAGCCTGCTGATTAACCTGCTCTAAAGTTGCTAAATCTGGCGCTTGCTCCGGGGTGACAATTCCGTTAAAACTCAGCGATACGGACCAGCTACTGAAGGTGCCACTACCCTGAACTACCTGAACATTAACTACCAGAGCACCCGTTGATGTACTGTATGAAAGTACATCGCCAATCATCCAGAGACTGCCATTTGTGGTGCTGGCAATCTTTACCGACATGCCGGTGAAATAGGATTTTCCGGTTTCAACCGTTAATGTTTTTTCAGCTACAGATATTGCAAGCGAGGTTGTTGATACACTATTAGTTGAAAGGCTATTTAATGCGGCAGCATAGGTATTTAATTCTTGCTGAAACTGTGGGAGCGCACCCAAAAAGTCGTCAGCTCTTGAATCAAAGTTATCGGGGCTAGCTGTGCTTGGTGGTGTGGGTAAGGCTGTTATTTCCATGCTTATATTTCCTCTAACTCTAAGTCAATAAGTGCGTGCTCTGGATGGCCTGCAGATATTCTGAATTTGCGATAAAAGCCAAGGATAAACAGAGCGTTGAAATATCCGTCTGTCGGATCATCAAGAGCGCTCCATACGGCAGGCACGGCGTTTAAATCACTGCGTACATCAATGAGTCTATTAATGAGGTTTTTATCTGTAAAAACGCGCTGTGATGTTTTTGGTATTGTGCGGCGAGGCACTAAAGTAGTGTCACCAAACTCATTGCGCTCGACGGTTGAGAAGTTCAACGCATCAGATTCAGCCCTTGCTTCGGTTGATCCCAAATAAACTCGATTGCCAATAACCAATCCGCCGCACTTCACATCGCCAGAGTTACGGCTTATTTCAACGTGAATAATGGCCTGGCTGAATGGGGGTAAATCTTCAAAAAAGCAGGCCTTTTGAAATACAAATGGTTTAAAGAAATAATCACTCCAGGTGACCACAGTTCTAACGAGAAGGTTTATTGTTTTGTCGTAAACTATTTCACTATCAACCTCCATCCAACACCTAACCTGCTCTGCTTGCAGGTTAAATAGCGCAACCGAACTGATACGAGTCATGGGGGTGATTTGAACATCAATTAATGAATCGTTGATCGTTTGCGTGTTTCGGATAAGCTCGAACATTTTCCAGCGGTTTATCTTGCCGATATAGTTCCAGTTCACAGGAGAGTCAACGTTGTCCTCCCACGGCTTATTGCCGGTATTGCCATCATTAACAGAGCGATAAATGTTGTTATAAAAAGTGCCGTCACCAGATATAACGATTACATATTCATCAGCGCTGTATGAGGTTGCGATATCCCACTCTGGATAATCATCCTCTGTCACGTTTGAGCCTGTTAGTCGTGCATTGGTTACAGCAACAGGAGGGATTACAATCATGCTGCTGACTCCGTTATTAATGAATTTCCGTCACGGGTGACACGCTCCAAAACGTCTGCGGTGGTTTTGGTGTTTCGGGCTATTTCGTTATTGCCGTATCTCAGCGCTGCAACTTCACTGCGCAATGCTGCTATCTCCTGAGCCATTGGGCGCATATCGATAAGTTGATCTTGATTAAATATCCGACTTGGCCCTGTTGCTTCAATCTCTGGGCCGTTTTCACCAACCATTCTCAGGCCGCCTGAGTGGTAACCGCCATTAGCAAAGCCCGGTATGCCGTTTTGATTAAGTGCAACCGCTCTGCGGAAATCAACAACATTGCTGAATCGGCTTGAATCTAATGAGCTTAAACTGTCAGCTAGTGCGTCTGCCTGCTCTCTGGTCTGCATAAATGCATCAACCAGCGATGGGAATACCGAGGCAAGGTTTAACCCTTCCTCTGTCATGAAATCAATTCCAGACGCTATCTGGATTAACCCTTGAACGCTGCTTGGCACTTCAAGGCCAAATTCTTCAAACAATGCACTGGTATTGGCGCGCATCTGTTTTAATTGTTCAGTCGGATTTAACAAACCAAAGACAGCACCAGAAACCGCGCTTTTTAACTCATTTATTCCAGCGGTGTAATCGGCAAAGCCTTCACGTAATGCGAATAGTTCATAGAATGAATCGATACCAGCTTGTGTAGTGGTATCTATAGCTTTTAAAGCTTCGTCATAAGCCGTTAGACTTGCAGGCAATGCTCCGCCATAAACGGATTCCATCGCCTCACGGATTTGCACAAGCTGCTGCCCTAGTGATTTACTACCATCAGCAGTTTGAGCAATATAGTTGACAAGCTCTCTTAATTGATCGCCTGCCGCGCCGGAAGCTAACGCAACCTGTGCAGCCTGGTTAACTGTTAACCCGAATCTTTCTGCAAGTTGCTCTTGCGCATTATTGAGATTGATTGACGCCTGAATCATTTTATTGATTGAGGCATTGTCTGTCATACCATTAAACAGTCTTTTAACCTGGCTAGGGATGTCACTTTTTTGTATGGCTTGAACTAGGTATGTTCCAACAATGCGGCCTAAAAACGCCTCTAAATTTTCCTGCCCGAATGCGTCTTTATCGCGCATAGTTCCAGTGTTAACGCCGCCACCGGAGAAGCCCCAGTAAGATGAGCCTCCATCACGCCCAGAATAGCGCGCAGTGGCATAGATATTTTTTTCTATATCAAAGCCTTTCTGCAGCGCATCAAGCGATGTGACAAACGCTGTCGTGGCGTTACGAATACCTCCCGTTATGCTTGGATCGTATTCACCCCATCCAGTCATATTGCGGGATGATATAACGCCATTATTTGAAGATGCTGATGCGATACCACCTACCCGGTCGGGCAAGTCGTCTCCGCCAAACAGACTGCCAACTACACTGCCAAGTGCGCCACCGATTGCCGCACCTATTGGACCGAAGAGGCTGCCAAGGTATGTTCCTGCCGCCGTAAACGCTGCCCCCTTCACATCACCCTGAACGGCTTGCAGTATTGCTCCGGCATAAGGGAGTGCTTTTGATATGGCAACGTTGTTTTCTATTAGGAAGTTACCAAGCGTTCCTCTGATGCCTTCAAAATTACCGCCGATGGAAACACCGAGCTTTGCTATACCTTCAACTACGGCATTGTTGCCTTTCATTAAGCCCTGCTGGATAGCGCCAACGATGGTATTTCCTGCCCCTGCAACACCACCTGTTCCGCCTGCCGCCGCACCACTTTGACCAGTGCCGCCACCACCGCCTGAAAAAGCCTGCTGAAACTGCATGACAATTGGCCGAGTAATGGCTGCATGTGCTAATTCAGCTAATAACCCCGTAAAGCTGCGTTTTAAGGTACTGCCAAAATCCTTGAACCCATCAAAAGCAGATGTCCACAGATTGGCGAACATGTCGTCCACGCGCTCAATGCCACGCTTCCACGCTGTTTCAAATTCTGTCGCAGTATCTTTGGTTTTTCTGCCAACATCATCAAGTGAGTCAGCCAGCTGCTCATTTAACCTTTCAGCGTCCTGCTTGCTGATTAAGCCTTTTTTGAGCAAGTCGTTTATTATCTTCTCTTGCTTGATCCATTCATTCGTTTGAGCAATTAAAGGATTTAATGACCCTTCAAGCTTTTCCACCGCCTCCATGTCAGCTATAAGGCTAGACATAAACTGATCGTCTGCTGCTGTTTTTAACGTGATACCGTTTGTTTTTAATGCTTCAGTCTGGTCATAAAGGCTTGCGGCAACTTCTCTTATCGATTGCGCGTATTGGTGGTTATCGCTGACACCAAGCTTTATTTGTTCGTTATAGATAAACTGCTCGCGCTCAGACATGGTGAGCATTTTGGTTTGAGTTTCTAAATCTGTTAGCAGTTCTTTATATTTTTCAGAAAGCTTTTGTGCAGCCTTCCCGTGATTTTCAGTTGATTCAGCGGCCTGCGTTTCTGCTTGTGCAATATTTTCAGTGACTAGAACAGTGCCACGTAATACAGATTCATATTCTGAAATCTGCGCCCGTAATTCTGCGATCCTTGCCGCATTGCCGCGTGACATTTGACCGCGACCAGAATTTCCGTCAAGAAGTGATTCTAATTCGGCGCGTGACGATACCAGCGCATCAGCAACAGCATCCAAATCGCCAGCATCTGCTTTTAAAAGTGCAAGCTCTGCCCTGGCAGTTGCTAATTGTTGCTGTAATGCAGATTCTTGTGCGCCCGCTGAACGTCCAAAGAAACGACTACTAGAAAGCCGTTCTTCAAGGCTCGCGATTTCTTCTTCAAGTGACGCAATGGTTTGTCCGCCAACCGCCTCAGTAATCTTGTTAATGAACTCGGTTAGCCATTGAGTTGAACTGCGTAATGCAGGTTCAAGCTTTTCTCCAAAGGTAATACTTAAGCCTTCAATAGCACTATCCAGCTCTAGGCCATCGCCTTTAAGCGTGTCCATTCTTATGGAGGCTTGCTCTGTAGCGGTTTCAGTGCCGCGTAACTGTGAGTTTAATTTTTCAACGTTACCAGCCTGGGTTAATAGTGCTGTACCGGCTGTAAAGGCTTCGTCACCGAATAGCTCCATTAATTCAGTGTTTGAAAGATTTCTTCTTTCAAGTTCAAGTAATGCGCCGGTTAAACCAACAACAGATGGCTGCAATTGGGCGTCTGCTGTCTTTTCAAGCCGTAACAGTACCTGGCGCAAGCCTGTGCCCGCATCAGCGCCTTGACGCCCTGCTATGGCTAAGCCTTGAATACCGGCAACCGTTTCAGCGAGATCAACACTTAATGCGTTGGCTGCTGGACCAGCATTTCTTAAGGCTTCTGTAACGGCTGGTATTTCAGCCGCACCGAATTTGGCAGATGCGGCCAGAATATTAATGACTTCATTCGATTTGGTAGCGTCAAGTTGAAACTGGTTTAATGCGCTACCCAAGGCTGATGCAGCATTAGGTAAGTCAATCCCAGCTGCCTCAGCCAAGGTAACAGCTTCTCTGGTAACCTGATTTAAAGCGTCAGCACTGCCAAGCAAGTCGGGCTTAGCTGAACCAATCAGTTTAAAGGCTTCAACAGCCTGAGAGGCGCTTAACGACGTGGTTCTCCCTATCTCCTGTGCCTGTTCACTGTAAAAGGCTAAGTCACGCCCTGCGGCTCCTGTAATAGCAGACAAATCAGCAATAGACTGTCCGAACTGAGATATGTCGCGACGCGCCTTGCTAACCAGTGCGCCTGCCGCTGCAACCGCCGCAATACCTGCTGCCGCACCCAAAGCTGCAACCTTTATGCGTGAATAGTCACGCACCATTGCTGTGGTTGATTGTTTTGTAGTGCGCTCAGCCGTTTGACCTTTACGGCTTAAATTGTCAAATTCACGGCCAGCTTTGGATAGATCGCTTGTGTCGGCTTTAAAGCCAATACTCACTAAATCAGTCATGCTCGCCGCCTTTTAGGTAATTTTTCCAAACACGTCTTTAATGCCTTTACTCAGCACTTCACGCCAAGACGTGATCTTGCTTTCATCCGCATAGGGAGCCGGATAGGTTTTCTGTTTTGATTTTTGCGACATCACGGCATATTCCCGCGACATCAATATGATTTGCTCGGACTCCCAGCCCGAAAGCGGTACACCTGATTGCTGGCAATAGCTTTGGACATCGCCCCAAGTAAATGGAGTAATCCCCATGCTGCCTTGATTGATTTGCCCCATACGGGAAAAGTGATGCGCCAGGTCTTCAGCGTTTTCGATTTCCGGCAACGCTTTGAATGGTGATTCATCTTCCAGCGTTTTTATTCGTGGCTCTGTATCTTTATCTTTCACTGACGGCGCTGTATGCAGCCATGCCAATTGCGCTGCATACAGTTTTAGTTTGTCCGTCAGCTCTTGATAAAATTTTCCTGCTCAGCAATGAAGTTGCCGACCTGAACACGAATATCTTTGAAGCTTTTATAAAGGTTCACAGCATTTTCAAAAGTGAACGGCATGGCATTACCTTCTTTGTCTGGAATATTCTCCCAGCCAACCGTTAATTTTGCGTAAAGCTCGCAAGCGTCCTGGATGGATTGCTCAATATCAATATCATCCTTTTTATTGCTCTTACGGCGAGCGCGGGCTTTAACCTGAACGTATTTGGTGTATTCGTCAGAATCAAGACCGAGCAAAGTGATCGTAAGTGGTTTTTTAGGGTTTTTAACGCCTTCATCAAGATAGGCTGGGACCCCAGAGCCGGGAACAGTTAAATGTAAAACTGCACCACTGTTAGCCTGAGAAACCGTGTCAAAAACTGATAAATTTAAAGCCATAATTATTCATCCTACATCCGAGATAATGAATTGCGCGGCAGCGCGGGCCGGATGAAAAAACCGCGTTTTCGATTGCGCCAATCTAGCCGCACAAACAGGTACAAAAAAACCCGCATAAGCGGGCCTGTGTCGTTTTCTTTGGTTATGCGATTATGGTGTTGGTAAAACCCGAACCACGATTGAATTGATTTCAACACTGGCCGTACTGCCTACCATTGAATTAGCTGAACCAGGGTTTGTGGTATAACTGAAAACCTTGCCAGTGAAGTAATCAATCGAACCGTCTTGATATTCGATACTGAAGGAATGCTCATCATTCTTGGTTGAACCCGTAACACCATCAGACAAAATAACCTGGCCAGCGTCAGCAACATCCTGTGCCAGCTGTAATGCTGTTGAGCCGTAGTTAATAAAGCCTTTGAATTTCTGAGTAACGCCGGTTTTAAGCGGGTTATGCTCAACGACCTGAACATTGGGGCCGTACTCTGGAATATCGGTAACCTCACCCACTTCAACAAACGTTAAAGCGCCGAAGCCTGCTGCATCGATGGTTGCTGGTTCGTCAGCGACTACCGATAAGATTGTGCCTGTGCTTGTTAAAACACTCATTGGTAAATCCTCTTAGTTGTGTACACAAAAATCATCCGGTTTTATCGGTAGAGCGGCGCGCTCTTATCTGATATGGAAAGCATCAAAACGTAACTCAATCATGATCCCGTACCACACGTCTTCGTCAGGCTTTGGCTTGACGGTTGACTCAAACGTGCGTAACTGGAAGCCGCTTTCGGTTATATCTTGATGTGAAATGTCTTGGCTGATTGCATCTGCTTTGGTCAGCGATGTGATAACGCCGCTACCTTTCGGTGCGAATAAATCAATCTGAGCAATGCCATTCATGCGGTCTTTGCCGTTGCCGTAAGTGAAAAACGACAGATCACCACTGAGTAGAGTTATGCGCGCCCAAAGTTCGTTATCAGGGGTTTCAAAACTACCATTTGGCACTTTAATCTTGCTGATTCCGGCTGCTGTGATGGCGTTTACCAGTAGCGTTGTCAGGATGTTGCGTTGCTGTAGGTTATTTGCCATAAATAAGACCAAATAATGAACTAACACTGCCAACACGTTTATAAATTGCTATACCAAAAAGAGTGGTCAGCTCAATATCACCAACGCGCTGATAAACCAAGCTGCCCCAAAGCATTTCTTTGTGCTCAGTATCACTAGCCATTACGGTTTGCCGAATTAAATGTAAGTGTCACTTGCGTTAGCTCGCCCACACCACTTGAAGCGGAAACGTTTAATTGGTCAGGTATCATGTGTCCATACTGATCAACCACAATCAAAACACCGTCCACCTCCATAATTGAAAGCCTTGTGTTGCTTTCTTTTGGAAATCTTGCGTTAGTCGGAAATGCTAAAGCCATTACAACCCCCTCACCTGAATAATCCAAACCGCATCGGCTGCATCTTTTTCAGCACGAACCACCTGACAATCAACACCATCGACATTAACTTTCAGGCCGTCTGTTTTTGGGTTTATCTCTGTGAAATTATTTACCAAGGCGAGCAGTTTAAAATCGCGTGACTGGATGGCTTGGCCATCAATTTGTCTTGCTTGATATTCTTCACGAACTGCATCTACCGTTTCAGTAGCGCCGCCGGTTTCTTGCTCTGTAATTGGATCAACAGCACCCGGCAAAGTAAATACACGCGGCAGGAAGAAATCAGAAAAGGTGGTTTTAATGTCCGCTGCTATACCTTGGAAATCAGCGCGTGTAACCATTTTCCAATCTCCAGATAATAAAAAACCCCAATTAAGGGGTTTCTAGTAAATTTGTTTTGTTTAGCTGTACCGCTTAACCGCTCTCGCCACAATGCCAGGAAAGTCCGGTGTGGATGTTTTAACCATGCCTAACGGTGCCTGCTCAGACCAGCCATTTTCTAGCGGCTCTGCATAAGGCTGGTTATTTACGAAATAAAACTCTGATCCTAACTTTAAGCCTGCCAATGCTGTTTCTAATTTGCCGGTTGAATCGCTACCGGATTTATTCTGAATATCTGGGACCGTATTATCCGGCGAACCATAACTAGAAAGCCATGAGTTACGAAACAAGCCATCCCTTACAGGAGACTTGGCAACTATTCTTGCACCTAGCGTTTGCAGTGCTTCTCCGGCGACTTTCTCCAAATCACCATTAGCACGTTTGGCAATGGCATCAATTTGAGCCTTTACTGATTTCACCAGCGTTTAACCGTTCCCATACCCTGTGCAAGCGTGTAAGGCTGCAATAACCTGTCAATCATGACTGTAGGGTATGTGCTTGTGCGTTCATAGCCCTCAGCATAGGTTCTGCTGGTCGATAGACTACCAACCGAATCAGACTTGCTTGAAACCGGGCCAGCACTGGTTAGCTCAGTCGGATTGACAAATAATCTGTTTTTTAACTGTAATAGTGCGGCCTCATAACAGGCCAGCTTGATTTTGTTATTAATCGACACTTCATTGGTAGGTAACTGCATGGCTTGATCGGCCTCTAATGCATCACCTTTGAACGTATAAAACGTGTCGATGTAGTTCACCGAAGCCACGACAATAGCCGCTTGCTGTGCAGTTTCATCAAAGGCAGATATATCCTCGCCCCTATCTGATGCAAACGCTTGAAATTCTTCTGCACTGATTAGTGCATTTGAGTTATCTAAGCCTGTGCCGTCTTCGACTGTGAACATTATGCGTTAGCCTTCCGACGCTTGCGTGCCAGTTGACTTAGATACGCCTTTACCGCTGCGCTTTGGGGTTGGGCGAACTTCATCTGTTGTGCTTTCATTTATTACCTTCCCGAATTAATAAATTCTTTTCTGCACGGTATTTGTTTTTTAATGACAAATAAGATTTTTCATCAACTGCATATCCTGGAATTAACCCATCCTTGTTTTTCTCTAAAGGCTTATCCGAAAGCTCTTTTTGATTAATGTATGCCTGAACGCCCGTAACCTTTTTCTCAGCATCCACCGATAAAGACTTTAATAATGCCGCTAATTCTGCATTTTTTAAGTTATCTGTAACCGCGTCAGGTTTAATTGACTTGATTTTAGCTGTCAGCTCTTTATTTGAAGCCATGATTTTCACCTCTAAAGAAAAGCCCGCACATGGCGGGCTTTCAATTAACGCCTATGGTTAGTTAGTGATTAAAAACGCCATTGGGATATTTTTGCGTTCAATAACCCGATCCCAACGAGCAGCACCAGCCAATTCAGCCAAAGTAAAGCTGACGCTTGCAGGCGTACCAGTGTTTTGAAAGCCAAATGGATGCAATACCCAAGTATTACGGATCCATAAAGTTTCAATACCACCGCCTTCACCTTGAGCCGCTTCACGCTCAACTTCAACGGGAACATCGGGAGAGCCAACACCATAACCAAATGCACCAGCACCAAAGATAACGCTAGTGTATTTAAAGCCACTGGTTGTGCCTGCTGTAACGGTCATGCCGTCATCAACAACAACAACACGCAAGCCCATGTAGGTTGGGATGGTCAAATTACCCTGACTGTCTGGCATATAAACGATGTCATCGTTTTTAACCATCTGCTCCATAACGGCAGAGTGAACAGCCATGGTGCTAAGTGCTGCTGATGCGTCACCCATTGTGTAAACCGCTTCTGTAAATACGTCACGGTTAAAACGGGTATCTGCTGTTACTGAGCCAGTTGCTTCAGCGGCGACACTAACGACCATATCACCTGAATCATTTGCTACGTTGTCAGCCAGTACACCGTTAGCAGATGCAATCAAACGGCGCTGCCATTGACGCTGGAAATAGGTGTCAGTGCGCGAACGAATGTGATCCATTGCTTTTGGACCCATAGCAATTTCACTTGCCAGGTCTGACTTTGACCAGCCTTGGTTAACAAACGCTTTGCGGGCAATTTGTTCACCTTGAACCACTTTTTGTGGGGTAGCCACATCAGATGGATCGTCAGTTGAGTAATTAACCTCAACAGTGCCGTCCAAGTCTTTCCAGAATGGCAGCTCTGCTGTTTTACCTGGAGCTGATGCGATCTCATCCAGTAATGAATTACGAGTAACCACGCCACTTTGGAAAAAGACCGTTTTTTCAGGTCCATTTACCGCAGGCAGGTCGCGAAATACGGTGACATCAATAATGTCGGAGAGTTGTACAGTAGCCATTAGTTATTTCCTCTTAGCTGTTTGAATAATGTTGTGACTTCAAACGCTGATACTCTGCCGGATCTTCTTTTCGAAGTGCGGACAGCTCTGCGCCGGTCATTTCGTTGAATTTACGATTGACAGCACTGCCGCCGTTTTGTGAACCATTAGCGTTACCACTACCATGAGTAGTTTGTTCGCCTTTTATTAACCGTTTCAGCCTTGCCTGCTTTTTGAGTTCAGCAATGTAGCCGTTGCGGTCAACACTTAAGGCACTGCCTTTTGTGTCGTAATAAATTTCTTTCCCTGTATCGGGGTCAATCTTGATTTGTGAGCGGATTAAATCTGCAATTGCATATCCGGCATCTTCATCAACACCTAAAGCCAAGCCGATTTTGTCGGCAATGCTTGAAGCGTCTTTTTCTGCCTGTTCGCCTTTAATCTCTGAGCGCGCCGAATCATAAGCTTCTTGACGTACCCGCTTTTCAAGGTCTGCCATTTGCTGTTGATAGCGCTCTTCAATGGCTTTTACATCACCCTTGCTGCGGGCTTCTTCCAGGGCATCAGCACGCGCTTTTTCTATCGCTGACGCTTGGGTTTTTTCAAACTCGGAAAGGCGTTGATTGGTTTCTTTTAACTTGCTATCCAGATTGTCTGCGGTTTGCTTTACCTTGAGCATTCCAGCGTGCTTCCACACATCACCGACTTGCTCGTAATCAGCTTTCAGAAAATCCGGCACTTGTTCAAATTGTTCTTTTGTTAGTTCTGACATTGGCACTGCCTCTGCTTAGTTAAACGGTCACAGACCGTCGTTATTGCCGATTAACGGCCCTTGGTTTTCCATTTCTTGCATCATTGAGTCCACGTCCGAAATCAGCCATCCACCGTTTTCAAGTTGGCGGTGCAGTTCTGGTTGGCTTATATCGCCATTCATTTTCAATTCGATAAGCGTGCGAACTTCGTCAGTCGTTAAGCGTGGTGATGCAAAGTCGCGTGGTAGATCGAGTGTGATTTGATCTAGTGAGCTTTCAACGGCTTCTGGTTGCCATACACCCTCAAACATGGCGCAGTAGCTAATAGCCCGCTTCCAGGAGTTCTCGGAATTATCTGCAACGGTTTCAAGTAGTGCGTTTTGGTCTGCTGCTGCAATCTCAGCTTCGGTAGCCGTCATTGCGCCTGCTTTGTCGCTTGTGCCGCCAAGCATTCTTATGCGCTTATCGCTTTCGGTGAAATACCAATGGAAATCATCCATATTGGCTTCGGCTGATAGCACTCCCACTTCAACGCTGTTCGGGTAATTATTGACGCCATAGCCACCTGTTACCTGGTAGTCACGTCCGTTAATTTCTTTGAATATGTCTTTATCAATCGTCTTCCAACCTTTGGTAAATTTGGTTGGAACTAAGCTGCGCTGAGTCTCTTTGTAAACAGCCGAAACACGATAGCGGTGCAATGTTGCATCGCAGATAGGATGCAAAAACCCCATGCCACGAGAAAATATGCCGTGACTCATTTCCTCATCAGCCACAATCGAAACGGGTAGCCACTTAAGAGGTGAGCCGTTAACCGTCACATAAGAGCGTTCGCCCTCTTGCTTTCCGTCAGTGCCATAAACTATTTTTTGCTGGTAATAATCCCCGTTTTCATCCAATGCCAGCACTAAAAATGATTCAACATTCTGGTGCATGAAGCTGTCTTGATTAAACTCTGTGCCACGCTCTAACAGCATGATGAACCGTAACTGCATCGCACCGTTAATTCGGTCAAAGTGCCAGTTAACGACATTCTCGCGGGTATATTGCTTAATACTTGACCGTGGGTTTTGAGCCTCTAAGTCAGCAATACTGATGGCGTTTAAATCAACATCAGATAAGCCCTGATAATCAGCAACCAGCACATGCCATTTCATTGAAAGCACATTACTGGCTGCAAACTCAACTGCGCCTTTGAGTGACATTCCATCACCATCGACGTTTTGCTCTAAATAGCTAATGCGATCAGGCAATTCAACTGTTGTATTACCAATACGCATCTTGCCAAGCAGTGTCCGGCGCGTTTGCTCTGGATAGGGCTCAAACTCAGCACCGGCAATATATTCCTTGTAGCGAAGTTTCTGCTCATTAGATTCGGTATCAATCTGTGACGGATGAGGTAAGTAACGATAGCCTTTACGCTTAATCTCTGGGCTACCTTCCAGGCAATCACGCACCTTGGTTAGCTCATTAATACCCACGGTGTAATCAGGATGTACTTCCTCACTGATGGTTGCCGCTTCTGTTGTTGCCATTATCTAAAGCCCAAGCCGTTTGAATATTTCACTGTCTCTTGCCTTTAGTTCGTTAATCGTGAGTCTTCGTCCAGACATATCAATAAAGTCATTAAAATCGTATTCACCGCTACGCAATAGCTTGGCTCTAGTTGGCCCAAGTGCGTCATCCTGAAACCAGGCAGGTTGCGATCTCATCCAACTGTCTTGTGATGTGGACGCTCTGACTTGCCCTGCTTTGAATATGTCGCTGTCCTTACGTCCTCGGTATTTCACCCTGGACGCTTTGGTTAAATTCTTGGGCGGGCTTTCTTCGTTAGCACGTCTGCGCTGTGCATCTCTGATGCGTTGTTCACGCACTTCAAAGGCTTCTTTAGCATCTGTGCCAGGTTGCCCGCCTATCGCCGCTCTAGTGCCTTCCAGCTTTTCTGCTGATGGCAGATATAGGTGTGAAGAACGGCAATTAAAATGTCTAGGCACTTCAACGATATTGGGTGAGCCTTTAGGCCAACGCTTACCGTTTAATGCCCTACAACCTAATGTCGTGCGGTTATCGAATACGGCAGAGAACACCACATCCATTTCAACACTTGGGTTAGCCTCTGCCATTGCTGCTCTTGCTTGGTTAGCAAAGTGCTGGTAGCCGGTTCTGGTTAATGTTTCGGTTTCGCGTAATAAAATCCCGTTAACCGATTGACGGACATCCCGAATGATTTCACTTACGGGCAACTGCCTGCTGTAACCTCGACGAACAATGCCTAAAACCTGTCTCAACCGTGATTGCAAATTAGCGTCAACAAAATCAGTCCAAACGCCTGTATTAACTCGTTCACCACTGGTTATGCTCATGGTGGCCGCATCAACAAATGTGCGCACCTGCTTAACCGATGGAACCGAAAGCGACTGCTCCGTGCTATTACTTATAAAGCCTGCTTGAAAGTCAGCTTCATACTCGGCCAGTGACCTCATTTCAGCCGTTAATTCAGGCCATCCCGATTCTGCAATGATGGCTTTGTTAATCTGCTCGACTAATCGCTTAAGCTGTAAGGGTGTTCTGATATTGCCTTCTGCAATTAACTGTCTGACCCGGCTATATGTGCGACTTAATGCTGGCGTCATAATGGCATTAATGTTTTCTGATGCCAGTCTTGCTAAATACGTTTCGTGGCGTAGATATTCATCAATGTTGATTGGCATATCTACCCCGTTCGTGGTGCGGCTGATGGTCTTTGTAAAGGGAAGCGTTGGTGTATGAAATAGCCTGCCGCATCATTGTGATCGTCAATTGCCGGATGAACGTTGAATTTCTCCGGTTCGTTTTTATCGTTGTAGCCTTGGGTTTCCAGTGCATGTGTTAGCTCTGGACATTTATCGGTGTTTATTGCAATTCGGTTATGTGAAAACAAAGCGTTCATGGCATTAACACGGTCACGGACAAAAGGGTTTTTATCCGGCGCGTCAACGGCATAACCAGCGTTTTCAATAATCTCAATATCCGTTGCAGATGCGTTGGTGCTGTTATTGCCGCCGCTACTATCTGGATAAACCGTTAAGTTGTGACCTCTATAACGTTCCAGGTTGTTTACAAAATCATGTGTGTCGTGACTAATGAACTCATCAACAGCAATTGGTTTGTTACCCTCAATCACCCAAACATTTGCACATGTGCCGCCTATGTTGAAATCAAGTCCGATGTGTAATCTGTCACCCTCTCTGATTTCTCTATCAGAGTGATGTGTTTTCCGGTTGAAGAAGTGATAAACCTTGTTTTTAGTGAAGCTAACCCAGCCACCATAGATAAAGGCATCTGCCATTATCGGATCGTAGTTCTTACGAATTTGCTCTACATATCCTTTAGGAAGGAACTTGTTGCTGTCCGTTCCTGCTTTTATGTAGTGATAGCCCTCACCGATATTCTCGCCGTAACCCCATTTCTCAAAACAGAATCCGCCGGTTCCTTGGTCTGTCGTGCTGGCAACCGCTAATGTATTGCCGCATGCATGAACTGTTTTTTCACGGACGCGCTCTGTAATTTTTCGCCATGCATGTTCTGCATCGTCTTTTTTGAGTGTGTCTAATTCATCTACGCCACCATGAGCAATTTCATACGAAACAATCGCATCAGGGTCGTGATAGGTGTCGAGGTAATAAATACCGTTATTTAATGCCGGTATGGTTATCGTTAAATCTGATTTGTTTAACGTGTACTCATAACCTAACTGCTTGAGGTAAGCCTGAACACCACTTAAACCTCTACGCTTTGCCAGTTTGTATGATGGAAAGTAATGCCCGACACTAATGCCAGGGTCTTGCTCCATCAATGTAACAAGTCGCTTTATTAACCCCTCAGATTTCCCTGAACCAAAACCACCGAACATGGCTGGATGTGGGTGCATTGAGTTAATCAGTAGCTCTTGAGGCCGTGTTATCTCTATTCGGTCACTCAACGACATGGAAAACTCGCGTGATCGTTTTCTCGCCGTTGTTTTGCGTGTTCTGTTGCACTTGCGTTGGTTTGGCGTGACGGTCATTTAACTTAGTCATGACGCTAAGCCTGTCGACACCTTCAACCACTGCTTTAAAGTCTGAACCTGAGTCAGATACAGTTAATAATTCTTTTGCCTTTCCTATTGCTTGTGAGGTAAATCCTTCAATGTCTCTGAGCAACTGGATTTTAAACTGAACAGAGTGTTCAACTGCGTTCAGTTCTTCGGGCGTTAATTCTGCACTCTCTTGAATTACTTCAACTTTTTTCTGAACAAGGCGTTCAGTTTTCTTTTCAACGCCTTTGGTTGCAGTGTTAACGGTTCCTAATGAAATTCTGTATTTTTTGGCTAACTCTCTCTGGCTATATGAACCTGTATGAAAGTCAGCTAACAAGGCCGCCTTATCATACTTGCTTGCCATCTGTATAGCCCCTCACTGAGTTTGGTCACTGACCTTTTTAGGCTGGTTTATAAATTAAATTCTTGCTCTGTTTTCCGGGGCTTTTTATGCCCCGCCTTACAGGTATCAAACATCAGATCGAATACTTGGTCTGGGTTAAGCTCTGCTGGTATTTTGTGGTAGACCAGATAGGCTATTCCCAGGAGGTTGTGATAACCCTCATCATCTTTGTATATTTTCTGAGTTGTGGCTTTGAAGGCTTCCCAGTCATCGCCGCTTTGTCGAACTTCCTGTACTCGGCTTGCGACACCCGCCTGATAAATGCATTGATCTTGAATTTGCTGCTGGCTTAATGCCACCGCGAAAAGTAATTCGATCATGCTGCCCTCCTTTGAGGGTTATGTATTAGAGCCTGTCGTCTATTTCATTCGGATATGGATGGTTGTTTGCTTTGTTACGAGCCATTTCTGCTTCAATACGCATCTGTTCAAGCTTTAATGTTTTGCTTTTGAAGTACCACGTCATAAGTGACTGCGTTAAGAAGCCTGCTGCAGCAAAGAAGATACCCGCCAGGATAGCTACGACTGTCCACTCTTCCGGACTAAGCCAGCCCAAGAACAGTAACCCGGCACTTGCCCCGTAGTTTGTCTTTGCGCCTACGGTGGCGGCTGTCTCAGCCAAGTGATGGGTTATGCCAGTCATTAGTTAATCCTGAATCTCCGAACGTTGGGCAATAAAAAACCCCGACACATTTCTGTATTGGGGTTTGGTTTGTATCTATTTGTGGGTAATTGAGTGAGTAAAAGGCTTCCCACGCCTACCAAGCCACTTATATACAGTCAAACGCACGGGCTAGTCTCATTAGCGCCTTTTAAGGGTTACTGGTAGGTTAGCGCTTTATATTTTTGCAGGGAGCAAGCGCCGGTTGGTAACTCTCCTGCAATACTGCTTACATTACAGTACCAACTGTCTCGCCAAAGAAACGACTGGATTAACCTGTCTTCTCAATTGGTACTGTGATGTAATCTTTTTTCCGGTTACTTAACCGAAGTATGGCTTATTAAACCATGTTTATTCCTGCCTATAGTGCCTTTTTCTGTGCTGTTTTTGGGGTTTTATTGGGGTTAGTTAAGTAAATAGTAAACTCGGTGACGTAAAGTGCTTAATTTACGGTAATACTCCGACCTGCTTATATCGTGAACCTGCTCTATGTACGCCAGCCATAGTTCATTTTTTGGCTTTTCAGTGATAACTGTTTCACCATCACCAAGAACCAGTCGATTTGGACGATGGCCTACACGGTTATGCTTAAAGCCACTATCTCTGAGTTTATTCATCCAGGCGCTTTGTCCAATATAGTGCAGCATGGTCAACTTCATTCTTGTTGGCTTCTGCTGTGGATTTCTGCCTCGCTCAGGTTTAAGCCAATGGCCTTTACGCCTCACTCCACTCTTCCACCAGTTACGCTCTATGTAATGCAGTTTCCCAACCTTGTGCATCATTTCCTCGTCTTTTGACAGCGATATCATATAACCCATTACAAGCTCTTCTTCACCGCTTATTGGTTCCTGGTATCCGCTATAACCAATCACCATCTTTTGCTCCGGGCTTATGTGGTTATATCCTAAATCGTCACCGTCATGTAATACGTTTCTAGCCCATTCTTCTAGCGCTCTGTCTGCTACCGCCGTAATTGTTCGCTCTGAGATCCGATTTGTAGTTTTCGATGGCATATTCAATATCCTTTAGCAGTAACAGGTAAGGCGGTAGCGTTTTTGATGTAACTCGCTTTATGTGCAGTTCTTTAATGTGGGATGATTCTGGTGTGTCTCGCACAATCCGAATACCTTCACCTTGGAAGTAAAGTTGATGAGCGCCATGCCTCTTAACCTTACTCTCTAAGGTCTGATAATCCCGTGGCGTGAATAGGTCCATCACTTTTATATCAATCAATACCTCAGCCATTTGACACCCCTTTATGGATATCCATCTTCTCCTGATGCAGCTGCATTTCCTCACCAACCGATCCAGCTTCTTCGTAATGCCTATCTGTTTTAGTGCTGTTGCTGGTTAAGATGCAGATGGGCTTGCCGAATATGCGATCCCATTCTGATTGCACCACTTCGTCATCGGCTTGCTGTGGTCTTCTGGTTGAGCCTTTGCCTGTCATCGTGAAAGCTCCTGTCTCAATCTGCGTCTACGGCCTTTTTGTGATAACCGGTTAAATGTTGGAGGTTTTGAGTATTTGTTATGGACTGGCATACGCTTCATCCAAGACAAATCCATTTCGGCCAGTGATAACCCGATTTGTAATGCGTAGATATTTTTCATCTAAAATGCCTCCCTAAATGTTCTTCGTTAGAATCACAAAGCTCGCACAATTCAGTGCCTCCAGTGATTACCTGTCTGCTTGCTGGAATACGATTACCGCAGTCGACGCAATCAAGTGATGTTGGCTTTTTCCTGGCTGGTTGCTTCTCTTGGCGGTCACTGGTTTTGTCTGCATCATCAGCCATATCGAAAACTCAAAGAATCAAGCTTCTGATGCGCCCAATTCTTTCTCTAGCCGCAGTTATCTTCTGCGTAATATCGTCTTGGGCACTATCCATAAACTGGACCAAGGAGGGCGGTGGAGAGTCATCACGTTCGCCATCAAACTCACCGGTATGGGTAATATCCTCAAGCACCCGATCTAAATCTCTGATAATTAAATTAATATCTTCGATTGCCCTGTAAATACCAACATGCTTGTATTCCCTTTCTTTTTGAATGCTTGCACCAGCGCCTGAAACGGCTTTCGCGGCAAGATGTAAAGCTCCAGCGTCTAATTTTTTATCCATTGCTATTCTCCAGTTGATTTAATTTCATCTAATATTTGCTCTAAGCTATGAACAATGGCGTAATGACCTTTCCACTCCGCCGCTAACTTGATTTGGCTGTCTTTGATTGCACCGGCTTTGAAGCCGCCTGATTTTTTAACTGCTTTGTCAGGATTTTTTATCTCAAAAAGATATGTAACCCCGTTGTGTCCAACCAAAATATCGTCATGCCCAGTCAGTACGCTGTAACCCATTTTCCTTAAGTCGCTGACTATGGATTTTTGATTATCATCAACTCTTGCAGCCCTTCTAAACTTACTCATTGGCAGCCCTCAAAGCTTTAATTCCATATGTTTCTGTCTGCCTGTGGCAGCCGATGCAGAGAGTCCTGCCGTTGTCGATATTTAAACGAAGCTCTGGGTGTGTACTAAACGGCTTGATATGGTCTGCATTTAGTTTTCCGCCAACCTGACCACATATTTGGCACTGATAGCCGTCGCGCTCAAATACTGCAACACGCCAGCTCTTGTATTCGAAGGAGCCTCTAATAATCATGGCATCAGTAGTTTTTCCGCCTTGCCATCTGTGAGATTTAGCGCCTTTCTGCCGTTTAGCTAATTGCTTGCTTCTGCAGAAGTCAGAGCAAGTTCTTCTTGCGTTGCCTGCATATTGACGCTCAAAATCACTGCCACAAATAGAGCACTTTGCCTTCTTCTGCATGGGTGGCTTGCCGTTTACATGCCCAATATGATCATCGCAATAAGTCCTCTTATGAATATCGCGGAAAACCTTACTACAGGTCTTGCAAGTGTTTTTCCGTCCGAGTTTAGGTCTGGGCTGCTGGGTTGAATTTGAAATTGCTGCGGCAATAGGCGCAATCACTTTAAGCCTTTCAATGTTATCCGGCCTTGAGCCAAGGCAACTTCTGCTGCAGTATTTTGATTTAGCATTAACCGGCTTGAACTTTTCGCCACAAGTTGGGCAAACCCTCAACTCATCCATAACGCCTTTATAGTTTATGTTGCCGCTGCCAGACATTCTTTCGGAGTGAGCTTGATTTTGGCATTCTGTAGAACAATACTTAGGTGGCCTTGATGGTCTGTTGCAATGAAAAAAATCATTACTGCAGTATTTACAACAAGCCACCTTCTGCAGACCTGATCGGAAGGCTTGGTTTTCGTCCACTCTCGCGGCTTGACGGTATTTACCCATCAACCAACTCCTTAAACCTTCCGTCAAAAAACTCGTTTTCAGGCCGAATCCACAAACTGCCGTTATCAACACTTTGATAAACACAAGCTCTAGTTAGGTCGACCTCCATTACAGCAATCATCAGCAATTCATATTTACCACCTGATTTTTGATGTAAAAAATATCTTCTGTTTTTTATTGGCTGCTTCATTTACGCTTCCTCATCTCAAACTCATTAACCACAATTCGTTTAACCCAATTCTTTAAATGCTCTGGCACTTCGTCTAGCAGTTTTTGGCGTTCTTTTTTGGTCTGTGCGGCCAGTACTTTTTCAGCGTAATAAGCCGCACAGAGACCGTTAATCATTTAGTTAAAATGTTGCTGGCTGAGCTACTGAGCGAACCAAACACATGTAACCTTTCTGCAAATCGGTTCTACCTTCTGCCAGCCAGCGCGATGGGTTCGTTGTAACTGTGTGAGGGTTGTCCACGGTTTCCCGCTGGGAGTTAATATGTTGATCAATTTTATGGATAAGTAGTCGCACTTCTTCTGCATGAGCCTTAATCTCATTCATCAAATCAATTTCTTCCTGACTTAAGTCGCGGTAGCCGCTAATTTTCGTGTGTTGATCTTTCATAACCACATACTCCAACCAAAGACTCGGCATAGTCTCCGGCGCTCTATAAAGATATTCAGACAATGCCGTACCTGTTTGTTGTTCGGGCATTCACTTAACGCCCTTTCCTGCTCTGCCCTGCTTTGCATCGCAAAAATAGCCTTGGCAATCTCTGCTGGTGCTTGGTCATGCAACCTTCAAAACCCCTTCGTTAAATCGTCTGATATTCGTTAGCATGATGAAGTGGAGGAACATTTCTGAACGCTCAGCCTTGTTGTGATAGATGTTTACGCCTTCACTGAACAGTTGATCGCACACGTAACAAAACTCTGCTGTTGCCATGTCACTGCATTTCTGACCTCTACCCTTTCCGTACCAGTGCTGCATTTCACCGTTGTAATGGCATGAGTAAGCGTCAGGTGAGCCGCATCTGATGCAGGTTGTGCCTTTGGATTTTTGCGTTAACTTGCTCATAAATCACCCCATTGAGTAGCCATTGCATTTGCTATCCCCGGAAAGAATCTTGCCCGCTCTTTGCCTCTATCCTTACTTGGTGACATATAAAAAACCCGCTCCCGCTCATGTTTTGGCAATGTCATCATGTGTTCGTAAACATCATCTGTTCCGGTTAATCGTGGCAACCCCTTTAATGCAAATCCTGTTTTTTTCTGCTCTGGATGCCCAAACTCGTAGGGTTGAACATATTGAATGTCAGCACCTCTCTGGCTTCTCAGTATTGGGAATAAAACGCTTGCCGGGTTTTCCATTGATACACGCTCAGAATGCTCGCAAGCCACGCCCCATACCTTTAATGCAAAATCTATTGCATCAAGCCTTTCCTGATGCTTCGCTTTGCCTTCTCCATAGGTTCCGTTACCACATACGCCCATTGCGGTGCATGGAATATGGATAATTATTAAGTCCCATTTGCGCGACCTGATAGCCTCTATGCAGTCACCCTGGATATGTTTTGATGGGTCACCCTCTGTTTCAAGAATGTCATTTGAATATGCGTTATGGCCTGCAGCAATAAACGCTTGAGTTACGACTTGAGAGTATTCGCAAGCAACTAGAACGTTCATGCTGCATACCTCGCTGATGGCAGACTTATTCCAGCCTCAGCCGCCAATCGGTAACAGGTTTCGATTAGCTCGCTGTACTCTTGTTTTTTGAGGGTTTCGCTTGACTTGACGACCTCGATTTCACGGCCTGCCAGATTTACGAATGTCGTACCCATCAGCTCAAACTTGCACAGCTCTTTAATCTCACCTTTTGTGTAACCGGTCTCGTCCGCAAATATGCCGCACAGGGTATGGAAGAAAGCGCGCTGCTCTGCCGTCTTATCTTCAACGTAATCCTGAACCGTGATGCGATACTTCTTATCAGCCGGTAAAGATTTAAGGCACTCGTAAAGACCAACTTTTATTTTGTCGCGTCTCTGGTCATCCAGGAATATGAAGGTGCGGGAGAGCATTAGGCGGCTCTCGCTGTGGTCTTTTCACGGACTCGGTTAATCAATCGTCCGTAGGTAATAGCCACTGGCTTAACTGCGTCTGGAACGTTTCTCAGGCCACGTTTATTTAAAATCGCGTGCTCTGCCCTGCTTATCATTTGCAGGTTTTCTATCTGCCAGTTAAGCGGATTTCCATCAACGAAAATGACAATATGGCCTTTCGGTATTGGTCCGTGATGCTTTTCCCATTCAACGCGGTGCTTGCCGCACCACTTTCTTGGCTCTGCAATCTTGACTTCCAGCCATCCATCTTTTGAGATCCGCTCGGAACCTACCGGACGATGATTAACTGGAGTATTGCCTTTTTTGAATGTGGTTTTATTTGGCCCCTTACAACCAGCCAACGGACTAGGAATATTGCCCTTCTTAAAGCAGCCTGTCCTACCTGTCATCCAGCCTTTTCGTTTGCAAAGTGCGTTAATGTTTTTAATGTCATGGCTTGCATTAAACTTAGCGTTTACAGCGTCGGTTAATTCCCTGCGAACCATTGTCCGATTCGCATAGATGAAATCTAACTCAGCCTGGCCGTATTTAATTTGCCGGCCTTTCATATCTGATCCAGCATTTTTGGCAGTGGTGATTTAATGCCGTATTCAAGCTGCAATTCATGCGCTTGTATGGCAATTTTTGCGTTGTCGATAATCTGCCCGCTAACCGAAACAATGCTTTTGCTTCGCTCTATCTCTTCGCGTAAGGCATCACCTTTCAAGCTTTCACTACCAAGCCGATCAAGTTGTGCAAATAAGCTGCTGTTTAATGTTGATAAATTCATAATGTGCTCCAAATCATCTGTGATACTGGATCTTTTGTTCTGGTGTTAGTTGTGATCATACTGCTGCTCCTGATAGCGGTTTCTGGCTTCAAGCAGTAATCTTTCTTGCTCTGCCAGTTCATCACGGCGTTTTTGTTCGTCCTGCTTTTGCTGCTCAACTTTGTTCACGCGTGGCTCAGGCGTGGATGACGCGAGCGCTTCGCGTAGTTTTTTAAAACCTGCTTTTGATTCGTTGGTGATAGGTGCTTCAAACGTGCCGTCATAACCAACCAGTGCAGCTATGTGCTGACCATCACCTGTTGGCTCTGGCGATGGAAGTAATCCAGTAACGCGACTTTGTGAGATAAGCCCTTTTTGCTGAGCCACTTCCAATGCTGTTTTTTTCTGAGCCTGATCGTGTCCGAGTGAAACTGTCCAGCGGATTGGCTGTCCAGTCATGCGGGAGTGCTCAATTTGTCTTTGGTAGTGCTGACGGAAAGCCATGCGAGCGCCTATTTCATCGCCTGATTCAAATACGGGCTGGCAGTGATACCAGGCCTGTGCAATTTCCTCAGTCCATACGGCCGTTGTGTTTTCATCAGCGCCTTGCAGGGCAATAGGCCAAGCTTCGTCTGCTGATGGTCTGCCGTCTTGCTGGTTGATGATTTCGATTATGTCTGCTGGCTTTGGTGCAAAATGGCTTTTTGCCACATGAACCTTGAATGCTCGCTTTACCTGCTCAATACTGTAAGGCGATAAGATATTCATCCAGAACTCAACCACCGAGGGTTCAGGTGGGTGCTTGTCAAAAATTGCCAGCGCCTCGCACAAGGCAATATCAAATTCTTTCAAGTTTTGGGCTATCACGATAATCGCTCCCCTGGTACTTCACGTTGATAATTGAGCTCACCAGGACGGCGAGCGGTTTTTGAGTTGCCGCGGTTAAATTGCTTTTGGCGTTTATGCCAATTTCTTGCTGCGGCCTGCCAGTTCTTCATTTTGTTTTTACCCACCATCCAGCCGTTTGATTCGTAGTAATCAAAATAGCCATCAAGGTTTAAATTTTGCTCGTAGGCTAGGGCTTCGATTTCACTTTCAGTTGGCGGCATGAATTTCTTCGCGGGCGCCTTCTCTTTAACTGGTGGTTCTATGGTGGTTAAAAGAACTGATGGTTCTGTGTCCCGTTTTTGGGACTCTTTAACAGTCCCGTTTTCGGGATCGTTAGGAGGAAAAAACGGTACTGTTCCGTTTTCGGTACTGTTCCGTTTTTGGGACTCTTTCATTGGTTGTTTTTTTGCTTTATCTAAGTGTCCCGTTTTTGGTACTCTTTCATTGGAGGGTTTAAGTTGTAACTTCCAGACTTTCACTTGTCCCGTTTTACCTCTCACCATGCCGGTGTCAGTGATAAGTCCAAGCAATGAAAGCTCTTTGAGCGCTGATATGATTGTCTTGCGATTAAGGGATGTTTTAGCTGTGATCGTTTCAATTGTTGGGTAGGCTTCACCCGCCTCATTTGCGTAGTCAGCAAGGGCAACAAGCACGAACTTGGTGGCTGCTTTTTGAATGCCAGCCTTAAACGCTAAATTTAATTGCTCAATACTCATGAGCTTAAATTCTTTAATGAGGTGGAATGGATGTACCTATCAGAAGATAACGAAGAAACAGCTAAATACGTCATAACTATAAAAATTAGTGATGAAACGCCCCTGACTAATTGGCGGGAAATAAAGAAAGCGATCGAGAAAATTAGCGATGAACGATGTAAGCAATTCATGACCTCATCAGACGGCCGATGCGCTGCTTTTTTTGTTGTGTCAAATCTGGTTGCCAGAGGTATACGCTCAGTACTTAACGGCGATACAGGGATGATTCGGCTATCCCCTTTACTAGCGGGTGATAGCATATTCGTCGCTGAAATTGATGATGAGAACTGGACAGCCATGGGGTTTAGCACCGGGTGGAGCTGGTTGCAGCACCAGTGATTTTGAAATAACGACGGACAGCGGCCTTTCTCCCGTATACATCGCTGTATGGCTGGAAGTCGTTTTCTCCAAAAATCTCATACACCTCACGAAGCCTGAGAAAGTGCTGACGCTTGGAGACCGGAGACCAGATCCACTTAATGATATTAGGGATAAGGTTGAATGTTTTTGAGGTTATGATTGTGTCGATTAGGTTCATATCAAACAGCCCTCACCAACTTGCCAGCTTCCTGCTGATGAATAGCCAGCTTTAAATGCTCACAGGCTTTTTCAATTCGATTTAACTGGCTAATGCAGTCGGATTTCTCTCGTTCTGTGTATTTGTTATCAGCTTCGGCCTCACTAATGATATGAGCCATTGAGCCTAATTCGCTGGTGATATGTAGCAGTGATTCAGTTACGCCCCGCTCAGTTGCTCCAGCGCGCTTTTCAGCCAGCCGCATAGCATTGTTAATGCGGTAGTCGTCTGCAATGTTTTGCAGGTTGAGTAACTGATCAGGTGAAAAGTAGGAGTTTTCAGAAGTTGGGCAAGCTTTATTACGCATGACCTGCTCACTCATACCCATTAATGCGGATAGCTCACGGAATGCACCGTTTTTGCCGTCCTTGTATTCGTGTGCTGTGCTCCAGATGGCTAACTTAACTTGATTCATTGTTTGAACTCCTGGAACTTAAATATATTTTTCTTGCCATGGCTCGGTTAATCTGGAGTCATGGATAAATCAGCTTTCAAAAACGTATCAGGCACAAAAAAAGCCCACCCGAAGGTGAGCTGTTATGCGGCTGATTTATTAGTGCTAAGGAAGTCATGTAGGCGCTGGATTTTTTGCACGCCAGGTTCCTTGATGATTCCATCACGAACCTTGCGAACCCATCTCCCGGTTACACCAATATTGGAAGCCACGAACTCCGGCGATAAATCGCTGGCGTTAAGTAACTTCAATGTCTGTTCATATAAGTTTTTATTCATGGGTGAATTATGAACAGTTGTTCCGCAACCTGTCAAGAACAATCGTTCAAATTAGGAACAAAATTTCCCGACGTTTTGTATAAAGTACATGATATGCAAAACAAACCATCTACCCAGGAAACCCTCGTTAATAACCTGAAAAGGTTAATGGATATGTGCGAGTGGGAAATAAAGGACTTGGAAAAGAAAAGCGGCGTTACCGCGAGAATGATACGTTACATACTCAGCGGTGAGCGTTGCCCTTCAATTGAGATCGCAGACAAGCTGGCTGCAGCTTTCAACTTAACTGGTTGGCAATTGATTATGCCTCAGCTTATGGGTGATATTAAGCAAATGCGCCACATTGAAGCCTTAATTGATAACTGGAATAAAGCCGATCCTGACGGAAAGGCTTTTATAGAAGATGCCGCTAAGCGCGAAGCCACCCGCAAAGTTTCAAACGGCGATAGTCACGCACATTAATGATTATATCTACTGCGTGGCATACACCCGTTACGCGTATATGGTGCAAAATACACAAACATAAATGGCGGTTATTGCACCTTAACGCTGAAGGTGAGCAGGTTTTTAATTGTGAAGCCTGTAAGTCTATATCTGTAAAATTAATTTAAACCATTGCTAGATTTATAGCTGTCAACAGCCTCAAGCAGTGCCGCTACTTCAGCAGCGAAGAACATTCTATTTTCATCCGATCCCGTTCTAGCTTTAAGCTTGTATTCCCATGTAGCTCTATCGGCAACGGTTGTATAAGTTGAAGCTATGCGCTCAAGCAGATTCCTATCAACGCTCCAGGCTACATCCTCTCTTAGGGTGCAGCCATATTCACTTATGTAGCTGCAAGATATAACATCGCTTGATATCTTAAGAAGCGGTTTAGACTTTAAATCGCCGCTGGATAAATAGTTTACCTGGTAAAAATTTGACCAATCTTTCATGTAAATAACATCATATACCTGGTATGTCGTCCTACCTGTAGATTTATCTATGTATGCCCTCAAAAAGTTATCATTCCATACCTCACCGCTAGTATTAAACGATCTAAAGCCATATAAGGTATTAATCTCCGCCTTATCTTCAAGCGGGCCATCCTTAACCGTTATTTTCTCACTGAAACCCTCCTTGCTTAAATCTTGAGGTGGGGATTGAGTTGCTTGCTCATATGAGTACGGAGTGCAGCCTGCAATCATAATGGCAGTAATCAAGACGAACATTCTCATCAGTAATTCCTTGTTAGATTAATACAAAACAAGTTTATCCTATAAAACACCTGTTTACGCGCCATATATTTAAACGATAGTAATATTTGCCTTTTTATTTACAAACCCGGAACAATTGTTCTTGACATGTACGGAACAATTGTTCAATAATAGCCCCACGGTCACAGAGAAACCGGCGAACAGTGAACAAACACACGTAAAAATGCCTAGCGCCCTCTCTGTTGACCGGCTTAAGCCACAAAGGCAACGCCGGTCTCGACCAAACCAACAACGGTTACGGGAGCAAAACAACATGAAGTCAGCAAAGATACAACCTACTTATCGAGTCGGTGATTGTTCTGCCGAATACCCAGTGCCTAGAAAGCCTATGGGTGTACTGGAAATCATCCTGCATGTAATCGCCTGCACCTTCCTTGTTTGGATTTTTGCATGGCCTTTGGCAAACATGGTTTTGCAACCGCTTCTTAAAGTTATGGGGGTGCTGTGATGGGTAATTATCCAGAAGGTATCCGCCAATTCGACAGTCACCCGCTAAGCCCTTTTGCTGAAACAGGCCTCAGTCACGATATGGATTTGACTATTGGTGATACGAGCTACGAAGCAATCATTACCTATGACATGAATGGCGATAGACCATCAGTCACCAAGGCCAGAATAAATATTGATGGCGTTTGGGCTGCAATCGAATCTGACCATTTTGACTTCATTGAAGACCAGATGATTGCTGAGCGTGAAGAATCAGAATTAAGCCAAAAGCTGGCAGTTATGGAGAGCGATTATGACTACTAAATTTACTCCTGCTCCTTGGGATCAAGTTTTGCCACTTGGCGGCGTGATTAAGAATGGCGTTAATTACCCATTATCCGTCAGCGATGAAAAGCTTGATGGTGAGTCATGGCTGGATATGCGCGAAAGAACAGAGCCGTTGAGACAAGAAAGAGCGCGTGAAGCAGAAGCAAATATTGCTTTACAGAAAGCCGCACCTGATTTGTATGAGGCGCTGCATTGCTTGACAGAAGAAGTTAAGAAAATGAAAGCCGATATTAAAAACCATCCAAAAATGATTGGGCACTTGTTTGATGCTGATGCCGCCCTAGCCAAAGCACGCGGAGAACAATCATGACCCTTAAAACCTACCTATTCCCCGAAGTAGCAGGTCACGGCGAAATAACAGAATGGGTTCCTGCTGATGTGGCTAGGGAGTTGTTTGAGGCTCTTGAGAAAGTGGTTGTTTTACAAAAAAGCCATTACGGATACGCAATGCAGCTGCATCTAGCAATGATTGATGCTGTAAAGCCAGCTGAGAAAGCCATCAAAAAAGCGTGTGGCGAACAGTCAGGCTCCATGTTTTCTAGTGGCGATTATTTCATTGTTAACAGGGATGAGTAATGACCACCCTACGCGAAATCACATTCGGCTTATTAATTTTCATGGGAATAGCTATGGCTGAACCAACTTTAGAGAAACAGTTTGAACAGGGTTTGAACGAAGCAGAAAGAACTGCTTTTTATGAGATTTTTGGAAATAACAACCAGGAAGGAGAAGAAGATGAACAGCAAGAATGATTTTGTTGATGGCTTCCTAGCAGGTCAGCAAGGGCTTGAATGTCCATCAGATGCTAGCGAAGAATTTAAAGACGCTTACGGGCGCGGATATGAAACATCGGAGCGTGAATCTGCACTGGCAGAAGCTTTAGAAAAGGAGTTAATGCAATGAGTATGTCAAAAATTCAGGCGGAATTAAAAGCGCCTAAAGGTCAGTTCAACAGTTTTGGTAAGTATAAATACCGTAGTTGTGAGGATATTGTTGAGGCTGTAAAGCCAATCCTGGCAAAGCATGAATACTATTTAAGTATGAGTGATGATGTTGTTGGTGTTGGTGATCGCGTTTACATAAAAGCAACATGCCGGGTTATGCAAGGAGACAAGGTGATTGCTGAATCAACAGCACTTGCAAGAGAGGCTGAAACCAAGAAAGGAATGGATGATAGCCAGATTACTGGCACAGCATCCAGTTATGCCCGTAAGTACGCATTAAACGGCCTGTTTGCTATTGACGACACTAAAGATGCAGACACGGACGAGCATAAAACCCATGTAGATACAGCGCCTAAACCAGCAGTGGTTACGGCAGACCAGGCAAAAGAGTTGAAGGATCGCATTCACGAAACATCAACAGATACTGCCCGGTTTCTACAGCACTTCTCAGGCAAGGAAGGTTACACCATCAACAGTGTTGATGAACTTCCACAACGGGCATTTAAGGCTGCGATTGCCATGCTAAACAAGAAAGTTAAGGAGGCTGCGTAATGAAGGTCTTAAATTTGCAACAAGGAACACCGGAATGGCTCAAAGCGCGCGAGAAGGCTTTTACCGCGTCAATCGCCCCCGCCATGATGGGTGAAGGTTACAACAGCCGCGACATTGAAATGGAGTATGCGCTCGGGCTTCGTCAACGTGATAACTCAAAAATGCAGGGACTGTTCGATGAAGGTCATGCGGCAGAGGCCGAAGCTCGCCCAGTGTTTGAGGAAGATTATGGTTTATCCGTTAGCCCGTTAGTGGGCATTAAAGAAATGGAAGGATTGAAACTGCTGGCAAGCTTTGACGGTATCACAATGGATAACGATCTGGTCTGGGAGCATAAATTTACCGGCAAGACGTTTACCGATATTCCAGCCCTGTATTACTGGCAGCTTGAGCATCAGCTTTTAGTCTCCGGAGCCGAAATGGCGGTTTTAACCATTACCAGCCGTAAAGATAGAGCTATTACGCACCATGAGTATAAGCCACAGCCTGAACGCCAGGAAAAGTTAATCAATGGCTGGAAGCAATGGCGGGAAGACCTTGAAAACTTTGAGCGTTCTGACTCCGAATGGCTGGCACTGGCTGAAAACTACAAACAGATTGATCAGCAAATAAAGAACCTGGAAGCGAGTAAGAAAGTCGTTGCTACAAGCTTGCAGAGTCTGGCAGGGAATCATTCTGCAATGGGTGGTGGTGTTCGGGTTTCGGTTTCGGAAGTCTGGGAGAAAAAGCAAACACCAGCCGCATACATCAAGGAAAACAAAATCGAACTGGCAACGGAGCAATTAGTTGAGCCGGTTTATTCATATCGAATCACCGTTAAATAGGAATAAAAATGAGCTTAAGCAACTACTCAGCAACAGGCAATATCGGACGTGATGTGGAAACACGCGCCATACCATCAGGTTCAACCGTAGCGACCTTCCCATTAGCTATAACAACGGGCTTTGGTGATAGGCAAAAAACGATGTGGGTGCGTTGTAATCTTTGGGGTAACAGAGCAACAGGAGGGTTAATTCAGTATTTAGTTAAAGGTCAGTCTGTAGCGGTATCGGGAGAGTTATCTGAAAACGCTTTTACAGGTAATGACGGTATAGAAAAGAAAAGCCTGGAATTGAATGTAAACAGCATTGATTTGATTGGCAGTAAAAAAGAAGGGGGGGCAGCAGCAATCACGACCACAACCAGCAGCACAACAAGCGGGGCCGGATTATTCAGCTGGCAATGACTTTGATGATCAAGATATTCCATTTAACCAGCACTTACGCGGCACGATTATTTAACCACCACTCCCGATTAACAACCAGCCCCTTAAATGGGGCTAAAGGGTGCCAGCAATAGGCTGGAATTTTTGAGAATAGATAAGCGTTAACTAAGCAAAAGGAGATAGTCATGATAACGCGCCGGAGAAAGCCCGGCAGCTGATACAGGTGATCGTATCGGGATGGTGGCTTGTAAAGCCTGGAGGAATAAACCCTGTTGATGGGTAGAGTCACTATCCCAATGCGTGAAGCCTAGAAGCGACGGGATGAACTGGAATAGACCCGTAAGGCACCAGATGTCGAAAGACCTCGCATTAGTGGTTAGGCGCGCCACTTTAAATCCAGCGTCCAATATTGAATACGCAAGTTCTCATCGGACTAGCAACTGTGAAAGCTATTAGACGTGCCCTCTTCTTTCTCAGTGATTAGCAGTTGTTAGTCCAATGCGATAACACTTTTAACGAGGAAATTATTATGAACGAATACGCACCACCAAAGCATGTAATGGATTTATTAAGGAAACAGTGTGATTGCTGCCAGGTATGCAGTGACGTTCCTTGTGCTGGCGTTATGGCGGGCGGGCTGTGTGATAGCTCGTTTGATAGTTCATGTATGTGTGATGAGGATGATTTCGCATTCAGGTGCTACTGGTGCGGCCAAGATGGCTGCGATTGCGACATGCTCTAAAAGACATTTTACAAAGGAATAAGGCAATGGCCTCACCAAATACAGCAGATAAAGATGATATCGGCATTTCATGCCCTGGCTGCTCTACTCCGCTTAAGGGTGGAATCGATGGAAACGTAGGCGGATATAGAGCTTATTGCCAGAAATGCGTTGATGCCATGCCTGCTTTTCCAAAGGGGAATTGCGGCTACACACTTACTGGAACTTATCCAGATTTCAAATGGGTTGAAGCGTGAACCTTAACCACACACAAGAAGGAATTAACTGATGTTGGTATTAACTCGCTCAGTGGGAGACTCAATCATCATCGGTGATGACATTGTGGTGACGGTTTTGGAAGTAAATAGAGGGCAGGTCAGAATCGGCATTGACGCACCTTTATCAGTAGAAAATGACAGGTCAGAACTACGTGAACGGAAACTAGCAAGCAAACTGGAGACAGCGAAATGAAAGCAGAGGATTTAGTTAGAGGCGGTAGATACAACTGGAAAGACCAGCCTGAAAGATTAACTTATTTTGGCAAGTCCGGTTCATGGCATCAATTTGAGCTTGTAGGTATTCAGGGTATCTGGTGTGAAATTCTTGACGAAGATTTGAAATTTATCGAGGAGACGAAATGAAAGGACCAGCACCAACAAAACACGAATACAACGGCGAGCACTTAACCGTTCGTCAGTTAGCTGAGATTAAAGGCGTAGGACGCTCTTATATGGCCTTACTGCTATCAAAGTATGGAGCCTATGATGCGATGGCATATACCCGATTAAACCAGGGTGAGCGCATGAAAAAGCGTTATGACTACAAAGGCCAGCAAATGACATTAGACGAGCTTATTGAGGTTGCGGCCGTTAAATGCACTTGCTCTGCAATGTCTGCCCGAATCAAGCGGCATGGTGTTGATTTTGCCGTAGAGCATGACGACTTTAAAGCACTGAAAAACAATGGTGGCCGGCACATGAAAAAGATGAAGGACCCTGTACTGCCAGAACATGACCCAGAGCAGCACTACCTGGCTAACCTGCTCAGCAGCCTAAAACGCATGGGGATTGATGAAAGCAATATCGAGCATGAAGTTGCTCGCAGATTTGCAGCGTAATGGAGGAATTTATGAAAACAGTAACCGAGAGTATTTTTTCAGGAAAAACACACATCATTCCTATGGCAGAAGTTCACCATATTGAACGTGACATGCGTGAGGATTATTCAGATGCAGTCATTGTTGTGCTAAACGGAACCACTTGGAATGTAGGTATGGACGCTTACAACAATAGCGCGTACCTGCGACACGAAGAAGCATCAGCTTTTCTTTCATGCTGGTGCCGTTATCGTGCGGAATTGGAGTGCGAATCCTTGGCTGATTTATCACCAGACGAGATTATCCCTGGCACGCTAAAAGCATTGCATGAGCTAGGACGCGGAGACAGCTAATGACTAAATCAAATGATGGGTGGGTGCCTGTGGTTGGTGAGGCTTGTGAGTTTCGCTCTGTAGCTAGAGTAGAAGGACTGGAAGACTTTGCCACTGATTTTGAAAAGTGTGTCCCGGAATTTTTGAGCTCGTGCGGCGCTGTCGTTAGGGATGAAAATGACGAGCAGTGCTTTATGGACTTCATGGATTATAACGTTTCGTTTCGTCAAATCAAAACAGAAGCCGAAAAGCGGCGAGATTTGGCTGTTGCTGAAATGCTTTTGCTTGACCCTTACTTGCATGGCGCTAAAACAGGAATGCTGTCTCGGGAGGATTTCTGCAAAACACTTTATGACAATGGGTTTAGAAAGATTAAGCCGCTGACTGATAACGCGATTTCAGAGTTAATACAAAATCAATTAGAAAGAAGTTTTGAGTTAGCTGTTAACGATTTGTGCAAAGACGTTGAAGCATACATTCGCGGAGAGCTGGAATTATGAAACCCACCCCAACCGAAATAACCGAATGTAACAGCCATCTACTTTCAGCTATTGGAGAGTGATTATGAGTGAATTGTGTGCGTATATAGCTTTCGGTGTTTTTGTGTTTGCAGTGCTTTTAATCGGACATATTATTGCCCGGTTTATGGAGGATTGATAATGGAAATAGTAACAGACAACAACAAGGTAATAGCCGAGCTTCAACGCCAAAACGATGAGCTGGCGCGACACAGAGATATTCTGGCAGACCACATGGCGGAAGTTAAAGCTATCGCTGATGGTGATAATACTAACACCTTACAGGAAGTAGTAAATCATTGCTTACAAAAGCTGGAATCTATCAAAAAGCTACGCCAACAAAGCAACGGGAGTAATGGGGAATGAGTGAATACGCTGAAAGAGACATTATTGAGCAGGAAGATTATTACGTCAGGCATATAAATGCCATGACCAAAGAAGGCCTTCACAGTAAGTCAGATATTGCAGCCGAATTAGCACATAGAGATATTTCTATATTCAACCTTGAGCAGCAGCTTAAGGCGGCAAAAATAGAAACATTACTGGAGTTTCGCGAACGAATTGAAAGTGTAAATGTGCCGGATAATTACACTGCCGACCAATATTTTGCTTTTAATCGCGGGAAGTTTGCTGTTGTTCAAGCGCTAAGGGAGTACGAACAAGAGCTTGATGAATACGCCAACAGCCTAGAGGGTAAGTGATATGAAAGTTTCAGAATTAATTGAATATTTAAAAACACAACCACAAGACTTGGATGTTATCTATCAATGCTTTAGTGAGCAGGTCATGTTGGATGCCGATGAAATAGAAATAATTGAGGCTTGCGAGCCAAGACCGGATGGATGGATTCAGGACAAAAGAGATGATATGCCCACAAGAAAATATTTGTGCTTTCCAGGTAACTAGCATCATCACCGAATTGAATAAGGATTAATGAAATGAGCGAAGACAGATATACAGTTGTTTCAAATTATGACGGTAGAGTTATTGGTGAAGATTTAACTTTAGAGCAAAGAGATATTTTGCTTAACAAGTTTATTGGGAAGGATTGCCCGATGCCACGATGGTACAGACAGTCAGCTTCTGGCTATATGCCACCATTAACTTTTTCACAGTTAAATTTAGATTAAGGTCGATAACAATGCCCCTAATGAAAGTATCAGTCTACAGGAAGAAACGCTTTGCGGAAGGCTCACGGCCGTCTGTGAACACGATAAAAAAATGGATTGATAACGGCGAAATTCAGGGTGAAATTATCGGCGGAATGTACTATGTTGATCTCGATAAGATTAAGCCAGCAAATCATTTGGTTTCAAAGGTGCTGAGAAATGACGCCACGGCCTAGAAAGCGCGGTAATAAGGATTTAGCCGGACTGAATTTATATGTTCAGAAACGCGGTGAGCGCAATTATTATCAGTATAAGCACCCTATTACTGGCAAGTATCACGGCTTTGGTTTTAACCGTAAGGAGGCGATTGAAGCAGCTAAACAGTTACAGCAGCTATTAAAACAGAACCCTGACTTAGTCGGAAAAGTCGTTCAACCTGCCGGCTCATTCTCAGAATACCTTGAATACTTCCGTGATGAAATCATTCCCCAAAAACGGGTAAATGGTCAGCCATTATCAGATAGCACTGTACGGGAATATTCTCGCCTGATTAAAACCTTCATTACCGAGTTAGGCCATCATGGTTTTGAAACGATTGGCCAGCGTCATATAGCAGAATACTTAAACACTCGCTCAACAGCAGAGGTTTACAACAAGCACAGAACCTTGCTAGTGATGATTTTCCGGCAAGCGGTTTCAGATGAAAAATACCCTGAAAACATTGCTGAGAAAATTGTTAAGCGCGACATGGATAAAACCAAACGTCAGCCGCTTACGCTTGAGCAATACGAATTGATATACAAACATGCCAGCACACCGATTAAGAACGCTATGGAGCTATCCTTGAACGCCCTGCAACGGCGTAGCGATATCCAAAAATGGCGCTTTGACAGCAAGGAAGGTGAATTTTACCGGGTGATTATTCAGAAGACCCGAAAGCATGGCAGCAATTCGAATATTGAAATACCTGCATCATTACCAGTGGCCTACTCTGCTGCTGGTGCAAAAACGCTGGATGATATTGTACGTAATTGTCGGGATGATTTGGCTTGCCCTTATTTAGTCCATGAGTCACGGCAACGGCGTAAAGAGTCAAAAGAAAAAACGCACTCGATGCAGTTATCAGTTAAGCAGATTAGCGATGGATTTGCCAAGGCCAGAGATTTGGCAGGCATTAAAATGGAAAACCCACCAACGTTTCACGAATTACTTGCATTAGGTGAATCGTTACGGGAAAAACAAGGATGGACAACGAAGCAGCTCCAGTTATTGCGTGGGCATCGTAAAGAGAAAACTACGCAAGATTATCTGGATCGGCATATTGAATGGGTTAGGATTGAAATGCCTGCCGTACTTCCTCAGAAAAACTAATAGGCCTTATCATTATGGATGAAAAGCACTTAAATATTTTTGCACGACTCACAGCCGTAGCTGCGATAAAAGAGGCTCAAATAAAGTCAGATCCTATACGGTACTTGTCCGTGGCTGCAGATGAGGTCTTACGTTACAGGAAAATCTTAGAGGACGTGGAAACGGCGTTGATGGGCCTTGATTCTTTTGACTGGATAATTGAGAACACTACGATTGAGCCAAGGGACTTTCAAGGGGAGGATAAGCTGCGTGTAAAAATGGCGCTAGAGATTCTTCGAAACGGAAAAGAGCATTTTAGATTTTAATGCCTACGGGCTTAATGGGGGTTGGTAATGAGTGAAATGTTAGAAATTAAAAAGATTGCAAAAGGAAGGATGAAGGGTATTTCTTTCGGGGATCCAGTGACTAATGTTTGTGCTGGCGAACTGAACCCTCTAAGGCATTGCTTCTTTGTGGATTATAAGGATCGCAAGCATATTGCCGTTTGCACTGACGGGAAAGGTAAATTTGCAGATTTTGATGCCAACGTTATTTATGGTGGGCATTTATCTTACGATGAATCGGTTCGTATTTTCAAACCGATATGGAAAGCTCAGTACGGCAGAAAGAAGTTAGAAAAGAAGTTTGCCAGTGTAGGCACAATTGGTCATGTTGATCACAGTAAATAGTGATCGTATATTATTTGAATATTATTATATATTATTTTATGCGAAAGGCGAAAAGTAAAAACCCGCCAACTTACTGAATTATATAGAGTAAATTGGTAGGCACGATTGGATTCGAACCAACGACCCCCACCATGTCAAGGTGGTGCTCTAACCAACTGAGCTACGTGCCTGCTGTGAAGCGCGAAATTATACGCAGTCAGGCATATTTTGCAAGCGCTTTATACCGCCAATAGAACTAAGTATTTCCAAGCGTATGTATAGGTCTCTATTACAAAGCAACCGGCCCTAGCGCCATCTTTCTGACTTTATCAAGTTCATCTCTTAATTTAGCCGCTTCTTCAAACTCCAGGTTCTGTGCATGTTTATACATTGCATTTTCAATCTGTTGAATACGTTTGGCCAATTGTTGTGGAGACAGTGAGGCATATTTGGCATGTTCTTCTGCCACTTCGGCAAAGCGCAGTTTTTCCTCTTTTTTGCTTTTCGAATCATCCATGCCACCACGAATCGATTTGATAATACCCATCGGGGTAATGCCATGCTCCAGATTGTGGGCAATCTGTTTTTCACGACGCCGATCGGTTTCATCAATTGCCCGTTGCATTGAGCCGGTAATCTTGTCGGCATATAAAATCGCTTTACCATTAAGGTTTCGCGCTGCACGCCCAATTGTCTGAATCAGCGAACGGTCACTGCGCAGGAACCCTTCTTTATCAGCATCCAGAATCGCTACCAGCGAGACTTCAGGTAAATCCAGTCCTTCCCTGAGTAAGTTGATACCCACCAGCACATCAAACTCACCCAGCCGTAGATCACGCAGAATCTCCATCCGTTCGACCGTATCGATATCCGAATGCAGATATCGCACTTTGACGTTGTGTTCGCGAAGATAATCAGTGAGATCTTCAGACATACGTTTGGTCAAGGTGGTGACCAAAACCCGCTCATTGACGGCTGTGCGTTTATTAATCTCGGAAAGCAAATCATCGACCTGCGTACCGACCGGACGAATTTCCACTTCTGGATCGATTAACCCGGTTGGACGCACTACCTGTTCGACGATATTGCCAGCATGTTCTGCTTCATATTTCCCGGGCGTAGCCGAAACAAAAATGGTTTGCGGTGCCTGCTTTTCCCATTCATCAAACATCATTGGTCGGTTATCCAGTGCAGACGGTAATCGGAAACCATAATTCACCAGCGTTTCCTTACGTGACCGATCCCCCTTATACATCGCGCCAATCTGCGGAATCATCACATGGCTTTCATCAATGACCAAAATGGCATCATCAGGCAGATAATCAAATAAAGTGGGCGGTGCCTCTCCTGCTTGTCGAGTCGATAAATGTCGAGAATAGTTTTCAATACCGTTGCAGTAGCCAAGCTCTAATAACATTTCGATATCAAAACGGGTGCGCTGCTCTAAGCGCTGAGCTTCGACTAATTTATTCTGTTCATTTAGTTCAGCCAATCTTTCACGTAATTCATCTTTGATCGAATCCACAGCACCCAGAATGGTCTCGCGGGGGGTGGCATAGTGCGTTTTCGGATAAATGGTAATGCGATTCATCCGTTGCAATATTTCACCCGTTAACGGATCGAAATAACTGATCTGCTCAACTTCATCATCAAACAACTCTACACGTACCGCATCACGTTCCGATTCAGCCGGGAATATATCAATAACCTCGCCTCGAACCCGATAGGTACCACGCGATAATTCAATATCATTTCGCGAATACTGCAACTCGGCAAGACGCCGTAAAATTTCGCGTTGATTAATGATATCGCCCTGAACCAGATGCATGACCATCGCCAGATAGGCATCTTTATCACCCAAACCATAAATACAGGACACACTGGAGACGATAATCGCATCGCGCCGTTCCAGCATGGCTTTGGTTGCTGATAAACGCATTTGCTCTATCTGTTCGTTCACCGAGGCATCTTTATCGATAAAGGTATCGGATGACGGCACATAGGCTTCCGGCTGATAATAATCGTAATAGGAAACGAAATATTCCACCGCATTATTGGGAAAGAACTCTTTCATCTCACTATAAAGTTGTGCAGCCAGCGTTTTATTGGGTGCCAGAACCATTACCGGACGCTGCACAGCTTGCGCAACATTGGCAATCGTAAAGGTTTTTCCCGAGCCGGTGACCCCTAACAGGGTCTGCCACATTTCACCGTTGTTTAATCCCTCAACCAGCGACGCAATCGCAGTTGGTTGATCCCCCGCCGGTTCAAACTCGCAGACTAATTCAAATTGTTTTTTCATACTCTTTAGCAATGTCCGTGTTTATCGTATATTACGGTTTTCTAATCACTATCGTTTCTCGAAGGACAGATTTTGACTATCAAACTCTCACAGCGCGTTCAAAGCATCAAACCCTCACCTACTTTAGCCATTACCGCACGCGCCGCGGCCTTGAGAGCCGAAGGTAAAGATATTATCGGTCTTGGTGCCGGCGAACCGGATTTCGATACGCCGGATCATATTAAACAAGCAGCCGTTAAAGCGCTTGATAAGGGCCAAACCAAATATACCGCGGTTGATGGTACCGCTGAATTGAAAAACGCCATCATCAAAAAGTTTTCCCGTGATAACGGTTTAACTTACGAAGCCAATCAAATTCTGGTTTCATGTGGCGGTAAACAAAGCTTCTTTAATCTGGCACAGGCTTTATTAGAGTCTGGCGATGAAGTAATTATCCCGGCCCCTTACTGGGTATCTTATCCTGATATGGTTTTACTCGCTGATGCCAAACCGGTGATCATCATTGGCGACCGTGATCAACGTTATAAAATCACTCCACAACAACTTGAAGAAGCCATCACTGACAAAACCCGGTTATTTGTCATCAACAGCCCTTCCAACCCAACCGGCATGACTTACACCAAAGCTGAACTTGAAGCATTGGGCGAAGTGTTGCGTAAGTATCCTGACATTCTCATCGCCACTGATGACATGTACGAACTTATATATTGGGCCGATGAACCGTTTTACAATATCGTAATGGCTTGCCCTGATTTATATGACCGCACAATCGTTATGAATGGTGTCTCCAAAGCCTATTCAATGACTGGCTGGCGTATTGGTTATGCCGGTGGCCCTGCTCAATTAATCGGCGCGATGAAAAAAATTCAATCGCAGAGCACATCAAACCCCACATCTATTTCACAAGCGGCCTCAGTCGAAGCCTTAAATGGTGATCAGGGCTGCGTACAAACTATGCTGGTTGAATTCAAAAAACGTCACGATTTTGTGGTCGAAAAGCTCAATCAGATGCAAGGCATTACCGCTCTCGAAACAGATGGTACTTTTTATGTGTTTCCAGATATCAGCGGTGTATTGGCTAACAAACCAGATTTAACAGATGATATGGACTTTGCAGAAGCCTTATTGGTTGAAAAAGGTGTTGCAGTGGTTCCTGGAACCGCATTTGGTCTGAAAAACCATATTCGTTTATCAATTGCCACCAGCGAAAGTAATTTACAAAATGCTTTACAACGCATTGCTGAATTTATTGAGCAATAAATTACTCTGATAATTGCATTTGAGCCTAGGGATTAGGCTCTTTTGGCTTTTCCTGATCATCTCTGTCTGTTGGATGATTAACTGGGTTAAGTTCTGTTTCAATCCAGTTAATCACCTCTTTCTGTTGTTTACGGTTCACCATCTGCTCAGTGGAGATCTGTTTTGGAAAAATGCATGAACCTCCATCATGTTTTAGTTTAAAGCCACGCCGGGCTCCCACTGGATGTTTACTGGGCGCATGTATAGCAGCAGCTCTTAATTCAAGCGTTTCAACCTGTTCAAGCACAATTGCTTCTCCTTTTGCTGCTTCAGCATTCTCAATAATATCTCTGAAGGTTCCAAGTACCAGATAGCCCCCATTTAACAATGGTCCCTGACGCAGAGTCTGCTGAACATTTTGCTCCATCACATTCACCCGTTTGAACTGGGTAACACCAAGCTCATATATTTCTCCGGATTGCATCGTTACAACTGCCTGGACACATTGAATATGAATCGCTCTCTCACCCATATTGACCAATAGGCACAATGCATCAGGATTTTCATTCTGGGCATGGTGAAAAATCAGATAAGGTCGATTACTGCGGCGATATTGAACAAATAAATAGTTGTAAATAAATCACCCAGATAAGTGCCATAACGGCAGAGCTAATAGGAGCAATATATTCCACTTAATCCTCCTTCTGTCTAAAAAGTGTTTTAAGCCAGTCAACACGATACAGTTGAAAAAATATTACAATCAATAACATATATAAAGTCATGCCCAGACAGTTAAAAAAATTAGTAGTAATCCTTGACCCTCCGGGCTCAAATCACTATCATAGCCATCTTTCTGTTCCCCGATAGCTCAGTTGGTAGAGCAAATGACTGTTAATCATTGGGTCGCTGGTTCGAGTCCAGCTCGGGGAGCCAATGATTATTAAAAAACCTCAGCAAGTGCTACTTCTGAGGTTTTTTTATGTCTGAAATTTGTTAATCACTTCTTTAATACTCCATCAATTTGTAAATCGATCTCTTCTCCATCAGATAGACCGTGCTCAAACTTATATATATGTTCTTTACAGAATTTCTTCTGCTTAACATCTACCGCGCCAACTTGACTGTGGTTCCAGAGCGTTAAAAAAGATTCGGACACACGGGCAATTATTCCTGTTACCTCGTTGCTAACATCCTCACTCCGTTCAAAAGCTAATTTCACATGACGGTTAATTATCGGTTTTTGAAGCGGCTAACATAGAGGAAACAATATGAATAAAACTAAATTATCTATCGCAATGATGTCATTGGCGCTTCCCGGTCTCACTGTTGCAGATGAGTTACTCGGCATGCAGGAAAATCCAGAGACATGGGTTATGTCAGCAGGAAACTATGCCAATACACGTTACAGCCAATTAGATGAAATCAATCTGGAGAACGTTAAAGATCTGGAAATGGCCTGGTCTTTTTCTACCGGCGTATTACGCGGGCACGAGGGTAACTCGTTGATCATTGATGATGTGATGTATGTCCATACACCTTATCCAAATATCGTCTATGCACTGGATTTGAGCAACGATGGGGCCATCAAATGGAAATACGAACCCAAACAAAACTACTCTGAAACGGTTCCAGTAATGTGCTGTGACGTGGTCAATCGTGGTTTGTCTTATGGGGACGGTAAAATTTTCCTTAACCAGGCGGATACCACGTTGGTGGCGTTAGATATTGATACCGGTGAAGTGCTCTGGTCAGATAAACGTGATACCCCAACTACCGGCGCAACCAATACCGGTAATGCCAATGTCTTTAAAGACAAAATCATTGTCGGTATTTCCGGTGGTGAATTTGGTGTTCGTGGCTATGTTCAAGCCTATGATATGAATGGCAAAACACTCTACAAAGCATATAGCACCGGACCTGATGACGAAATGATGGTCGATCCAGAAAATACCACCGCTATGTTACAACCAATCGGCAAAGATTCCTCATTGAATTCCTGGCAAGGTGAGCAGTGGAAAATTGGTGGCGGCACTACCTGGGGCTGGTTCTCCTATGATCCTGAAATGAATCTTTATTACTACGGAACCGGTAATCCATCTACCTGGAATCCGCTACAACGACCCGGTGACAACAAATGGACCATGTCCCTGTTTGCTCGTGATCTGGATAGCGGTGTAGCCAAATGGATCTATCAGATGACACCGCATGATGAATGGGATTATGACGGCGTTAACGAAAATATTCTGGTGGACCAGAAAGTAAAAGGCAAAATGCGTAAGATGCTGGTGCATTTTGACCGTAATGGCTTTGGTTACACCATGGATCGTGCAACCGGTGAATTATTGGTAGCTGAAAAATTCGACCCAAGTGTTAACTGGGCCAACAGCATCAATATGAAAACGGGACTTCCGGATCGTGTGGCCACCTACTCACCTGAAGCCAATGGTGAAGATACTCAGACAACCGGTATCTGTCCTGCGGCCCATGGAGCCAAAGATCAGCAACCTGCGGCTTATTCTCCAAGAACGGGTTTGTTCTATGTACCAACCAACCATATCTGTATGGATTTGGAACCGTTTGAAGTTGAATATTTAGCCGGTCAGCCATACGTCGGTGCTGAAGTAAATATGTTTGCGGCCACCAAAGACAATATGGGTAACTTTATTGCCTGGGATGCTCGTGAAGGCAAAATCGTCTGGACAAATCCTGAACGGTTCTCAGTTTGGTCCGGAGCCATGGTTACCGCTGGCGATGTTGTTTTTTATGGCACGCTGGAGGGGTATCTGAAAGCCCTGGATGCCAAAACCGGACGTGAACTTTGGCGCTTTAAAACCCCATCGGGCATTATTGGCAACGTTAATTCCTACAAACACGATGGTAAACAATACATCTCAATTTTGTCAGGCATTGGTGGTTGGGCCGGTATTGGCATGACCAATAATCTTGAAAATGATACCGATGGTCTTGGCGCTGTAGGTGCCTACCGATCGCTATCAAGCTGGACCACACTGGGTGGTGTATTAAGCGTGTTTAGCTTGTAAGTTAATGTAAAAGCAGCTTCATAAATTGGCCCGGCACTCTTAATAGTGCTGGGCTTTTTTTATTGGAGTCGTTGGAAATAAATACACCAAAGCAAGATTTTCAGTGATCTAACAGTGTGCAGCAAAATGGCTAATTGAAATTCCCAGCCGACATCCTTACGTCAATTAATGTTTAATCTGTAACCTACACCACGAAGTGTTTCGATAAAGGATTCGGATTGATGAATGTCGAATTTTTTGCGTAAACGATTGATATAAACATCAACCACATTCGTCAATGGATCACTGTTGAGTTGCCAGACTGCATTCAGTATACGTTCACGACTTAACACACGACCTTTGGATTTTGCTAAAAACAACAATAAGTCAAATTCCATTGTGGTCATTTTTATCAGCTCATTGCCCTTATATACTGTCCTGTGGGTCAGAGAAATAGAAATATCATTCAATTTAATAATATTTTCATCGACATCAGGTCCATTTATTCCCCGGCGGGAAAGAACTTCGATACGGGCAAGTAATTCTTCAAAATCAAAAGGTTTTGTTAAATAATCATCGGCTCCTGCACGCAAGCCGTGAACCTTTTCTTCAATATCATCCAACGCTGTAAGAAATAACACCGGCGTAGAAATACCTGCATTACGAATATGCTTTAAAAAACTGATGCCGTCTGTATCCGGTAACATTCTGTCAAGAATAATGACATCGAAGCTATGTGAATTGACCAGCATAAGCCCTGATTGACCATTATGAGCCTGTTCACAAAAATAGCCTTCAACCCTCAAACCTTTGCAGATAAAATCGGCCACACGCTTTTCATCTTCAACAATCAATATTTGCATTGTTACTCCACAGCAAGCTTAATATGAATTGCCAGTCCGTCTTCCGTATTGACCGCCCAGATAGATGCCTGATGGGCATCACATATTGATTTGGCAATGGACAAGCCCAGTCCTGATCCCGTTGGTTTTTCATGCTGCATTCGTTGACTTCGATAAAATCGGTCAAAAATTAATGGCAACTCGTCATCTGCCACCCCAGCACCTTGATCCTGAACAGTAATGATTACATTACCAGCATCCAGTTTTGACGAAACGGTAACGTTGGTATCGGATGGACTATATTTAATTGCATTATCAAACAAGATTCTCAGCAATTGTTGAAATCGATCTTTATCAACCCTGACAATAGCCTCATCAAAAGGAAGGCCACATTTCAGATTGATTTTGTGCTGATTTGCCGTACGTTGAAATTCATTTACGCAATTTTTCAGCAGCTTATTAATCGAATATACATCTATCTTTAACTGAAGATTATTGGCTTCTGTTCGAGCAATAAACAACAAATCATCCACTAGACGACTCAATAAAAGAGACTGTTCATGAACGCTTTCCAAAATACTTCGTGCCTCGGTCTCATCAAGTTGTCTGCTCTGTCGAAGCGCGACCTGGGTTTCGCCACGAATGATGGTGAGTGGTGTGCGCAGTTCATGACTGACATCTGCCAGAAAGCTTCTTCTGGCAGCATCATTTTTTTTCAAGGTTTCATTGAGGACCTGCAATTCACTGGTGCGTTTATTAACCTCAAACTCCAGCTGACTATTGAGTTTATCCCGCAAAGATTTCTCTTCAGAAAGTTTCTGAGCCATATCGTTAAAGGCGGCTGAAATCGCATCAAACTCTCGATCAAATCCGCGTGGCACACGATAATTCAGGTTTCCGCCAGCAAAAGATTCGGCTGCTTTTTTTAGAAAATCTACTGGAATCGAAATATTACGAATCATGGCATAACTACCCAACAGCGCTGCAAATACAGCAAAAATAGTGAGTGCGGCAGCAGCCCAGGCAATATTGGTGTGAATATTTTCGATATCTGAATTTAGTGAATTGACGATAGTACTTTGTCGTTGCAAAGCTGAATTAATGGCTTCCCGAAACCGATTATCAATCTGCTCCTCCAGCAGGAAACGAATTTTTTCAGTATTAAGCTGACTTACCGGCTCAGCAAGCACCGCGTCAAACGCATCAAGAATATCGTTGAGTAACTTTTCCAGCTCCTTGGTATCTTCTACCGTTCCCTTGGTGGCGATTTCGCCCAGAGCCAGTCGTTGTTGTTGTTCAAGTTGCGTTATTGTGGAAATGGCATTGGCAATCAACTCTCGCTTGTTACGAACTAACGCCTGATTGGCATTTTTGCCAAATAATAATTCATCGGTAATCTGTTTGAATAAACGATAACTGTTATTGGATAATTTCCAATGCTCTGTGAGCAATGCATTTGCCATGTTCACTTGAACGATGTTCTGGGCAGTCAGTCTTGTTGACCAGATAGCCAGCGCTCCTGCCAGGAAAACCATGGCAAGAGCGACAACAGCAAAAGCAATAATTTTTTTCCGGTACATCAAATGCAACCCAGTGAAGAATAAAATCGTTCGCAAAAGCTAATATATCAACATTCAGGCAGTTTACTTAAACCATCTCCACTATCTCAGATTAATCTAATGGGTTTTTCACATTAAAAACGTCTGCCAATACCGATACCGAAGATCACAGGATCAATATCAGTGCTGACAGACACAGAGCCCGCCGCCGTATTCCGATAAGTCGCTGTGGTATCAATATCGATGTATTTCAGGTCAAGGTTCACAAACCAGTCATCATCCAGTGCATAGTCAACACCCGCCTGAAAAGCCAGTCCCCAGGATGATTTAAGCTTGACCGAGTCACCGGGATTACTGAGGCCAGAGCTGTTGGGAACCTTTTCATCAAAGAAATAGGTGTAGTTCACTCCCATTCCGACATACGGCTTCAGTTTGCCATTTGGGCGGAAATGATATTGCAAGGTTAGGGTTGGTGGCAGAACTTTGGTTTCAGCGACCGGCCCCAGAAAATCCCAGCTTTGGCTACCATCCACGGTGTGCTCGGAATACCCTAAAATCAACTCTATGCCCCAGTTGGGTGTCATCATGTAGGTGATATCCAGTTCCGGTACAGTATCGCTATCAACACTGACACCTTCCGTTCCTTGATCAACTCCATTGACTGATACCGTTCCACTTGAATCATTTGGATTAACGTTAATCACCCTTCCACGAATCAACCAGTCACCAGCCTCATAAGCCTGAACATAACTGACAGGACCAAGAAACCCGGCCAACAGCATAAACAAAGGTGCACTCGAATATTTCTTCATATTAAGCAGACTCTTTAATAAAGGAGAAAAAGCCTGCACAAGATCTTGTGCAGGCTGAATTAATTACTTACTAAAAGGTAAGGAAGAGTGATGTAATTCGATTTTGACACTGCCATCGTCATCCAATCGATAACCAAATGTGTATTCAACTTTGGTTTCGTTACCAGCCGTATCGGTAAAGTAGTAAAGCCCCATTGCAAGGGCATTGTCGTCACGAATCAGCAAGTCTTCATTCTCAAATCGAACTGCAGTCCAAGGCTGCAGAGCAAAGCCTTTATCTTCCTCAAGCATGCCGCCTACAAAATACGAAAGCGCTTCTTCATAACTGTTTCGGAACGGGTCATCCACCGCTTTAGTTGGTTTGAATAGCACTTTGTCGTCGAATGCATACAAGTTGTCCAGTAACTCACTGGCGACTGCACCTGCATCTTCACCATTGATTTTGGCCTGACCGATTTCCACAATACCTTCTGCCCAGGCGTTTTGTGCTGCCTGAATAGCTTCTGCATCGATTTTATCGATTTGAGCAAATGCCGAGGTGGTAAAAATCAGACTGAATGCGCTTGCAAGATATGTCGTTTTCATTGTTGGTCTCTCCTGTTGTTAACCTGAGAGCCATGATATTTGCAAGAGATGAAAATCAAACCGACAAGGAATTAAGCTTGGATGAATAACAGATTAACAAGTTGTTAATCTTTTATTGTCTGTTTTCAGAAGACGGCATTGGCATATCAACTTAATACTAGTTCGATGACCTGATAAACAAGGCTAACGTGAGATTTCACCTGTTAATGCCGTCGGTCCAGGAATACCTTTAAGGCCAAACTTACGCGTCATTTAGAGAGATACATTCAACATCTTCGCCACTGTCATAAATCTTTAACAAACCACCAATAGACTTAGCAACCAGTAAATTGAGTGTTTTACTTTTTTCATTTGTCAGGAGTTTTTATGAAACTATTTGCGAAGAGCGCAAAGTCAGTTTTTGTCATTGGCGCGCTTATTGGTGCCATGAATTCATCCGCTGCATACGCTGATCTTAAATTGATTGGTTCTGGTGCAAGTTTCCCAGCACCACTTTATAACAAGTGGTTTAAGGACTACAGCAAGCAAACTGATGGCGTTCGTATTGATTACCAATCTAAAGGTAGTGGCGCAGGTATTCAGGATTTCATTAACGAAACGGTAGACTTTGCAGGCAGTGATGCTGCAATGAAAGACAGTGAAATAGAACAAGTCAAAAAAGGCGTTATCCTGCTTCCAGTCACGGCGGGCGAAGTCGTCATTTCTTACAACCTTGATGGTATTCAAGAATTAAAATTGCCACGTGATGTTTATCCGGAAATCTTCCTGGGCAACATTACGAACTGGAACGACCCGAAAATTCAGGCGGCCAATCCTGGTGTAAAACTTCCTGACCAAAACATTACTGTTGTTGTTCGTTCTGATTCAAGTGGTACCAGCTATGTATTCACTAATCACTTAGCAGCAATCAGCGATAACTTCAAAGAACAAGTTGGTGGTGCAAAAGCACCTAACTGGCCAAGTGCTGGCACAATTGTCAAAGCACCTAAAAATGATGGTGTAACAGCGACTATCAAACAAACACCTGGCGCAATCGGCTATGTTGAATATGGATTTGCCAAACTGACCAAAATGCCGACGGCCATGCTGGAAAATCAAAAAGGTAACTTTATTGAAGCTGGTGGCGAAACAGGTGCTTCAGCCTTAGCGACGACTGATTTCCCGGAGGGTAATCTGCCAAATAGTGATGTACCGGACCTGCGTGCATGGGCAACTGACCCATCGGGTGATGATGCCTATCCTATCGCAACGTTCACATGGTTATTGGTTTACAAAAACCAAGGTGAAGAGAAAGCCAAAGCCTTAAAAGACCTTATTGAATACATGATTACAACAGGTCAGGAATCATCTGAAGCAATGGGCTATATCCCGCTGCCAGAAAATGTTGTTGAGAAAGTTCGCAACGCGGCCAGCATGATTCAGTAATCACTCTTGGTGATCGGATAAAACAATGCTGCAAGTGTTTAAAACACTTGCAGCATTTATCTGTTCAAGAGCCTGAAAATAAGATGTTAGCGATATTTATTATAAATATTCACGATTGATAGGAACACAAATGGTTCACGATCCTTTTAAAGATTCCGCAAGTGGCAAAACATTGTCCGCGCCACCTTCTCCCAGTGATTATATGAAAGATTCTGTCTTCCGATCTTTTGCTTATTTATGTGCTTTATCAATCATACTTTTATTGGCTTATATCGTCTTTGAACTCGGTTCTCAGGCTTTACCTGCAATTAAGGAGCATGGTTTAGGTTTTATTACTGGTACAACCTGGGATACCAACCAGAATGAATTTGGCGTGTTACCTGAAATTTGGGGCACGTTATACAGCTCACTGCTCGCGCTGCTGATTGGTGGTGGATTAGGAGTCGCTATTGCCATCTTCCTGACCCAGGGATTCATGCATGCCAAAATCGAAGTGATGTTCAGAACCATCATTGAACTGTTAGCGGCGATTCCTTCGGTGGTTTATGGTTTGTGGGGTATTTATGTACTTATCCCGCTAATCAGGCCGGCCGCCCATTGGCTACATGAAACGTTTGGCTGGTTTCCTTTATTTAGTACTGATTTAAGTGGTCCAGGCCTGGCTCCCGCCGCATTAGTACTCGCTATTATGATTCTTCCGACTGTCGCAGCCATTTCAGCCGATGCCTTCCGTCGTATTCCTTATAAAGTAAAAGAAGCAGCCTATGGTATGGGGGCGACAAAATGGGAAGTGATTCTTAAAGTCATGTTACCAACAGCCTCCTCCGGGATTCTGGCCGGTTTGGTATTGGGATTTGGTCGCGCGTTGGGTGAAACCATGGCACTGGCCATGTTAATTGGTAACGTGAATGACATCAGTGTTTCGCTGTTTGCTCCTGCCAACACACTGGCATCCTTGCTGGCTTCAACCTTCCCAGAAGCAGGTGAGATTGAAATTCAGGCTCTGATGTATGCGTCTCTGGTTTTGCTGCTTATCACCTTTGTGGTCAATGTTGCCGGCCTGGCCGTACAGCAATACACCATGCGTAAATTTGAGGGTAAAAAATGAGTCAGATTAACGAACAGATTCTTCCACCAAGAATCAATTTACCCAGTCTTGAAAAAAATGTGCTCGAACTGAGAGCCCTGAAAGATTTTTTCCTGACAGGACTGGTTTGGGGGCTAGCCATATTAGCCAGTATTCCGCTGGTATCGGTTATTTACATGCTCATCATGGAAGGTGGTGCAAGGCTTGATTTCGAGGCTATCACAGCCTTGCCACCAGCCGGATTCGAAACCGGCGGTGGATTTGGTAATGCCATCGTGGGAACGTTAACCATGGTAGGTATTGCCTCCGCACTGAGTATTCCTATTGGAACCATGGCTGCTCTGTATCTGGCCATTCTTAATCCCAACAGTAAAACCGCGACCGTTTCCAGATTTTTAGCCAAGGTGCTGACCGGCTTTCCTTCTATTTTGGCCGGTGTGTTTGTCTATGCTGTCATCGTTATCACCACCGGCACCTACTCGGCCTGGGCCGGTGGTGTGGCATTGGCTGTATTAATGCTGCCAACGGTCACTCTGGCTGCTGAGGAAGCCATGAAGCAGGTTCCACAAAGAATGAAAGATGCTGCGTTTGGCATGGGATGTACCCGTACTCAGGTCATATTTAAAGTGGTATTACCGACCGCCCTACCCGGGATTATGACCGGGGTCATTCTGGCTGTTGCCGGTGCGGCGGGTGAATCTGCTCCATTACTGTTCACAGCCTTGTTCAGCAATTACTACATGTCAGAGCTGGCAGAACCAACTGCCTCGCTCTCCATTCTGATTTACAACTTCTCTGGTATGCCGTTTGAGAATCAGATTGAACTGGCATGGACCGCATCGCTGGCGCTGGTCTTACTCGTACTGTTTTTCAATATCGTTGCCCGTGTCGTTGGCAGAACGAAATTTAAAGAATAACCAAGGAAATAACTATGAATATGCAAGCCGAAACAGGTGAATTTATTGCCAAGAAATATGAGCCTAAAGGCCCAGTCGTTTTAGACTGCTACGTCAAAAATATTTACTACGGTGATTTCAGGGCTGTTAGAGATACCACTATCCCGGTTGAAAAAAATAAAGTGACTGGCTTTATTGGTCCTTCTGGTTGCGGCAAAAGTACCGTACTGAGAAGTATGAATCGGATGAATGATTTGATTGACTCGTTCAGATTTGAAGGTCACATTCAATATCATGATCACGATATCTACAGCAAAAAAGTAGATGCCGTGATAGTAAGACGTTATATCGGCATGGTGTTCCAGCTTCCTAACCCCTTCTCAATGAGCATTTATGACAATGTTGCATTTGGTTTACGACTCAATGGTTATAAAGGCGATGAAGAAGAGATGGTGGTCAAAGCGTTGAAAAGAGCGGCTATCTGGAATGATGTTAAAGATAAACTTAAAAACAGTGGTCTCTCACTATCAGGTGGCCAGCAGCAGCGTTTGTGTATTGCTCGAGCGATTGCAACAGAGCCCGATGTGCTGTTAATGGATGAGCCCTGCTCTGCCCTGGATCCCATTGCCACACGACAGATTGAAGAACTGATGGTTGAGTTAAAACAGCATTACAGCGTAGCGCTGGTCACCCACAATATGCAGCAGGCAATGCGTGTTGCTGATGTCACCGCATTTCTGGGAGTGGATATTTCTAATGGTGGCCGCACCGGCTATCTGGTGGAAATGGATGACACAAAGAAAATTTTTGAAGACCCACAGCAATTGCTCACCAAACAATATGTCCGGGGTGAGTTTAGTTAATCCTGGTCTTTTGTCATTTTCACGAATAATTACGGAACAACATGATGAACTATCGGGCTTGATTTGATGGTCAATATTGCAAGACTTGATATTGCTGCCATCAGATCGTGCCTGATAGATACGCAACTCAACTTTAAAAAGATTAATGCCTCGCTCAAGGTGAAACGCACACCACCAAGCGATACGGTGATCGAAAACCTGATAGCGGGTTATGCAAAAATAGACGAGTACCTGGTCAACGGTATTGATTTATTTGCCTATGGTAATTCGGGGTTACTTCTCGAACTGAACTATATTGTTCTGTATCAACACTCCACCACATCATCTGTAGAGAAACACTCCCAGTTTGAAGCCACTCAAGCCCACTTTTATGATGTAAGAGATGGTGGGATTGGTCAGTTAATGGATTGGCTGGCATTAAATCAGAATACGAATGTCTGGAAACGTTGTGCTGGTATCTTCACCAACATCCTCAGTCAGCCACAGCTATTTTTAGAAGGAAATCACCGCACAGGCTCCTTGATTATGAGCTATGTGTTAATGCGTGAAGGTTATTCACCTTTTGTCTTATCTTATGAAAATGCCAAGCATTTTTTTGAGCCAGCAGAGTTAACTAAAAAGCGGCGAAAAAAATCGCTGGTAGATGACTTCATTTACCTGCCCAAACAAACACGAAAATTTGCCAAGCTACTCAGAAGCGAGCAGGAGAAACGCCGGTTTTTACTGAGTGGTGCTTGTTGAACTTCAAACTCAGCTATTAATGTGAAATAGATCCTAGTGATAGTTTCCCGTGGATTTTTTATCTTTTAATTCACCACGATTGGAGCGCAGGATTTTTTGAAACTGTTCCGGATCGTTTTTGAGAATATTGACATATTCATTTACTAATTCATGCCAGTCGGCACCACCGTAAATGGAAAACTTCTCCAGTGACACCATTAATAATTTAGCAGCGACTCTGAGTTCTTTGTTATCCGCTTCACCATACCAGTCGGTTAGCTCACTATAGAGTGCTTCGATTTTTTCTAACGGCGTAAACTCCACCACCATATCCTGATTTTCTTTTTTGCTCATAGTGATTCTCAAATACTGTAAACGGTGTTTTGTCTGATAGAGGCTCAGTCAGCTCAGATAGTTAATTCATAGGCTAATGATATATCTTGGGCCATGTCATTACGTAAAACCAATAATCGACTTTTGTTCGTAGTCTTAAGCTGCACAATTATTCGCTTTGATTCTATTGTAGGTAATGTTGTCGGCTACCAGTATATGATCCGCTAAAAGCCGGTTTGAATAAATCCCCAAAGGTAAAACGCCGGCATTAAGCCGGCGTTTTAGTGGAACAATGTCACTGCTCGATTTATTTATCAGAAGTAAATTCCGGATAAGCAGACATACCGCATTCGCTGATATCCATACCTTCCATTTCTTCTTCTTCATCAACACGTAGTTTGGCGAATTTATTAATGATCGACAGTACGATAAATGAAGCGATAAACATCCACGCAAACGTGACTACAGTACCGATCAGCTGACCGGCAAAGGTAGCATCCGGGTTACTGAACATGACCGCGAAGATACCCCAGATACCGGCAGTACCATGGACCGAGATTGCCCCAACCGGATCATCAAGCTGCATTTTATCCAGAAAGATGACAGAGAACACCAGCACAATACCACCAACTGCACCAATGATCAGTGCCAGCCCAGGACTTGGCATTAAGGGTTCAGCAGTAATTGCCACCAGACCAGCCAACGCACCACTGATTGTCATAGTTAAGTCCGTTTTACCGAACAGGAATCTGGCCAGCAATGATGCAGCAACCATACCTGCAGCGGCGGCCATATTGGTGTTTACAAAGATCTTCGCTACGGCGTTGGCTTCTTCAATATTGGCAATTTTTAACTCAGAACCGCCATTGAAACCGAACCAGCCAAACCACAGAATAAACATCCCTAATGTTGCCATCGGTAAATTCGCACCTGGAATCGCGTGAACCTCACCATTTTTACCGTATTTGCCCTTACGTGGCCCGATAATAATGACCGCGGCCAACGCGGCGGCGGCACCAGCCATATGCACGACGACTGAACCGGCAAAATCCTGGAAGCCCAGTTGATCGAGGAAACCACCACCCCATTTCCAATAACCTTCTACCGGATAGATAAAACCGACCATAAACACAGCAAAGATCAGGAAAGGCCACAAACGCATACGTTCAGCTACCGCACCAGAAACAATCGACATGGTTGCTGCAGCAAATACCGCCTGGAAGATAAAATCAGCCATCGCTGAGTAATATGGCGCACCTTCGCCACCGGCTAATACCGATTCAGGACTATTATCTTCACCGAGGAAGAAGTCCAGACCAGGAATCCACGAGTTTACTGGATCGGCCGGGTACATGATGTTGTAGCCGATAACAAAGTACACCAGACAGGCAATACCATATAAAAGAACATTTTTATTGAGAATTTCGACAGTATTCTTACTACGTACCAATCCCGATTCCAACATGGCAAACCCAGCTGCCATCAACATCACCAGCGCTGTACACATCAGGAAATAAAATGTGTCGAGCGCATAACTTACTTCAATTACAAGCGTATCCATTTTACTCTCCTAAATAGCTGCTTCACCGGTTTCACCCGTTCTGATACGAACAGCCGACTCCAGTGTTGAAACGAAAATTTTGCCATCACCGATTCTTCCGGATTTGGCGCTGGTAGTAATGGCTTCAATGGCTTTTGCCACATCATCATCACCCACCACTAATTCAAGTTTGATTTTTGGCTGAAAATTAATCGTATATTCTGCCCCCCGATACATCTCGTTATGGCCTTTTTGCCGGCCATAACCCTTAACCTCTGTCACGGTGAGGCCGGATATACCAATTTCCTGAATCCCGGCCCGCACCAGTTCGAGAGCATGTGGGCGAATGATCGCCGTTATCATCTTCATTTCTCGCTCCTGTTGATTAAAATTAAATTTAATTTACCCTGGCGAAACAATGAAAAATCCATGCCACGTATTTTTCCTATAATAGTCAGTGAGTTAAGAATAAATGTTAGATAGATGAAGAACAAACGCATCATTTTGGTGCAGCAGAAAAGTTAAAAATGCACTGGCAATGTGCACCTTTAAGTAAAGGAATTTTTATTCAGGATTCAAAGCAGGTTCTGTTATTAGGGCGTGTTGATCTTTCATCTCCGCCTCTGTTGTGAGCTGAAAAAGCGTCAATCAAGGCACGAGGAGCGCCTTTTGTGAGATACATCCATGTATCCCACCCCGTTGGGGCTTACGCTCAAAAACGTTTATCTCCATGGATGGAGTGTATGCAAAAGCAATGTCTGGAACATTGCTTGTCCCGGCGTTTTTGTAGTTGTTCTAAATAAGTGACGAGCAAAGCTTCCGCATCCTGCTCACGCCCCTGACCTA
>NZ_DFLS01000009.1:0-3879 GCF_002375415.1 Methylophaga sp. UBA3613 | reverse complement strand
GACTCATTTGTCAATCACTTATGAAGGAAAGCTACACGGCGTGCTTTCCGCCTTGCCGGACACACAAATAGTCGCCAGCAGTGGTGGAGATGAAAGATAAACACGCCCTAGCAGCGACTGAACGCCTGTTCCAGATCATTAATCAAATCTTTGATATCTTCCAGTCCGACTGACAACCTGATCAGGCTGCCGTCCACATCAGCCTGTTTAAGTGTTTCTTCTGATAAACCAAAATGAGAGGTGTAAATCGGCTGGGTAGCAAGACTTTCTACGCCCCCCAGGCTGGGCGCTATGGCAAATACATTCAGAAGATCAACGAAACGCTCGGCCATTGCGGCGTCGCCATCAATATAAAAGCTGACCATACCGCCAAAACCGGACATTTGCTGGTGAATAAAATCATGTTTTTGATGTCCCTTTAATCCGGGATAACAGGTTTTACGGACCTTTGGATGTGTTTCCAGATAGTCAGCAACACGCTGAGCATTAAAATTATGCCGTTCTACCCTGAGTGCCAATGTAAGGAGGCTGCGGGATAGTTTGTGTGCAACTTCCGTCGAGATCGTCTGACCGAGATTTTTACGCCAATCGTTGATCGCCTCGAGTTGCACAACAGGCCCGGATAAGACTCCGGCAGTCAAATCACTGTGACCACCCAGATACTTTGTTGCACTTTGCACAGTAAAATCTGCCCCAAGCGCAATCGGGCACTGATTAACAGGCGTTGCAAACGTATTGTCTACCGCTAACAACGCATCGTATTCATGTACCAGTTTTGCTAACCGATGGATGTCTTGTAACTGTAATGTGGGATTACTCGGCGTTTCGATAAACACCAAGGCCGGTTTTTCAGCTTGCAGTAAAGCTTCTACTGCTTTCAGATCTGTTTTCTGCAGTGAGAATGTCTTGATACCCAGTGCTGGCAATTGTTTGCTTAAAAGCTGCTGAGTGCCGCCATATACATCCCCAACACAAAGAATACCCTGAGTAGAAAAATGCATAAACAGAGCGGAAATTGCTGCCATTCCGGAAGAAAATGCCAGGCTGGCTTCAGCTTTATCTAATTGAGTCAGTTTAGCTTCCAGGGCCGTGATAGTGGGATTCATCCCATAGCGACTATAAAAAGCGCCCGGTGTCTTACCCTCCATCACATCTCGCATGGCCTGCGTGCTCTCGAAAGCAAACAGGCTGGTGTCATATAGCGGGGGTTGAGGTGAACCTTGATCATTATGATAGGAATCACTGTGTATGCACTCAGTCATTGTCAGCTTTGATTTCATGCCGATATCTCCTTGGTAAACACAAGTTTTTTGCCAAAAATCTGATAGTTAGCATCCAGTATCAATGAATTATATGTACTGAACAAAAAAATCCGGCCGAAGCCGGATTTTTTAGAAGTGCAATAAGGCGAACTAACCCTATTTCACATCAAACTCAGGATTTGTTGTCAGTAACTGGATCAACATCCGGCTCAATGTCCCAATAAACTTTATCAAGACCTTCCGCCTGTGCATCATCCGATACATCCAAACCAGTGGTATGCTTCAGAACAAAGGACAATACCAAAGCGGTAATAATACCGAAGCCAAGACTGACCACGATGCCTACCAACTGCATTACCACGCCAATCTCACCATGCTGGAACGCATACGCACCTTCTTCAATACCGAGATAACCACCACGTGGTACACCGATATGCAATAGCCCTGTCATGATAAGACCATAGGAACCTACACCGGCAAATAATGGCAATAATTTATGTTCATCAATTTGTTTTCTTTGCAAAAACTCATAAATGACATAAGCAACAATTGGCGCACCCAGTGCGACCAAAAACATTTGCCAAGGAACATACACGTCAAAACCTGATGCACCGGCGACATAACCGGCCAATGGTCCCAGCAGTAAATAGCTGAACTTACGAGTTGAATAAGCCAGAACAGCACCCATTAAAGCACCACCAGCCCAAGCCGCACCATAGTTGTTAAAAGCAATACCCACGCTGGTATCAGCCATGGTCACACTCACTGCCAATGCACCTGGGTCAAAAAAGAACAGACATGACAGAATAATCATCGGCAGGCCGGCGAAAATTGTCATTATGCCCACTGTCAGCAGACCAAGATTTGGCGGGCGGTATTCAGATACCTTCGGATGAGCCGAGAACATGCCTGGACGAGGTCTCAGCGTACGAGAAAACACCATTGCCATACCGGCAGGGAATAGATAAACGAAACCTACACCAAAGAAGTCATGGAAGCCCAAATTAGTCAGTGGACCGACCGAACCCCAAGTAATCCAGCTCAAAATGGATGAAACAATGGTGGCGACAAAAGCAGTGATGTAATAAGCCGATGCTTTCATCCGTTCCGATACTGCAAAGTGCAGCAGAACATTGACGATACCAGCAAAACAAGCAAGGAAGAAAATAAAGATCTGGAAGTTATTCAAACCCGGAAAAACTGCCGGATCCACATTTTGCGCCATTGAATTTGAAAGTCCACCGCCGGCCCACCAGTCTTTAATGGTATCTACCAGGGTGTAATCTACCATGATGTAATATTGTGATGCCCAAAAAGCAAAACCAATCAGAAAGTAAGCCGTAAAACCGATAAAAAAACCAACCATTTTTTCTATCGTGGCATTAAAGATATTACGTCTTCGGACTCCCCCCACATCAATCAGCATTAAACCAATCACAACAAAAATAGCCCCGACGGTACCCGAGGCATACACCAGATTTTGCACAAGCATTCCCAGACTAACCTGCTCGGCAAACAAATTTGCGACTTCTGTTTCCATAAAAGTATCCCTTATTATATTTTTAGCTGCGGATGGGAATTCAACCGCAGGGGATCGAATCTATTCCCCGGTCAAAGGTGTGTCTATTAGTCAGACTAATTACTACTTAGGGGGTAATAGCCGTTGATATGGCTTACTTTTTAGCGATTTGTCATTATTTGGAGTGAAGAAATGGCTTTATTTTTTTATAAGAAAAACTAAATTGTTTTCGCAATAAAAATCCAGAAAACGTATTTTGACAATCTGCGGATCTTCTATACCTGATTTTAAACAGGTATCTTTACTAAAAACATGCCAAGTTACTGTTTATAAAAGACTATACAAACTGAGTACTACTTCAGAAGGATTGTCCCTAATCCAGTGACGTTATTTAATCGGACCGTCACTAACGAAGGAGACATTTTATGAAAATTAAAAAACAGGCTGTTAAAGACCCACAACCAACAATGGGCCTAGATGGTATTAATGCCACATTAGGTGACAGCATCGTTTCGAACAGCCAGGACAAAACACTTTGTGCCGGTTTTTTTCACCTGAACAAAACGGATAAACCACTGGTATATACCTACGATTACGAAGAAATGAAGTATGTCGCAGAAGGTGAATTCTTTATTACGGATGAATCCGGTCAGAAAGTACATGCCACTGTCGGTGACGTGCTGTTTTTTGGCAACGGTGAAACCATTACCTTTGAAACTCCAACACGCGGTGTTGGCTTCTTTGTAGGTCAGCGTAAAGCACTGTAATTTGCTAGGGCGTGTTTATCTTTCATATCCACCACTGCTGGCGACTATTTTTGTGTCCGGCAAGGCGGAAAGCACGCAGTGTAGCCTTACTACATAAGTGATTGACAACGCAGGCGGGCACAAAAATAGTCCCAGCCCCTCGGGTTGTGACTGAAAAAGCGCCACTTATGTCCACGGATGGACTGTATGCCGGCGCGCCAGGGAGGCGCACGCCGGTCTGCGTTGCTCGTCACTTATTTAGAACAACTAAAAGGCGCTCCTCGTGCCTTGATTGACGCTTTTTCAGCTCACCAAAGAGGCGGAGATGAAAGATCAACAAGTCCTAGGGAAT
>NZ_DFLS01000005.1:0-283421 GCF_002375415.1 Methylophaga sp. UBA3613 | reverse complement strand
GGCCGCCTGCGTTGTATGAAATACATCCCTGTATTTCACCGCTACGCGGCCAGCTAAGCTGTTCAAATGAGTTCCAGACTCATTTGTCAATCACTTATGTAGGAAGGCTACACTGCGTGCTTTCCGCCTTGTCGGACACAAAAATAGCCGCCAGCAGTGGTGGATATGAAAGATAAACAAGCCCTAGGGCTTATTTATCTAATAGCCTCCACCTGCACCAGATTATCGGTGAAGGTTGGTGCATGCCCCATATCAACAAACTCTGCTGAACTGACACAGTTCACTGTGCCATTATTGCGTTGACGCCAATATCCCAGCGTAGCTACAACAATACCCGGGCTGACATCTTCGGTGATTTGTGCCTTGGCATCAAAACCACCCCGGTCATTAAATACCCGAACAGTATCTCCCTGCTGGATCTGTCTGAGATCGGCATCAGCAGCACTGATCATGACAAACTGATCGCCTTGTGCTTTAAGCTTGTTGTCTATGTTGGCGTAACAGGAATTCAAAAAGCCATGACTTTTCGGTGAAATGATATTCAAGGGGAAACGTTTAGCCAGTTCCGGATTGGTCTGTGGTGTTTCTCTTGAAGCCACATAATCCGGCAGGCTATCCAGCGGTTCACCAGGCTGAAAACCGTCATACATTTGTCTGAATGGGCCGGCAACAAAGTTGGTGGCATCATCAATACGGAAATGACATTTGCCGGTAGCCGTTGGAAAATTACCGGCCTTGTGCGGTGCCCGGTTATCTCGGGTGCCAACATTAAGGCGGGCATAACCATGTTCACGCAGATAGGCTAAATCAATTCCTTCACAGGCTGGAGAATCCCAGTCCACATAATTTTCCAGACACTCACTGTCATTCCATTTGAAGTTTTCTTCTTCATAACCCATTTTGGCTGCGAGCCGGCGGAAAATTTCATTATTAGGAATAGCTTCACCGGGAGACTCAACACATTTTTCGTTGTAGGTAAGATAGAGATGGCCCCATGACAACACCATATCTTCCATCTCGGCACCCATCGATGCAGGTAAAACGATATCGGCAAATGACGCCGTATCTGAGAGAAAATGTTCGGCTGACACCAAGAATAAATCTTCCCGCATCAGTCCTGCCACGATCTTGTCTGTTTCAGCCGCCTGGGTAACAGGATTGGCATTCCAGCACATCATCGATTTGATCGGAATATCCAGATTCATTTCATTGGTTAAGGCCCGGCCAATCTGAATGGCATTAATCACCCGCGTACCTTCAGGGATTAAATCCGGTCGGCAGATCACATCAAATTTGTAGGGATGTTCCCACACCGGGAACTGTAAAGCGCCACCGCCAACATGTCGCCATGCACCCACCAATGCCGGTAAACTGCTGATAGCACGAATAGCCTGACCACCACCATAATTACGTTCCAGGGCAACACCCAGACGGATGGCTGCAGGTTGCGTGGTGGCAAATTCGCGAGCTAACTGACGAATATTGTGAGCGCTTACTCCGGTAATTTCTTCGGCCCATTCTGGTGTTCTTTGTTTGGCCCGTTCGGCTAATTCTTCATAACCGACGGTGTAGTTATCAACATAGTCCTGATCTACCAAGCCTTCTTCGATGATGGTGTGCATCATTGCCATAGCCAGAGCACCATCGGTGCCTGGTCTTGGGGAAATATGCCAATCAGCTTCTTTAGCGGTTTTGGATTTGTACGGATCGATAACAATCACTTTAGCACCACGTTTCTGGGCATCTTTCACAATATGCCAGTGATGCAGATTGGTGCTGACGGAGTTACAGCCCCAGATGATGATGTACTTGGAATGAATAAAACTTTCGGGGTCCACACCGGCCGTCGGACCGACGGTTAACAACCATGCAGTGCATGAGCCTTCACCACAAAAAGTCCGCTCACAAACTGTGGCACCCATTTTGTTGAAGAAAGCATCACCACCGTTTAACCCGTGTACCAGGCCCTGATTGCCGAGATAGCTATAAGGGATAATGGCTTGTGGGCCATATTCTTCAATAATCGCTTTCCAGCGGTCGGTGATTTCGGTCAGTGCGTCATCCCAGCTGATTTGTTCAAACTGACCACTGCCTTTAGGGCCAACTCGACGCATCGGATGTAAAACGCGATCGGGATGATAATGACGTTTTTCGTAATCTTTGAGTTTGACGCACAATCCACCACGCGTCATTGGATGCTCGGGATTACCACGAACTGAGATTAACTGACCGTTTTCGACTTCATATACCATTGAACAGGTATCAGGGCAGTCATGCGGACAGCCGCCGTGATGGGTGGTTTTCATTACACTGGCCATGGCTATTTGCCTCCCGAGCTCATTATCAATAAGATTTTTTGACTATACACCAGACTGCCACGGGAATTTTGCCCGCTGTTAACCGCTAGTTCTGAGCTTACACCCTATTGTTTATATTGGAAAATTTATACATGATCCAACATTTATATAGCTTACTGATTTGAGATTTATGACGGTATATTTTGAGGGGTAGGATACATCGCAGTATCTTTTAAAATGTAGGCGTAAATTTGCAAGCTGTACATGTCAGTATGCTTAATTCGAAACCAACCCGGTTAACCAAGGTTAAAGACAATACTATTCTTCGTCTCTAGGGTGGAGTCACTATAGGGCTTCACATTAGCGAGTGGGTTTTCTTCTGCCGATATGCATAGATTTGACTTCCCAATGCTTGGGTGTAGGCTCGCTGTTCTGTTTGATAATTAGTAAGGAGGAACATCATGGCAACAGTTACTTTGAAAGGAAATCCATTTGAGACCGTGGGTAATCTGCCAAAAGTGGGCGATAAAGCGCCTAATTTTTCAGTAGTAAAAGACGATCTGTCTGATCTGAATTTAACGGATATCAGTGGTCGCATCGTACTGAATATTTTTCCATCCATTGATACTGACACCTGTGCAATGTCAGTTCGTCAATTTAATCAAAAAGCTACGGCGCTTGATAACACCACGGTAGTCTGTATCTCAAAAGACCTGCCTTTCGCTTTGGCCCGCTTCTGTGGTGCTGAAGGCCTGCATAAGGTTGAGGTTGGTTCAGCATTCCGTTCAAGTTTTGGTGAAGACTATGGCGTTACGGTTAAAACCGGACCGTTAAAAGGTCTGTTATCCCGTGCTGTAGTTGTCATTGATGAAAACGGTAAAGTTATTTACACCGAACAGGTAGCTGAAACTGCTGATGAACCGAATTATGACGCTGCTTTAAAAGTCCTGAATTGATTAACCTGTAGCGCCGGATAAAAAATCCCGATGCTGATCATCGGGATTTTTTTATGTTTGCTTGCTGCGCCTGCTGAACATTTTTAGTTATTGTTCTGTCCCAGAGATAGTGATTATTAGAGAACTGGCGATATGGATAATCTGGATCAACTTTTTGCCTCGGTGGCGGTGATCGCGGAGTTTCATCCGAAGCTGAAGGCTATCCGTTTCTGGCAGGACAGCAATACTTTAGAGTTCCATTCATCTGTTATTTTTTATGACCGGACGCTGGAACCCCGTGAAGAATTGGAGGCAGATATCGCCAATATAGCGACTCAACTGTCATTGGCCGCGTTACCGGATTATCATGCCTTTTGTGTGGATCTGGAGCATTTGTTTGATGGCGCGCAGCCTTCTGGACCAATAGCCCAACTGACCGACGTGGACTGGCGTACTTTTCGTAAAATTTCTTCGTATGCCCAGTACTGGAAACAACGCAGTCCGAGAGAAGTCAACAAACTGATTACCTTTGTTATGGCCGTTCCAGTATTCAGTCGTCTGGCAGGACAATTAATCGTGCAAAGTCATAATGCTACTGAAAACCAGATTTTTGAGCAGATAGCTCAGCAACAAGGTTCTTTTATCATGGGTGGCAAGCGTTTCCGGGAGCTATTTCGTCAGGAAATTGATACCGCTTATAACGAAGCCAAACTTTTGGTCTCAACATTTCGTGGCACCAAAACCGATGAAGCTCCTCGTATCGTGAATGGCATGTTGGAATCGATGGTGACTAAATCTTAGCCAGTCCAACAGCTTTTATATGCAACTTTACGATAAATTTGTACCGTTAATCTAACCATAATATGCAGCTGATAACGTTGTCAGCAGAACCAAGGACTTGAGACTTAACAAGCTCTAAGGCCCGTTACGTTTTCATTAATTACAGGAAAAGCTCTCATGAAATTATCAGTCAATGGCGAGAGCCATGAAGTTAATTTGCCTGAAGAAATGCCCATTCTTTGGACTTTACGCGATGTGCTGGGTATGACCGGCACTAAATTTGGTTGCGGAAAAGCACTGTGCGGTGCGTGTACTGTAATGCTCGATGGCCAGCCAATTCGTTCCTGTTCAACCCCGATAAAAGCAGCACAAGGCAAACAAATCACTACCGTGGAAGCCATCAGTAAAGATAAAGTTGGCCAGGCAATTCAGCAGGCCTGGGTAGAGCTTGGTGTGCCGCAATGTGGTTATTGTCAGTCTGGTCAAGTGGTCTCTGCTACCGCTTTATTACGCGATAATCCGGACCCAAGTGATGCTGATATTGATAATGCGATGAGTGGCAATATCTGTCGATGTGGCACATATAACCGAATACGAGATGCGATTAAATTGGCAGCCACCAACAACGGAGGTGCCCAATGAATACCTCACTGAAAAATGAAAGCCTGCAAACTGAAATCACTAATATCAGTCGCCGTAATCTGTTAAAAGGCTTTGCCTTAACGGGCTTTGTATTAGCTGTAGGCATGCCTTTTAGTGGTTTTGCAGAAGATGAAGAAGCACCTAAATATGGACGAGACGCCATGCCTCATGGCTGGGTCGATAATCCATTGATATTTGTTGCGATAGCAGAAGATGGCAGTGTAACGATTGTCAGTCATCGTTCAGAAATGGGGCAGGGGGTGCGCACCAGCCTGCCGATGGTCGTGGCTGATGAACTTGAAGCTGACTGGGATCAGGTCAACGTTATCCAGGCCCCTGGTGATGAAGAACGTTATGGAAATCAGGATACCGATGGCTCACGCAGTGTAAGACACTTCTTTATGCCGATGCGAAATGTAGGTGCAGCAGCCAGAATGATGCTGGAGGCGGCTGCGGCAGCTCATTGGGGTGTGGGTGTTGATGAGGTTTTCGCTGAAAATCACCAAATCAAACATCGGCCTTCCGGCAAAGTACTGGGTTACGGAGAGTTAGCAAAAGCCGCCGCAGCATTGGATGTTCCAGAACGCGAAACATTGCGTTTAAAAACCCCGGATCAGTTCCGTTATATCGGTAAACAATCTACCAGGCTGATTGATGGTGAAGATATTGTTACCGGCAAAGCTATCTACGGTATTGATGTGCAAGTTGACGGGATGGTGCATGCGGTAATTGCCCGGCCTCCGGTTTATGGTGGCAAAGTAAAGTCGTTTGATGACAGTGAAGCCATGAAAGTCCCCGGCGTGATTAAAGTCGTTACCTTGGAAGGCAGCCCACCACCTGCTGTATTTAATCCTTTAGGCGGTGTGGCCGTGATTGCTGAAAATACCTGGGCGGCCATGCAAGGGCGTGAAAAGCTGAAAATCGAGTGGGATCATGGCGAAAATGCCAGTTATAACACTGATGAATACCGCCAGAAAATGCTGGAAGCCGCTTCAAATTCTGGCGGAAAAGTACTCCGTAGCAGTGGTGATGTTGCAAAAGCGTTAGAAACGGCAGATAAAACTTACAAAGCAGATTATTACATTCCGCATCTGTCTCAGGCACCAATGGAACCTCCCGTTGCTACAGCCCGAATTCAGGATGGCAAATGTGAAGTGTGGGCACCCACCCAGGCACCGCAAGCCAGTAAAGATACCGTTGCCAAATGGCTGGAAATGTCACCAGAAGATGTCACCATTCATGTCACATTATTGGGGGGTGGCTTTGGTCGTAAATCTAAGCCCGACTATTTGGTCGAAGCCGCATTACTTTCCAAAGCAATGGAGGGTCGTGCTGTACAGGTTACCTGGTCTCGTGAAGACGATATACACAATGGCTATCTGCATACTGTTTCAATAGAACATCTTGAAGCCGCGGTGAATGCTGATGGTAGAACCACAGCATGGTTACATCGCACTGTAGCACCCTCAATATCATCAACTTTTGATGCGTCTTCAGTTCATCAAATGCCGATTGAACTGGGGATGGGGGTAATGAATATCCCGTTTGCAATCGACAACGTTCAAATAGAAAACCCGGAAGCCAAAGCTCATACCCGGATTGGCTGGTTCCGTTCGGTGGCCAATATTCCACGGGCGTTTGCGATCCAATCCTTTATCGCTGAAATGGCCCATGATTTGGATCGTAATCACAAAGCATTTTTATTGGAACTGATTGGACCGGCACGGAAAATTAATCCGGTTGAGCTGAACGATGAATGGAATTATGGGGAATCGCCGGAAAAATATCCTTTAGACACAGGCAGATTACGCCGGGTAGTCGAAGCGGTATGTGAAAAAGCCAACTGGGGACGTGACTTACCGGCTGGGCGAGGGTTAGGGCTGGCAACGCATTACAGTTTTGTCAGTTATACCGCCGCTATTGTAGAGGTAGAAGTTTCTGATGAGGGTGAATTAACCATCCCTAGAATAGATATTGCTGTGGATTGTGGGCCTCAGGTAAACCCGGAGCGAATACGCTCACAGATGGAAGGGGCCTGCATCATGGGTGTCAGCCTGGCCACCGTCGGTGAAATCAGTTTTAAAGACGGTGCGGTTGAACAGGATAATTTTGATAGTTATCAAGTGACTCGAATGAATGAATCGCCTCGCGAAATTCATGTGCATTTGTTGCCGATGGAAGATTTCAGCCAGCCATTAGGTGGGATAGGTGAACCAGGCCTACCGCCGATTGCGCCAGCATTATGCAATGCTATTTTTGCTGCGACCGGTAAGCGGATCCGTAACTTACCTATTCGCTATCAACTGGAAAGCTGATTATGGACAGTGTCGATCTTTCAGTCTTTAAAACACTGCAGAAATGGCTGGAAGCCGATTTGACGGTATGGCTGGTGACGGTGGTGAAAACCTTCGGATCCAGCCCGCGTCAACCGGGCGCCATGCTGGTTTTACGCAGTGATGGTGTGTTGGTCGGATCGGTTTCCGGAGGCTGTATTGAAGATGATCTGGCCAATAAAGCGGTGTCAGGTGAATTGCCAACAGAGCAGGCCAAAGTAATGGTGTATGGCGTAACACGGGATGAAGCTCAACGCTTTAATCTGCCTTGTGGTGGCACATTGGAGCTGGTAGTTGAGCCCGTTAAAAATAGCGTATGGGTAGCTGAAATTCTCAATGCAATTAATGGCCATCGATTAATAAAACGTGAATTAAACCTTTCTTCGCTACACACCCATTGCAGCGATGCCAAAGCAACTGATATTCCAGTGCAAATCACTGATCAGCAGCTATCTGTAGTTTATGGACCAAGATGGCGATTATTGATTATTGGGGCAGGTCAGACATCGGCTTATCTGGCAAATATCGCACAGTCGCTGGATTATCAGGTATCGATCTGTGAGCCGCGTGATGCAATGCGGGAAAGCTGGGACGTGGGTGGAGTAGAGCTGCTCAATCTAATGCCGGATGATGCAGTGCTGGCCATGCAGCCAGATGCACATACCGCCATTGTGGCACTAACACATGATCCCAAACTGGATGATATGGCGTTATTGGAAGCGCTCAAGTCAGCTGCTTTTTATGTCGGTGCTCTGGGAAGCAAAAAAAATAATGCCAATCGCCGTCAACGCTTGGCGATGTTTGATTTGTCGGCAATGGAAATTGAGCGATTGCATGGACCAGTAGGTTTATCGATTGGCAGCCGAACACCGCCTGAAATTGCTATCGCCATATTAGCCGAGCTAATTCAGCTAAGACGATCAACAATGGTCAGAAAGCCATTCAGGGCTGAAGAAGTTCAATCTGTGTGTAATTAAATGAATCAGCAAACGGCTCCCACCGGGATCATTCTGGCCGCTGGACAATCATCACGTTTTGGTGCGGACAAACTGTTACATGAGCTAACGATAGCGAACAAAAGGCAACTATTGATTCAACATACGCTGCAATTGTGGTGTTCTGTGTTTGATGAATTATGCATTGTAATCCGGCCGGATAATCCGTTGTTAAAAGAGGCAATTATTAGCTGGTCGGATCAACAGCATGAAAAAATTAATCTGATTGAAGCCGAGCAGGCAATGTATGGTATGGGCCACAGTCTTAAAGCCGCCATCTCCGCAACAGCGGGAGCTGGTGGCTGGGTCATCGGTTTGGCCGATATGCCACTAATTCCACACGCCGTATTACGGCAGATTTGTGAGAGCTTACAGCAGGGTGCCGGCATTACGGCACCCTATTATGATGATCAACGTGGTCACCCGGTGGGATTTAATAGCGTTTATAAAGATGAGCTGATGGCGTTAGAGGGTGATACAGGTGCCAAAAACCTGTTACAGCGAGAAGTGGATAAGATTCACAAAATTTTGACAATTGAAAGAGGGGTGTTAGCTGACGTTGATTCCATCGATGATGTGACTGTTATCGAGCGTTTAGGTAAGGTTTAGTCTTCTCTGGCCCAGTTGGAATGACTTTCTAAATAATTACGATCAAACCCAGAAATATCTATAAGACCTTCCAGATCCAGAATATGAATATCGCCATTATTCGACTCAAGTAACCCCTCATCACGCAGTACTTTAAAGGTACGACTTACATGTACTGAAGACAGGCTTAAGGTATCACCAATAATCGTTTGATTCATGGGTAATTCAAATTTGTCAGCTTCGACATTGAGCCTTACTTTCATCTCCACAATAAAGTGAGCCAGCCGCTCCACGGCGCTGCGTCGGCCGATATTAATGACCCGCTCAATCAGCATGGATTGCTCCCGGGCAAGGATCAAAAAAAATAAATCGGTCAACCGAGGCGCTTGATCGAAAATTTCAGTCAGACGCTGGCGTGGAAACGGGCAGGCTCTTACTTCCGTCAATGTACGGAATTCTGAAAGGTTTCGATCAAAACTGATTTCACGCAGACCTAGAATCTGGCCTGGCAGGAAAATATCCAATACCTGACGTTGTCCATCAGCAAGTGTGCGCATGGCACAGGCCCAGCCTGACTGGAGAGTGAAAAAACGTTCGGCTTTGCCGCCTTCTATAGCCATTGGCTGATCGGCCTCAAAATTTCGGGGATCTTTTTCCAATGCTTGTAACAAACTGATTTCATGTTGGTTGAGATCAGCGAATTTTTGAAACTGATGAACTATACAACTCTCAGTCAAAGGTGAGCTCATAAGCGTTCCTAATATCAACATAAGATAATATGATGGGGATGAAATATACCCCGGAAATATGCGAAGTCAATCTAATAAATTAGCGTTAATCCAAAAAAAAGACACCACCCGAAAAACGGGCGGTGCCAAAAGGTAACCATCTAACAATTTGGTGAGCATAGCCTACCAAATAAATTAAATGGCTGGGGTGACTTTATCTCATTTCGATCCTGCGCTATTACTAGGATCAGATTTATAATCTAACCCTTATTTTTTGTATTATTTATTTAAATTTTTAAATCGTTGGAGATTGGGTTAAGTTAAAGTGGTGGTCTACGGCCGGTGATAAAAAATATCAGTGCAAGCACCAAACCGATCACAAATAGAATCCATGCAATACTGCTTGCAGTTCCTGCAACACCACTTAAGCCTAAAACACCGGCAATAATTGCAATAATAAGAAATGTTAACGCCCAACTAATCATGGTATGTCCTTGTTAGAGTTGAATGGAGTTACACCATAGGATTTTTAAAAAAAAAGCTCCTTAACACAGGTTAAAGCGAAATTTAACTCAAAAAGTTAGCTTGAGAGTACACTTGAAAAAGTGAATCGAAAGATGTTTCACTGATTCAAAATTTATAATCAATTTATACACTTTTTACGATGTTTAATTTCTTTAATATGAGGTAAATGATTATGTTCCAAAATACCGATTCAAATTCATTTCGCTTTTTATCCAAAGTCTTGTTAATGGCTTTTGTTTTATCTGGTGCAGGTTTTCTCACAGCGTGTGAGGATCAAGGTCCAGCAGAAGAAGCAGGTGAGGCCATCGATGAAAGCGTTGAAGAAAGTGGAGACGCAATAGAAGAGGCAACCGATTAATTTTGAAGTAATCGGGTTAACACCGGTGTCTAAGATATAGCGGTATCAATCAGTAAAACTAATTCAAGGAGATAGTCAAATGGCAACTCAAGCTAGTAATCAGGAACTTCAGGAACAACTGGATAACTTACGTAAGGATTTTGCAGAAGTTACAAAGACGTTAAGAGAGATGACCTCCGCTTATGCCAAAGAGAGCCAGGACCGTGTTAAAGTCGCAGCAGGACAAGCACAGGACCAAGTGAAAGAGTCGTTTGGCAAAGTCCAAAGCGAAGTAGAGAGCCACCCTTACAGTAGTATGGCTGTCGCCTTTGGTGTTGGTTTGGTTCTCGGTAAAATTTTGGATCGGTAATTCCATTCCCATCTCAACTATAATGGAAACAAGCCACAGGAGAAATATATGGGCTGGCGATCAAGAGTACAAATTAATACTGTCGCGCTAGCAGTAGCAACACTGCTAGGCATATTTGCCCTTGGCTTCGCTGGTTTTGCTGTTTATCTTGCGTTATTGATTTATTATCCACCAGATATTGCTGCCATCATCACCGCGGGTGGTTATGTGTTAACTGCCATACTGGTGATGTTGGTAGCAAAGTTTGCTGTTTACCGCACAAAACAAGCATCACCAAGTTTCCAGACCTCCAATAAACCCGATGTAGATGATTTGGAGAATGTGCTGCAAGCAGTTATTACTCCTGCGCTCAGCAAGTTTGTACATCAGCATCCTGGTAAATCGGTTTTAGCGACTTTACTTGCCGGGTTGGTTGTCGGTTACAATGAGGATACGCGTAATAAGGCAAAAGACGTATTTAAGCGTTTCTTTGAAGAAAAATAATGCTTTTCTGACCCGCTAATTCGCTGGTCATCAAAAGTTATTAACATTCAGTTCATTGACGTCAGGCAGGTGTGCTGTGGGAAAAAAACTGAATCGTACTGCTGGTAAAGTGCGGATTGAAGCGTTGCAACACCAGCGTAAGGAACGGATTAGCAAGGCGGGTCTGTTACTTGAAAGATGGGGACAGCAGGATAGAATGCCGGTAACCGGTGAGCTGGAACTAAGTGAAGTCGATCCTGAATTTATAGAGGATCAAATGACAGCAGAAGTGCTCAGTTCATTAACGGCTGAAAAAATGCGTATTGTCCGCCAACATTGGTCTGCAGGTCACTCAGCTGCTGAGATTGCTGAGATGGAAGATCAGCCACGAAATGAAATACGGCAGGTGTTGGGGTTTGTTGTAGAACAAATTGCCGATAAAGTTTTGAAATAAGCTGCCGATATAGCATTTAGATAAGTTTTTAGGGAGGCATAATGGATACAACAAATGTTGCTGCAATGGCAAGTCAGTTGTCCGTTCAGCAGTCTGCCCAGCAACAAATGGTTGCGACGCTTAAACTCAGCAATGATCAGATTGAGGCCCAAGGCCAGGCGGTATTGAAGTTACTGGATGCAGTTCCAGTGCCGCAGGGAAATTTAGGCAATATCATTAACGTGAAAGTATGACAAGAAGTTAACGCTACATACTACAAGTTTAATTAAAACCACCCCAGACATTGTGCTCGGGTGGTTTTTTAATGCCTGAAAAACACGTAAGCTTCTACCAAACTTCATTTTCTTGGATAAGTGGATATGGAAACCCTTGTTGTAATTATTTACCTGTTTTTTGTATTGCTTATAGGCTTGTGGGCCGGACGGGGCATAAAAACCATGCACGAGTATGCTCTGGCAGGAAAATCTTTTGGCATGCTGGTGATATTTGCCACTTTATCGGCATCATTTATCGGTGGTGGTTTTTCCATGGGAAATGCTGAAAAGGTATTTCTGGTTGGCATCAGTAATATTGTTGCCTTATGGGGCTTTAGCATAAAAGAAATTCTGGTCGCTCGATATATTGCTCCGCAAATGATGCGTTATCCAAATGCCATTTCAGTGGGCGATATTATGGATGAACATTACGGTAAAGGCGCTCGACTCTTCAGTGGTGTATTTTCGCTCGCTCTATGTGCGGGGATCCTTGGTGCCCAAATTGGTGCTATGGGGTATGTGTTTAACCTGTTTCTTGATGTTGATCGTGTGTGGGGTGTATTAATCGGTTGCGGCATCGTTATCGCCTATTCAACGGTTGGTGGAATGCGTTCCGTAGTCTGGACCGATATTATTCAATTTATCGTGCTGGCGTTCGGCATTCCCATGACATTATATTTTGGTTTACAGCATGTTGGCGGCTGGCAAGCCATGCAAAACAATTTACCTGCAACGCACTTTACCTTGCCCACAGAACCGTTGGCAGTTATTGCATTATTATCGTTATTTATGACTTTCATGCTGGGTGAAACCTTGGTACCACCCTATCTGCAACGGTTGTTAATTGGTAAAAGCAGTAAAGATGTTATTCGTGGGTCATTATTAAGCGGATTGTTCTCGATCCCATTTTTTGCCATCACCGGTTTGATTGGTTTAGTGGCATTAGCCATGCAGCCTTCTTTAGATGCTAATTTAGCGATGCCTTATGTCATTCAACAGGCTGTGCCACCAATCCTGCAAGGTATTGTGGCAGCAGCCATTGTGTCTATCATTATGTCTTCAGCAGATTCGTTTTTAAATTCGGCATCAATTGCCTTTAGTAATGATATTGTCAGGCCATTACGCAAAACACCATTAACGGCTACAGTAGAATTAATGCTCGCTCGTGTGGTCACATTACTGGTGGGCATTGCTTCAATGGTTTTTGCTTTATCGATTGATAGCGTGATCGATATTCTGATTTATGCGTATAACTTTTGGGCGCCAACTGTATTAGTGCCTTTGACGATGGCGATTCTGGGCTGTTATGTAAGTCGTAAACGGTTTATTGCAGGAGCGGTGGCTGGAATCGGTTCTGCCATTGTCTGGAATGCGGTATTACAGCAGCCATGGCAGATTGATGCTTTGGTTGTTGGTTTTTTTGCCAACTTAATTGCCTTTACTTGCGTTGATAGACCGGCTGCAAAAGCCGCGAAACTGTCGGATGTTCAATAGCCAGACATTGCTAAGGAATAACAAGATGAAATTAACGATAACCTGTCTTCAACGACTACTGATATTACCGATACTGGCGGCTATGAGTAGTTGTGCTGCTTATAGTGTAGTCAACAGTGATCGTTATTCGGGATCATCCAGCGCAGTACCTGCTGAATATATACCCTCACCGGGTTTTTGCCGTATCTGGTACAAAAACCGTGCTCCCGATCAGCAACCGGCCCAGGGTGACTGTGAAATATTGAAACAGAATATTCCTGATAATGCCGTGTTGTTAAAAGGCTGACTTTAACGATGCAATCACGCTAGAATTGCTTTATGGTTAACCGCTTACGCATACTGACCGCTATCTTTGTTATCATCAATTTATTGATGGTCAGTGGCGTTACTGCGTCCGTTGCTCACCTCCCAGATGATCATTATTCAGCCCATTTAAGCATTGCGCATAGTCATGCTGATCACGACTATCAGCATGAGGATATTGATCATGATCATCATCTGCATCTGCACCTGGTTGCAGATTTAGTCAGTTATTCACTATTTTTTCAGGCGCGGACGGCTGATGCCGTTGCCAACGCCACTAGCAGTCAGCTGGTTACTTTGTATTATTCCCCTCTGTTACCTCCCCCTAACGCTTAACTTCATAACGTTTTAAACAATTTAATGTTTAGCTGCTGGCTTTTCAGCTGGTGGTGTTATGGAGTTCATCATGAATTATCAAATAAATTCGCTCGCTGACAGGGTATTGATGCCGCTGTTGCTGACCTCTTTATTGTTGGCGGCGTCAGCCGTGCACGCAGATAAACAAACAAGTCTGAATCTGGCCACAGCGCTAGAGCGCACGTTATTACAAAGCCCGAGACTACAACAGTTTCCCTATCAGCAACGTGCACTCGAAGCGCAGAAGCTACAGGCTGGGTTGCCACCCAATCCGCAATTACAGGCAGATTTGGAAAATGTGCTGGGTACCGGCAATAGCCGGGGTCTTTCCGGTGCGGAATTCACTTTATCGTTAAGCCAGCTTGTTGAAATGGGCGATAAACGGCAAAAACGCGTCGATCTGGTCGATGCCAAATCCAATCAATTGCAACAGCAATTTGAGATCCAGCGTCTGGACACGCTTTCTGATGTGACCGCTAAATATCTGCAGGCATTAAGAATAGATGCTTTATTAAGCTGGAACCAGAAGCGTATTCAGATTGAGCAGCAGGCCCTGGAGGTTATACAAAAACGGGCTGCCGCCGGAGCGGTTGGTCAGGCAGATGTTTTACGTATGCAACTGTTGCTTGAACGTTCTGAATCCAGACAGTAACAGCTAAATGGACAACGCAAACTTGCTTATCAGCAAGTTGCAGCCAGTTGGGGAGAAGAAGTCGATTTTGCCGAACTGGAAGGGCAATTGAAGCAACTGCCAACTTTGCCAGAACAGAATACCTTGGAACAGGCCATTCTGCATTCCCCGGCCTTCTTACAGAGCCATAGCTTAATCCGCTTGCGTGAAGCCCAATTACGTCTGAGTGAAGCCAAATCCAGAGCTGATTTAAGCTTTGGCGCCGGTGTTCGACGTCTTGAAGGGCAAAACGATAATGCTTTGGTGTTCAGTTTTTCGATGCCGTTGCAGTTTTACGACCGTAATCAGGGCAATATCGCCGCCGCCCACGCGGACTATGAAGCCGGAATTTTGCAGCAACAGCTGACCCAAACTGAATCACGGATGGCTTTATTGGAAATCTATCAGGCCATGCTGAATAACCATCAACAAATTGATCGGCTACAAAAAACACTGACGCCTTTGACTCAGGAGCTGCTGAAACAAACCGAAACCGGTTATCAATCAGGACAATACAACGTCTTGCAATGGATTGATGCGCAACGCGAAGCATTCACTGTTGAACGTGATCTGATTGAAGCACAAACCGCTGTGCATACCCAGTTACTTGAACTGGAACGGTTAACCGGGATGCCTTTAAGCCGATCAATCTTTACCGCCAGTTATCAGGAATAGTCCAATGAAATTAATCATCTTATTTTTTAGCCTGCTGGCACTGTCGAGTTCAGTGGTTCTAGCGGCGACCGATCATGCTCATAGTGAACCGCATGATCACGAAGAAACCTTGGAAGGACCGCATGGCGGAAGGTTATTGGAAAATGAAAACTTTGCGGTAGAAATAACCATTTATGAACAGGGCGTACCGCCGGAAATGCGGGTTTATGCCTATGAAAATGGAAAGCCAGTCGATCCTCAGCAGATCAATTTAACGGTAACCTTAACTCGGCTGGACGATGAACAGAGTCTTATCGACTTTACGACCGAAGCTGATTATCTGTTAGGGGATACGGTTATAGACGAACCACATTCATTTGAAGTGGTTGTGGAAGCCGAATATCAGGGTAAGTCCCATCATTGGCACTATGAAAGTTTTGAAGGTCGCAGCACGATATCGGATCGCATGATAACGCTGGCAGGAATAGAAACTGAGTCAGCTGGACCACAAACCCTATCAATAACCAATTCCCTCTATGGTGTAGTCAGTGTAGCGGAGGACCGCCAGTATCGGGTGCATGCGCCGTACCCCGGCATTATTGAATCGGTGATGGTTAATACCGGCGATAAAGTCAAAAAAGGTCAGGTGTTAGTGACCGTGCGTAATCAAACCACTTTGCAAAACTACTCTATCCGCAGTCCGGCCAAAGGTGAGGTCACCCGGCGTATGGCCAATGCCGGTGATCACACTGATATGGGCAGTTTGCTGGAAGTCAGTGATTTATCCCGAGTCTGGGTTGAGCTGTCGATGTTCCCAGCTGATATCGAACAATTACGGGTCGGTATGCCGGTCAAGGTAAAGGATTTACATCAACATGAATCAGCTGAGGGAAAAATTAGCTACATCTCTCCCAAAATGACCGGAGGTCACATTGCCCGGGCTCGTGCTGAAATTACCAATGCAGAAGGGCATTGGCGACCCGGCATGCATGTCAACGCTGAAGTGACAGTTGAACAATACCCTGCGGAGCTGGCAGTAAAACACAGCGCCATTCAAAGTTATCGGGATATGCCGGTGGTGTTTGTCCAAAATGGCAATACTTTTGAAGTCAGAATGCTTACGTTTGGCAAACGGGGAGCGGACTATATCGAAGTGCTTTCGGGGTTAAAACCAGGCAGCCAGTATGTGACGACAAACAGTTTTCTGCTCAAGGCCGAGATGCTTAAATCCGGCGCCAGCCATGATCACTAGGAATTAAGCATGATTCATTCAATTGTACAGTTTTCAGTGTACCGCCGATGGCTGGTGCTATTCTTAACAATACTTATTGCCGGAGTGGGCGCTTACAATGTTTTCCAGCTTAATATTGATGCTGTACCGGATATTACCAATGTTCAGGTGCAGATTAATACCGAAGCAGAAGGTTATTCACCGTTGGAGGTTGAACAGCGAATTACCTATAGCGTTGAAAATGCTATGGCCGGCTTACCCAATCTCGATTACACCCGTTCTTTATCACGCTATGGGTTATCTCAGGTCACGGTGGTATTTGAAGAAGATACGGATATTTATCTTGCCAGGCAGTTGATAAATGAACGTCTGCAGGGAATTCGCAGTGAGTTACCTGTTGGCATAGAACCACAGATGGGACCGATCGCCACTGGTTTGGGTGAAGTTTTTACTTACAGTGTCCGTGCGAAACCGGATGTGTTTAAAGCCGATGGCAGTACATATACTGCAGAAGATTTACGCACCATACAGGACTGGATTATCCGTCCCCAGATGGTAAAAGTGCCGGGCGTTACTGAGATCAATAGTATCGGTGGGTATGAAGGTGAATATCAGGTAGCCCCTGATCCAGCCAAACTGCTGGCCTACAAAGTCAGCCTGGCTGAACTGAGCGAAGCATTAATACGTAATAATCAGAATGCTGGTGCCGGTTATATTGAACGGAATGGCGAACAGTGGCTGGTACGTTCCCCAGGTCAGTTAACCTCTCTGGAAGATATTCGAAATGTCGTTATTACCAAACGTGATGACACGCCGATCCGGATAATGGATGTGGCCGAAGTATTTTACGGAAAACAGTTACGTACCGGCGCGGCGACCCAGGATGGAAAGGAAACGGTGTTAGGTACGGCTTTTATGTTGATTGGCGAAAACAGTCGAGTGGTCGCCAGAGCCGTTGCTGACCGCCTGGAACAGGTAAATCAAAGCTTGCCTGAAGGCATTGTGGCTGAAGCTGTATATGACCGGACCACATTAGTCGATAAAACACTCAAAACGGTACAAAAAAATCTGTTCGAGGGTGCTCTACTGGTCATTGTGGTGTTGTTTTTATTGCTGGGAAATATTCGGGCAGCGTTAATAACGGCGCTGGTCATTCCGTTAAGTATGTTATTTGCCATTACCGGAATGGTCAGTAACAAAGTGTCGGGCAATTTGATGAGTCTGGGAGCGATTGATTTTGGACTGATAGTCGATGGTGCGGTGATTGTGGTGGAAAATGCCTTGCGACGTCTGGGCTTGGCACAGCAACGTCTGGGCCGGTTATTATGTTTGCAGGAACGCTTGGCGGAGGTGATTGAGAGTACCCGGGAAGTGTTTAATCCGGCGGTATTTGGCATGTTTATTATCATGCTGGTGTATCTCCCCATTTTTGCCCTCAGCGGTGTTGAAGGAAAAATGTTTCATCCCATGGCGTTTACCGTGGTGGCAGCACTAACCGGGGCTTTGATATTTGCGGTGACTTTTGTGCCAGCCGCGGTGGCGGTATTGATCACCGGCAGGGTAGCCGAACAGGAAAATCCAATTATGCGGGTAGCGCGGTGGATTTATCGTCCGCTGTTAAGCCTGTCTTTACGTCTGCCTTTTATAATTGTCTTACTGGCCACGTTGATGGTCAGTATCACGGTTTATTATGGTTCGCGTTTAGGTAGCGAGTTTCTGCCACAACTGGATGAAGGTGATATCGCTTTGCACGCATTGCGGGTCACTGGCACCGGACTTGAACAATCTGTGGCGATGCAAAATCAGCTGGAATCGGTAATAGCCGAGTTTCCACAGGTTAAACATGTGTACTCGAAAATTGGTACGCCGGATATTGCCACCGACCCGATGCCACCAAGTGTTGCGGATACCTTTGTTATTTTGCAACCCATCGAAAAATGGCCTGAACCCCAATTGAGTAAGGCGGAATTCCTGGCAGAATTACGAGAAACGGTTGAAGCAGTGCCGGGAAATCTCTATGAATTCACCCAGCCGATTGAAATGCGTTTCAATGAACTGATTGCCGGGGTGCGTGCAGACGTGGCATTAAGAATTTATGGCGATGACTTGGAGACGCTTTATCAACTGGGCGGCCAGGCTGAGCAAATGTTGTCAGGTGTTACTGGTGCTTCAGATGTAAGGATGGAACAACTGACTGGTTTACCGATGTTATCCATTGAACCACAACGTGATCATCTTGCTTTGTTGGGTTTGGATATCGCCAGTCTGCAGCAAAGCATTCAAACGGCGATTGGTGGTACTTCTGCCGGCTTGATTTATGAGGGAGATAAACGTTTCCGAATCGTGGTTAGATTAGATGATGAGATACGTAAGAATCCCGACCGGTTGGCCAAACTTCCCATCGCATTACCTGACAGTGATGATCCAGATTTATCTTATGTGCCGTTGGGTGAAATTGCCGATATTAAAGCCATCAGTGGCCCCAATCAGATAAACCGTGAAAGCGGTAAACGTCATGTCATTATCAGTGCCAATGTGGTGGATAGGGATTTGGGATCCTTTATCGCGGATGTGCAGCAGAATGCACAACAGCTCAATTTACCTGCAGGGTATTGGCTGGAATATGGCGGAACCTTTGAACAATTGGAATCGGCCAGCAAGCGATTGATGATTGTGGTGCCCATAACACTGTTGCTGATCCTGATGTTATTGTTCAGTGTATTTAATTCATTAAAAGATGCTTTGCTGATTTTTACCGGTGTACCAATGGCATTAACCGGTGGTCTGATTGCACTGATGTTAAGGGATATGCCGTTATCCATTTCTGCGGCAGTGGGATTTATTGCTTTATCAGGTATAGCCGTCTTAAACGGCGTGGTGATGTTGACATTTATCCGACAGCTGCGTGAGCAGGGTATGGTGCTGCTGGAAGCTGTTTTCGAGGGCGCAATGCAACGGTTACGCCCTGTATTGATGACCGCACTGGTAGCTGGTTTAGGGTTTCTGCCGATGGCATTAAATACGGGAACCGGTGCTGAGGTCCAGCGTCCATTGGCTACAGTCGTGGTGGGAGGAATTATTTCTTCAACGTTATTGACGTTGCTGGTGTTACCCGCCTTGTATTTTTTAGCCTATCGATTTAGTTCAAAAAATAAGTAGTCCAGAAATGAAAAAGCCGGGAGAACCCCGGCTTTTCCACGATATACGAAGCTGAAACGTTATTAGTTAAGCATAGACTGCACTTTGTCACGCAATTGAGCATCACTTTGGATAGCCAAGGCGATATTGCTATATGTTTCGACATCCAGGCCTTCGTTTTGAACGGTTTGGACCATTTTCTGGCTGGCTTCCTGTTGTAATTTTGCAGCTTGGTCAGGATCTTCAGTACTTTCCAGACGGCCTGAATATTCATTACGAATTTCTTCAAGATCACCCTGAACATCAACAAATTTTTGCAACTCAGAATCACTGAAATCAGTTGCTGGAGCTGTTTCAGGCATTGGAGCTTGAGGAGCTGCCTGTTGTGGTTGTTCTGCAAAAGCAGGAGCGCTTAGACCCAGAGCCATTAAAATTGAAGCAAAAATAGCTGTTTTTTTCATGGTGTTTTCCTTTATAGATTGTGGAACACATACAGGTTGTTGCGACAATCGTGCCAGAAAGCTGTATTTTTATAAGTCATTGTATTTAATCTATAAAATGTTTCGTATTACATCTGTTAATGCTTATATGAAGCTTGACGGGTACTTTGGTATGTGTCAATTTGGCCCATGTGCCATAAATTCAAGTTTGTTAAGAGGCCATTGAATGCGTTTTCCATCCATTTTCAGCAATCTGCGATTAGTGTTGATCATGCAGGTTGCATTGCCAGTGTTACTGGTGCTGGCGATGATCCTCGCGATTGGTCTATCTATGGTGGGCCAGTTTATCGAGGAAAGAATGCAGCGGGATTTACAGCAAGTGGCCCGAACTATTCATTTGCCAGTTTCTCAGGCGCTGGAACGGCAGGATCTGGATCAGTTACAAAACAGCATGGCTTCGGTTTTTGGTATTACCGAGGTATATGGAGCCTACTTATTCGATGCCAATGGCAAGCGGTTAAGCAGTTTTGGTGTCGTTAATCCGACGAAAGAACAGGCAACGGATGCACTTGAACAGATCGCCGAAGGTGAATTTGCACAATATGAACGGATTCGTGGCCGGAATGTGTATTCCTTTTTTATGCCTATTTTTGATGCGACTGGCCAGCCAAATGGCCTATTACAAGTGACTCGTCGGCGCAGTGATATTGACCGTGAGCTGACTGAATTAAAATATTGGGCCTGGGGTAGTTTTGGTCTGGTGTCATTAATTATTCTTGGGGTCATTACCTATTCCCACCAGCGTGCCATTGAAACCCCATTGCAGAAATTAGTTGAGAGCATGCGGCGGGTGAGCCAGGGGGATAGAGAACATCGGGCAGCAGAGCAGGGACCGATAGAAATAAGCCAATTGGCAAAAGGACTCAATGGCATGCTCAATGCGATTGAAGCTGCAGAGAAAAGTGAAGCTCAGCAACGTTCCGCCCGGGAGCAGATGGCAGAAAGACTCCGGCAAACCGAAACCATGGCAGCACTTGGACAATTATCGGCCGGTGTCGCTCATGAATTAGGTGCCCCGCTAACAGTGGTTGATGGAAGAGCCGGCCGATTATTAAGGCGTCTGGAAAACGAAAACGACGTAAAAGAGTTAAATGAAATCCGTCAGCAGGCGGCCAGAATGACCTCGATTATTCAGCAATTACTCAGTTTTGGTCGTTCATCGCGTGCTGAATTTCGTGAACTTGATGTGACGTCATTGATCGAGAGGGCCGAGGCATTGCTGGCCAATCAAGGTTATCAAGTCACTCTTGTTAAGGGACCCATGGCAACAATTAAAGGCGATTCATTAAGCCTGGAGCAGGGATTGATCAATTTATTACGCAATGCCTGTCAGGCCTGTCCTGAGGGCCCGGTTGAACTCTGTTGGGAACAGGATGGGAAACAGTTAAAAATCCATATAGACGATGCCGGCCCTGGTATTAACGAGGAGCAGAAAGCCCAGATTTTTGATCCCTTTGTCACCACCAAAGCGCCGGGCGAAGGAAGTGGTCTGGGGCTGGCTATTGTGAAACGGATCCTGCGAGAACATCAGGGGGAGATTATTTTGAGTCATAGTCCACTGGGTGGGGCCAGATTCAGTCTAATTTTACCGTTGGTTTTAACTACAGATTGCGGAACAAGCGCATGACCACAAAACAGAATAAAAATTTGCCCATCCTGTTGATAGAAGATGATCAGGCATTAGCCCGGCTGATTTCAGATGAGCTGGAAACTGAAGGCTGGAATCTGGAGATTCATCATCAGCTCCAATCGGCTCTGGACTGGCTCAACATTAATCAACCGGCTTTGATTGTTACTGATTTGCGCTTGCCAGATGGCAATGGAATGCAGGTGGTAGAGCAGGTTGTCACCCATTGGCCGGAAGAACAACGACCAGGATTGATAGTTATCACGGCATTTGGCAGTGTGCGACAGGCAGTGCAGGCTTTACAGGCCGGCGCCGATGACTTTCTCACCAAACCTCTGGATTTGGAACATTTTCTGCTGGCGGTAGAGCGGGTGGTTGCTACCCGTAAATTACATGATGAGCTGTTTCAATTTCGCAAGCTCAACCGGCAGCCCGCTTTTCATCAGATGTTTGGTCGCAGTGAAGCCATGCGTAATCTGTTTGAACAGATTAAAGTCATTGGCCGGGCTCAGGGGCCGGTATTGATCAATGGCGAGAGTGGAACCGGCAAAGAACTGGTCGCCAAAGCATTACATGCAGAAAGTGATCGTGCTGACGGGCCATTTTTAGCGGTGAATTGTGCCGGTATACCCCAAGAGTTACTGGAGAGTGAGTTTTTCGGTCATGTTGCAGGCTCGTTTACCGGTGCCAAAAAAGCCCGCAAAGGGTTATTACAGGAAGCAAATGGTGGCAGTTTGTTACTGGATGAAATTGGTGAAATGCCAATGGCATTGCAGGCAAAATTATTACGCGCCTTACAGGATGGATCGATTCGTCCGGTGGGCCATGATACCGAAGAAAAAGTGGATGTCCGTATTATTGCGGCCACCCATCGGGATTTGAAACAAAAAGTTATTGAAGGCAGTTTTCGGGAAGATTTATTCTATCGACTGGAAACCTTTGCTTTGTCAGTGCCCCCTTTACGGGACCGTGAAGAGGATAGGGAAATTCTGGCACAGCAGTTTTTACAACAACTGGTGGTTGCTCAGGGACGTAACATTCAGGGGTTCAGCGATAAAGCATTGGACATTATTCGTGACTATGCCTTTCCGGGCAATGTCAGGGAGCTACAGAATGTCGTAGAAAGAGCGTTTGCCTTTTGCAACGAAGACTGGGTGCAACCGCAGCATTTACCCTCTCGTTTACTGGAAAATCAACCGTCAAAACTGGCGATGGCAAGCCCTGAAACGGATAGGCAAAATGATGAGTTATTGGCCGGTGTCGTATTGCCAACCCTGGATCAGTTACAAAAACGTTATGTAAATATGGTTTTAAAAGAGGTGGACGGTAATAAACGTCGCGCCGCTGCGTTACTGGGAATCGGTCGTCGTACGTTGTATCGCTGGCTGGATGAAGAAACCGATGAGGCCGAAGATACTGCTTAATTCCTCGAAATATAACCCCATTTATCACGAATTTTTATTGCCGCCAAACCTTCATTAAACGGTTGAGCATGTTCAAATTGTGGTTCGATAACCAGTTCACCCTGCCGGTTAATATAACCATACTGCCGATAATTATAGGTTATCACCGCCAGACCATCCGAAAATGAATATGCCCAGACATATTCCGGTTCAATTTCAATCTGGCCTTCGGTATTGATATAGCCAACCTTGGCGTTTTTCTCCACACGGGCTAACCCTTCGCGGAAATTCCAGGCATCATCAAAATACGGCTTGACTACTATTTCTCCACTGGAATCAATAAAACCGTATAGCCCATTTTGTTTGATTACCGCAAAACCCTCACCAAATGCTTTGGCTTGATCAAATTGAGGACGTATCAGCCAATCCCCTTTTTTATCGATGTAGCCCCACTTACCCTCAACAAATACAGCAGCATAACCCTCGCGAAATACCCGGCTCTGGGCAAATGCTGGTTTGATTAACCGTTTCCCCTCGGCATCAATATATCCCCATTCTTCATCCACTCTAACGGCAGCTCGTTGTTCGCTGAAGATCTGAATTTCATCAAACTGCGCCTTAATGACTTCTTCTCCCTCAGTATTCAGGTAGCCCCATTGATCATTGACTTTGAAACCCGCCAGACCTTCTGAGAAAACGCCCACCTTGTCATATTTGGCCGGAACTACTTGCTGACCAGAAGTATTTAAAAAGCCCCACATTCCATCCTTGATAAAAGCAGCATATCCCTCTTTAAAAGATTGAATTTTTGGGTAGGTGGGCTGCAGTATTATTTTTCCATTTCGATCTACAATGCCCCATAGATTATCTTTACGATAGGCGGTGACGCCGCTGTCCAAATCATTGATTTCATCGGCGGTGAACAGAATGTCGCCATCAGGATTGATCATGGCAAATTGTGCTATGCCCTGATTGGCAATCATTACTGCCGCTCGGTCATTTTTAAAACTGCCGGCATCATCAAAAATAAGATCAATCTTCAGATTTTCTACATAAGCCATGGTAGGCTGAACAGCATGACTGGTAGAGACGCCGGTGAATGTCAGCGCTGACAGAATATATCCCAATGTTTTAAATAACGTTCTATTCATAACCTCACCCACTTTTTGGGAGTTATTCCCATGATAAGTCTGTTCTTGTTCGGGTGAAAAGGTTGTGAAAATAAACTGTTGGGAGAACACCCCTAAGACCCCACTGCAGCTAAAGCGATAGTGAATCAACAATGCTGATGGAGTATGTATGGAAAAGGATGAAGATACCTATATAGCGCTGAAAATGATGGCAGAAACGATTGATCTGAGTTCACGAAATGATAACGACGAGATTATCGGTCTGGAATACTATGTTAATTTCAATGTGTTGACTGACGATGAGCTGACCGAACTGATTCAGCTTTGGGATCAAAAATTAACGACCTGCCAAAAAGAAAAACTGGCATCGCAATTTACTGTAATCCAAGTGTTTGGCTTAATTGGACTGGCGATGCTGATTGCCTGGTTATCGGGTGGGATTGCCGGCGCGATTGCCAGTATGATTGGTGTTGTCGGTATGATTGCGATGATTGAAGATAAGCGGGTAAAAAAAGCGAAACGTAACTTGAAAGATGCAGAGAAAGTCTGCAACAAGCTTCATTCTTATGCTCGTTAGTCTGTTCGAAGGAACCTCCGTCTCGCTAAGTCAGTCTGGTTAAGCTATTAACTTAAGGAATGTTTGCGTGCTTCGCCAGTTTATTCAAAGTTTATTAGGCAGTCTCTCGGCGCTCTCATTAAGTGCTTGTTCACCGGTAACCGTATTAAACGCCATGGTGCCGGAATCAGGATATCAACATCGAGCAGATCTGATTTATGGTGACCATCCGCGCCTTAAACTGGATATCTATCAGCCCGTGAATTCAACAGTAACCACGAAACCAGCAACGGTTATTTTCTTTTATGGTGGCGGCTGGGAAACAGGCGATAAAGCAGATTATAAATTTGTCGCAGAAGCCTTGACTTCACAGGGTGTCATCGTGGTGATTCCCGATTACCGAGTCTACCCTGAAGTCGTATTTCCTCAATTTATCGAAGATGCTGCTCAATCAGTGGGCTGGACCAAACAGCATATTGCAGAGTTTGGCGGTGATCCGGAAAAGCTGTTTATTGCCGGACACTCTGCCGGAGCACATATTGCTGCCATGTTGTCGGTGAATCCGCTTTATTTACAGCAGGTTGATATGCAGCCACAGCAGTTGCAAGGAATGATTGGTTTAGCTGGACCCTATGATTTCCTGCCACTGAAAAGTGACACGTTAAAACAAATTTTTGGCGATGAAAGCAGCCAGTGGCAAAGTCAGCCAGTGAATTTTGTCACCAACGATCACCCTCCGATGTTATTACTGGTTGGCACTGATGATCGGACTGTACTACCACGTAACAGTTATCGACTGGCAGATAAACTCAAGCAGCATGGTAATTCAGTAGAATTGGTGGAGTTTGATGGTTACGGCCATGTGGCTATGGTTGCCAAGCTGGCAAAACCTTTGCGTGGACAAGGTGCTTTACTCGCTCCAATCACAACATTTATTGAAAAGCATCAGGATTAGCTTAACTGCAGGATGAGTTGTTGTCCCAGTGCCTCTGCACTGCTGAAAGCCGACTCGACTCGACCCTGAATGCACCAGTCACCGCAAGCCGCCAATTTTAAAGTGTTATCCAGATAAAATTGTTGACCAGTTTGAGCAGGAATATTAGCGAAGACCCAGCGCTTTAAATCGATATGACTGACTTTACCAGTATCCAGTCCACTGACACGCTGCACTTCATCAAGCATTTGTTGTTTGATTCGCTCATCCTCGACGGCCAGGTTTTCTTCTGCCCAAATATTATTGGCTTGTATCACCATTGAAAACTCACCGGAGCGAGAAGGTTTGGAGCTATTAACCGACATCCAGCTTATTTTTGCATCTCGTACTAACGCGGCTTGCCAGTCGAGAGCGGGGGCATCATTAAAACCCAGCATTAACGCGTAACAGGCCAGCATTTTTGTATGCTCAATAGAATGGTGGCTGGCAAACTCCTTGGGTAAAAGATTGGCGGTCTGGCTCGCTGGCAGACAGCTGATCACCCAATCAAAATCATCCGCGATTTGCGTCCCTTGGTGCAATAAGCACCATTTCCCATTCTGTTGCATAAGATGGGTGATTTGCTGATTAAACTGAATATCCAAGGGGGCAGCGAGCGCCTGAGCAAACGCCTGCATATCAGGACTGCCAACATAATGTGGATAGTCTGCATTCCACTGGCGTTCTACTACTTTTTCAGCGCCGGCAAATTCTGCGAAATGTGCATCCCAGCGTTCTATCACCTGCTTTTTGATTAATGGCTGAATAAATTCAGCAAAACGTGGTGTTTTAACCGTAAAAAATTGGGCACCATGATCAAACTGAAATAAGCCCGCGGTACGTGATGCCAATCTGCCGCCAGCACGTTGCGCTTTTTCGAACAAATGAATGTCCGCGTAGGGTTGAAGTTGATGAGCCAGTGTGAGGCCAGCCAATCCGCTGCCAATAATTGCAATTTTGCTCATGTGAGTCCGAGGAGGTAATGAATTTGGCAATCAGACCAGAGTGGTTAAGAAGAGGTTTCTGACAGGCGAAAAAAAACCCCAGTCCGAAGACTGAGGTTTCTTATTTCTTTATAACTGCGTATTAACGGTTGCAGATATACATTGTTACTTCGAAACCGAAACGCATGTCTGAATATTCTGGTTTAGTCCACATAATCTTTCTCCTCAAATTTGATATCAGCGTTTGCTGACTTAGGTATATATTAACGTGTTCAAACAACTAAAACCTCAGTGATACACCCGAAGGGACTCAGGATTTTCCTGATTAATCACTTACAGGGGTGCGCATAGTGACAAACTCTTCCGCTGCAGTTGGATGAATGCCAATCGTTGCATCAAAATCTGTTTTGGTTGCTCCGCATTTAATCGCAATGGCTATGCCCTGCATAATTTCCCCTGCTGAGTCTCCCACCATGTGTGCTCCTAACACTCTATCAGTATCACCGTCGACCAGTAACTTCATTAAAGTGCGTTCCTGCGAGCCACCCAAGGTATGTTTCATCGCGCGAAAGTTTGAGCGATATTTCAATACATTTGAATATTCCTTACGTGCCTGTTCTTCAGTCATACCGACAGTACCGATATTCGGCTGACAAAACACTGTGGTGGCAATATTACTGTAATCCACTTTACAAGGTTGCTTATCAAACAGATAGCCAGCCAATGCCATACCCTCGGCTAATGCTACAGGTGTTAGTTCCATACCACCTGTTACATCGCCCAGGGCGTAAATACTGGGTTCAGACGTCTGAAAGGTTTTATTAACCTCGATATGTCCACTTTTACCAAGCTTGATATCAACATTTTCCAGTCCCAATCCATCGAGATGTGGTTTCCTGCCGGTGGCAAATAACACGGTATCAACCGTTAAATGATGACCATCCGACATGGTTAAATATAAACTGTCATCTTTTTGTTTCTTAATTGATGTCACTTCGGTATTAAAGTGAATATGCACACCATTTTGTTGAATCTGCTCTGCAGCAAATTCAGCCGTCTCTTTATCAAAACCATTAAGTAATCCGCCACCACGGACAATTTGTGTGACTTGAGCACCCAAGCCATGAAAAATACCGGCAAACTCCACGGCGATATACCCCCCGCCCACAACCGCCAGGCGTTTAGGGAATTCTGCCAAATCAAAAATTCCATTGGAATCCACTGCATGGGTTTTACCGGGTATATCCGGGATAAATGGCCAGCCGCCCGTAGCAATTAAAATTCGTTCTGTGGTGAATTTCTTACCATTTACTTCCACCGTATGGGCATCAATTATTTTGCCTCTGCCATCGATTATCTCAACGCCGGCACGATCCAGAATGCCTTCATAGACACCATTCAAACGACTGATTTCATCTGTTTTGTTATCACGTAACGTCGCCCAGTCAAAAGCCGGTTTACTGACTTGCCAGCCAAAGCCTTTGGCATCGTTGAAATGGGCTGAATATTCAGAAGCATAAACATAAAGTTTTTTAGGTACACAACCGACATTTACACAAGTTCCGCCCAGATAACGATCTTCGCATACTGCGACTTTTGCACCATATGATGCCGCCATGCGGCTGGCTCGAACGCCACCTGAACCGGCACCAATAACAAATAAATCGTAATCGTATTGCATCTAAAAAACTCCTGTCTGCCATTTAACTTTACAAAAAAATACCGGACCTGAATGGTCACAGGTCCGGTGTAATGTGGCTAATACAGCATTATTGTTTATTCAAATAATCCAGCATGGTATCCACGCCGCTGACTTCAAACGGGTCATCAGGGCAATTATCCATCTTGCCTGGCTCAGCAAAAAGTTTTTTCACTTCACCATCCACCACATGCATTGAGTAACGCCATGAACGCTCACCAAAGCCCAGGTTTTCTTTTTTCACCAGCATGTTCATGCCACGGGTAAATTCACCATTACCATCCGGCAGCAATTTGACTTTTTTCACGTCCTGACGTTTGCCCCATTGGAACATGGTGAAAGCATCATTTACGGACAGACAATAAACTTCATCAATGCCTTTTGCTTTCAGCTCATCATAGTGTTCTTCATAACCTGGCAAGTGGGTACTTGAACAGGTCGGGGTAAACGCACCAGGCAATGCGAAGACGATGACACTTTTACCTTTGAAAATTTCATCGGTCGTAACATCCTGCCAGCGGAAAGGGTTATCGCCACCAATACTTTCATCTCTTACACGGGTTTTAAAAACGACATTAGGTACTCGTTGAGTCATGTTGTTAATCTCCTTTTTTGGGGTAGTGGTTTCCTGAACATTTATTCAGTTATGAGCAGTGTAGCGGAACAATAATGATTAATAAAACAACTTATTTCGGTTTTATTAATCGGTAAAAGCGATTAATCTTGGGTCTGACTATTGATATCAATCGCCATATTCAATTGTTGTCCACTACGCTTGTTTCTATACATTGCTTCGTCAGCCAGCGTGTAAAGCTGTTGTAAATCGTAATCGCTTAATGATTTTGTGGTCGTGATACCAAAGCTGTAATGTAAGCGAATATCACTATGGATGGACTGATTGTAGGAGTCTACCGTGTTGGATAGCCGCTGCAGAATGGCGGTTTGATCGGTATCGTTCTGATTGACCATCAACACAACAAATTCATCTCCTCCAATACGACCGATTAAATCCGAATCACGAAAAGTGCTATTTAATAACGTTGAGAATTGCAGTAAGGCATTATCGCCAGCCTGATGACCATGGCCATCATTGATTTGTTTGAAGTTGTCCAGATCAAAATAGATCAGCGACGCTTCACAGTCCTGATTACGGCACATTTGCAGAATATGATTGGCCCTGAATTCGAAGCCTCTTCTATTGAGCAAGCCCGTTAAATGATCTTCACACAGCAGCTGATTGGTGGCGATTTCTTCTTCTACCATTAACGCCAGTTCACCTAATAATCGGGAATCCCGTTCACTGATATAACGTGGTTTATGATCAATCAGGCATAACGCACCCAATTTTTCACCACCGGGGGCTCGGAATGGAAAACCGGCATAAAATCTTATATGAGGCTTATTCACCACCAAAGGATTATCATTGAAACGAATATCAAGGGTTGCATCGTTCACGATAAAACTTTTTTCCTGCTCGATCGTATAATTGCAAAAAGCCTGTTCTCGAGGGGTTTCAGACGCATCTAATCCAACTTTTGATTTAAACCACTGTCTTTCATCATCTAGTAAGGTAATCAGCGCGATCGGTACATCGAACATGCGTTTTGCTAAACGGGTAATTCGATCAAATCGCTGTTCAGCAGGCGTGTCCATAATTTTCAAGGATTCAAGCGCTTTCAGTCGCTGTTGTTCCAGTGCCAGTTTGCGCTGTTGTAGCCATTGGCCAATCTGATCGGCGGGGACCGGCCTGCCAATAAAAAATCCCTGGGCTTTATCGCAACCTTGCTTTTGCAGAAACTGTAGCGTGGCATAGTCTTCAATGCCTTCAGCAATTACTTTCATATCCAGGCTGTGGGCCAATTCGATGATCGCCTGAATGACCAGTCTTGATTCTCGTGACTGTTGTGCCGTCATTACAAACGATTTATCGACTTTTACTTCGGAGAACGGCATCCGTACCAGTTGCAACATCGACGAAAAACCCGTTCCAAAGTCATCAATGGACAGTTGAAATCCCTTCATCCTTAACCGGGTCAGAATATCCAGAGATGCAACGGGATCATCCATTGCGCCGGTCTCGGTGAGTTCAAGCATGATGGTGTGAAGTTTTACGTCATGAGAGTCACACAATGCTTCAATCTGATTAAACAGCGTCAGATTGCGTAGTGATAAAGCAGAAATATTGATGGAGCAAAGAAGTTGATGGGACTGAGGGGTGCCCGGATTTATTCGTTGTTGCTGGCAAAACTGTCTAAACCACGGTAAAGCCTGTTCGAAAACCAGAATGGTTAAATCATCAATCAGATTATTTTGCTCGGCAATGGCAATAAAGACATCCGGAGCAATAAATCCGTATTCCTTATGACTCCACCTTGCTAGCGCCTCAAAACCCACTAATTCACCGCTGGTGCAGTCTACTTTGGGTTGATACGCCAACGTAATTTCCCGGTTGGTAATTGCCTGAGCAACATCTGTGGCTGTAATGGCTGGGACACTGGAAGATGATTGCAGCTGTTGGCCATCAAGCAAATCAATCGCATTAAGTGATGGCAAGTCAATCATTTCACGGAAAGCTTTTGGATTAAAGGGTTTCGGTAAAATTCCGACAATGTTCAATCCATGTGCTGCCGCTGAGCGGGCGGCGGCCTGTAAAACCTGATGGCCAACCCCGCTGGTAATAATGATTTTGGCAGTGACCAGTTGCTCCCCCAATGCCCCCAGAACTTCTACCCCATCCATATCGGGCATAATCAGGTCTAATGCAATATGAGTAGGCTGCCACTCATTAAGTAAATTGAAAAAATTAATTGCATTGGTGGTCACTTTCACTGACATACCAGCGTATTCGGCAACATTGCGGATGGTCTCTCCGGTCAGTTGGTCGTCATCCAGTATCAACAGTTTATGATCCGACATCTATTAATCTCTCAGGTCTTGTAGGTCAGCATTTGTGCGACTCTGTTCAAAAGTGCTGCACGATGATATGGCTTATTCAAAATAGGAATACTGCCATTCTGTTTTTCTTCGTCGGTCAGTGCTTTCTCCGTATAGCCCGAGGTATAGAGCACGGGAAGTGTTTGTCGAAGTTGTTTTGCCTGTTTTGCCAGCTCATGTCCGCTAATACCGCCGGGCATCAGTACATCGGTGAACAGTAAATCAATTTGCTGTGCCGACGCAAGCCAGTTTAAAGCCTGATGCCCATCAGCTGCTGCAAGCACCTGATAACCCGCATCCCGCAGCTGTGAAATAGCATAATGTCTGACCAGATCATTGTCTTCTACAACCAGAATGGTTTGTTTGGAGTGTTGTACTGTTGTCGGAGAATCAATCTCCTGCAGGACAGGTGCTGGCGACACCATCTCATTATGAGGAAGAAATAACTGGAATCGTGTTCCCCGCCCGGGCTCAGACTGTACCTGGATGTGACCGCCGGACTGTTTGATAAAGCCAAATACCATGCTTAATCCCAAACCACTGCCTTTTCCTGCTGGCTTAGTGGTGAAAAAAGGTTCAAATACCTTATCCAGCAAATCCTGGGAAATTCCTTCCCCATTATCCATTACATCAATTTTGACGTATTCGCCTGCCTTAAGTTCGTTCGCTGAGGTTTGTTGATCCGTGGGAAGATTAAATCGCTCTGTGCTGATCATTAGTTTGCCACCCTCAGGCATGGCGTCTCGAGCATTAATGGTCAGATTTAATAAACTACTCTCCAGTTGAACGGGATCAATCATGACGGGCCAGATATCGCTATTAAGATTGAGATCCAACTCGTATTTTTGCCCTAATGAGCTTCGTAATAAAGCCTCAATATTACGTATTAACATATTGATATTAACGGCTTCGGGCGAGAGTGGCTGGCGTCTGGCAAAAGCCAGTAGATTACTGGTCAAACGTGCGCCTCGATCCGCTGCACTGCTGATAAGTTTTGCCAGAGGCTGTAAAGCGGGTTTATCGGCCAGCTCATCGATTAATATTTCGGTATTCCCGGTAATAACGGTCAATAAGTTATTAAAATCATGGGCAATACCACCGGTTAACTGCCCAATGGCCTCCATCCGCTGCGCCAGTTGTAACTGTTTCTGTAAATGCCTTTCTTCAGTTATATCGCGCTCAACGGATACCCAATGGGTATACCAGCCTGCGGTCAGGCCAATGGGAACACTATTCAGCTCCAGCACAATTTCACGACCACTTTTATGATACTGGGTTAATTGAGCACGAAATGGCTGCCAGGTGCTGTAAGCCGCTTTAATTTTTTGAAGTTCATTTTTTTCGGTTTTCGGGCCATGCAAAATTTTCAGGCTTTTACCGATCACTTCCTGACGGCTGTAACCGGTTATACGTTCAAACGCGTTGTTCACAAAAACGATATTTGCCTTTTCTTGGGCAAAACGTGAAGCTTCAGTAATAATCACTACATCATTAAGTTGTGATACCGCACTTCGTAACAACTTCAGTTCTTCCGCTTCCCGGCGTTGTCGAGTAATGTCCCGCAGATAAACGGTAAGCCCTTTGGTTGAGGGGTATATCCTGATATCCAGCCATAACTGTTTTGCTTCGTACAGATGCTCAAAGGACATCACCTGTTGCTGCATTAGTGCCAATGACAATTTTTTTACCAGCGAGCCACTGCGATCAATATCAGTATTTTCGATACCTTTTTTATCCAGCAGTTGCGAATGGGGAATATTAAATAAAGCCACCGCCTGATTATTCACATAGTTAAACCGTAAATCAGTACTTAAGGTGAAAAAGGCATCGGTGATACTGTCCAGAGTATTCTGCAACTGCTGTGATAAGGCCTCACTCTGTTGTTGCAACAGTTTGGTTTGATGAATATTAATGCTCGAACCGTACCACTTTACGACTTTTCCCTGCTCGTTGCGGATGGCACTGGCTTGAGCCAGAAACCAAATATATTCATTATCAAACCGCCGTAATCGGAACTCATCAGAGTAGGCGACCCCTGTTCTCATTGAATGAGACCAGCGTTCACGCGCAGCAGTTTGATCATCGGGGTGCACCAGTTCAAACCAGTTGTGAAGTATATCGGGTTCTGGTTTGCCAAAAAATTCAACGGCAAAACGGGAAACAGAGTCAAGCATCCCTTCAGCAGTCACCGTCCACATAAACTGGAGCGTTGTTTCAGCCATATAGTGAGAACGCCGCTGTTCTTCGATCAGATTGGCTTCTACCAGTTTACGATCATGCACATCCTGAATGACGCCCTGCACATGCGAAGGGAATTGCTGGTCTGGATAGGCCATTATTCTTAGCCGTCTAGGATTGTTCTGATGGGTGAGTGTGAATTCACCATCCATCGCATGTTTAGTGTTCAGCGTGGCATTTATTGCCTGATTCAACGCTGCTTGTTGATTATCCGTAAACAAGGAAACAAATTGCTTTTGTGAGAGCTGGCTGGGGTATTTTTGATTTAACAGCATGGCTGCTTCAGGGCTTAGTTGGATGAGTCCTGTTTTATCCAGCTGCCAATAACCCAGTTTAGCGATGTCTGCAGCAAGTTTGAGCTGTTGTTGATTTTTAGTCTGTTGCTGATGTGAGCGAATGATATAGCTGCTAAGCAGAAAAATCGCCATTAATGCGAATGTCGCCAATGTCCGATTTGCGACAAACTGAGTTTGTAAAATGGCCTGCTGGCCCTCCGGCATGATCAATATGCCAGACCAGACGAATAACAAACTGATCAAAAACGTTATGCTTAATCGACGAAGACTGCCGCCAGCACTAGCCAGCATAAGGATAGGGGTATATAGAATACCGTGCGCAAAACCCGGGACCGTTAAACGGTCTGCCAAAAACACCAGAATCAGCAATAGAAAAAGCAGTCCATCAAATATCGAACTGTTTAAAAAACGGCTTAGGCTCTGACTCATATATAGATGACTCCAGTCATCCAGCTCTGGGTGACGAAAAAGCAATGAACCTACGAATATACGTTATTAAAAATTAACGTCACATGTTTTAGGATTTGTTTATATTTATTGCTGCCTTGTTAGGCGAAAAAATAGTCTCAAGCAGTGGTGGATATGAAAGATAAACAAGCCCTAGCATTGAGTATACAAAAATGTAATAGCCAGGCTTTATTAACTTAACGCAGAATAACTTATGAAAAGATTTTTTCTTCGGTAACAATTCTATCCATCGGCACATCATGCGGTTGAGCATTGATGTTGTCGAGTAACATCCACTGAAAACCAATGCCAATACTAAACGGTTTAACAGGACTGGCAAGAGTACGATCATAAAAACCACCCCCATTGCCCAAGCGATGTAAATCACTATCAAATCCCACCAGTGGAATGATCAGCACATCAGGCTTTACGATGGGTGTGTTTTGAGGCACCGGAATATCCCAGATTTCAGCCTGCATAATGGATTCCGGACGCCATTGCCGAAATTGCAAAGCTTCTTTAGGGCCAATAATCTTCGGCAAGGCGGCTTGCCAACCTTGCTCGATAAGGCCGCAAATGAAATCCCGGCAATCTATTTCACCGCGTACCGGCCAGTAAAAACCAATAGTGCCCTTGGGCAAGGGATCCAGTATGGTCTGTAATTTATCAAATAAAGCTACCTGATGAATCAGGCGAAGATCATTTGCAGTGTCTAAACGCTGTTGCGTTAACCGATAGCGTTGTTCATTGCGCCACTCTTGCCAGGTAGTCATGCAGATTCCGGTATTTCCAGTAATTCTTGCAGACGGTCCTTATTGAATACCACATCGGCTAGTGTGTAATCGTCCAGTACGTTCAGGAAGGCGGCCTGGGCTTTATGCAGAGCATTTCTCAATATGCAGGCAGGTTGAATAGGACAGGCGATTTCATCACCGAAACAGGGAAGTAATTGCAGGTTTTCAGTTTTCCGGACCAGTTTTCCTATACCGATATCATTGATTGGTAAAGCCAGTTTCAAGCCACCCCCACGACCTCGATGGCTCACAATATAACCATGCTGAACCAGCGTTTGAGCGACTTTTGCAAGATGATTGGATGAAATACCGAATCGTGTCGCCGCATCCTGAATGGTTGCAGCTTGCTTACCATGATGTATTGCCAGATAGACCAGTAATCGAAGCGCATAATCGGTATGCGTTGTCAGTTGCATTATTCGTTGACTCCTAAAAGATGGATCAATACTATGTGTTTTTAAATAGGTATGTAAAATGCCTGTTTAGCTAATAGGAGTTCGGCAATGAAGCCTGAAACTTTCGATATTATTCATCAAACCGTGCCTTTACTGGAGCAGCATGGCGAACAATTAGCAGACTGTTTTTACAAAAATATGTTCCGTAATAACCCGGAAGTAAACGTTTTTTTCAATCCAGCTCATCAACAATCAGGTGCCCAGCAACACGCTTTGGCTTCAGTCATCTGTGCCTATGCCCGGCACATTGATAACCCCGGCCAATTGCGACAAGCGCTTGAGGTTATTTTTCATAAACATGTTTCTCTGGGGATAAAACCTGAACATTACCCTATCGTAGGAAATAATTTGTTATTAACGCTTCGTGAAGTTCTTGGCGAAGCGGCAACGACTGAGGTGATTGAGAGTTGGACAGAGGCTTATGGTGTTTTAGCCGGTATTTTTATCGACAGAGAAGATGATTTATATCAGCAACAGCTGATCAAACATGGCTGGAATGGCTTTAAGGCTTTCACCCTGATTCGACGTCATTCAGAAAGCAGCAACATTACTTCTTTCTATCTGCGACCAACTGATAATAAGTCGTTAAAGGCTTATCTGCCGGGGCAATTTATTACGCTGAAAATTCAACTGGCCGACGGTAGCCAGGCGATGCGGAATTATAGTTTGTCTTCAGCTCCGAGAGAAGATCACTATCGAATCAGCGTCAAAAAACATGCCGGTGAGTTGCCAGATCATCCTGGCGGGGTAGTCTCCAACAGATTGCATGATAACGTGCAGGTAGGTGACCAGCTGCTACTGGCCCCCCCCATTGGAAACTTTATATTAAGGATGCCCGAAGCAGTCAATATGCCCTTGGTGTTTATTGCTGGTGGAGTGGGAATAACGCCTTTACTTGCCATGCTGCATTGGGGTTTGGCCCATGAACCAGATCGTTCATTTACACTGATACAGTTAGCTAAAAATAATGACGTTCTGCCATTTTATGAAGAACTCTCAGTACTAGCGCGTACCTACCCAAATTTTCAATGGCATATTCGTCTCAGCCAGTCTTCCGGTTCTCAATCACTGTATTTGCATGATAGTGAAGGCTATATAGACAAAGCGTTGCTGGATCTCCTGGTACCAGAGTCTGAGGCGAATTATTACCTGTGCGGGCCTGCCGCAATGATGCGAACCACAATGGCCATATTAAAAGAGCGTGGCGTTGATAGTTCATCAATAGCTGCCGAATTTTTCGGGCCTTCCCAATACTTAAGAGACTGAAACCCAGGTATTTATTCCGTAGGTATCCGCTTAATGGTAACGAAGCCATTAAGAGGAATTATCAATTTAACCAAAGACATGACAAAGCAATGAAGCTATCCGACAGGCTGCAAAAGTGGCAGCAACGTTTATTACAAACTCACCCAAAACTTAAAGAAAAGCTAAATGCCAGTTTAGGAGCATTTACGGCAATCTGGCTGCTTATGACACTTCTCAGCCAATTACAAATGACGATGGAAATGGAGTTGCTGGTACTTGCATCAATGGGCGCCTCTACATTCTTATTATTTGTAGTGCCACATAGTCCAATGGCTCAACCCTGGCCGTTAATGGCGGGTCATTTAATCGCTGCTGTAATGGGAGTGAGTTGTAACTATTGGATAGCTGAGCCGGTGTTGGCAACTGCCATGGCGGTGGGCTTGGCGGTGTTTTTCATGCATTTTCTGCATGCCCTTCATCCGCCTGCAGCCGCGACAGCAATGATTGCGGTTATTGGCATGCCGGAGCACAGCAGTATTGCATGGTTTTTTGTTTATGCTGTTGTCACTATCAACGCAGGAAGCCTGCTTGTTTTGTCTTTACTGATTAATAATCTGTTGCCGGGACGCCACTATCCGCATCGTGATAACCATCATAAACACCACGATCAATTCATAAAACAGAAAGATAAAACCACGTTATTAAATGAAGAAGATTTTCATTGGGCGCTTTCCCAAATGGAGGCTGTCATTGATGTCTCTGAAACAGACCTGATAGATTTATATGAGTTTGCTTCAGAGCATGCAGAGAAAAGAAATTTAAACCAGAAAATGAAAAATTAATGTTATTCAGTTTGATTTAAGTTTGGTTTTGTAAAGTGGGCTCACCTTAATCGGAAAGGAGTACCAAAAATGAAAAAACTAAACAAAATGACTCTGGCAACTATACTTGCATCAGCCTTAACGTTTTCAACGGCAGCTGTTGTTGCAGATGATGATCCAGCCACTATGCAAATGAAAGCAGAAAAATTTGGCTTAATCAGCAGTGAAGAAGCTAAAAATATTGCGTTAAATGAAAAATCCGGCGTGGTTACAGATATCGAATTAGACAGTATTGATAACGGCGGCGGTTGGGAATACGAAGTTGAAGTTGTTCAGGAAGATGGCACTGAATGGGATATTGATGTTCATGCCAAAACCGGTGAACTTCGCAAAGTCGAACGTGATTGATAGTTAATTCTATCTTGATGTAAAAAGCAGCGGCCCGTCTTTGACGGGCCGTTTTTTTATCTATAACAAATATAAAATAAAGTTAAAATTCAGTTTTAATTAATTTTACTTTTATATCTTTAGAAATTCTTAATAAAAAAGAGGTCAAAGATGAAAAGTTTAGTGTTATTTTCGGTTGTTTCTGTAATGAGTTTTCCCGTTTTGGCAGATGATTTACATGAGATAAAAACAAAAAGTGAACAACTCGGTTTGATTAGTATAGAGGAAGCAAAATCTATTGCGCTAGAAGCCAAGCCAGGCATCATTGATGATATTGACTTGGAGAACCGTGCATTTTTTGGTGGATGGGATTATGAAATGGAAGTGCTGGGTAAAGATGGCAAGGAATGGGATATTTATATCAATGCAGAAACCGGTGAAGTCAGAAAAGTCAGTCGAGATTGGGACTTGTTCTAAAGCATTTTTTAGGACTTGTTGATCTTTCATATCCCCAGCCCTGCGGGTTGTGACTGAAAAAGCGCCACTTATGTCCACGGATGGACAGGCCGCTATCGCTATCCCTGCTACCGCGGCATTTGGGCATCCTTGCCCATCATATGCCGGCGCGCCAAGGAGGCGCGCGCCGGTCTGCGTGGCCTACATGGATGTAGGTCAGGGGCGTGAGCAGGATGCGGAAGCTTTGCTCGTTACTTATTTAGAATAACTACAAAAACGTCAGGACAAGCAATGTTCCAGACATTGCTTTTGCATACACTCCATCCATGGAGATAAACGTTTGTGAGCGCAAGCCCCTCCGGGGTGAGATACATGGATGTATCTCACAAAAGGCGCTCCTCGTGCCTTGATTGACGCTTTTTCAGCTCACAAAAGAGGCGGAGATGAAAGATCAACAAGTCCTAGGGAATCCGCCGAGGCGGGTTCCTTATACAATTAATGGCAGTCGGACTTCCACTTTCAATCCGCCCATCGCAGAACGACTGAACAACATTTCGCCGCTATAACTTTCTACTATGTCAGACACAATGGCCAGCCCAAGCCCACTCCCAGGTACCGACTCATCAGCTCTGAAGCCTCGTTGTGGTAGTTGTGACAATTTACTTTCATCACAGCCCTGACCATCATCTTCAACCACAAAATAACAATAATGGTTTTGATAAACAGTAATATTGACGCGTTTACGACACCATTTACAGGCATTTTCCAGCAGATTACCCAGCATCTCTAGCAAATCTTCCCGATCACCAAAAAACTGTAAATCAGGTTCAATTTCCCAGTCGATAACGGGTGATTTATCTCGATAAAGTAACTGTAAGGTCCTGCTCAGCTCAGCAATCTCATGTTCCAGATCGACTTTTTGACCCGGCATCGGCGAACCTAGTAAACGGGCACGTTTTAATTCTCTTTCGATGGTTTGTCCCATATCCCGGCTGACCTGATGTAATGCTTTTTGCATATTCGGAAGCGTTTTCAGTTCGCTACTTTCAGCGGTTTGATTCAATAGCGTAAGACGTGTTTTTAGAGCATGTGCCAGATTACCTAATGCAGCACGTGAGCGTTGGGTTTTGCGAGTCATGGTCACCAATAAACGGTTCAGCTCTTGTATCATGGGCTGAATCTCTTCAGGCCCCTGAGTTTCAATTTTTTCCGTTTCACCTCTACGTAATCTTGAGAGTTGTTGCTGGAGGCGTTGTAAAGGTTGTAATGCTTTGCCAACGATCAACCACTGAATTATCAGCAGAACAATCAGACCAATACCTGATACCAGTGAATACAGCATCTGAAAATGCGATATATCTTCATTCAGTTCACTGATATTTTGCCCCACCATAATGGTCAGGCTTTGTCCTTGCTTGAAATAGCCACGTTGCAGGCTGAACAGTCTTTCCTCATTCGGTCCATCGATTAATGTTTGGCGTTTCTGTCCACTGGCAAGTTGTTCGATGGTTAATGATTCATCCCATAAAGATCGCGACTGTTTACAGATTTTTTCAGTACACACTACATAGTAATGACCAGAAAACGGTCGTTGATACAAACTGCTGAGACGAAGCGAGCTTAGGTCGAAGGAACCGTCAGGATTAATTTCGACGCTAGCCAGCAGCCCTTCAGTCTCGCTTTCCAACCGTTCCAGGAGTTGTGTTTCGGTAACACGTTCAATGACCAGCGTTATAAGTGCCCATTGCAGCAAAATTAACAGGCTGAGAGTAAACGTCAGACCAATCGACAGTCGGCGTTTTAGTGAGCTCATGCCGATCCGAAAATATAGCCTTGCCCACGACGGGTTTGAATCAAATCTGTGCCTACCTTCTGGCGTAGTCGGTTGACATACACTTCAATAACATTGCTGTCTCTATCACTGTCATATTCATAGACATGTTCCGTCAGTCGGCTTTTCGAAATAACCTGGCCTGGATGCAACATAAAATAGCGTAACAGTCGGAATTCCGTCCCAGTTAAGTTAAAAAAACGGCCATCTTTTAATTTAACGGACTGGGCATCTTCATCAAGCAGTAATCCGGCGACCTGTAATGGTCCTCCACTGGTACCTGAACTACGTTTCAGCACCGCACTGATTCGAGCCAATAGTTCTTCTGTTTGAAACGGCTTAGCAACGTAATCATCAGCGCCGGCTTTAAAGCCCTGCACCTTTTCTTCCCAGCTGCCTCTTGCTGTCAGGATAACCACGGGCACATGATTGTTGCGATGACGCCAGTTTTGCAAAACTTCCATCCCGGAACGTTTCGGTAAACCCAGATCCAGAACAATCAGATCATAGGGCTCAATATCGCCAAGGGCTTCAGCATCAATGCCATCGACAGACAAATCAACGGCATAACCTGCTTGTGATAATGCATTCTGTAGCGTTGGCCCCATCAGCACATCATCTTCAACCAGCAATATCCGCATGTTTAATCGTCCAGTTCGAGTTCGAGCAAGTCGCCATTTGTTGCGTCAAATTCAAGTTCCCAAACCCGTCCTTGATCATCCAGTATTTCAATTTCGTAGACCAGCAAACTGTCATCCCGCTCAAGCTCTGTATCAATAACTTCGCCTTTACGATAGTTATTGGCGGTTTCAAGAATGCTTTCTAATGGCAGAATCTTTCCGGACTCACGCAGCATTCGTGCTTCAGAATGACTGACATCATCAGCCAGCACAGGGCTGGGGAGCAGCCCTGAAACAAGCGCCAAGCCTATTAAATGTAATGCCGATGAAATTGAACGTTGCATAATTTTCCCAAAAAAGCCCTTGTGGTTAACATGGATGGTATCGAATCAGCCTTAATTTAAGCTTAACTGTTTCTGCAGAAATTAACTTACCCCTGTTGGAATCGTTTAATCATATCGCTCATATGATGTGATTGAGTTGAAAGACCATTGGCAGCGTTATCTGCTATTTCAGCACCGTGTGTTACCTGAGCTGCACTTTCATTCACCTGCACAATATTTCGGTTTATATCCTCACTGACACTGCTTTGTTCTTCAACAGCAGTGGCTATTTGCGTATTCAATTCATTGATATTGCTGACTTCATTAGCGATAGTTTCCAGCGCCTGAATCGAGGATTTAACATGCAGCTCACTGGTTTCACTGGTTTGCTGGCTTTGTTCCATTACCACAACAGCTTGTTTGACCGCGCCATTAAGCTTGCCGATTAAATCCTGAATTTGCTGGGTAGAAAGCTGCGTTTTGCTGGCCAGTGAGCGGACCTCTTCAGCAACGACAGCAAAACCACGCCCATGTTCTCCTGCACGTGCTGCTTCGATGGCGGCATTCAATGCCAGCAAATTGGTTTGATCAGCAATGCTGGTAATGACCTCAATGATCTGACCGATATTACGAGTGTCTTTATCCAGCTGAGCAACCACGGAAGAAATATTCCCAATGGCAGTGCTCAGATCGCTTAACGAGTTCACCGCCTTAGAGGCACTGCTTACGCCATTTTTCGAGAGTTCATCTGTTTCGCGAGCCTTGGTGGCAGCATAGGCGGCATTATTAGCTACTTCCTGAATACTGGCTGTCATTTCAGTCATTGCAGTGGCGACTTCTTCCATACGCATGGATTGCTGGCGAATAGCTGTTTGAATATCAGTCACTGAACGGGCGCTTTCATCCGCTTCATGTTCGATACTGGATGCAGAATCCCGGATCCGGCCCAAAGTCGTTCCAAGCCGGCCACGTAAGAATTCGGTTGGCAACTGGATTTGGCCAATCTCATCTGAACGACCGGTATAGATCAATGCCATCAGTGGATTATCAATTTCCTGTCGCGCTTTTTCTGCAGCTTGTTTTAAAGGTGAAAAAGCCCAGATGGACAATATAAAAAAAACCGATAAGGCAATGATTAAAGCGGCGGTCATGGCATAAACAGGGGTGGTGCTCAATAATAAACCTGCTACAACAATAGCGCTCAACAAGGCCAGGGTATGCGCGAGCATAAAACGTGTTTTCAGGTCCATCCTTGCCAGGAAGCTGCCATCCCGAGCTGAACCGCCATTATTGACTCGTTGGTAAACTCTTTCAGCTCTGGCAACACGTTCTCGACTCGGTTTGGTGCGAACCGATTCATATCCAGTAACTTCTCCATTATCGATCATTGGGCTTACATAGCCATCCACCCAGTAATGATCGCCATTCTTAGTACGATTTTTGATAATTCCCATCCAGTGATGATTGGATTTCATTGCTTTCCATAAATCATCAAACGCTGCCGGAGGCATTTCTGGATGTCGAATAACATTATGATTTTTATTTAATAATTCATCGGATTCAAAACCGCTGATTTTCTGAAAGGTGTCGTTAAAACTGGTAATAATCCCTTTTAAGCTGGTGGTTGATATGATTTCTTCACCTTCAGGAAAGGCCACCTCGTTATTGGTTATAGGTAGGTTTTTTTTCATGATCTTGCCCTCTGTGGCCCGATTTTTTTATTTTTGTTCAACACTTAATGCGAACTGCCGTTTTTGTACTTTTATTATTATCGGCACTTTCATTGTGGACTTTAAATGAACAGAGGTGAATGGTTTTCGTAATTCATTAAAACTTTTAACTTAATTATCAGAGCAAACAACCAAGCTGAAAAATCAGTAATTACCTTATACAAATCATTTTATTTTTCAGCTATGGTAGGGCTATAAACCCGAAAGAATAGAGGAGAAATACCGTCTATGACTGAATCCACTTCAAAAGTGCCTCACGTAAAGTTGAGTGAGGAACGACAAAGTCAAACGCAAACGGTTTCCCCACCTGCTATTTTAAAAGAGGCAGCTGATCTCGCCGGTGTCAGTTTCAATGGCGATCAGCCTTGGGACATTCAGGTGTTTGATTCAAGAGTTTATCGGCGGATTTTAACGCAGGGTTCTCTCGGGTTTGGCGAAAGCTATATGGATAACATGTGGGAGAGCCATGAACTGGATGAGCTGTTTCACCGCTTACTTAAAGTTGATATCGAAAAACATCTGGGCAGTGTCGCCAAATTCAGACTGTATTTTGAAATCTTTCGCCAGAACCTGTTCAATCGCCAAACCAGCAAACGGGCTTATGAAGTAGGCAAAAAACATTACGACACCGGTAATGATATTTTTCAGGCGATGCTCGACCCCACAATGAGCTATTCCTGTGGGTACTGGGCAGAGGCGGATAATCTGGCCCAGGCCCAAACGCATAAGTTGGATTTGATTTGCAGAAAACTTATGCTTCAACCCGGTGAACGGGTGCTTGAAATTGGCTGTGGCTGGGGCAGTTTTGCTCAATATGCTGCAGAGAATTATGGCGTAGAAGTTCATGGCATTACGATCTCAAAAGAGCAACAAACCCTCGCCCAGGAGCGTTGTGCCGGTTTACCAGTGACGATTGAATTGATGGATTATCGGGATTTAGAAGGGCAATTCGACAAAATTGTGTCTATCGGTATGTTCGAACATGTTGGGCCCAAGAATTATCCGATCTATTTTGACAGTGCAATGAAACTGCTCAAACCCGAAGGACTGTTCCTACTGCACACCATCGGCATTCACGCTACGTCACTTAAAGTGGATCCATGGATTGATAAATACATCTTTCGCAATGGCAAATTACCTTCAGCAGCAGAACTGGCATCAGTCCTTAATAGCCGTTTTGTCATTGAGGACTGGCACAACTTCGGCACTGATTATGACAAAACACTGATGGCGTGGTGGGAAAACTTCGATAAAGCCTGGCCCGATTTATCCACCCATTATGATGAAAGGTTTTACCGTATGTGGAAGTATTATTTGCATAGCTGTGCCGGTTTCTTTCGCTCCAAACAAGGCCAGCTGTGGCAGCTCGTATTAAGTAAACAGGGCCGTGAAGGCGAGTACCGATCTTTAAGATAAGTGATATCGAAAAATTTTGTTTATTGATAAAAGCGATTAATGTTATTGATATTAGTTGTTTTACCGATTCATCTGTTTCGCCTATAGTCATTAAAAACTCACAAAGATGAGTTTTATTTAATGCCCTCAAGGAGGCGAACATGGCAGATAAACAAAAACTTACCACAATTGGTGGTGCACCGGTTGTAGATAACCAGAACAGCATGACAGCTGGCCCTCGTGGCCCGTTATTGATGCAGGATGTCTGGTTTCTGGAAAAAATGGCTCACTTTGATCGTGAGGTGATTCCAGAACGACGGATGCACGCTAAAGGTTCGGGTGCTTTTGGCACGTTTACAGTGACCAACGATATAACCCAATACACTCGTGCTAAAATTTTTGCTGAAGTGGGAAAACAAACGGAATTATTTGCCCGTTTCTCCACTGTTGCCGGTGAAAGAGGGGCGGCAGACGCAGAGCGTGATATTCGTGGCTTTGCCGTTAAGTTCTATACCGAAGAAGGTAACTGGGACATGGTCGGTAATAACACACCGGTGTTTTTCTTGCGTGATCCGTTGAAGTTTCCGGATTTGAATCATGCCGTGAAACGGGATCCCAAGACCAATATGCGTAGCGCGCAGAACAACTGGGATTTCTGGACTTTATTACCAGAAGCGTTACATCAGGTCACGATTGTGATGAGTGATCGCGGTCTGCCGAAAAGTTACCGGCATATGCATGGCTTTGGCAGTCATACCTATAGCTTTATCAATGCCAATAACGAGCGCTTTTGGGTGAAATTTCATTTCAAATGCATGCAGGGTATTGAAAACCTGACCGATGAAGAGGCGGCCAGAGTTGTCGGCGAAGATCGTGAAAGTCATCAAAAGGATTTATTTGAAGCAATTGATCGCGCTGATTATCCTCGCTGGGAATTGAAAGTGCAGGTCATGCCTGAAAAAGATGCGGATACCTATCACGTTCATCCGTTTGATCTGACGAAAGTCTGGCCCCATAAAGATTATCCGCTGATCGATGTTGGTGTAATGGAGCTTAATCGTAATCCAGAAAACTATCATGCAGACGTAGAGCAATCAGCGTTTACACCGGCTAACGTTGTGCCTGGAATTAGCTTTTCGCCAGATAAAATGTTGCATGGACGGTTGTTTTCTTATGGTGACGCCCATAGATATAGGTTAGGGGTTAATCATCATCAGATACCGGTGAATACGCCTAGATGTCCTTATCACAGTTATCATCGCGATGGGGCAATGCGAGTTGATGGCAATTACGGAAGTACTAAAGGCTATGAACCTAATAGCTATGGAGAATGGCAGGAACAACCTGATTTCAGTGAACCACCATTAGCCATCAATGGTGCTGCAGATCATTGGAACTTTAGGGAAGATGATGATGACTACTATTCACAACCCGGTAACTTGTTCCGTTTGATGACGCCAGAGAAACAGCAAGTGCTGTTTGAAAATACTGCTCGGGCAATTGATGGTGCTGATGACGAAGTTAAGAAACGTCATATTCGCAATTGTCTGAAAGCAGATCCTGCCTACGGTAAAGGTGTGGCGGATGCGATTGGTATTTCGCTGAACGATGTGAACTAAACAAATATGGATCATGGACGCCGTGATATCACGGCAGACTTCGAATTTTATCAGGAGGTAAATTTATGAGTTCGATTGATATTGGTATTAATAAGAAAGACAGAGAAAAGGTCGCCGAAGGTTTGAAAAAATTATTGGCAGACACTTACACCCTGTATTTGCAAACCCATAATTTCCATTGGAATGTCACGGGTCCACGCTTTCGTGACCTGCACTTGATGTTTGAAGAACACTACGTCGAGTTGGCTACAGCCGTCGATGATATTGCGGAACGAATCAGAACACTGGGTGTCTCAGCTCCAGGTACTTATAAAGCGTTTGCTGAATTAAGCTCCATCAAGGAAAAAGACGGTGTACCAGATGCGATGGAAATGACCGAAATTCTGACGCATAACCACGAATTAGTGGTGAAAACCTGCCGTGAAGTATTGAAATTGGCAGAAGCAGCAGATGACGAATCTTCGTCGGCATTAGCATCTGACCGTATGCGAATTCATGAAAAAACTGCCTGGATGTTACGGGCAATGACGCAGTAGCAAGTACTTTTTTCTCTCTCAAATTTTAAGACCGCCCTCGGGCGGTCTCTTTTTGTCTGCAATATGGGATTCACACCTAAGGGATACTTTTAGAGGTGAGCACTATCATTTTGTCTATCTGCATATCTTCCATGCTGTAGGCAATGCCACCGGTGCCATGCCCTGAATGTTTCAGGCCGGCAAATGGCATCCAGTCAACCCGAAATGCAGTATGTTCATTAATCATCACAGCAGAAGCATCCAGTCTTTCTGCAACATACATGGCATTATCAATATTCTGGCTATAAACAGACGCCTGAAAGGCAAAATCCAGACTATTGGCCTCAGCAATCGCTTGATCCACATTCTGATAAGGATAGACACAGACCACCGGCCCGAAAATTTCGCTTTTGGAAACTTTGGCATCTGCTGGCGGATCAAATAATACAGTCGTGGCATAACAGTTATTTGCCATAGCTTCACCGCCGGATAATAATTCTGCGCCCTGGCTTACTGCTTCCTGTACCCAGTCATTTACCCTGGTCACTTCACTGTTACGAATTAAAGGACCGATTTCCGTTTGATCAGATAATGGGTCGCCAATCTGCATTTTATTGCCTGCCACTGCCAGTTTGTCAGCCAGCTCACGTGCAATCGAATGATGAGCAAAAATACGCTGAACTGACACACACACCTGACCGGCATGGTAAAAGCTGCCTTTGGCCAAACCAGGAATGGCTGCATCAATATCGGCTTTTTCATCGACGATTACCGGTGCTACGCCACCATGTTCCAATGCACAGCGGGTTCCAGCCGCCAGTTTGGAACGTAAATACCAGCCTACTTTGGCACTGCCGATAAACGTTAAAAAAGCGACCCGGTGATCGGTGGCGAGTTGCTCAGCAACCTGATGATTTTCTGTCAGTAATGCTTGGCACCATTCAGCGGGTAAACCGGCCTGATGGAAGATTTCGACTAGACGGAAACAGGATAACGGAGTGTTTTCAGCCGGTTTGACAATTACCGGACATCCCGCAGCAATTGCCGGTCCCACCTGATGAGCAATCAGATTTAACGGGTGATTAAAGGCACTGATGGCAACCACCACACCAATTGGCTCTTTGTGCAGCATGGTTAAGCGATGCTGTGAAGCAGGATTAACACCCATCGGAACAGGATGCGACGTTTGATGACGCAAGGTGTCCATACAATGCCGAATACTATCAATACAACGCACCATTTCGACTTTGGAATCAATTAACGGCTTGCCGCCCTCTTCAGTAGCGCCTTTGGCCAGCTCATCAGATTGCTGCTGCATTAATTCAAGCGATTTTTCCAAAATCGCCAAACGCTGTGGAACAGAAAGCCATTTGCTTCTATCGGTAAATAAACTATGTGCAGTTTGCAGGGCGGTTTCGACGGCGTTGCTATCTGCCACATCAGCGGTAGCGATCAGCTGATCATTATATGGATTGGTCACATCAATCTGTGCCCGTTGTTTGGCTGCTACGCCGGGTAGGTTCAGGGCGAAGTGAGGTGCGCTAGACATAAAGCTTCCTTATAGAATGCAGATTTTTTGTTTCAACCCTTCATTAAGTATTGAGTGGTTGAGAGAATAATCAATGGCAACATCAATCAAATGTACGCCGGGGCTATTGAGTGATTCGCGCAGCATTTTATCGAACTCAATATAGCTGGATGGTCGATGTCCGATGGCACCATAGCTGTCAGCATATTTCACAAAGTCAGGGTTATCGAAATTCAGACCGAAGTCTTTAAATCCCATACCCTGCTGTTTCCATTTGATCATGCCGTAGGCGTTATCATTAAGAATAATCACCACCAGATCCAGTTTCAGTCGAACCGCGGTTTCCATTTCCTGCGAATTCATCATAAACCCGCCATCACCACAGACCGCAACTACTTTACGATCGGGGTTTATCAGTTTGGCCAACATTGCTGTCGGTAAGCCGGCCCCCATTGTTGCCAGCGCGTTATCCAGTAGCAGTGTGTTGTTTTCATAACATTGATAATTCCGGGCAAACCAGATCTTGTAAAGCCCATTGTCCAGCGCCAGGATATCTTTTTCACCCAGTGCTGCACGAATGGTGGTGACTGCGCTTTGCGGTAAAATTGGAAAACGATCATCATCACTGTAAAGCCCCAGGCGTTGCTGAACTTCCTGTTTAACACGATAGAAATAGGAAAAATCCCAGTTTGACTGTGGTGACAGGGCATCTGATAAGCGATTAATTGACGTGGCAAGATCGCCGATGACATCCAGTTGTGGAAAATACACCGGATCGACTTCAGCCGGCTGGAAATTGATATGAATAACTGGTGCCCCACCATCTTTCATAAAGAAAGGAGGCTTTTCTACAACATCGTGGCCGACATTGATGATTAAATCTGCCCGTTCGATGGCGCAGTGCAGATAATCGGATTCGGATAATGCCGCTGTACCGAGATAACTATCATGACGCTCATCAATAACGCCTTTACCGAGCTGCGTATTAAAAAACGGAATCCCGGTTTTTTCGACAAAACGGGTTAACGCTTTGCTGGCACGTTTCCGGTTTGCCCCGGCACCAATCAATAACAGTGGCATATTGGCCTTGCGAATCATTTCCAGCGCATCTTTTATTGCCGTGTTATCAGCATCCGGACGGCGGATATTTTCGACTACATAAATTCTGTCCTGAACTTCTTCAGCAGCAATATCTTCCGGTAATTCGATATGCACGGCGCCGGGACGTTCCTGAACCGCCAGACGGCAGGCCTCCCGAACCACAGCACCAATCGTATTACCATGCACCACCTGCTTGGTGAACTTGGTGATAGGCCGCATCATGTTAACGATATCGACAATTTGAAAGAGTGCCTGTTTACTGGCCTTTATCGGTTTTTGGCCAGTAATGATCAACATCGGCATGCCACCCAATTGGGCATAAGCAGCGGGGGTTATGAGATTGGTCGCGCCAGGCCCCAGAGTTGACAGACATACACCGGGTTTGCCGGTTAAACGTCCATAATTAGCCGCCATAAATCCTGCGCCTTGCTCATGGCGGGTAATAATCAGTTTGATGGAGGAATGTTGTAGTGAATCAAGGAAATCGAGATTTTCTTCGCCAGGGATACCAAAAATATATTCGACCCCTTCGTTTTCTAACGCTTTAACCAGTAGATCAGATGTTTTCATGGAGTGTTCCTAGGTCCTCTGGGATGGCGGAGCAAACATTGCGTCGTTGCTTGGTTGTACCATAAATAATCAAGGCATCACAGCCCTTACTGAGTGAGGACAGCTATTTCTACCCTTCGGTTGCGTGCTCGACCTGATTCAGTGTCATTTTCTGTGATTGGACGTGTATCTGCATAGCCCTCAACACGAAAACGTTCGGCTTGATATTCTGGATAGCGAAGCAGTTCATGCACCACGGAAGTGGCACGTGAACCGGATAACTCCCAGTTGGAACGATATTGTGATGTACTCAATGGACGATCATCAGTATGCCCTGAAACGACCAGTGGATCCTCAATATTTGCCAGGGCATCTGCAATAGTCTTCAGAACAGGAACAAAGGCCGGTTTTATCGAGGCCAGACCGGAAGGAAAGGAGGCTTGCTCATCAATGGTGATGACCACCCGGTCCTCTCTCGTTTCAACCTGTAGCAGTCCTTCATCAATTTGTTCTTTTAAGGCTTCTTTGATTTCCCTCAGTTGCCGTTGTTGCTTGGCTTGCATGTATAAATTGAGATCAGAGGTTTCAAGAATAGGGTTATTAGGATCAGCATCCTGTCGGACCTCCTGAATGACCGTCATATCAGAAGGATTTGGAGAAAAGGTTTGCCTTATGATTGAAGTGCCTTTTGGGATGGGGTCGGGTTCTTCGGGCTGCTCAACGCCAAAAGCGTTGTGCATGGATTGGGCAACCATTTTTAACCGGACAACATCCAGCTCTGACATGGATAAAAGTAACACAAAGAAACATAACAATAATGTCATCAAATCAGCAAAGATAGCGATATAAGCAGGAATAGCTTTACGTTTTACCATGCGATTCGAAGTACCCGGCGTTCGTTTTTGATTTGTCATTTGTCCGTTCACCAATTCATTCAGATCTTCATAATTGGCTGATGGAATTAGGACAGTATTTATTCGAGGTTTCATTGTTACCGTAACTGTATGATAAATCAAGATTTTGCCGTAGCAATAAGTGGCCTAATAGTAATCCTGTTGGTTAGAACAGGTTGTGACCTGTAACACATCGTTCGGCAATCATTTTTTTATCACATTGTTCCAGCTGTAATATATTGTATGTATTGGCTATTTCACGGATCGCAAATGCGTCCTTTTATCGCAACTAAACCGGTTTTCAACAGCATGATTGCCATAATCGCATTGCTGATTCTGGTTGCCGCAACTTATCTTGATTATGTTATTCAGGATCGGCATAAAAATGCTTTGCTGGCGGAAACTCAGCAGCACCTGAGTATTTTGCATAACAATCTGGTTACAAATTTACAGAACCATATTCAGATCGTACGTGGCCTGCCAGGCTTATTTGCCGTAAATCCTGACTTAACCCAGCAGCAATTTGCAATTGCCATGCAGCATTTGATTGGTGAACACACGCAACTGCGAAATATTGCTGCTGCCCCCGAAATGGTTATTCGTTATATGTACCCGATAGCAGGAAATGAACAGGCTATTGGTCTGAATTACCTTCAGGAGCCCACACAAAAAGATGCGGCTGAACGTGCGAGATTAAATCGAAAACTGGTACTGGCTGGTCCTCTTGAGCTTAAACAGGGTGGGATCGGATTGATTACTCGTATTCCGGTCTATCTTAACGATGAGAAAGGAGATGAATATTTTTGGGGCATTATTTCAGCCGTTATTGACGTTGAGGCCTTTTTTGAGGCCTCAGGCCTTAAGGATGAGACGTTACCAATTGATATAGCCATTCGGGGGAAGGATGGTCTTGGTTCCGCTGGCGAAGTATTTTTTGGTGACGCTTCCCTGTTTAAAGACCCGGTCTTAACCATGCCGCTGGCCTTACCGGACGGCTATTGGCTGCTGACAGGACAACCTGAAGGGGGCTGGAAAACCATTAACAATGATGTATGGCAATCCAGAATTCTGGTTTTTGTGGTTGCATTGGGGATTTTTGCTTTATTGACCGCTTTTGTACGCTTCATGTTTACAGCTTCTCTGGCCAATCTGAAGTTTCGTCAGGTAATAGACTCATCTCCCATCCCCTATATTATGGTGGCAAGGGATCGGAAAGTAAGTTTTATTAACCCTGCTTTTACCGAACTCTATGGCTACAGCACTGCCGATCTGCCTAGTCTTGCTATCTGGTGGAATAAAACCGATATCAATCAGGAATATTTGAGAAAAATAAATGCCTGGTGTGATTCGACCATTGATGCCAAGGCGTTACCCGAGCACTCTGTTGAGATCAAAGTTCACTGTAAAGATGGTACGCCGCGCGATGTGATGCTTTCAGTTTCACCGCTGGATGCGGCTGTGAACAGAGAGTTATTACTGGTGGTTTATGACTTAACCAGTCGTAAGCTGGCAGAACAGAAAATTCACTTTTCAGAGCAGATTTTCAGTCAGGCACATGAGGGAATTGTAGTAACCGATATCCAGGGGCGAATTTTGGAAGTTAACCCGGCTTTTACTGAAATTACCGGCTTCACCGCTCAGGATGCGTTGCAAAATACACCCGCCATAATGAAATCAGGCAAACATGATGATGTTTTCTTTGAGGAAATGTGGCGAAAGCTGGAAAATCACGGACATTGGCAAGGTGAAATCTGGAATCGGCATAAAGATGGACATTTGTATGCATTGCAACTGACCATCACGGCGATGACCAATCCTCAAGGCCTCAAGCAATATTACGCAGGCTTGTTTTCCGATATTACCCAATCAAAAACGCAGCAGGAAAAGCTTGAGCTAATGGCACATTACGATGTGCTGACTCACTTGCCAAACCGGGTATTATTTGCTGACAGATTCAGTCAGGCTGTGGCTCACAGTCAGCGTTTAGGTACTTGGTTAGGGATCTGTTTTCTGGATTTGGATGATTTCAAACCGGTCAATGATACCTATGGCCACAATGTGGGCGATTTATTACTGATTGAAGTGGCTGATCGGCTACGTGCCAGCGTCAGGGAGGAAGATACTATTTCCCGCTTTGGTGGTGACGAATTTGCTATTTTATTTCGTGATATCAATTCCTATGAGCAATGTGAGCAGCTACTCATCAGATTGCATCAGACTCTTGCAGAGCCTTATTGGATAGATAACAGGCGCATTACCATCAGTGCCTCCAGTGGCGTCGCCCTGTATCCAATGGATAATGTGGATTTGGATACCTTGCTGCGTCATGCCGACCAGGCGATGTATCAAGCAAAGATGACTGGGCGCAATAAGTCCAGATTATTCAACCCGGAACTAAACCAGCAGGTTATTCAAAAGCATCATGTTGTACAGCGGTTACGTGAGGCGTTGTTAAACGATGAATTTGTTCTGCATTATCAACCAGAAATAAATATGCGAACTGGAGAAATAATTGCAGTAGAGGCTTTGATTCGCTGGCAGCACCCGCAGCGTGGATTGTTGTTTCCTGGCGATTTTTTAACGGATATGGAAGGCTCTGAGCTCGAGTTTGAGCTGGGACTGTGGGTTATTGATTCAGCTTTGCAGCAATTACAGTACTGGCAGCAGGGTGGTTTGGATATCGTAGTGAGTGTCAATATTGCAGCAAATCATTTACATGCCAAAAACTTTATTCAGTCTTTACAGCAGATTTTAAATCGCTACCACGATATACGGCCAGCGTCATTACAGTTAGAAATTCTTGAGAGCAGTGCATTGGGTGATGTGACCACACTCAGTCGTATTATTGATGATTGCCGTGAGCGGGTAGGGGTTCTGATTGCACTTGATGATTTTGGCACCGGCTATTCCTCGCTAACCCATCTGCGGCATTTGGCGGCTAACTCAGTAAAAATTGACCAGAGCTTTGTGCGGGATATGTTAGAGGATGCCAGCGATTATAATATCGTAGATGGTGTGATTAGCCTGGCCAAAGCCTTTAACAGACAAGTGATTGCCGAAGGCGTCGAAACTGTCGAGCATGGTTTGATGCTGTTATCGATGGGCTGTGATCATGCACAGGGTTACCAGATTGCCCGACCTATGCCGGCTCAACATATTATGAACTGGTGTCAGGCGTATCAATTGCAGCCTGAGTGGAGAGAGTTTCACGACAATAACGTTTAACCAAATAGCCTTTGGTAGGCAAACAGCTAATATCCTGGTTAATACCCCCATTCATACTTCAACATAACTGAGCAAAGCTACTTTCCCCACCAACCATGCCATTATTGAATATTTGATTGCCAATACATAGCAATAGCCGAAATTTCTCCCAGAGCTAATTTTGCGACATCACGAAGAAAACTTTACCCATGATAAAGACGTGACTTATGCAAAAAAGGCATGATATGCATTAAATAATATGGCGAATAATGCTCTTCGTAAAAATAAGTACAATCATGATGACTATCTTATTCTTTATGGGTAACAATCTATTCAAATGCGTTTGAACAATAATCAGGATGAAATATGTCTCGAGATTTAACCAGATGGCTCTTGATTACATTAATGGTATTACCGGTTATCACTGCCTGTGCATCACGTACACAGAGTAATTACTATCGAGATGAAATTGGTGAGATCATGGCGGTTGAAGATGTCTGGATCATTTCATCTCGTATGGTCAGGATTGAAGGGCTCGGTGATAAACGTCCAGGTTGGGGCGCTGCGGTTGGTGCAACAGTTGCCGGAGCTTCTGCTTACGGAATTACCCAGGCGGATAATCCTGCAGGCGTAGCCATTACTATTGTGGCGCTGGTGGGCGGGGCATTGGCTGGCCAGTTCTTTGATGAAAAGATTAAGTCCCAGCTGGGTGTTGAATACATTCTGGATAAACCCGCGGGCAACAAAGTTGCTATTGTTCAGGCAGTCGAAAGTGCTGAAGAAATGTTACCCGCCAGAACCCCGGCATTATTAATACGTGGGAAAAGCGGTTACTATCGCGTCATTCCGCAGTAATTCTTTTTTGTTCAACTAACTTTAAACCGTTCAACTCGGATGTTTGAAACGGAAGATTTTTATGCCAGACCAAAGTTTTATCATTCAATCGAGAAAACAATGGAGCTCTGAACCGGCCTTTATAGCATCGATGGCAGCAGCAGCTGTTGGGCTTGGTAATCTATGGCGGTTTCCTTATATCGTGGGCGAAAATGGTGGTGGCGTATTTGTCATCGCTTATTTGCTGGCGTTATTTATCGTCGTGTTACCAATCATGATGCTCGAAGTGGCAGCCGGACGTCTTACCCATGGCAATACCGTTGCAACCTTCAGACAGGTGAATCGTCTGGGAAGCTATTACGGCTGGCTGGTTGTGACCATTACTATTGCTATTACCAGTTATTATCTCGTCATTACCGGTTGGACTCTGGGCTATGCTATTGATGCCAGCCGAGGAGAGTTAAGGGTATTTGATCAGTTTACCGAGGGCTATAACAGTTTTTGGTATTTTCTGGTCATTATTGGATTGGCCTCGATCGTCCTGATTAACGGTCTAAAATCAATTGAGCGATTGTCAAAATTTCTGATGCCGGTGCTACTTGCGGTAATGATTTTTTTAGTGGTAATGGCCAGTAAAACTTCCGGCTGGGAACAAACCATTAATTTTTTCTTCCAGTTTGACTGGAATAAAATAACCAGCGGCGAACTATGGGTTTTTGCTTTTGGCCAGGCTTTTTATACGCTGGCAATTGGCCAAGGCTATTTAATCACCTACGGCAGCTATATTCCGCGAAAAACTAACCTTCCAAGAGCGTGTATTATCGTTGCGGTCTTTCAGACATCAATTGCCTTGCTTGCTGCCTGGATGATCTTTCCATTTGTGTTCAGTCAGGGATTGTCTCCAGAAGAAGGTACCCAGTTGGCTTTTGCCACCATGCCTAAAGTGTTTGCAGAAATGTCAGCGGGATGGTTCTTTGGCATTGTTTTTTTTGTCTTGTTTTTTGCTGCAGCATTTACCTCAACGCTGGCAGGATTAAAGGTCGTTGTCTCCGCTTTTGCCGAAGAGTTCGGCATCACGAATGTTAAAGCGGTTATGCTGGTAGCATTAGTGATGTTGATTATCGGCTCGGCCTCGGCTCTGAGTTTTACTCCAATGAATTTACAGATAGCGGGTGAGCCCGTGCTCGACATGGTCGACAGGATTGCCGGCGGTAATATTATTATCCTGTCTGGCATCATTGGCGCCGCCTTGTTTTGCTGGTTTATCCCCCCAACTAAAATTCATTCGGTTCTGGGGACCAATTCACATTGGTGGGAGTGGCGAATATATCTGGTGGGCCGCTTCTTGCCAATATTCATGCTAATCACTTTTCTCATGCAGTATTTCTGATCTTTAGCAGATTATTGATGAATAAGATCGTATTTATAACCACTTGGTGGTTAACCTGAGTAAATTTGAATCCAGCATTGCTATGCTACGCTTGATTGATAATCGATTATTGCAGGGAGCTCATTCTGAATATGCATGATAAAAAAATTATCCGCCACGAAGAAAACTGTTGGCGGTATGTTCAGGCTGATAGAGCCTCCGTGCTGGTGGATGGTGAAGATTACTTTAGCGCCTTACATGCTGCCATTTCACAAGCTCAATCTGCTGTTTATATTCTTGCCTGGGATATTGATAGCCGACTGAGACTGGTGAGAGGTGAGACCCCTACGGATTTACCTGTTGAATTAGGAGATTTGATAAATGCCGTTCTTGAGCAAAAGCCTGAGCTAAATATTTATATCCTCAACTGGGACTGGGCAATGCTCTATACGCTTGAGCGCGAATGGTTACCCCTGTTTCGTCCCGGCTGGAAAAAGCAATCCCGTTTACATTATCAGCTTGATGGCGAGTGCCCATTTGGTGGTTCACAGCATCAAAAAGTCGTTGTAATTGACGATAAAATCGCTTTCTGCGGCGGTATCGATCCAGGTAAACATCGCTGGGATAGTAGTGAACATGCACCTGATGATAAACGTCGTATTGACCCTGATAATGAGCTCTACCCTCCATTCCATGATATGCAGATGATTGTCGATGGGGAAGCGGCAAAGAGTCTGGCGGAACTGTCGCGGGAACGATGGCAAAAAGCAACGGGTGAGCAGCTGGCTCCCCCATCCGCAAACCAGGATGATATTTGGCCTGAAGATATCAAGGTTGATTTTCGACAGGTCAACATTGCCATTGCCCGAACCCTGCCGGAATTTAAGGGAAACAGGGAAATTACCGAAGTGGAATTACTCTACCTTGATGCTATTGCGGCGGCCCAAACCCTTATATACATAGAAAATCAGTATTTTACATCCTGGAAAGTGGCAGAGGTTTTAGCCCAGCGACTGAAGGAAGAGAGTGGCCCGGAAGTTGTGATTATCTGTCCCAGCATGACCGGTGGCTGGCTCGAACAACACACGATGGATGTATTGCGTTCCAGGATTTGCCGAAAGCTCTGTGAAGCCGATAAACATGACCGTCTGTTGATTTGTTACCCGCATCATGAAGCATTAGGTAATAGTTATATCAGTCTGCACAGCAAGATGATGATTGTTGATGATGTTTTTTTGCGAGTGGGGTCAGCTAATTTAAGTAATCGCTCGATGGGGCTTGATAGTGAATGTGATTTGGCAATTGAAGCAGACAATGCAGAACAGTCTGATGCGATAAAGGCCTTACGTCATAGACTGCTCAGTGAACATCTTGATATTGCGGTTGATGTATTGGAAGAATTGCTGGCAGAACATGATTCGCTGCTTACGCTGATTAATTCCCGGGAACAGTTTCCACGTACCTTGAGAAGATTAAATTGTGAAGTTGATGAGAGTATCGATGAATTAACCCCGACAGCTGATTATATCGATCCTGAGCGTCCGGTAGACTCCGTTGAAATGAGCCGGAAGCTGGTGCCTATTGATGAGCCGAAGTCCCCTAAAAAACAGATCATTATCACGGCATTAGTCTTATTAGCCGTCATTGCAATGACGGCTTTATGGAAGTGGACGCCACTCAATGACTGGTTAATGGCTGAAAATCTTCAACTTATGATCGAGACCCTCAACGACAGTCCCTTTACTCCTTTTATTGTGATTACAGGTTTTGCTATTGCCGGTTTATTTGCAATACCGCTGACCTTATTAGTCGTGGCCGTTGCGATCAGTTTTGGTGCATGGCCGGGCAGTATATACGCTATTCTGGGGTCAATGCTGAGTGCGATATTGGGATATATCGTTGGTGAGTGGCTGGGGCGAAAAAGTGTGTCCAAAATGGCTGGGTCAAAATTAAACCGACTGTCAAAACGCTTGGCCAATCATGGTGTAATGGCCATTATTACCGTTCGGATTATTCCTGTCGCTCCCTTTACCCTGATAAACTTGGTAGCAGGTGCATCCCATATCAAATTGAGAGATTTTATCTGGGGAACTCTGCTGGGAATGTTGCCGGGTATTTTAGCCATAACCGTTTTTGCAAATTCACTTATACAAGTCGTCCAACACCCTGAACCTTTCGAGATTATAATTTTTGTATTGGTGATTTTAGGGATTGGTAGCTTGATGTACGGTGTCAAAAAATGGCTTAACAGAATTTCGACAGATACGTGACCCAAATAAAACGACCAAATACCCTCAAGATCGCTACTTATAATATTCATGCCTGCATAGGGGCGGATGGAAAATTTGATCCTGCGCGTATCGCTGCCGTTTTAAAAGAAATCGATGCCGATATTATTGCTTTACAGGAAGTCGAACACCATTCGATTGATGAGTTGGACCTACTCGAGTATCTGGCCTATCAGACGGGCCATGAAGCCATTGCTGGACCCACATTGTTTCGGGAAACTCGTCACTACGGAAATGCCCTGTTAACAAAGTTACCATTAAAGTCCTTCAAACATATTGACTTAAGTGTTGCCGGTTTCGAGCCACGAGGAGCCATCGAAGCTACTTTTGATGTTGCCGGCTATGAACTGCAAGTGATTGCGACCCATTTAGGATTGAAACCGGCAGAGCGGCGTTGGCAGGTTAAGCAGTTACTCGATGTTAAATCACAACAGGAAGCCGATATAAGCTGTTTACTGGGGGATGTGAATGAGTGGTTGTTATGGGGGCGTCCATTGCGTTGGTTACACAGACACTTCAGCGCGCCACCACACTTGGCTACTTTCCCGGCACGCTGGCCAATTTTCGCTTTGGATAGAATCTGGATTGCTCCGCAACGCAGCAACATTAAACTATCAGTTCATAAATCTGTTTTAGCAAGACAGGCATCAGATCATTTACCACTTGTTGCCAACATTGCTTTCTGAGCCCTATCAAGAACACTAAATAACCCCTTTTGGGCATTGCCCTGCAGCCAAATGTCGACTATCTTTGTACAGATTACTTCAGAGGCATGTATGACCTATTGTGTAGCCATTACCTTAGATGCAGGATTAGTGCTGACATCCGATTCCCGAACCAATGCCGGAATCGATCAGGTGAGCACCTACAGCAAGATGACCCGGTTTGAGACCCATGCTGATCGTTGTCTGGTATTAATGAGTGCAGGTAATCTGGCGACTACACAATTTGTGGTTGAACAGATTCATCGCGATATTCGTGAAAGTCAGGCACGTAATTTAAATACCTTAAGTTATCTTTCTGATACGGCTGATTACATCGGTGAAATCCTCAGTAGTCGAATCCGCCGTTATTCTGAAAATGAAGCTTCAGGCTTTGCCCCGGAAGCCACGTTATTGCTGGCCGGTCAGATTCAGGGTGGTCCTCCGCAGGCGTTTATGATTTACCCGCAGGGTAATCACATTACCAGTTCCAAAGAGACCCCTTATCTGCAGATTGGCGAGAGCAAATATGGCAAACCGGTGCTGGATCGTTTTATCCGGCCGGATACTTCTTTACTGGATGCAGCCACTTGTTCACTGATCTCAATGGACTCTACCATGCAGAGTAATGTCAGTGTCGGACCACCCATTGAAGTACTGATGTACAAAAAAGACAGTTACAATGTTAGCAATCACTACCGGTTTGGAGTAGAGCACCCATATCTTATTGAATTGAGAAAGGCGTGGGGGGATAAGCTTCGTCAGGCCTTTACCGAGATGCCCAGGTTTAGTGAACAGTAAAAAACGTCGTTAACGTTAAATATCATGCATTAGATCATGGATAAACTGCAGCTTTTTCTGCACCGCGGTTGACACCACAAATGGATAGGCATCAGCATTACCGATACTTCTGTTCAACGCGTTCAACACCAGTACTAACTGCATCCATTCTGATAACCAGACATGAAATTCCCGATCCGTTTCGGGGGGGCGAATAACCTCAAACTCCACTGCCGTTTCCAGTGTTTCATGCATCAACAGATAATGTGCCCAGGTTTCAGCCCAGTCTTCCAAGGCATGGGCGCTGGCGTAGGCTGAAATAAACTCCTGCTGAAAATCTTCGGGAGGGCCAGCCTCGTAATAAGCTGCCAAAGCCTGCGGATAATCAATAGTGTCATCACCGAATAATGCTTTAAACGCATCATAAATTGGCTGGTTTTTAATCAGTTTTTCCCAGTAGAAATGCCCGATTTCATGACGGAAATGGCCTAGTAACGTACGATAAGGCTCATTCATGGCCTCTCGGGTTGCTTCGCGATAGCTGTTATCAGCTTCTGAAGCATTTAACGTAATGATACCTGCCGCATGACCACTGAAAACCTGCTCATGACCATCAATCGGATTACTTATCTGATCTTCCAGAAAATGAAACTGCAGTTGCTGTGTATCAGTAGCTGGCCATTGATCTATCGGTAAACCTAACCGAAGCAAGCCATACAGCATCCTTCTTTTGGCCGCTTCCAGCACTGACCAGCGTTTAACGTTATACGGGTAGTTCTGATTAGGTATGACACGGGTTAACCGGCAGGATATGCATTGCGTAAAATTATCATCGGCCGGCAGCAGCCAGTTGCACTGCATCAAATGCTGATGATGGACACAGCGTTTATAACGTTTTTCGGGACTTTCCACCGAACGAAACTGGCCTTTGTAAGGCTCGATACTGACAATCTGTTGCTGTTCGGTATCAAATCCTAAGATCCTGTTGCAGCTGTTGCAATATGTATTATCAAAAAAAACTTCTTGCCCGCAATGACAATAAAAACGTTTCATGCGACCGATCTATCAGGGTGAAACCATTTTTGACTTATCTGAGAACTCAATTCAGCAAGTTTTGCCTGTAATTCATCCATACGGGTATAGATCATCTCGGCTGGAAGTTCTTTCAGATTTTCATTAAACATTTCAGACATGATTTTTTGATGGTGTTCCAATGTGGTTGCTGACTGAGGAAGAGGCCACAAATAACGTCCAATTGCTTTAAGCGAAAAGAATAAAGAACGTGGAAAAGCCTCATCTCGAATCAGAAAAGTTAATACGCCATCGGCGTTAACGGATGAACTGTAAGTCTGAGTGTACATCTGCTGAGCACTTAATGCGCGTAATAAATGTGTCCATAAAATGCCTTCTGCTGCACGCATCGATTCACTGCGGTTTTCAGCCATCAGTAATGACGTCATTTCCAGGATTCGACTGGTCATATCGGCGCGTTCCAGATGCTTGGCCGTTTGCATAAAATGATAGGCATGATTCCGGCTCATATGATTGACCAATATGCCCCACACAGTCTGGCAGCGTTCCATGATGGTCAATAGCAATTGCTGACGTCGACGCCGGTTACTGATGGCCGCCATTTCATTTTTAACCAGCAGATACAGCTCATTTACCTGCTCCCAGGTTTCTTCCGGGAGGATATCCAGCGAGGTACGGGCATTTTCCCGAACGGCGGATAATGAATTAAGTAGCGATATCGGGTTATTGGGTTCTGCCAGCAAAAATTGCATCACATTATTTTCATTAATCTGTTCAAAGTTTGCGTGATAAAACATTTCAGCATCAAAAATGGTGACTAAGGTAAACCAGTCTATTTCGACGTCTCTGGGTAAATCCATCAGCAGCCCGGTATGGACATTGATTAAACGAGCGGTATTTTCGACCCGCTCCAGATATCTGGCCAACCAATAAACCCGTTCAGCTACCCGCGACAACATCAGTTAAGCCCTCCAAAATGTGAGTCATCCACTATCCAGGTATCTTTGCTGCCACCACCCTGTGAAGAATTAACAACTAGCGATCCTTTGACGAGTGCTACCCGGGTTAACCCGCCAGGTGTGACGTAGTTATTTTTACCAGACAGGATAAATGGCCGTAAATCCACATGACGAGGCGCAATATGATCGCCGCAACTGGTGGGGGATACCGATAACTTTAGGGTCGGTTGGGCGATGTAGTTATTAGGATCGTCGATTAATAATTGGCGAAAAGCTTCTATTTGTTCTTCACTGGAATGCGGCCCAACCAGCATGCCATAACCACCGGACTCATTAGCAGGTTTGACGACAAGATCCGCTAAGTTGTCGAGAACGTGCTGAAGTTGGTGCGGATCTCGACACATCCAGGTTGGTACATTGGGTAACAAAGGTTCTTCGTTGAGGTAATAGCGAATCATTGCCGGCACATAGGCATAAATAACTTTATCGTCGGCAACACCGCAGCCGGGGGCATTGGCAATGGCGACTTTTCCTTCGCGCCAGGATTGCATAATGCCGGGAATACCAAGTGTAGAATCCTCACGGAACACCAGAGGGTCAATAAAATCATCATCTATGCGTCGATAAATGACATCGACTCGTTCCAGACCATGAATGGTTTTCATATAGACATAACCATCATTGCCAACGGTCAGATCGGCGCCTTCCAACAAGATCAAACCCGCTTGCTGAGCTAATGCAGCATGCTCAAAATAAGCTGAGTTATAGATTCCCGGGGTCAGTAAAACCATCTTTGGATGTGTTATGTCATCGGGTGCCAGCGAAGCCAGCATTGCAGAAAGGTGTGAAGGGTAATCATTGACCGGGCTGATATGCAGTAATTTGAATAATTCCGGTAATACACGCTTGGTGGTCTTGCGGTTTTCCAGCATATAGGCAACACCGGATGGCACCCGTAAATTGTCTTCCAATACATACATCGTGCCGTTGTCATCACGCACTAAATCCGAACCACAAATATGCGCCCAGATCCCGTGTGCAGGTTGCATGCCTTTACATTGAGGTCGGTAACCTTTGGATTGCAGCACAACTTCTTCTGGAATCAGCCCATCACGAATAATGTTGCCATCGTTGTAAATATCATTGATGAACATATTTAAGGCACGAATTCGTTGCACCAGCCCCTTTTCGGTGCAATCCCATTCGCCTTTGGGAATGATGCGGGGAATGATATCGAAGGGCCAGGCACGATCAATATTGCCGGCATCGCTATAGACCGTGAAGGTAATACCACGCTCCAGAATTTCGAGTTCAGAATCAACGATACGCTGCTCGAATGCCTCTTTTCGCATGGATTTCAGATAATCCAGCAGTTTATAACTGAAGTGTCTTGGCTGATGCTGATCATGCATCAGCTCATCGTAGAACTCACCGGGATCATAATCACGCCACAGCTGCATCATGCTCATTTCCCCTTCTTCAGATAATCATGAAGCTGTGACTGCAATAGTTATGCCCTAAATCCCGGCGAATCCCTAATGCAGCCCGCTCCAGGCCATTCAGATGTGATTTTCAACAGTTACTGTTGTAACAAGGCAGCCCAGCCTTTTTTCTGCATACAGCCCAATAAGCCGCGGGTAACCAGACTCATATTCGCTTCAGGGGAGTGTTCTTTACCTAATTCCGCTGTGCAGGCTTCACTGTCATTCATTAGTTTTTCCGGTCCAGCACCCGCTCGCCACCATGAATTAACCTGTAATTTTTCCATGGGATCAACGGGTTTATCGTCAATTTCTGCCATGGCATCATCCGCTATCGCAATGGTTTTGCTTTCACCACGACTCAGTGGAATCAAGGGCTTATCTGCACTAACGACTAACCAGCCTTGCTGCTGCAGACACTGATCAATTTCTTTTTCAGAAGCTGACTCTGATTCACAGCGCTCTTTTTCACTTTGAAAATCTGTCGCAGTAGCGCCTCGTTTATAACTGAATTCTCCTCCACAACCTGAAACAACTAACAAGCTGCTGAACAAAATCAGCGAACCGATTACGTGAATGCTTTGGCGTTTCATTTTTCCTCCTTAACAACCTGTTATTTGAAAGTGTGTTCTCAGAGTAACTGAAACCCTACGTAACCCATGTACGCAATTTGACGTATTTAAGCACTAGACCCAGCTGACTAGTATGGCTCTCGAACTTAATGGTTGATGAGCACCGAGGCGAATTCAACAACAACGCTTTAATTCTGGTGAGTTTTTCGGGAGAAGAAAAATGAAAAAAATGAACAAAGTCGCATACCTGGTCGCCTTGGCCACAACCGCTACTCTTGCCCCTGTGGCAACTAGTCATGCTGCTGGCACGATTACCTTTGGTGAAGATCAATATGTCAGTGTTGGATTTGGTATGCGTGGCAGCTATAGCAATCTTGAAGATGCGGCAAATGATGGCGGCAATTCTAATGATTTTGAACTGGACAGTGCCCGTTTGTATGTTTCAGGTTCATTAAATAAATACATCAAAGGTATGTTCAACTCTGAAAAATCAGGTGGTAATGATTCTTTCCAGATTATTGACGCTGCCGGTATTTTCCAATTTACCCCAGATATGGCGATTTGGGCAGGTCGTTTCCTGTCACCAAGCAGCCGCGCCAATATGGCTGGGCCTTACTACACATCAGGTGATGGTTATTGGGCAAACATTACAGCTCGATATGGCTGGAATGGCGGCACTATCGGTCGTGATGATGGTGTGGCTTTAGTTGCCACGGCATTTGACCAACGATTGGCTTATTCATTCGGTGCTTTTGAAGCCGACAAGATTTTTGAATTTAGTGGTGTGGGAGACGTTACCGATAATGCCGATCAAGACGATGACCTGATGTATGCCGGGCGTTTGCAATACAGCTTCTGGGATAAAGAGCCAGGTTATTACGGTACAGGTAACTATCTCGGTACCAAAGATATTTTCACTATAGGTTTGGCAGGCCGTCATAAAGGCGATGGTTCAGCTTCAGCAACTGAAGTTGGTGATTACTCTCAATGGACAGTGGATCTTCTGGTAGAGAAGAAACTTGCCGCGGGTGCGGTATCTCTTGAGGCCGCCTACTTCGACTATGACACGGATGATGTCTTCCTTTCAGAGCAAGGTGAAGCCTATTACGTCAGTACCGGCTATATCTTCAACCAAAGAGTTGGTTGGGGCCAATTTATGCCATTCGTTCGCTACCAAAGTTTTGATTCTGATGCTGGCGAAACCGAGCGTACAGATTTTGGGGTGAACTACTTCATTGATGGCTACAACGCATCCGTTACCGCCGTTTATCGCGACCTGGAAAGAGAAGGTTTAGCGGATCAAGATCAATTCGTCGTTTCAATGCAGCTGCAATTTTAATCCAAATATTACCTATCAAAACGTTTCTTCAACGTAGGAGATACCGATGAAAACCTTAGTAAAACTTGATTTAGATAAAAAACCCTGGGAACAGGACGGTCAAATCCATAATCGCTGGCATCCCGATATTCCGATGATTGCCATGGTGAAACCGGGTGATGAATTCCGGGTGGAATGTATGGATTGGACCGGTGGCCAGATCGGTAACAACGACAGTGCCAATGACATTCGTGATGTGGACTTGTTACAAGTCCACTATCTCAGTGGCCCAATTGGTGTTGAGGGTGCAGAGCCCGGTGACTTGATGGTGGTAGACATTTTAGATGTCGGCACTTTTGAAGATTCACAATGGGGGTTTAATGCCTTCTTCTCCAAAGAAAATGGCGGTGGATTTTTAACGGACCACTTCCCTGAAGCGCGTAAATCCATTTGGGATTTCCACGGTATTTACACCACTTCACGTCATGTGCCGAACGTTAAATTCGCCGGCATTATGCATCCTGGTTTGATTGGTTGTTTGCCATCGAAAGAAATGTTGGCGGAATGGAACAAACGTGAAGCTGAATTGATTTCAACCGAACCAGATCGTGTGCCTCCTCTGGCATTACCACCTAATGAACAGGCTGCTGTGATGGGCCGTTTGAAGGGTGATGAAGCGTCTAAAGCGGCAAAAGAAGGTGCTCGTACCGTACCACCGCGTGAGCATGGCGGTAACTGCGATATCAAGGATTTGACCAAAGGTTCAAAAATCTACTTTCCGGTGTATGTGAAAGATGGCGGTTTATCGATGGGTGACCTTCACTTCTCTCAGGGTGATGGCGAAATCACGTTCTGTGGTGCTATCGAAATGGCCGGCTATATCGATATCAAAGTCAGCCTGATTAAAGATGGCGTGAAGAAATACGGTATTAAAAATCCACTGTTCAAAAACAGTCCTTTAACACCGACTTACAGCGATTTCCTGATGTTTGAAGGGATTTCAGTCGATGAACAAGGTAAACAACATTATCTGGATGTTCATGTTGCCTATCGTCAAGCCTGTCTGAATGCCATCGAATATCTGAAGAAATTCGGTTACACCGGTGAGCAAGCACTATCCATTCTAGGTACCGCCCCAGTTCAAGGTCATATTAGTGGTGTGGTGGATATTCCGAATGCATGTGCCACATTGTGGATCCCAACAGAAATCTTTGATTTCAATATTAACCCTACGGCAGATGGCCCATCGCAATTTGTCACTCAGGGTTTTGATTTAAGTTCGACTTCTTAAGACGGGATATCACGTTATGCCGATATATGACTACCGATGTGAGCATTGTGGCGATTTCACCGCGCTTCGCAAAATGAGCGAAGCCGGTAACTCGGTGGAATGTGTGGAGTGTGGCGAGATGGCGGTGCGGATTATTTCCGCCCCCTATCTCGCCTTGATGGACCGAAACACTCGGGTGGCCAAAGAACGCAATGAAAAGTCTGCCCATGAACCTAAACAAGTGCGACGTTCCAGCTGTGGTTGCTCAGGAACGCACACGTGTAAAACCGATTCCACCGATAAAGCCAAAACGGCAGCACAGGCCAAAAGCAATCCCAACGGCCTGATGATGCAGACAAAGAAAACCGCAAGACCCTGGATGCTCGGACATTGAGCGCCAAGAAAAACCGTTCGGAACAACGCTGTTCACTCTAAATTTGCTAACAGGAGATACACGATGAGTTACTTCAGTCGACGAAAATTTTTAGGTAAAACCGGAGCACTGTTAAGTGCAATGGTGGCTGCTGGATTTATTACCAGTAGTGCAATGGCAGCGGATTATCCGACTGCTGAAGTCAACACAACCGGACTTGCAGTGACAGATGACACTGTAACAGTAGGGATCTTGCATTCATTAACCGGCACCATGGCGATCAGTGAAACCGGTGCCCAGGAAGCGGAAAAGCTGGCTATCAAACAGATCAATGAAAGTGGCGGTATCCTCGGCCGCCAGATTGAGATCATTCAGGAAGATGGTGCCAGTGACTGGCCAACATTTGCTGAGAAATCCAGAAAGTTACTGGTGAATGATAATGTAGCGGCAGTTTTCGGTTGCTGGACATCGGCATCACGTAAAGCGGCTTTGCCAGTTTTTGAGAAAGAAAACGGTTTGTTGTATTACCCGACTTTCTATGAAGGACTGGAACAATCCAAAAACGTTATCTACACCGGTCAGGAAGCTACCCAACAGATCCTTGCTGGTCTGGACTGGGTTGCTGAAGAAAAAGGTGCCAAAACGTTCTATCTGATTGGTTCGGACTACATCTGGCCACGTACTTCAATGAAGATCGCTCGTATCCACATCGAAAAAGTACTTGGCGGTAAAGTGGTCGGTGAAGAGTACAAACCTTTAGGTGATACTCAGTTTGGTTCAGTTATCAATAAAATCCGTTTGAAAAAGCCTGACGTTATCTTCGCTGCTGTTGTGGGTGGTAGTAACGTGGCCTGGTTCAAACAGCTGAATGCTGCCGGTATTACAGCAGATAAACAAACGCTGTTGACCCTGTCGGTGACCGAAGATGAAGTGTTGGGTATCGGTGGTGAAAATCTGGAAGGCTTCTACTCTGTTATGAAGTATTTCCAAAGTCAGGACAATCCGAACAACGTTGCATTTGTAAAAGCATTTAAAGAAATGCACGGCGAAGACAGCGTTATCGGTGATGTGACTCAGGCCGCTTACCTTGGCCCATGGTTATGGAAAGCAGCAGTCGAGAAAGCTGGAAGTTTTGATGTGGATAAAGTTGTCGCCGCATCTGAAGAAGGTGATATCGAGCTGACTACAGCGCCTGAAGGTTACGTCAAACTGCATCCTAATCATCATTTATGGAGCAAAACCCGTATCGGTAAATGGAACAAAGACGGTCAGGCAGAAGTGGTTTATACCTCTGATCTGATTGAGCCAAACCCATTCCCAGAAGGTTACCAATAAATCGAAATAGAACGTTCGCAAAAGCAGGCTGGTCGTTGACCAGCCTGCCAAGTGACAGAAGAGCGAAAGGTTGTCCAACCTTTGATTAACGAGTAAATGTTACGGAGTATCCGTTATGGGTGAGTATTCAATACAGGAATTGACTTCAATTCTAGCCATGCAGGGCTTTGCCGGGTTCAGCCTGTTCAGTGTGTTACTGCTGATGGCGCTTGGATTGGCAATTATTTTTGGACAAATGGGCGTAATCAATATGGCCCATGGCGAATTTATGGCGATGGGAGCCTACACAACTTACCTTCTCTCCGTAGTGACGGAAACCTATTTTCCAGCATTCATGGATTACTACTTTTTATTAGCAATATTAGTTTCATTCCTGGTAGCCGGGCTATTTGGCTACATCACAGAATTTGTGCTTATCAGGCATCTTTATAAACGCCCTCTGGACACCTTACTGGCAACTTGGGGACTGAGCCTGATTATGCAACAGTCGTTTCGTTCAATTTTTGGAGCACGAGAAGTCAGTCCAGCCTTACCGGATTGGTTGATGGGGTCCTGGATGCCAACAGAAACGATATTTATTCCAATTAACGGCATGTTTGTATTAGGTCTGACTGCATTGGTCACTCTCGGTGTGTTTTTGCTGATGTATCGCTCCAGCTGGGGGTTGAATGTTCGGGCTACTACACAAAATCGGGTTATGAGTGGTGCCGTCGGTATTAATACCAAACAGGTTGATCGATTGACCTTCGCGCTGGGTTGCGGTATTGCCGGTATCGCCGGTGCAGCATTTACTACCATTGCGTCCACAGGACCGACATCAGGTTCTTTATATATCGTTGATACCTTTATGGTTGTTGTGTTTGGTGGGGCAGCCAGTCTGTTCGGCACCATTGCCTCAGCGTTCACCATTGCGCAGGCGCAATCCATTCTGGAGTTCTTTATCAGCGGATCTATGGCGAAAGTATTTACCTTGCTGGCTTTGGTCATCATTTTGATGATGCGTCCTGAAGGTTTGTTCTCAATCAAAGTTCGTAAATAACCAGCAGGAGATAAATGATGAATTTTGTCTATGAGCGATTTTTAGGTGGTAAGAGTGGGGCGATTGCCATTGGTGTTCTGGCACTGCTGATTTTAGTGGTGTTGCCTCTGGCACTAGACTTGTTCCGGTTAAATCTGGTCGGAAAATATCTGACCTACGCGTTTGCAGCGGTCAGTCTGGTGTTGTTGTGGGGGTATGGCGGTATTCTCAGTTTGGGACAGGGAATATTTTTTGGACTGGGTGGTTATGCGATGGCCATGTTCTTGAAACTCGAAGCCTCTGACCCAGAAAGTACTAGTATTCAGACTACACCAGGCATTCCAGACTTTATGGACTGGAATCAGTTGACCGAGTTACCGTGGTTCTGGATTCCATTTGAAAGTTTCACGTTTACCTTAATAGCTATCCTTCTGGTGCCGTCGATCTTTGCCTTTATCATCGGTTATTCGATGTTCAAACGTCGAGTTGGTGGGGTTTACTTTGCCATCATCACGCAGGTTATCGCTGTGATTCTAACGGTGTTAATTGTGGGGCAACAAGGGTTTACCGGTGGTATTAATGGTATTACCGATTTGAGAACCCTAAATGGATGGGATATACGTGCCGATTCTTCTAAATATATCCTTTATTTTATCAATGCCATTTTGCTGTTAGGCGTCATTATGGTGAGTAAATTCATTCTCACCAGCAAACTAGGACAACTGCTTCTGGCGATGAAAGACAAGGAAGATCGAGTGCGTTTTTCAGGGTATGACGTCTCAAACTTCAAAATCTTTGTATTTTGTGTTTCAGCCGTCATTGCGGCCATCGGTGGAGCGATGTTTACCTTACAGGTAGGCTTTATGTCTCCGTCTTTTGTCGGCATCGTGCCTTCGATTGAAATGGTTATTTTCGCTGCTGTCGGTGGCCGAATGTCCTTGGTGGGGGTGGTCTACGGTACATTGCTAGTGAATTACGGTAAAACGGCGTTTTCTGAAACTTTCCCTGAATTATGGTTATTCCTGATGGGCGGGTTGTTTATCGCAGTGGTGATGTTCTTCCCGAATGGTTTGGCGGGTATTTACAACAAATATGCCCCTAAAGTGAAGTTTCTAAAGCCATTATTTGATAAACCAGTGCAATCAGAAAAGAAATCTGCCACGAAGATTGAATCTGAAGCCACCACCGAGGGAGCTAAATAATGACGACTACAACAGATTTTTTGCTGGCAATTGAAGATCTCACGGTTTCATTTGATGGCTTCAAAGCAGTCGATACGTTAACAATGTATATCGATAAAAACGAATTGCGAGTGGTTATCGGCCCAAACGGAGCGGGTAAAACCACCTTGCTGGATTTGATATGCGGCAAAACCAAATCCAGTTCCGGTTCGATCAATTTTAAAAACAAAGAAATGACCAAGATGGCCGAACATGAAATCGTTCGGGCGGGTATTGGTCGTAAATTTCAAACGCCATCTATCTACGAGAACCTGACGGTGTACCAAAATCTGGAAGTTTCTTATCCAGAAGGACGTGGGGTATTTGGCAGCCTGTTTTTCAAGACCACTGAACAAGTGATTAAACGCGTTAATGAGGTGGCCAAAGAAATCCAGCTGGAAAACTTTCTTGAGACTGAAGCGGCGATTCTCAGTCATGGTCAGAAACAATGGCTGGAGATTGGCATGTTACTGATGCAGGATCCGGAATTATTGATGCTGGATGAGCCAGTCGCCGGGATGAGCGCCAAAGAACGCGATGAAACCGCCGAATTGCTCAACCGGATTTGCCAGAATCGATCCGTGATAGTGATTGAGCATGATATGGAGTTTGTGAAAAAAATCGCCCGTAAAGTCACCGTTCTGCACCAAGGCAAAATCCTTGCTGAGGGGACGATGGACAATGTTCAGGCGGATGAAAAAGTCATTGAAGTCTATCTTGGGCATTGATTTTAAGCTGGGAGATTAACCATGTTTGAAGTAGAAAATTTACAAGTAAGTTACGGCCAGAGCCAGGTTATTCATGACATCAGCTTTAACGTCGCTAAAAATGAAACGCTGGCCATTATGGGACGCAATGGCATGGGTAAAACCACGTTATTCAAATCCCTCATGGGGATCCTGCCCAGTCAATCAGGTAAAGTCAGTATCGAAGGGACTGACGTTGGCAGTATGGAAAGTCACAACCGTGTTGCCAATGGGATTGCTTATGTGCCACAGGGAAGAATGATTTTTCCAACATTAACGGTGCAGGAAAATATCGAAACCGGTCTGCAGGTGTCGAAAATGAAACATATTCCTGATGAGATATTCGCCTTGTTTCCCGTATTACATGATATGCGTCACCGCAAGGGCGGTAACCTTTCAGGTGGTCAGCAACAACAGTTGGCGATTGCCCGTGCTTTGGTGACCAATCCAAAAGTATTACTATTGGATGAACCGACGGAAGGTATTCAGCCTTCAATCATCAAAGATATTGCCAAGGTCTTAAATGAAATTCGTAAAATGCGTGAAATCACCATTATCGTTTCTGAACAGGTGTTGAGTTTTACGATGGAAGTGGCAGACCGTATTATTGTGATTGAAAAAGGTAAGTTCATTCATGAAGATATGCGAGCCGACGTTGATGCCGACACGATAAAGAAATATTTGACGGTTTAAGACAAATATTATTAGGTTCTGTTGATATTTCAGGTTTACAACAAAGGCAGCTATGAAAGACCAGCAGATCCAGGCAGACAAATATGCTTATCAATGTCCAACATGAAGGAGTGTGTTGGCATGAATGTTCGCTCAGAATTAACACAACAAATTGATAAACCGGTAATTAATCAGTTGATGACTGGCTGGGATGCCAGTCTCAAACTGCTGTTCGATAGCCGCTCCAACAAAACCATCCTTGCCCGCCGTCAGCATCATGGGCCGTTGGTGATTCAGAAAATTCTCTATCCTGAAGGCGCTAATCCTGCCCATGGCGTTATTATCCACCCTCCCGGGGGTGTGGCAGGTGGCGATAATTTGCAATTGACGGTGCAAATGCAAACTGAATCATCTGCACTGTTGACCACCCCGGGTGCCACCAAATGGTATAAATCAGCCGGTCGCCAAGCCAGTCAGAAGATTGAGATGACGATTGATGATAATGGCCAATTAGAATGGCTGCCACAGGAAAATATCGTATTTGATGGCGCTGATGTCGCGCTTAATACTCAGGTTACTCTTAGTGAAACAGCAGTATTTGCTGGCTGGGAAGTCGTTTGCCTGGGCAGGCAGGCCAGTGGTGAACGTTGGGGTAGCGGGCGTTTTCGTCAAAAGTTATTGATTAAACGTGAAGGCAGGTTAATCTGGAATGAATCTGCATTACTGGATCCCGATAGCAGAGTACTGCGTTCAATGGCCGGATTACGTAATCAAGTGGTTTTTGGCAGTTTTGTGGTGGCCGCTGGCACTACGCCGGCAGAGATCCTGCAAAGCTGTCAGGACATTCAGATTGATTCTTCAGCGGATTATGGCGTTTCAGCACTGCCGGATATATTCACCGCACGTTATATTGGTCCCTGTGCCCAGGAAGCCAAAATATATTTTGAAAAATTATGGCACTGCCTGCGTCCGTGGTATGGCAAGCGATCAGCTATCCGGCCTCGCATTTGGGCTACCTAGACAAAGATAAACAAGGTTGAAAAAGCAATGGAACTGACTCCTAGAGAAAAAGATAAATTACTTATTTTTACTGCGGCACTGGTGGCCGAGCGACGAAAAGACCGAGGCCTGAAACTGAATTACCCTGAAGCTGTTGCCTATATCTCGGCGGCGATTATGGAGGGGGCACGAGATGGCCGAACGGTTGCGGAACTAATGGACTATGGTGCGACTTTACTGACATTGGATGATGTGATGGAGGGTATTGCTGAAATGCTGCCGGAAATTCAGGTCGAAGCCACCTTTCCTGACGGCACCAAACTGGTCACCGTGCATAACCCAATTATCTGAGGACACTGACTATGATTCCCGGAGAAATGCGAGTAAAAGCGGGCGATTTACAGATGAATGTAGGTCGTGAGGTGATCACCATTGATGTTTCCAATAGCGGCGACCGGCCGGTGCAGATTGGATCGCATTATCATTTTTTTGAAGTCAATGATGCTTTGCTGTTTGAACGCGAAAAGGCTTATGGATTTCGCTTGAATATTGCTCCGGGTACAGCTGTCCGCTTTGAGCCCGGCCAGACCCGCACGGTCGAATTGGTTGCGTTGTCCGGTTTGCGTCAGGTTTACGGTTTTGCCGGCAGAGTTATGGGAGCTTTATCATGAGTCTGAAAATTGATCGGCAAGCCTATGCCGAAATGTTTGGTCCGACAGTGGGCGACAAAATCCGGCTGGCCGATACAGAATTATGGATTGAAGTCGAACAGGATCTCACCACCTATGGTGAAGAGGTTAAGTTCGGCGGTGGCAAGGTCATCCGCGATGGCATGGGGCAATCACAGAAAGTCTCAGTTGAAGTTGCTGATACCGTGATTACCAATGCCCTGATAGTCGATGCTGTTACCGGCATTATTAAAGCAGATGTGGGGCTTAAAGATGGGCATATCTGGGCCATTGGCAAAGCCGGAAACCCGGACATTCAACCTGATGTAACCATACCATTGGGTGCCGGTACCGAGGTCATCGCCGGCGAAGGCATGATCCTTACCGCAGGGGGTATCGACAGTCATATTCACTGGATCTGTCCGCAGCAGATTGAAGAAGCCCTTATGTCTGGGATCACCACCATGCTGGGTGGTGGCACTGGACCGGCTACCGGGACCAATGCCACCACCTGTACGCCGGGACCATGGCATATTCACCGCATGCTGGAAGCTGCCGAGGCCTTTCCAATGAATCTGGGTTTTTTCGGCAAAGGCAATGTGTCGCAGCCTGAGCCAGCCAGAGAACAGATCGAAGCTGGCGTTATCGGCCTGAAATTGCACGAAGACTGGGGTACCACCCCTGCTGCTATCGATAATTGTTTATCGGTGGCCGAAGAGATGGATGTTCAGGTAGCCATCCACACCGATACGCTGAATGAATCAGGTTTTGTTGAAACCACGATAGCGGCCTTTAAAGATCGCACCATTCATACCTTTCATACTGAAGGTGCTGGCGGAGGGCATGCGCCGGATATTATCAAAGCTATCTCAGCCGAGAATGTTATTCCGTCGTCCACCAATCCCACACGACCATTTACCATCAATACCATTGATGAACATCTGGATATGTTGATGGTGTGCCATCATCTGGATCCTTCGATTGCTGAAGATGTGGCGTTTGCTGAATCGCGTATCCGCCGGGAAACCATTGCTGCAGAAGATATTCTTCACGATACCGGTGCGTTTGCCATTATGTCTTCTGATTCGCAGGCGATGGGGCGGGTTGGTGAGGTGGTGATTCGCACCTGGCAGACTGCGCATAAAATGAAAGTACAGCGAGGTCCTTTGAAAGAAGATGCCGAGCGTGGTGATGGTGATGCAGATAACTTCCGGGTGAAACGTTACATTGCCAAATACACCATCAATCCGGCGATTACTCATGGGTTTTCCCATAAAGTCGGTTCCATTGAAGCCGGTAAATTTGCTGATTTGGTGTTATGGCGCCCTGCATTTTTTGGTGTGAAACCGTCGCTGATATTAAAAGGCGGCATGATTGCCGCAGCAGCAATGGGCGACCCCAATGCATCAATTCCCACACCACAGCCGGTGCATTATCGGCCGATGTTTGGCAGTTTTGGCAAAGCCTTAAAAACCTCTTTAACCTTTGTTTCAGAAGCGGCCTTGGCCAATCCTGCGGTCGCAGCACTGGGATTACAGAAACCGCTGGTGGCAGTGAAAAACTGCCGTAATATCGGTAAAAAAGATATGGTGCTCAACAATGCTACGCCCAAAATTGAGGTGGATCCGGAAACCTATCAGGTGTTGGCAGATGGTGAATTATTAATCTGCGAACCGGCGACTGAACTGCCTATGACGCAGCGTTATTTCCTGTTTTAGCAATTTATAGGCAAGGTTCAAAAATGTTATCGATTTCCACCAAACTGGATCATATTCATAGCGATACGGTCATTGCCGATGTGGTCAGTCTGAGTTTCGATTTACGCCAGAAAAGCCGTATTCGTGTGACCTTGCAATCAGGCACGGAAGCCGCGTTATATATGCAGCGTGGCACGATTTTACGTGGAGGCGATTTTCTGCAGGCGGATAGCGGTGAAATTATTGAAGTAATTGCTGCCGATCAGGCCGTGATGAAAGTAACTGCTACCACCTCAAAGGCTTTAACCCGAGCCGCTTATCATTTGGGGAACCGTCATGTTCCGCTGGAAATTGGTGATGGATGGCTGAAGCTGGAAACGGATTCAGTTCTCAAAGATATGTTGTTGGGGTTAGGTGTGCAGGTTGAAGAATTACAAGCACCTTTTGAACCAGAATCTGGAGCCTATGCTGGCGGTGGCGGACATCACCATCATCATGATGAACATTCACATGATCATGTTCACGCACATGGACATAGTCACTAAGATGAGTTCAGCGTCGCTTTCCCGTCTGTTACAACTCGCCAGCCCAATGTTGCCAGTGGGTGCCTACAGTTATTCACAGGGACTGGAATGGGCAATTGAATCCGGTGAGGTGATCGATATTGAATCATCGAAGCAGTGGATAGGCGATGTGCTGTCGATCTATTTTGTAAACTATGAATTACCGGTTTTGTTGAGGTTATATAAGGCCTGGCAGCAGATGGATGGTCCACAGATACAATACTGGGACGAGTATTATCAGGCCGGTCGCGATAGCAGTGAAGCATTGGCTGAAACGCGGCAGATGGCCTATTCGTTACTACGGTTGCAACGTGATTTAGCTACCTGGCCCCCACAAATCGTCTTATTAAGCGGCACCCTGCAACAACCGGCTTTTCCGACTATTTATTCAGTCAGCGCCCTGTGCTGGGAGATTTCGCTTAGCGATATGTTGCATGCCTATGCCTGGTCTTTTCTGGAAAATCAGGTCAGTGCGGTGATGAAAACCGTGCCTTTGGGACAGGTGGCAGGACAACGCATTTTGTCAGAGTTAGCGATGACCTTGCCTGCTTTAGTCGATCAAGCCATGCAATTACCCGATGACGATATACAGAATTTCTGCCCAGCACTGAGCATTGCTGGCTGTCGACATGAAACCCAGTATTCCCGTTTATTTCGTTCATGAATAAGAGAAAAACAAAATGAAAGAACCTTTACGAGTTGGCATCGGTGGTCCGGTTGGTTCCGGTAAAACAGCCTTAACGTTGGCCTTATGCAAGCGACTACGCGACAAATACAATATTGCTGTGGTGACCAATGATATTTATACCAAGGAAGATGCCGAGTTTTTAACCCGTAATGAAGCGTTGTCAGCGGATCGGATTATTGGGGTCGAAACGGGTGGATGTCCGCATACTGCCATCCGCGAAGATGCTTCGATGAATCTGGAAGCCGTGGCTCAACTCAGTAAACGTTTCGATCCGTTGGATATCGTGTTTGTTGAAAGTGGTGGCGATAATCTGGCTGCGACGTTCAGTCCGGAACTGTCGGATCTGACTATTTATGTGATTGATGTGTCCGCTGGTGAAAAGATCCCGCGTAAAGGTGGTCCGGGCATTACCAAATCAGATTTGCTGGTGATCAATAAAACCGATCTGGCCCCATTGGTCGGGGCTTCTTTGGAAGTAATGGATCGTGATTCCAAACGTATGCGTGGTGAACGGCCTTTTGTATTCAGTAACCTTAAGCAGGAAGACGGTCTGGATCAGATTGTGGCGTTTATTGAAAAACAGGGACTGATGTTGAATTAACCGTTTAACCAAGAGGGAAAAGAAATGAAAAAAATGCTTTTAACGATACTGGGTATAGTCGCTTTTCCAGCCATTGCTTTTGCTCATCCCGGACATGAGATGGCTAACTTTGCCAGTGGATTCAGCCATCCGTTTACGGGTATTGATCATTTGCTGGTGATGCTGGCGGTAGGTTATTGGGCCGGAAAGTCTCAGTCTTCTGCACGATGGCAGGTACCGATGCAGTTTGTCATGTTTATGCTGTGTGGTGTGGTACTGGGTGCAGTGATATCCGGGCTGGCAGTTGTTGAAGTAGCGATTGCAGTCAGTTTGTTGGCAATGGGCTTGGTGATTTTACTCAACACTTCAATTAATCGATTCTGGCAACTGACATTAACCACGGTCTTTGCGTTATTGCATGGCTTTGTTCATGGTCAGGAATTGGTTGCTGCAGGCAATGGCCTGGCAGCTGTAGCGGGTATGGTGATGGCGACCATGATTCTGCTCGCCACGGGTGTTTACCTTGCCAGTTTTAAAGATCAACTGGGACTGTTCGTACAACGTGCCTTTGCGACATTGTTAACGTTGAGCGGAGCATATTTGTTAATAATGTAAACAGTTACGAACAGCAGGGACAAGTGGACCGGTCTGTCTTTCAGGTAAGTGACTGAAAGGATAGATCGGTCCTAGCTTTATTAGCGTTGAAAAAAACAATACGTAATACTACGTAGATAAAAAACCGCTGCTCGTACATTATGATGTTATTGGGTAAGTTACACCCAGCGCATTTAATCTGGAGCATGGATATCCATCAATCGGTTGGGCTAAATGTATCAGGAAGTGAAGCTTTGATGGATTCATCAGAACATAATGCACCACAGCGTATTGTCAAAATTCGTCGTGATTACAATACCTGGGTCGCTAATGAAACGCTGGAAGACTATGCGCTGCGTTTCACACCCCACTCTTTCAGAAAGTGGTCAATTTTTCGTGTCTCCAATACGGCACTGGGTGCTATTTCCTTTCTGGTTCTGGAGGTTATCGGCGGTGCATTAGCTGTCAATTTTGGTTTTGTGAATGCCTTTTGGGCCATTCTGACCATTAGTCTGATTATCTTTATGACCAGTTTGCCCATCAGTTATTATGCCGCCAAATACGGCCTGGATATGGATTTGCTGACCCGCGGTGCGGGATTTGGCTATATCGGTTCTACTATTTCTTCATTTGTCTACGCGACCTTCACCTTTATTCTTTTTGCGCTTGAAGCCGTGATCATGGCGTACGCCCTGAGCATGTATTTCGACCTGCCAATCTATGTCTGGTATTTGATATCGGCGGTGGTGGTGATTCCATTAGTGACCCACGGGGTGACTTTAATCAGCCGGATTCAGATGATCACTCAACCGATCTGGCTGTTCCTCATGGTGCTGCCATTTATCTTTATTTTCGCCAAAGAACCCGATGCCATTCGGGGCTTGATGAGTTTTGCCGGCAGCTCCGGTTATGACAGTACGTTTAATATTTACATGTTTGGTACTGCCATTGCCATTGGTATGGCATTGATCCCTCAGGTGGGTGAGCAGGTCGACTTTCTGCGATTTATGCCGGAAAAAACCCAAAAAAACCGTTTTCGTTGGCATTTAGGAGTCATATTCGCCGGTCCGGGCTGGATTTTTATCGGCATGATCAAAATGTTTGCCGGGGTGTTATTGGCTTATCTGGTGTTAAATGGGGCAAAGTCGGTTGAAGAAGCCGTTAACCCCACCTATATGTACCATGTGGCATTTAGCTATGTTTTCTCCAACGCGGATGTATTGCTGGCGGTCACAGTATTTTTTGTGGTGCTGTCACAAATCAAGATCAATATCACCAATGCTTACGCTGGTTCACTGGCCTGGTCCAATTTCTTTGCCCGCCTGACCCACAGCCATCCTGGCCGTGTGGTGTGGTTATTATTCAATGTGTTGATAGCCACCATGCTGATGCTGCTAGATGTGTTTCAGGCACTGGAACAGATTTTGGGACTATATTCGAATATTGCTATTTCCTGGATCACGGCTGTAGTAGCCGATCTGGTGATTAATAAACCCCTGGGTTTAAGTCCCAAAGGCGTCGAATTCCGCCGGGCCTATCTATATGACATTAATCCGGTTGGGGTGGGGGCAATGGCCATCGCCTCTTTGTTTTCAGTGTTGGCTTTTGTCGGCGTGTTTGGTTTGGAAGCGCAGTCATTTTCATCTTTTATCGCCATGTTTACGGCGTTAATTTGTTCTCCATTATTTGCCTGGTGGACCAAGGGAAAATATTACCTGGCGCGCCAGCCGTATAAGTTTCATCCCGGCAAAACCAAAGAAATCTGCAGTATTTGTGAGCGGGAATATGAAATTGATGACATAGCCTATTGTCCAGCCTATCAGGGTGCTATCTGCTCATTGTGCTGTTGTCTGGATGCTCGCTGCAATGATGCTTGTAAGCCACATGCCAAACTGGATTCGCAGTGGCAGGCGGCCATGACAAAACTGTTGCCTAAATCCTTGTGGGGCTATATCCAGAATGGTGTAGGACATTACATCCTGCTGATGGGGATGACGGTGTTACTACTGGCATCCATTTTTGGATTGATCTATCTGCATATATCGCTGACCACCACGGACAACGCAGCGCAGATTTTGCCTGAAATACAAGTGGGTTTTCTCAAGGCTTTTGCCGCCCTGGTTCTGGTCAGTGGCATTATTGTCTGGTGGCTGATTCATACCTCGCAAAGCCGCAATGTGGCACAGCAGGAATCCAACCATCAAACCAACTTGCTACAGCGTGAAATCATTTTACATGAACAAACCGATGCTGAACTGCAGCAGGCTCGTGTTATTGCAGAACAGGCAAATCAGGCTAAAAGTCGCTATATCACTGGTATCAGTCATGAGTTACGTACCCCATTAAACAGCATTCTGGGCTATGCCCAATTGATGGATAACAATGCTGATGTAACGACAGAAAATAAAAATGCCATTAAAGTCATTCTGCGTAGCGGTGAGCATCTGCTGTCGTTGATTGAAGGTACTTTGGATATTGCCCGTATAGAAGGTGGAAAGCTGCAATTTGATATCAAATCACTGCGTTTTCCTGAATATATCCAGCAAATTATCAGTATGTTTGAATTGCAGGCGATTAATAAAGGGCTGAAATTTGAATATGAGATCAGCTCGGATTTACCTCGTATTGTGCGTGCTGATCACAAACGTTTAAGCCAGATATTGATTAATATCATTGGTAATGCAGTGAAATACACCAGTGAGGGGGCTATTTATCTGCGCTTTAACCATGCCCGCGAATTTCTATCGATAGAAGTTGAAGATACCGGCCCGGGCATCAAGCAATCCGAACTGGATCATATTTTTGAGCCGTTTATTCGGGGCAGTGCGGCGCAGGGAATCGGTGGTACCGGATTGGGACTGACGATCAGCAAGTTGCTCACTGAGTTGATGGGCGGTGTTTTGCATGTTGAAAGCCACGTAGGCAAAGGCACCACATTTTTTGTCCGACTGTTTTTACCCTCAGTGCGGGTCGAAGAAGATTTGCCGCTTATCTCCACCCGAATGCCAGTGGGTTACCGGGGACCGCGGCGTAAATTACTGGTGGTCGATAACGAACCGGTGGATCGGGAACTGCTGTTAAATATTCTTGAGCCGCTGGGGTTTGACGTCAGAGAAGCCGCATCGGGAGCCGAATGTTTACGGATTTATCCGGACTTTCAGCCCGAAATCATTTTTATGGATTTAGCTATGCCGGAAATGGACGGTTGGGAAACCTGTCATCTGATCCGTAATGTACATAAGTCTGATGTCAAAATCGGCATTATTTCAGCCAATGCCTTTGATAAAAACCTGGAAAATTCATCGGGTATTACTGATAAAGACTTTATCCTGAAACCGGTCAATCTATTTGAACTGATCAACTGGATTGGCGAACGATTGAATCTGCAATGGATCGAGAGCAAGGAAGAACTGGTATCAGAAACTTCCGTGGTGGAATATTCACTGCCCCCGGTTGAGGTCTTAAATAACTTGCTGGAGATGATCAACATGGGCTATCTGGTCGGCGTCCGTAAACTGATTACCGAGATTGATGAACAAGGACTGGCCTGCGAACAGTTTGTTAGTGAAATACGCCAAATGTCTGAAAAATTTCAATTAGGCACCATGAAAACCTTTATAGAAGAGAAATTAGCTAATGTCTGAAAGCCCGCTTAATGCAGTAGTGCTGGTGGTCGACGACACCCCCGATACGCTGGCGCTTTTACATGATGCTTTGGTGGAATCCGGTTATACCGTTCTGGTGGCTGATAATGGTGAATCCGCATTAAAAATCAGTCTGGACGCAACACCGGATATTGTTCTGCTGGATGCGTTAATGCCAGGTATGGATGGTTTTGAAGTTTGCAGGCACCTTAAGCATGATCTGAATACCCGCCATATTCCGGTGATTTTTATGACTGGTCTGACCGAATCCGAGCATGTGGTCGCCGGGTTCTCAGCAGGAGGCATCGATTATGTGACCAAACCGTTGAGCCCTGTCGAAGTTATTGCCCGGATTAATACCCATTTGAAAAACTCCCGTTTGATCAATCAGACACAGGGCGCTCTGGATGCATTCGGTCAGGCTGCTATTGCGGTATTACCGAGCACCGGCAAAATTGTCTGGCAGACACCTCTGGCGCGTCAGTTGATTGAAAAATATATGAGTCATGAAGACGATCTTTTGATTCAGGATACCCCCGAAGCCTTGCAGGATTGGGTGTTGCAGTTACATCAGGGGGGAGAAAGACGGTTACGTCCTTACATTGTGCATAAACCCACCGGGCGACTTATTTTTAACCCTGCTGATCTGCAAAGTGAAGAGCAATGGCTGATCCTGTTACGAGAAGAGTCTGAAACCGCACAGATTGAAGCCTTGAGAGCGGTATTCAATTTAACCAATCGGGAGTCGGAAGTATTGCACTGGGTGATCCTTGGCAAAACCGACAAAAGTATTGGTGAGATTCTCGGTACCAGTCCACGTACCGTCAATAAACATATGGAACATGTGTTTACCAAACTGGGAGTGGAAACCCGTACAGCAGCGGCTTCGTTGGCCGTAAATAAACTGCGTTCACTGACGGGCAGTAATAGCTTCGGCACAGAATAACTGTTTCAAAACGTCTCTATTTCCGGATGGCTCTGCCATAAAATAATAGCGTGCATTACAACGACGTGAGCATGAAAAACTGAACGTATCGAATCTTTCAGGAGCATTCATGATCAAAGTAGGAACTGTAAAACAAATCTGGCGTTATCCGGTGAAAGGTATGGCGGGAGAAAGCCTGAACTATTGCCATCTTGGCGATATGGGCTTGCAAGGCGATCGTATCTGGGCGTTGCGTGATGTGGCACGTCAGGAAATTCAAAGCTGTAAATTCAGGCCCCAGTTATTACGTTGTGTTGCTCGTTGTCGCAGTACCCAGATGACCGGGGCACATGATCAGGTCGATATTCATTTTCCGGATGGTCGTGTTGTAGGCAGTGACGATCCCCAGATCCATAGTTTGTTATCTGAATTAACCGGCCATAATTCGACCCTTGAATCGCTGAGGCCCCTAGCCGAGCTGGATTTTTATCGGCGGCATAAAAAAGATGACCATACCTGGCTGGAAGAATTAAAAGCCACGTTTAATCGAGAAGCCGGTGAACCCTTGCCAGAGATCCTGGATGATTTGCCATTAGCAGCAAAGGATTTTGTGTCTCTCCCAGGTACGTTTTTTCTGGTGACATCTTTTCACCTGCTCACCACTGCGACGCTAGCCCATATGCAACAACTTAATCCGGAAGCCGATTGGGATGTGCAACGCTTTCGTCCCAATCTGGTGATTGAAACGCTGCCCGGTATGGAAGGACTGGTTGAACAGGCATGGATTGATAATAAACTACGAATTGGTCGTGCCACCATTGCATGCAATAGCAGCACACCACGTTGTGGGGCAGTGACCCGATCTCAACAAAAACTGGAATCGGACAGCAGCATATTACGCAGCATTGTGAAACAAGCCGATCAAAATCTGGGTGTTTATGGAGCCATCAAACAAAGTGCAGTAATTCAGCTAGGGGATGAGGTTTTTCTGCAAAACGCGTCATGATTTGCAATAGAACAGACTTGAGATTAGATATAAAGACAGCTGATAAGCGATCAGACAATTAATGTCCTACATAAATAAAGGAAATTTACCCAAAATTAGATTAACCTACATTAATACATTCTAATTTGATGTTGAAGGTTAAAATTGCAACGACTGGCATTAACTCTGCTTTTTAGCAGTATGCTCTTTGGCTGCGCTGGTTATCAGCCAAAGGATATTTTTGCGCAATCCAGAGAGTGGCTAGCACAAACCAGTGATGGGGCAGCGGCAAATTACGATGATGAAATTGAAGTCTTATTTGCCCAGCCCTATATCGATCCGCTTACCGATTATATCAATCAGCATATTGATGATGAACGTCGTGCCGAACCACTACGAAAGGTCAGTGCAGAACGTAAAGTTCGCTGCCAGGAAATTGCCGATAAATATCTCACTCGACCACTTACCCAAGAGTCATTGAATCTATATAAGGCGGGATACAGCTACTCCTGCCCGAAAGATGTGGAACAGTTTGCTGTGAGACTGGCCGAAGCCAACAAACAAGCACCCACAGCATCTTCTCAAGCCGAACCTCCCGTCTCTGATGAAAAAGTGGTGGTGGATAAAGCCATTGTTTCAAATGTGAATAAAGAACAGTTAAACGACTGTTATTTGTTAACAACCATCAGCAATTTTCGTGAAGCCAAACAGGCCTGTCTGCCACCGGCAAACAAGGGCGATGTGCGCTCCCAGTTAAATATGGCGGTTATTCATAAAGCTCTGACGGAATATTCACAATCTCTGCAATGGGCGGAGAAAGTTGAGCAGGATTCACCACGCGCACGTTATCTTATTGGTGAGATCTACGCTTTGGGACTTGGTGTGCAACAGGATTATCAAACCGCTTTTGAATGGTTTGAGAAATCTGGGCAGGATGGTTATGCCGAAGCACAACATATGCTGGGTTTATTTTATGAAATGGGTAAAGGCACCCAACAGAATAAAGATCTGGCGCTCAAATGGTTTCAACGTGCGGCCTTAAATAACTATGTTCCGGCCAAGCACTCGCTGGGAGCGTTGTTAATTCAACAAAATAAAAATCCAGCGAGCATCACACAAGCAGAAAAATGGCTGATTCAAGCTGCTCGTGCTGGATATGCTGAGTCTTCCTTACTGATGGGGCGACAGTTACAACAAAGTGACCTTACTGAGAAAAAAGCCAAAGCGGTCATCTGGTATGAAGTAGCCCAACAACAAGGTTCAGCCGAGGCAGAAAAGCTGGCGGAAAATCTTCGCCCTCAAGTGAATCCTGAGGCTATTAATCTGGCTCGACAGCAAATTCAACGCGTTCTTGACGGTCAGAATTAAGGGCTTTTAAGGATGTATAAAATGGTCATCATCTGATGCTTCGTTCATTACTGGTCGATTCTTCCAAAAAACTCATCCTGTGGATGTTGTTTATGCTGGTCATCCTGTTTATTGCCGGGATGTGGATTTTATCGTCACTGAATCTGAATTATTCGGAAGATACCATTGGCGAAGTTCGCCAGAAGCAGATTGAAGAGACTTTTTTCAGTAATCTGAACAAAATTGTCCAAACCCAAAGTGCATTGGAACGTGACACCAATGGCTTAGCGCGTATCGGCAGCCTTTTTGCAGATTTATTTGCTTCAGAAAGTAACTCTCAGGTGTTAAATGCCGAGTTAGGCATGATGTTACAGGACAAGTTGAAAGACTTTGAAGGCACATTAGCGGTCGGGATCTGGTTTGATCCAGAATACGTCAGCCTGAAAGGACAGCCGATATCACGCTATGTATTTCGGGATAAAACGAACAGCATCCAAGTATTAACTGAATCAAGTTCCCGACTCTTAAGCATTGAGCAACAACAATGGTTCGATTTGGCAGGTATTGCTGTTAAAGACAAAACGAAAATTGAAGGCAATGAAATCCATTGGACACCAGCTTATTACAATGAAATCACGGACAGTGCCGTGTTAACGCTGATAAAACCCATTTTGAACAGCCAGCAGCAAGTGGTTGGTTATGCCTCAACAGACTGGGAAGCGAAACAGATAATTGATCTCGTCAGTCAGGTCAGCATCACGCCAAATACCTTTGCCCTGTTAATCGATAAAAATAAACGCAAATTATCCAGCTTGAGCAGATTAAATAATGAACGTTATGCCCAGAAGATCATTGACTCGGTAATGAGCCAGGATTTTATTAAACTGGCATCCAACAACGCTATTTCTCAGCTTAAATCCCAACAGCAAAAAGCCCTGCTGCAAACGCATCAGTTTGCTGTTGAAGATATCGAATATGTGCTTTATGCCGCGACCACACCGGCTCAGATGCTATTTGCAGTGGGCGTGCCCAAGAATGAAATTGATGCGGTTATTGCCCCGATGCGGGTGATTAATCAACGGATCCTGATTGCAACCAGTATTGTCATTTTGCTGCTATCGGCTTATCTGGTCTATCGTATTGCTTTGCTGATGCAGGAGTTGCAGGCCTCCTATACCGATCAGCTGACGGGTTTACCTAACCGGGCAAGGTTATTACTGGATTTGCAGCAACATCAAAACTGCACCTTAATTCTGGTGAATATCGATCGGTTTCGAGAATTAAACAGTATCTTTGGAAATGATTGTGGTGATGCGGTTTTGCAAAGCCTAACCACTAACATTGGGGCATTTTGTCAGGATTATAATCACGCTGACAGCGCCAAACTGTATCGCTTATCAGGTGATGAATTTGTGCTGTTGGGTTTTGATTGGTCCAAGGAGTTTCTGACTGGATTCCTGAGGCAGTTAAGTGACTTTCTGCAAGAGCAGCAACTGCAATGGCAGGATCAGGATATCAGCATAACGGCAACCCTTGGTGCAGCAGGTCAGCATGATGCCGACCCTGACAAAGACAGCTCACCGGATATATTGATCAGTTACGCCACAGCCGCATTAAAAATTGCTCGTGATAAGTCACGGCATTATGCGATCTATGACAGTAAGCAAGATGTAGAGCGTATTTATGAACAAAACCTGTTCTGGGCCAGACAACTAAAACAAGCATTACAGCAAAACCGGATTGTTCCGTGGTTCCAACCCATAATGGATAATCAAAGTGGTGAGATAACCAAATATGAATGCCTGATCAGAATGATTGATCCAGATGGGCAGGTTATCAGTCCCGGTGTATTTTTGCCGGTGGCCAGTAATTTACGTCTGGATAGCATGCTGACACGGGTGATGGTGGAAAAATCGTTCCAGAAATTTGCCGAACTGGATTACGAATTTTCTATTAATCTTTCCTATCGTGATTTACTGGATACCGAATTAACCCAGTTTATTTTTGACCAGCTCAAAACCTATCAGGTTGGAAAAAGGTTAATTTTCGAAATCCTTGAATCCGATGGTATTGATAATTACAACGAAGTCCGTCGGTTTATCGATAAAGCCAAAGGCTTTGGCTGTAAAATTGCCATTGATGATTTCGGCACAGGCTACTCGAACTTTGAACATTTGCTGCGTCTCAATGTGGATCTCATCAAAATCGATGGTAGCCTGATAAGAAATCTCAATGATGATCAATCAGCCATTATTGTTACCCGTGGTGTAGTGCAATTTGCCCGTAGTCTCGGCATTAAAACCGTTGCGGAATTTGTTCACTGCGAAGCCGTACAGAAACAAGTCCAGGCACTCGATATTGATTTTTCCCAAGGTGCCTATTTCAGCATGCCTAAGGCAGAACTGGTTGAAACACCAAAGATGATGTAATAACGCTTATTCTGAATGGCAGCTTGAATACAACAATCAAATTTAGCCTATTGATTACGCTCAGTCGCAATATTTAGGTACACTGACTTATCTCTGCCTTTGAGATAAGCCATCAGTCATGAAATCTGTCAAAAACACCTTTCTGAAATATCGAAGTTTGCTGATCTGGGTTGTCAGTATTCTGCTGTTATATACCTTGATAGGATTTTTACTGGTTCCGTGGCTGGCAGAGCGCCAGTTGGTGAAGACAATGCAACAGAGACTGGGCGTTGAGGCCAGTGTCGAAAACATATATTTCAATCCCTATACATTTGAAGCGACAGTCGACAATCTGCAATTAACCACGGAGCAGGATGAGCCGCTGGCAGCATCAGAAAAGCTTTACCTCAATCTGCAACCTTTGCAACTGGCGAGACTGACTTTACGACTGGAAGAAATCAATCTGGCCGATACAACACTGCATTTCCGTCGTTATTCGACAACGGCTAATACGCTGACAAGACTGGCAGACAACTGGGCAGTTTCAGCTAAAGAGGAAGCGGCTGAAGACGAAGCCAATCAATCCAGCGAACAGGACGAATCTTTATTTAGCTTGGAAATAGCTGAGGTTAACTATACCAATGGCGAGATTCATTATCGGGATGAAGTACCCAAGGAGCCTTTTGAAACGGTATTGCGTCCGATCAATATTCATCTGCAAGATTTTTCCACGGAGGCCAGTCAAAACGCCAGTTTAGATTTGGCGGTCGGGCTGGAAAATGACGCAAAATTGTCCGCAGACGGAAAGCTAAGCATGTCTCCGTTACAGTTATCGGGTCAGATAACGCTGGATAATTTCAGTTTACAGTCGCCCTATCGTTATTTTAAGGCACAGTTGCCATTTGAATTGAACCAGGGGCGGCTGGATTTACAATTATCCTACGATATCGATTTTGCCGATGAAGCGGCAGATATTGATCTCAGTGCGATTGATATAGGCTTGACCGGTTTTAGTATTCTTCAGCCGGGCATGACCAAAGCGTTATTGCAAGACGGGAAACTGGAGATAAAAAACGCCAGTTATGCTTTTCCAGAAAATCAGCTCATATTGGATAACGTTTCGCTGACTGACTTTAAACTGGCTTTGACCCGAAACCAGCAGGGTGATCTCAACTGGCTGCAGTTAATAGCTGCCCTGCCCGGAAAAGATTCTGAGGCAGTGGTGGAAGATACTGATGAACAAACCGATAAACAAAACACGTCACCGTTTACCTTGGAAATTGGAGCGTTAAGTTTTACCGAAGGTGAGATTCATTATCGTGATGAAAATCCGCAGGAGCCTTTTGAAACGGTATTACGTCCGGTCAATATTCAGCTACAAGATTTTTCCACTGAGGCCAGTCAAACCGCCAATATAGATTTAGATATCGGACTGGAAAAGGACGCAAAATTGTCCGCAGACGGAAAGTTAAGCATGTCACCGTTACAGTTATCAGGCCAGGTAACACTGAACAATTTCAGTTTGCAGACGCCATATCGTTATTTTAACGGTCAGCTGCCTGTTGAACTGAATAGCGGCCGAGTTGAACTGCAAACGTCTTACGACATCAATTTGGCCGGTGATACTAAAAAAATAGATCTCAGTGAGATAGATATCGAAATAGCCGAGTTAGATATTCACCAGCCCGGTGAGAGTGAAGCGTTAGTAAAAGGCGGTAAGCTGACCATTAGTAATGGGCTTTATGTTTATCCAGAAAATCAGCTCACTATAAAATCGGTTTCACTGGATGATTTCAATCTGGCTGCAACCCTAAACGAGCAGGGTGAAATCGACTGGTTACAAGTATTGGAAAAAATGCCTGATCCAGCCACTGATGAACCCGATACGCAAGCATCACCACTTCAGCTCGATATCGCCAATCTGGCCATCAATAATACCAAGCTGACGTTAATGGATGAGCAACTGAAAACGCCCTTTACTCTTACAATGATGCTGTCTGGCAGCATGCAGAATTTCACTCTGGCAGAGGGTAATCAGATTCCTTTTACTACCGATATCAGTTTGCAAACAGGAGGTGATATTGGGATTGAGGGTGAAATTCAATTGTTTCCAGAACTGGCCGTTCAGGCAGAGGCTACTATAGATAATTTAGCCTTAAAGCCGGTGCAACCTTATCTCAGCAAGTATGCACATGTTGGTATTGTAAAAGGTGAAGTCAGCTCCACCGCCCAGATTACCTCTAATCAACAAAAGCCGTTTAGCCTCCAGGCTAATCTAACGGTTGAAGATGTGCAGCTCGATAATCAGAAAAACAATGAAAAACTGTTCAGCTTTGACCAGCTAGACATTAATACAATTGATTTTTCATTAGCGAAACAACGCCTGGCTATCTCAGAAGTGATCGTTGATGAACTATATGCCCGCATATTTATTAACGAAGATGGCGAAACCAATGTAAGAGGACTACTCAAGGAGCAACCAAACGACAAAGCTGAGACAGAGAATAAAGATCAAGACAGTCTCTTCAATGGCTATGAGTTGGCAATTGGTCAAGCGATTATTAATAACGCGAGTTCGCGTTTTACCGATGCCAGTTTGCCGATAGTTTTTGATACACATATGCAGGCACTCAATGGCGAAATAAGCGGTTTTTCTACGCTTTCTGAACAACCCGTAGAGCTGACATTGGAAGGTAAGGTTGATGAATTTGGTCTGGTGGAAATTGATGGTGAAATAAAACCGTTAGCCCTTCGCGAATTTGCCACGGTAAAACTGTCGTTCAGTAATATAGATTTGCCTGCTATGAGCCCCTATACAATCAAATTTGCAGGTAGACGTATCGACGAAGGACGTGGCGACGTAGAGCTGACGTATAAGGTTGTTGAGGGTGAACTTTCTGCAACGAATAATATTGTGTTGCATGATATCAAGCTTGGGGAGCGGGTTGAGGCGCCCGATGCGCTAGATTTGCCACTTGATTTGGCAGTATCGTTACTCAAAAATAAGGAAGGGGTGATTGATCTGACGATTCCAGTAAGCGGAAGTGTCAATGATCCCGAATTTGATATGAGCGCGGTAATTACTCAAGCAATTAACCAGGCGATCACCAATATTGTGACAGCGCCTTTCAAATTTCTTGGAGGTTTATTCGGCAGTGATAACGAGGAACCGATAGACAATATTCGTTTCCGGCCTGGTGAGAGTGACCTGGCTCCACCGGAACAGGAAAAATTACAGAAGCTCGCAGGAGCATTAGCCGAACGTCCGCAACTGGCGATAAACATCCCCCCAACCTTTGCGATGGAAGCCGATCGTCAACAGCTAAAACAAGCTGCCGTTGAGCAACGTATTGAATCGCGTCTAGATCAAACTGATCCAGAAACACAATTGGCAGAACGTCGACAAACAGTTTTGGAAACACTTTATCGTGAGGCGGGGTTAAGTCCAATATTGAGGACACTGCAACAGGAATTCACTGTAAAGACCGAAACTCAGGAAACAGCTGAACTCGATGTGCTGGCTTACAATGCTGATCTGAAACAGCGATTAATTGAAGCCGAGTCGATATCCGCCACGCAGTTGCAACAATTAGCTGAACAACGTCAACAAACCATTATCGATTACATTCAACAACACGCTGATGTGAGCAATGATCAATTAAAACGCAGTGAGACGGTGGCCACCAGATTGGAAGATGGGTGGTTAAAGCTGAAATTTGAACTGGTAACACTCTAAATAATTTTTGAGCTAGCAATATCGACGTTATGCCAGAGGCACCATACAAACTGGTAGATATAAAACGCGAGGGAAAGCATGAAGCTGCAAGGGAAAATTTCAAATTGGAATGATGATCGAGGCTTTGGTTTTGTCGAGCCAAATGGTGGTGGAGAACGTGCTTTTGTCCATATCAAGGCCTTTAACCCACCATCCCGAAGACCCGCGAATGGTGAAGTCATTATCTATGAAATAGCTCGCGATAATAATAATCGTTATAAGGCTGAAAATATTCAATTTGCTCGTGACATTTCCAAGCCCAAAAAACGAGATAAAGTAAAAAGCCAAAGAGGCTTCGGTGGTATCTTTACGATTGTCTTTTTCATTGGACTGTTGGTCTCAGTCTTTAGTGGAAAGTTGCCTTTAGTTATTGTCGGTGTATATCTAATCATGAGCCTAATCGCGTTTATCGCTTATGCAATTGATAAATCTGCAGCTCAAAATGGGCGATGGAGAACGCAAGAAAGCACCTTGCACCTACTTTCTCTAATCGGTGGTTGGCCAGGAGCCTATATTGCTCAAAAGAAAATACGCCATAAATCGAGTAAGAAAGCGTTTATAAATGTTTATTGGATAACTGTGCTGTTGAATTTAGGTGGGTTGGTTTGGCTTCATACTGAGAAAGGAGCAAACTTCATGAATAATGTTGTTTTTCGATTATTCAATGGCTAACTTGCAAATCAAGGTGGCCGACTCCTTAGATCTACAACCTTTTGATCTACACAACCTGAAGAAGGAACACAGGCATGACAACCATTGACTATAAGGCAATGCTGGAAGTGGCGATCAATGAAGCGCGTCAAGGATTAGCCGAGGGTGGTATTCCTATCGGTGCTGCAGTTTTCAATAAAAATGGCAAGCTACTCGGTGCAGGCCACAATCGCCGAATTCAGGAAAATGATCCTTCTGTTCATGCCGAGACCGATGCCTTTCGTAAGGCCGGAAGACAAAAGTCCTATCGCGACAAAATCATGGTCACAACACTTGCACCCTGTTGGTATTGCAGCGGGCTGGCACGGCAATTCAACTTCGGCACAGTGGTTGTTGGCGAATCCGTAAATTTCGACGGCGGGCTAGATTGGCTTCGCGAAACTGGCGTAGAGGTCATCGATCTTAACTCGCAGGAATGCATCCAAATGCTCGGCGATTTCATTGCCCAAAACCCAGAAATCTGGAATGAAGATATCGGTGAAGATTAGGGGCTGTGTCTTTGATCTTCAATTGATCCCTCAAACTATTCCAATAACAGCGGCAAACAAAAATACTGGAAATTATTATGAAAGTTGAAACGTTAAGAGATGTTCTTCATTGGACAAGCGAGTTTCATCAACACCTCACAGAATGTTTGAAACGTGGTGCCGATAAAACTGAAAATACGCGAGCACAAATGCTTCTTAACTATTTGTCAGAGCATGAAGAAAAGCTCGGACATGCTGTGCACCAATTCGAAGTCACAGGGAATGAACATGCGTTAAATACCTGGTGCTATGAGTACTTTGATAAAAATCCCATCGTGCAACATCATCATTGTGATGCACCATTTTCTGAACTATCAACCACCGACATTATGCAAGTAATCATTCATCAACATCAGCAAATCATTGACCTTTATCGTTACCTGCATGATTGTGCGGATATATCCTCGGCAAAAGAGTTGATGGAAGATCTCAGATCTTTTGAAGAGCATGAAATTATGGTGATGTCACAGTCAGCTAATCGATTAGAAGATATTTGAGATTGAAACCTTGGAGATAAGGTCGATTGAAAGTTCTCTAAATACAATCGTTTCTGATACCTTTGATACGACATCTGGAACGAAAATATCGGCGAGGAATAGAGTTATTTCTTTCAATCAGCTTGATAAAGTATAAAACTAAATTATTTGGCTAACCCTTTAATCCGGACGCGGATCCCAAATATCCATCATCTAACGCGGCATTACCCGGACGCTCATGAGTGATTCCAATGGCTCTGGTCGTGACAGATAAAAGCCCTGAACATAATCCACTCCAATTTGACGCAGGATATTCAGTGTTGCGGCGTCTTCAACAAACTCGGCAATGGTCTTTAACCCCATGATATGGCCGATGTTGTTAATCGAAGCCACCATGGCCTGGTCAATCCGGTTATTGGCTAGCTCTTGAATGAAAATACCGTCAATTTTCAAGTAGTCGACTGGTAATTGTTTGAGATAGCCGAATGAAGAGAGGCCACTTCCAAAATCATCCAAAGCAAACTGACAGCCTAGGCGTTTCAGTTCGGTAATGAAGCGAGCGGCATTGGCTGGATCAGCGATGGCAGCGGTTTCGGTGATTTCAAAGCAAATATTATTGGCCGGTACTTTGCGTTTCGCCAGTTGTTCCTGAATTAACTGCAAGCAGTCTTCACGACCGATGGAGGCACCGGAAAGGTTAATCGAGCAAAAAACCGGCTGGTTGTTCTGGCGGAGTTGATCGCCCATCCAGGCCAGTGTGTTGCGAATCACCCATTGGTCGATTTTGGGCATTAATCCAAAACGTTCGGCGGCTGGAATAAAGGCACCTGGCGGAATGATTTCGCCTTGTGGGCTAATCATACGGGCCAAGATTTCATAATGCGGCATGGTGTTTTCGCTGTTTTCCAGCGGAACTATCGTTTGATAATAGAGCCGGAAAAGATCTTGATCGAGCGCTTCCTGTAACCGACTGGCCCACTGAATTTGCCCTTGATGCTCTTGAGCTTGTATATCATCCGGTTGAAACAGGTGCACCCGGTTACGCCCGCGATCTTTGGCTGCATAACAAGCGGCATCGGCATGACTCAATACTTCATCCAGGCTGCCACTGGCCTCGGTAATACTGACCAAACCGATACTGACCCCAACGGAAAACACCTGACCTTCCCAGGAAAAACGAAAAGTAGTGACGGTTTTTCGCAGAGTCTCTGCAATGTCCTGACCTTTTTCAATTGGACAATGACTGAGCAGCACCCCGAATTCATCACCCCCCAGCCGTGCAAAGGTATCGCTCTGACGCAGTATGGGTTTAAGCAGACTTGAGAGTTGCTTCAACAGAACATCACCGGCTCTATGTCCACAGGTGTCATTCACCAATTTGAACTGATCTAAATCCAGATAGCAGAGCAGGTGCTCCGCTTTATCCTGATGGGCTTCATTGATCAGCGATTCCAAACGCTTTTCAAATTCACGTCGATTGATGAGGCCAGTCAGAGTATCGTGCACCGCCTGAAAGCTCAGCATCTTTTGCAAACGACTGTTTTGAGTAATGTCCTGAAGTGCTACCACCCAACCTATATTTTGACGGTTGGTATCAAGTAAGGGCGCACAGTTAAGTTGGATTTCAAACTCATCACCTTGCTTGTTTTTCAGTAGAAACAGACGTTTTTGGCGGGTGTTAGGCGATTTAACGGAGTAGTCCTGACACAATGTCGTGATGTTAATTTGAGTGGCTTCACTGTCTTCAATCAGAATAATCTCGTCAATCGGTTTACCGAATGCCTCTTCAGATGTCTGTCCCAGTAGTTCACTGGCCATCGGATTAAGATAGACGATGTTATACGCTGCATCACAGGTAACAACTGCTTCCGTGATGGCTTCCAGTGTGACTTGTGCCAGCTCAGAGTGCCGATGCAGACGAGCCTCCATCTTTTTTCTTTCGCTGATATCCCTCAGCATGGCGCTGTATTGCACGCCCTCCTCGGTTGGGCTGGCGGTGGTGGTGACTTCCAGTGTAAAAGGGCTGCCCTTACTGTGTCGGGCAATGATTTCATAAGGCCCCGGTTGTTGACTGCTGGCCAGGGTGACGAATAAATGCTCCGGGGTTGTGCCCGAAAAAGTTTGTTGGTTTTGTTCATGGAGTAAAACATCAGTTGGCTGCCCCACCAACTGGTGAGCAGGAAGGCCGAACATAATTTCCACGCCTGGATTGGCGCTGGTCACAATCCCCTGGCTGGAGAAGGTAATCACCCCGTCACGCATATCACGCACAATCAAGCGGGTGCGTGTCACCATACGGTTCAGGTTAGCAATCACCCGGTTGTACTGGGATGCAATCTGGCCAACTTCGGTAAAAGGCTCAACCGGTACCCGCTGCTTCAGATCACCTCTACGTTCTTGCGTTTGCATGGCTGAAAGCAAATCAGTCAGTTCGGTTTTCGCGCCATGTTCTGACACATTCAGCCCCTGCTGCTCGGCTTCGATGCTGACGCGCAATGGTATGAAACGATTCAACAGATAGAGGAAGGTGATTGTCAGCGGAAAAATAAACAGGGCACAGGCAAATATGCCAAGTAATTGCACCTGCAGTTGGTCAAAGCGGCTTAAGCCGGTATCAAGCAGTTGCAAATCACCGAAAAGTGCAACGGCCAGTGTGCCCCAGATTCCGGCGACTAAGTGTACTGGCACCGCCGAAATGGCATCATCAAGCTGCAGTCGGTGCATCTGTTTTTCAGCCAGAAACATCACCAGCGCGCCAAGGCTTCCAATCACCGCCGCTTGTGGTGTTGAAACTACATGACAACCTGCGGTAATAGCGACTAGTCCGGCCAGGGTGCCATTAATGGTGAGCGAGGTGGTCTGGCTATTATCCTGTTGTGTTTTTGAAAGCAGGATCGCCGTGATTCCTCCAGCAGCGGCTGCAATGATGGTGTTGACGATGATGCCGGCAATAGTCGTGGTAAAAGCCAGTGTACTGCCACCGTTAAAGCCAATCCAACCGATCATGAAGAACAGCATGCCAAGAATCGCCAACGGCAGGTTGCTTCCTGGGATGTTTTGTACTTTGCCTCGAATGAAACGTCCGGTACGTGGGCCGATAACAATCACGGCGGCCAGTGCTACCCAGCCACCCACACTGTGTACTACGGTGCTGCCGGCAAAATCGGTGAACCCCATGGCTTCCAACCAACCAGGAGATTCATTAACGGCGCTGCTCCAGACCCAGTGACCAAACACCGGGTAGAGCAGTAGACTGATTAATGCGGTGATGATGATGTAAACCACAAAGCGACTGCGTTCAGCGATAGCACCAGAGACAATCGTGGCGGCTGTGGCACAAAAGGTTAATTGGAAAAAGAAAAAACTGGCGTGCCAGAATTCATCTCTGGAAAAATCAGCAAGAAACCAGTGAGTATCGAGTTTCATGCCTTCATGGGCACCAAACATGATGCCAAAACCAAACAGCCAGAAGAGCATGGCGGTAACGATCAAATCAAAGGCGTTTTTAAGCGCTACGTTAATCGCATTTTTACTTCGGGTAAGCCCAGATTCCAGACACAGGAATCCACCCTGCATAATCAGAACCAGCATCGCTGCAATTAAAATCCACAAAGCATCCAGCGCACTCATATCAGGCATTATCAGTCTCCGAAGATAAAGTCAGCACTCTATCGGTGCGAGAGCCTGGCAGTTATTGACACAATAGCGCCAGCCCGCGCCATATCGAGCGTTGTGACTTCTCAAGGAGCAGAAATTGTGCCATTTCAGCTAACATTGATTGCAGTGGAAAGGAAAACGATTTAAACGAGGGATCATGACAAACAAAAGGGCCAGAGAAAATTCTCTGGCCCTTTTTTATTACTTATAACCTAGATTGCGGTTTATTTGATAAACAACATCTCACGGTATTTCGGCAGTGGCCATAAATCATCGGCTACTTCCGTTTCCAATGCATCAACATGGGCACGGACTTTATCCATCAGGGTATGGATATCATTCGCGCAGTAGTTCATATGTGCTTCGATTGAGTCAAAGTCATGTTTGGTTATGGCTTTGGACAGTTCAGCTACCGCAGCGATCATGGCATTGGTTTCGTTGGCGATTGAGCTGGCAATCGAGTTGTCCATTTCAATGCCCAGATCAGACATACCTGAACAGGTCATCGATAATTCGCCCAGATATTGTGTAGCTGCCGGGTAAATCATGGTTTTGGCCATTTCGATAACCAGTTTGGCTTCGACTTCAATCGATAAAATGTACTGCTCGGCATAGACTTCAAAGCGGCTTTCCAGCTCGACCGGTGAAAACACATTGGTCCGCTTGAACAGCTCGCGGATTGACTCATCACGCAGGTATGGAAGCGCATCAGCTGAGGTCGGCAGGTTTTTCAAACCACGTTCCTCAACCGCCATTCTATGCCATTCAGCAGAATAGCCATCGCCACCGAACACTACATTGCCATTCTCTTCCATCAATGTTTTCAATACAGCTAAAACGGCAGTGGTTCGTGATTCCGTTTTCGCCAGTTCGCTTTCCAGTTTTTCAGCAATCCAATCTAATGAATCAGCCAGAATAGTGTTCATCGCCACTAATGGGCCGGATACCGATTGTGATGAACCGACAGCACGGAATTCAAAACGGTTACCGGTGAAGGCAAACGGAGAAGTACGGTTACGGTCACCCGGATCACGTTCGAATTTAAGGATTTGAGACAGACCCAGATCCATTTCGCCGCCTTGTTTTGATGAGGCGATATTGCCGTCTTTAATATCCTGGAAGACTTTTTCCAACTGGTCACCCAGATACACAGACAGGATTGCCGGAGGGGCTTCATTGGCACCCAAACGGTGGTCATTGGAAGCTGAGGCGATAACTGCACGCATTAGCGGGCCGTATTTATTGACGCCACGAATAACCGCACCACAGAACAACAGGAAGTTGAGGTTATCGTGTGGAGTACTGCCTGGATCAAGCAAGTTGCCTTGTGTGGCATTACCGACAGACCAGTTGACGTGTTTGCCTGAACCATTCACACCCGCGAACGGTTTTTCATGTAACAGGCACATAAAACCATGTTTTTTTGCCGTGCTTTTCATCAGTGTCATCATCAACTGCTGATGGTCGGCAGCGATGTTGGCAGATTCATAATACGGTGCGATTTCGAACTGGCCAGGAGCCACTTCGTTGTGATGAGTTTTGGCAGGAATGCCCAGACGATACAACTGGTCTTCAAAATCCTGCATAAAGATTTGCACACGCTCAGGAATCGCACCGAAGTAATGATCATCAAATTGCTGACCTTTGGCAGGCGAGGCACCAAATAGAGTACGACCGGCTAACAATAAGTCTGGACGGGCATTGGCAAAGTTGATGTCAATCAGGAAGTATTCCTGTTCAGCGCCACAGCTTGAGCTCAGTGGGGCAATTTCTTCTTCCCCCATTAATGACAGTACTTTGCGAGCGGCTTTATCCATGGCTGCATTGGAGCGCAGTAACGGGATTTTTTTATCCAGCGCTTCACCGGTCCATGACATAAACACGCTTGGAATCATCAGCGTTGAACCATTTTCGGTATGCATGATGAACGCAGGGCTGGTTGGATCCCAGGCGGTATAACCACGTGCAGCATTGGTCATACGCAAGCTGCCGTTAGGGAATGATGAACCGTCCGGCTCACCTTTAATCAACAAGCTGCCCGAGAATTCGGTAATCGCATTACCTTCAGAGTTGGTCACAATAAAACCGTCATGTTTTTCAGCGGTAATATTAGTCATTGGATAGAAAAGATGTGAAAAGAACTTAACGCCTTTGGATAACGCCCAGCTCTTCATCGCTGCTGCCACAACATCCGCCACCGCCGGTGCAAGTGGTGCGCCGGTTTGTACTGTTTGTTTAACCGCTTTGAATGCCGATTTATTCAAAGCCTGTTCCATGGTTTCCAGGTTGAATACATCCGTTGCCCAAATCTTATCTAAGGATTCAGGTGTTTTGACTGCGATTTTTTCGCGGTTGGTGATTTGTGAAATGGCTGTCAGGCGCGTTTCGTTTCCACTCATTTAATTATCCTTTTTGCGATGTTTGTTTAATTCGTGTTGTAGTTATTCGACATGGTAGTAAGAAGCTTAACCCTGTAAAAATTGATCATGAGTAGAACGGCGAAACAGAACACGACCATTAAGTTCTTTTTATCCAATCACAGTCATAAGCAATAAGCAGTCCAATTATCATAGAAAACGTAATATTCAGCAAAACAAGAATAGGCCTGAGGCACTGATTTTTTAAGGATGCAGAGAGGGTCAGGATTGAGTCTTACTGCGAGCGAAGAAGGTGCGGGCAGCACCAAAATGGGGCATAAATATTGCGCAATATTATGGCGAGAAAAAGGCAATTTGGCGCTACATTTTGTAGTAGCTGTTAGTTATTTTTTGCTTTCATTGATAAGTCAGTGATTCGTTACAATCAAACCCTTGGTTTTTCGTCTGGCTGATATCGTTTTTTTAAATATTAGATGTGATTCACGGTTTCTGAAACGAATTAGGCGGATAACTAATCTCAACAGAAGATCCTTCTGGTAGTTGACGTTGTCTCTCTCGTTGTTTTTGTCAGGCTTATGCCTGACTTTTTTTATCTAGCCACATAAATTTATTGCAGTGCTTAAGTTACGGCAAAACAAGTTGTGCCTTAAATGATCTGGGTCAATGACATAAAATCCCAAAAGACCTAATCTGGTTTTATCGCTCCCGCTTTTACAGCTATGGGAACATCTCAGACAATTATGAGGAGTCGCGTTATGGCAACTATGATGAAAGCAGCTATTTTTATTGAGCCAGGCCGCATCGAGATTGATGATAAACCCATTCCCGACATTGGCGATAATGATGCATTAATCAAAATTTCCACAACCACCATCTGTGGCACGGATGTGCATATTCTTAAAGGTGAATATCCCGTTGAAAAAGGCCTGACGATTGGCCATGAACCCGTCGGGGTGATTGAAAAGCTGGGCAAAAATGTTCAGGGCTACCATGAAGGGCAACGGGTGATAGCCGGTGCAATCTGTCCCAGTTATACCTCCTATGCCTGTCAGGATGGCTGTTCGGCACAAGATGGTGGAGCACACTCTCATGGATATAAACCTATGGGTGGCTGGCGGTTTGGCAACACCATTGATGGGGCACAGGCCGAATATCTTCTGGTGCCGGATGCGCAGGCGAATTTATCCCCTGTGCCAGAAAATTTAACCGACGAACAGGTCCTGATGTGTCCCGATATTATGTCCACCGGTTTTGCCGGTGCTGAATCAGGCAATATTAAAATTGGGGACATTGTGGCGGTATTTGCTCAAGGTCCGATTGGCTTGTGTGCCACAGCCGGGGCGCGATTAAAGGGTGCCAGTTTTATCATTGCGGTAGATGGGGTGGATGAACGTCTGGCGATCTCCAAACAAATGGGCGCAGATGTGACACTGGATTATCGAAAAGATGATGTGGTTGCCGAAATACTGAAACTGACCGGTGGACGTGGTGTCGATGTCGCCATTGAAGCCCTTGGACAACAAAGCACTTTTGAAGCCGCGTTGCGTGTCCTGAAACCCGGCGGAACATTATCAAGTCTTGGCGTGTATTCATCCGATCTGACCATTCCTCTCGATGCGTTTGCCGCAGGATTGGGCGACCACAAAATCGTTACCTCACTATGCCCCGGCGGTAAGGAACGTATGCGTCGTTTGATGGATGTTATTTCGCACGGCAGACTGGATTTAAGCCCCATGGTGACCCACCGGTTCAAACTGGAAAACATCACCGAAGCCTATGATTTGTTTTCTCATCAACGCGATGGGGTATTGAAGGTGGCTATCGAGATCTGACCAGCAAAATCCTGAGTCCCAACAAGCAATTCACCTTATGGCTATTTTTTGTGACAGCGTAATATATGAACTGTAAAACAAACAAAACAACCAACGAGGTGATTATCATGTGGACTAAACCAGAATATTCAGACATGCGTTTCGGTTTTGAAGTAACGATGTACATTTGTAATCGTTAAGATTTGAAACAACGCAAAACAAGAAGCCCCCGAAAGGGGCTTTTTTGTGGACGAGTGTTCGGGATTAAATCACGAAATCCTATTCTTAAATATCAAATTTCAGACATAAAAAAAGCACTCATGAATGTGTGCCTGTTTTATTTATTACCGGGACCAGTATCAACTACCACCCCTAAAAACTTACTGGATGTTAAGTATTTTTTGTATTAATTTACGACAATCATTGCTTCTGTACATAGTCAGTTGGGAATGTTGCTATAAAGTTTAAAGCTAACTTTATGTTTCAATTTTTCTTTTGAATATTCTGAAAAGCTTTTGCAAGTAGTAAAGGAGCTGACTTTCCAGACATTCTTCTTGGTTTTCTTCCAAATCGACGGCTCATTTCTAACTCATGCTGCTCTTGTGCATCTAATTCTTTGATCAGTCTATCCAATTCATCCTGACTATGAATTATGGCGTGCTCTAATACGCTACGTCTTCGGGTTTTAAGGGGCATTTTAACGATTCCATATAGGTAAATAACGTCAGAGCACGAGCTATTGAAAAAGTTCAACTTTATCCAAAATATAGTAAGTCTATGACTAGCTAGAGTTTTTTGACTTGGTCAACAACAGACAATTCCAGGACCAACACTCAATCTTTCTGGGTATGCCTATGCCTTGGATTTAGCTTGTCCAAATACGTTTCCGATCAGTAGACTTAATTTCAGGACGGGTCATCAGAAATAAAAAAGGCACTTAAAATAAGTGCCTTTTTGCTATGGTGCGAAGTTATCTGAGCCCGAAATTACATACTTTCTGCTTCAGATATTGCTTTTCTGACCAGACGTCCAGCACCGCCACTGACATCGGCATTTTTAATCTGTTCGAGATTCACTGGGTCACCTACGATGATGACTCCACCCATACCTGAGCCAATATGCGGTGTGCATTTATAGACGTAAATGCCTTCCTCTGTGAAGGTGTGCTTATAATTTTCACTCATTGGCGAGTTCCATTTCTCAGCACCTTCGGGAATCAAGCCATCTATTGATTCAGAGTTATGTGTGCTCATGTTGCGCCAAGACACAGAGTCACCGGAATTAATTTTGACGACCAGCGGATTAAACTTCAGGCCCTCTGCAGTTACGAAATGCGTTTCTGCTCCTTCACTTTTTGGCTCATCGGCTTGAGCGGCTGCGTCATCTGATGTTCCACTGACTTCTGTTTCTTCAGTTGCCATGGAGTTATCAGTTTGATCAAGCTCAGCGGCAGGTTCATCTTCGATGACCACTTCAGTTTCTGATGGGACCGGGGTGATATTTTCAGTCGTGTCCATATTGCTCTGATTTTCAGAGCTCATTCCCGTTTCTTGGTTTTGTGTCGTGTCAGAACTGTCATCGCTACCACAGGCTGTAAACAGCGTGGCTGCCGCAAACGACATAGTCAGTGCAATGGCGATATTTCTTGTCTGTGTAAACGCCGAAGTTGCTTTAAACATATTTTGTACTCTCCTGATAAAAAATTCATGTTCCAGATTATGACAGTGGCAAACCCCGTCCGTTCGATTTGCCTCTAAACCGCAAAATTATTATATTCACTCCAGTTGTTTATTGTGAAAATGCATAAAGTAAAATCCTGAGTCCGGATGAGTAAATCACCTTATGGCATTTTTAACTGTCAGCGTAACATTTGAATTGTAAGTTAACGAAATAACTTGGAGGTGATTATCATGTGGACTAAACCAGAATATTCAGACATGCGTTTCGGTTTTGAAGTAACGATGTATATCTGCAACCGTTAAGATTTGAAACAACGCAAAACAAGAAGCCCCCGAAAGGGGGCTTTTTTGTGGCTAGGTGATGCGTTACTCCATCCAAACTTTAAAAAGTTTCGGAATCTCGAATCTCAAATTTAAAAAAAGCACTTATAAATTGATAGTGACCAGGGCTGGAATCAAAACTGCACAGGCGCAAAGCCGAGGGGGGTAAATTCCTCATGATGGTCGTTGCTCCGAGCTTTCCTGATCATAGTTTATCGCTCTGATGGGATATGGAATGGTGATGCCTTCTTCTCTATAGCGTTTGTGAAGGGCTTTGATAAACGCTGATTTCACCCAAAAGCGATTGAAATATTCCTGGGCTCTTAACATAACGGTGAAATTAATACTGGAATTGTCAAAAGTGTGAAAAACAACAAATGTCTCATATTCCTCCACTCCCCATTTATGTGATTTAAGAATTTCACGGGCGACTTCGAGCGTTACGCGCTCAACGTGTTCCAGATCAGAGTTGTAGTGCACCCCGACCTCAACCGGTACGGAAAGCTGTTTTTCCGGATAATAATAATTGATCAGCTTCGACTTTGATAAAACACTATTGGGCATTATCACGATATTGTTGGGAAGCATTCGGATCCAGGTTGATCGCCAGCCTATTTTCTCAACAAAGCCTTGTTCACCTGAATCCAGCTCAATAAAGTCCCCCATCCGGATAGGCTTATCGATGACCAGCTGAATGCCGGAAAAGAAGTTCTCCAGTGTCGGTTGCAGCGCCAATGCCAGCGCCAAAGAGGTGATACCCAGTGAGGCGATAATGGGAGTCAAGGAAATACCGATGGTGCTGAGAATCATCAGCAAGCCAAGGCCGAGGATCACGATATGCGTGATACCTTGCATGATGCCTTTGCTGGTTCTGAAACTAACGTTTCTATCGGCATAGCGGCCAACTAAACCGTTCACCAATCTATCAACAAATACCACTAACGCTAAGATGAGCAGAAGCTTGGCAACAATATTAAAAATACTGGAATTTATGTTGACTGAATAATGTACCAACAACTGTTCAAAGAGTTTGGAAAGGAACGCCAGTAACACAAGTGTGAGGGGGAAGTTGACCGATTTAATGATTATGCCGATTAGGGAGATTTGACTGGTCTCCGCGGCTTTTAAAATACGTGCCAGAATAAATCGCTTAACAAGAGTAAGTGTAATAAAAGCGCCCAAGACAATGATCGTCATCATTGACCATTGGGGCAAGGCATCAAGCCAATCCTGGAACTTCATTACGCAACCTTAATGACTAAGTTAGTAATAACTTATGCAGAAGTTGTGCCCTTAATGAGAAAGCGGTCAGCGTGTTTCGTATCAAGTGATAGGACAGAAAATGATGCAATTTCTGAGCGTTATATCGTTAAAGATGCACGGTTTGTTGGCAGGCTGAACCAAAAAAGTGCACCTTAAAATTTATGTAGCCGTTCCTGAATACATTCAACGCGGTACTAATCAGGTAATGAAGAATTAAAACCTTTAAGCAAAGTAACCCCATCAATATATATACTTTTTTAGACAGTTTTTAACTGGTCCGTGTCATCGTGGTGGGCTTGCACTCAAAAAAAGCCCCAACACTTTTCAGTATAGGGGCTTTACTATTTCTGATGGTGCCGGGGCCGTAATCGAACAGGCCATTACGTTAGTTTCTCCACCCCAACACTCATATGCTGATTCCGTTTTGAATCCGCTTTTTGGTATCAACTTCTCAGGCAAAAAAACTACATACTTTCTGCTTTAGAAATAGCCTTTCTGACCAAACGGCCAGCAGCGCCGTTGGCATCGGCGTTTTTAATCTGTTCCAGATTGACTGGCTCGCCCACAATAACGACGCCCCCCATGGCAGCTCCGAAGTGAGGGACACATTTGTAGACATAGATACCATCTTGAGTAAATGTCCGATCATAGTTTTCATTTATGGGTGATTCCCAGTGCTCAGCATCTTCTGGAATCAAGCCATCGAGTGACTTTGTGTTGTGAGTGGGCATGTTGCGCCAGGAAACAGTGTCTCCATTCTTGATGGTGATGACCAGCGGAATGTATTTAAGCCCTTGCGCCATAACAGTATGGGTTTCGGGACCTTCGCTAGCTGGCTCATCGGCTGGAGTAGTGGTTGCTTTATCAGCGGTTGATGCAGAATCAGTCTCTTCAGCTTCAATATTTGTCTCTGTTGCTTCAGTTTGATCCGTCGCAGATGTCTGATCACTCTCAGCGACAGGTTCATCTTCAATGACCACTTCAGTTTCTGGTGCGCTTGGTGTGATGTTTTCAGTCGCGTCCATGTTGCTCTGATTTTCGGAGCTCATTTCAGTTTCAGGGCTTGGTGTGGTGTCAGAGCTGTCATCGTTACCACAACCAGTGATCAGCGTAGCGGTCAAGAATGACATGGTCAGTGCCATTGCAATGTTTCTCGCCTGTGTAAACGTCGTAATTGCTTTGAGCATCTTGTGTTCCTTAATTAAAGGCAAAAAATTTCAACAATAGTGTAACAGTGAAAAACCTGCAGTAGGTTCGATATCCCACTAAATCCAAATATCAGCTTTGTGTTAATTAGGGAGGAGAGCCAGTTTTGATGTTGTTTTTATGCTTATAAAAAGCTAACTGCTGTCAGATTAAGTCTTAATCATAACAAAATAAGCCACAAAAAAGCCCCAACACTTTTCAGTATTGAGGCTTAGATATTTCTGATGGTGCCCGGGGCCGGAATCGAACCGGCACAAGAGGTCGAGTAAGTTAGTTCAAATATCCATAACAGCCTTATATACCCCTGTGATCTCAACTGAATTGAGGCTATCAAGTTGATGTAATCTATGCTTTAACAAGCTTAACGAGAGTAAATCTGATGCAGATACGAACTGTGCATTATGAGCAAGGCTAAATCCATCGTAAAAATAGATGGCTAATCAGACATGTTAACATCAAGAAAAGCAATTAGTCGGAGTCGCTCATGGTTAAAACCAATTCACTTGTACAGCAAGCCTCATTCCAACTCGGGCAGTATTCAATTAACCGTATAGGTTTGGGAACTATGCGAGTTACCGGGCCTGGCATATGGGGTGAACCAGAAGATCGTCAGCAATGCCTTCGAGTGTTAAAAAGGGCACCAGAATTAGGCATCAACTTTATTGATACAGCAGATAGTTATGGCCCTAATGTCAGTGAAGATTTAATTCGTGAAGCATTGTATCCATATGATGGCATTTTGGTTGCAACGAAAGCTGGTTTAACCCGGCATGGTGAGAATATCTGGGCGCCACTTGGAAGGCCAGAATATTTGAGGCAATGCGTATTAATGAGTATGCGAAGGCTCAATGTAGAACAGATCGGTTTGTGGCAGTTACATCGAATTGATCCCAAAGTTCCTCGGGACGAACAATTCGCAGCTGTGCAGGAATTTCAGAATGAGGGGCTGATTAAGCATGTCGGTTTAAGTGAAGTGGATGTCGACGACATTATTGCAGCTCAGAAGTATTTCAAGGTCAGTACGGTACAGAATCAATATAACCTGAAGATGCGGCAATACGAAGAGGTCGTTGATTACTGTACCGAACAGGGTATTGGCTTCATCCCCTGGTACCCCTTGGCAAAAAATGCACTGGCAGAGTCCGCGTCAATACTCAAAACCATTGCCGCGAAATACGATGCCACTCCGAATCAAATTGTGCTGGCTTGGCTGTTAAAACGCAGCCCAGTAATTATTCCCATTCCAGGCACCAGCAAGGTGAATCATTTGGAAGAGAACGTAAAAGCTGGTGATTTTGAACTATCAGACGAAGACTTTACGGCTTTAAGCACCACTAAGTATTGAAAACAAAAAAGCCCCAACACTTTTCAGTATTGAGGCTTAGATATTTCTGATGGTGCCCGGGGCCGGAATCGAACCGGCACGACCGCAAAGTCGAGGGATTTTAAGTCGTAATAGGTAGTATTATCTACATTATAAATCAATAGCTTAATAACGTTCGCCACGTTTAAAAACTGCCTTACGCTATCACTATGACAACTGCTACGGCACAAGTTTGTCACAAAATTTACACAAACGAGATTGATTATTGTTTTAGCTTTAAACAAATATATTAGCTATATGGATTCTTAGGCAGAAAGAAGGCAAAAATTAGCAATTTGCCATTTCTTTAAAAAAACTCCCCCTAAAATTGATCACATATCCCATATTTGACGAGATTTTTGATTTTTTGCTGATTTTTTAGTTGCGTAATATTGACCTGTTATCTACTTCACAATCTATCAAGAACCTAGAGCTGACTACCCGCATACATATTGCCGTTTACATTATATGCGTCCTGCTCTCATTCCAAGTGTTTGCACTCTTATCATTTACTTAAAGTTGCCAGTTAATTAGTGGTAATACACGTAAAAAAGACCAGTAGGTTACAATCAAAATTAATTAACACGCGATAGTGGCAAAGCCATGCCGATTATTGCTAATGCTTAATAAGTGACAAGACTAAAATCACATACTCTACATTTAAATAATTTGGAGATTTATATGCGATTTTACTTACTGTTGCCTTTAGCAATTGCTTTACTTCCGACGGTAGCTGCAGCAGATAACTGTGAAGTGTCTATCAGTGCAGGGGATGGTATGGCTTTTAGTACCCGAACGATGAATATTCCTTTGAGCTGTGGAGAGTTCACTGTAAATTTTGAGCATACTGGTCGTTTACCAAAAGGTGGTATGGGGCATAACTGGGTATTGGCTCAAACATCCGATGTCCCTGAAATCGTTAACGCCGGGATCACCGCGGGTCTTGCGAACGATTATCTACCTGAAAATGACGCTCGGGTTATTGCCTCTACTCCGATACTTGGTGGGGGTGAAAATGCTTCTGTTACATTTGAAACTGGCTCACTAAACGCTGATAGTTCTTATACTTTTTTCTGCTCATTCCCTGGACATTCAGCAATGATGCGTGGAAGTGTTAATTTGGTAGATTAATTCGTCTTGGAAAGGTTGGCGATTCACCGTCAACCTCTTTTTTTAAAGAGTTATTATTTTTTTGTCACAATGGGGATGTTTTTAAATGATCTTCTGTGACCTAAATCCATCTTCATAGAAAGCGCTCCTGTTGAGCATTTATCAAGACAGGCTCCACAGCGTGTGCAATCACCAGAGATGACCTTGTTGCCCTTTTGAGACACCACCGGTACTAACACATGTGGTTCAGGACATACTTTTATACATGCTGAGCAAGCCGAACCGGCACAGGACTCAAGTTTGTCCGCAGTAATACGCAAACGCCCGAAATGACCGAGGAATCCATAAAAAGCTCCAACAGGGCAAATATGCCCACACCATCCTCGACGGCTAACCAGTAAATCGAAGAAAAACAAACCTAATAAAAATAATGACCCTGATATTGATGCCCACATCAACTCTCTTTGAAAAAGAGTAATTGGGTTGACTATTTCCCATGCGAGCGTGCCCGCAGAAAAAGAAAGCAATAAAGCTAACAACAATATGGCTTTTCTGAGCCCTTTCGAAATCGATAAATTACTTTTTATGCCAAAGCGTTGACGAAACCAATAGGCAACGTCAGTTAACATGTTTATGGGGCATACCCAGCTACAGTAAATCCGACCACCAAAAATGGCATAAAAAGCTGCTACGATTAATCCACCTATCAATGCTGGGTAGGCAAGTGATGAACCTGCTAAAAATGATTGCAGCAATATAAAGGGATCAGTCAGAGGAATTGTGCCAAACCATTCACTTGAAGATAAGTTGCCTGTGGCGATGTCACCAATTAATGGAAGTTGGTACAAAAAAGCCAACAGAATGAAAAGTTGAACGGTCCGGCGTGCAAGCAACCAGCGTTTACTATAGATTCCAGTACAAATTATTTTGATAAAGTTAATCATACTTTGTCGCGACCAGCTGAGTTTCTACCCGGTTGTCCCAGACCAAGCTTGCGTGGTAAAACACGTATCGCTGTTTCGGATAGCACACAGTGTTTTTCACAGGTACCACATCCTGTGCACCTATCTGAGTGAACTGTCGGGATTTGTAGCGTCCCCTTGGCATTTTTAATAGTTTCAAGCGTTATTGCTTCATCACGAATTGGGCATACTCGCCAGCAGATACTACAAGACATCCCTTTGTAGTTAAGGCAGGTTTCATGCCCTACAAGCACTGCTACGCCCATATCCGCTTTACGAATATCTGTTAATAAAGGGTCAAGAGCGCCTGTCGGGCATGCTCGAGCACATGGAATGTCTGCACACATTCTGCAGGGATCTTCTCTGGCCACAAAAAAAGGTGTTCCAACGGGAGCATCATCTGTCCAACTTGCTAACTTAAGAATATCGTAGGGACAATCTTCCACGCATAAACCACAGCGAATACAGGTTGAGTCAAAAGCTGGTTCAGGTAATGCGCCAGGTGGACGTATAATTTCAGCAGATATAGCTGGCCGGGAACGTAACATGGCATGTCCTGCCAACGTGCCGACAACAGCAACGCCAAAACGGCGGAATATCTGTTTAAATGCTGTTCTTCTCTCGGGTTCAGTTTTGTCGGGATTAAGTTCGGTTTTATTTCTCATCTCCCACCTCTATTGCTTATGCACGCCTTTTAATCTATCGATTCCGAAATAAGCAACTTGGCGTGAATGACTGGATGGATCCAGCAGCGCAGAGTAAACTCACCGGATTCTGGCACTTTCCACCTTACTGAAACTCCAGGTGTTTGCACATAAAGCTTTTCATCTATGTTGATGATAGTTTCATCAGGTGTTTCGATGTAAACACTATGAGAAATATCTGATTGATTAATGATTTCTATGATGTCGCCGGGAGATACTTTGTAGACATCGAATTCAAAATCGTGATGTAGTAAATAGATTTTATGAACTTTGGTATCGGCTTCTTTTTGGATTTCAGTATGAAGCTGCATCGAGTAAGCACATGTTATAAAACTGGCTGTAATAAGAATGATCAAGATTAATCTGTTGACCATATGGAAAAATATTTTGTTGATACGTTCTATTGCGAAAAATTTCATTTTGTTTTCATGTGCTGAATTAAAGTTGTCGAGATATTCATTCAGGAATATCAGGAAATTTAATGCCGAGTACCGGGCCCGTAAGTGAGTTGATGAAAGCGATAAGATCATCGCGCTCGGTTTCAGTCAGCTTAAAAGGCTTCATTTCTGGAGATAGGCTTTCTCGTTGGATTCCGCCTTTTTCGTAATGCTTTATTACTTCTTCCAGTGTGTTCATTGATGCATCATGCATGAATGGACCATTTTCAGGTAAATCACGAAGTGAAGGGGTTTTGAATGCATGTTGCATAATGATGATTTGAGGCGGGACCAATGCACCTTTACCGAGATCGTTACTGTTAAGACCAATGTCATGAAAACTGTCATCGGTAAATCGCCACGATGCGTGACACGCTACACATTGTGCTTTTTCGTTAAATAGAGCGAAACCTCGTTTAACACTTTCATTAACTGCATATTCGTCACCCTCTACCCATCTATCAAACGCGGATGGCGCAGAAACTAGGGTCCGTTGGAAGCTAGCCAACGCTTCACTAATACGTTGCTGATTGATAACTTCATCACCAAAAGCGGCTTTAAATAATGGGTAATATCCTTCGACATCCTGCAGGCGAGTGGTCAGCTCTGACATGTCGTAATTCATTTCATGCTGAGTTGTTATTGGTAAAACGGCTTGCGACTCCAGTGTGTCAGCACGTCCATCCCACATTAGTGAGGTAAGCCATGCGCTGTTTAAAACAGTGGGAGTTCGTCGCGGATTCAAAAGACTTTCAGAGCCAAGTGGGATCTTGCGTCCATCACTCCAACGTTTATCTGGAGCATGACATGTGGCACATGACATTTCCTGGTTTCTAGAAAGGCGAGGGTCAAAAAACAGGGTTTTTCCGAGCGCCGCCTTTTCCACCGTAAGTGGGTTGGTAGATGGCGCCGGAATTCCCTCTGGACGCTTGAAGGCTTCCAGTTCAGAGGCAAAAGAGTCAGCAGCCTGAAATGTCAGGACAACTGATAAAAATACAAACAGGCTGCTGATTCTCATGCTAGGTTATACCTATCTAACTTAGCTTGCCTTACCGACAACTGGTGAGATTGTGCAGTGATAGGTCATAGCGTCATTATTTGCACCAAAACACCATACGATGTCGTTTGAGAACTCAGGGCGATAAACCGGAAGTTCGCCTTCAGTGTTAAGACAATTACAACGTCCACAAGTCTGCTTGCCACAGCAGTCGCGGTAGGCAATCAGATAGGTCTGCTGGTCTCCGGGGTTATAACAACTTGCTACCCAAGAGCTAGGTGAAAGCTCGGTTCCTGGTGGACATGAAGTTAACGTACCACCGCAGCAATCACAAAGGTTGCCGTCGATAGAACAATGACGCCAATAATCACAGGCTTGAGTATCTTGATCCTGTGGTTGAAAACCACTCCTATCCATTGTGCCAGTAGTGGTTGCGTTGGCTTCTTTCATCCGTCCACGGCGATCTACTGGCAGTAGGGGCAGTAATCCTGCACCCACAATAAACCCACCAAGTTTGCCAATAAAGCCACGACGACCTGTTTTACTGGCAGTGCCTCTGGCCAGCTTTTCCATAGTTGAGTCAAAACCTTTATTTTTTTTCATTTCTATTCTCTCCGTTAGTTCTTTATAACTGTTTATCCACAGATTAATGTACGTGCGTTTCTTTGCTTAAGCTTGCTGCAGGCGCTGTTGTTCCATCTTGCATGAAGCTCTGTAATGAAGAGTGACCCAAGCGAATAGCTTCAAACAGACTTTCCACATGTTCACGGGTATTACATAGACCTTTAGATTGAATGACACCATCTTGGTCCAACAAAACACCGTAAGGTACTTTTGAAACTTGATAGCGCATGCCAATTTCTGCAGAAACAACATATCGCTCACCCTGAAGTGGATGATTCTTCAAAAACTCTCGGTGCTCGGCCTGAGTACCATCACTTATCAAAATTACATCTGTACCTTCAGCCGCAGCTACTGAGCGAATAATTGGCAATAATTTCGCACAGACTGGACAAGATGGGCCTGTAAACATTAATAAGCTCGGTCGCCCTGGAGTTATAGCCCGACCAACAAGAAGTGGCTTCTCATCAATAGTTGTTACATTAAACACTGGAGAGCGTTCACCAATATCAGGACCATGATCGATCATCATTGCTCCTAATGGGGCTGATCTTTCATGTAGCAGCCCTATCTGACGAATGACACCAAGCATAAGTGCAGCTAATGCTAAAAATGCTCCCCAAAGCAGAACATTTGAAGCAATAAGTAATTCAACATTCATTAGAGTATTTCCTTTAATTTAAGTCTAGAGTTTGTTAGTGCGAGTGGCGGGAAGACCGACAATCAAATCTGCTGCCAAGTAAAGAAGGGTAAGCATCACTGCTGCAGCCAATCCCATCACCCAGGAAACAATTGAAAGACTGGCCAAATTTACAGGGACTAAAGCAGCATAAAGGCTGACACCAGCCAGACTAAGTGCTCTTAGTACATGAAACATCCCTATACGACTCACACTGGTTGGGCGTCGGACACAACCGCAATCAATATGCGTTCTTCCACGACCAACATTAATAGCGATAGCCACTGCAAACATGATAAAAAGTCCGGATGCCACCCATGCTGCCATTTCTCGAACTTGCGTTATTTGAAGTGCTATTGCACATACCAGTTCAACTAGAGGAAGCAATCTGGCAAAAGGCGTTACCAGAAACGATGGCAACAACCGGTAGTTTGTTACGACACCCTGAAATTCGTCAGGGTGTCGTAACTTGGGAATTGCTGCGGCTGCCAATACTAGCCCAAGAAAAATTGAGGCTAGAACGGCGACAGAAGCGTCATTAATTACCAAGTTCATAATTTCCTCACTTTATTCCGGTAAGTAAATTAATACAGGTGCTCTTCCAAGCTCATCAATTTTGCCTAGTTCCTCCCCAGAGATTGCATCGAAGGTGTATAGAGTTTGTTCTCCTGGAGAAGAAGCAAAAAGATAAGGTTCTGCATCTTGACTAACCCCTATACCATTTATTTCATGACCCATATCGATGCGACGTAATTGTTTGCCGGTGGTACCGTCAATGACGAATACATAACGACTTGTAAGCTTATGTGTCCATTTGTCACGTTGATCAGCTAACAGATATATTTCGTTACGATCATTGTGATAACTGACTGGTTGCCAGCCGCCTGGAGCCCACATGTCTGCTTTCTGTTCTTTAGTGAATGCCTCAAATGGTTCCATAAACTCAGCACCCGAAGCAGTTAGCTTGGCTTGGAAAATACGACCGCTTGTACTGGGCCACACAAGGTGTCCGGTTTTGTTTGAGTAGGCAGGGTTATTAAAGAGGTAATCCTCTTCACCGTGAAAAACCTTAGTATTTTTCTGTTGTGTTTTTCCTTCACTGTCATAGCTTACTTCGAGAAGAGAGCCATCTCGACAATGCATAAAGAACTTTTGATCTGGTACAGGGAACAAGTGGTAACAGTCTGGAATTGGCATCATCTTAACGAAAGACTCTTTTTCCAAATCGACAAGACCTACTGCTGGTGAAGGTGAAAACTGCTGGAACAAGATATGTTTATCATCAGCACTCAAACTGGCCATGCGTTGCATTACGCCTGTCAGGAAACGACCCTCTGGAATATCAATATCAGCTATTGGTCTGTGTGTCTTGGAATCAATGATTTCGATATAGTCATCTCGCGTACCCCGAGCAACACGTGAATACATGGTGCTAGCAATAGCCATAAAGTTACCGTTATCTCCTAACATCATATGAGGTAACTTACCTGCATCAGTCATGCCGAGCAGTTTGTTGTTATTGCCATCAATTGTGTAATAAGTTGACGTCATATGAAAAGCGCCCGCGTCGAGCAAATAGACTCGTTTGGGATCACTTGGTGGTGCATCAAGAATGGTTGGCGTATCCATTAGCTCCAAGGTCGCCTCTGACCCCAATTGTTGAGGTACAGCTCCCCCTGCTATAACAGCTTGAGTGCCACCGGCCAGTATCGTAGCAAAAGCCAAACTGACAGCGAAACGCTTGGATTGTTTTGGTTGTCCAGCTCTAATTACACTATTTTTTATGGTCATATCTCTCCTCCAACCATTAATTTTTGTTAATGTTTTTGTTACTAATTTTTCAAAAAAGATTCATCCTGCTTCAAAGAATAAGAAGCATTAAGGCTGCTGACCCAATTGAAAGTAGAAGGAACCCATCTATTTCAACAGCACGTTCCTGCCAACGAGCCAGCCAAGCTTGTACTGATTGGTTACTAATCGGCAGGAAGTTAACGGCAACTGGTAAACAGCGTCCGATGTTGAATATGGCAATAACGGCAATTGCCGTTGTAATGCTGCCGCTAAGCAATGCAGCGGCAGTAACGATGTAAAGAATTGGGGTTTGAACATAGGTTAGATAGTTCATACCCAGTGCATAGCCATACAATAGGCCGATAGTGGATGAACGAAAACGAAATCTTGCATCGTGAGGAACTTGCGCCCGGCGTTGTGGGTATGGCATTTTCATAAAACCAAGCTGATGTGCACCGTAACCTAAAGCGAGTATTGCTATACCACTGGCCATGTAAGTGAACGGTAAGTCGCTAAAAAATGTCCAGCTGATCAGTCCCAACATGCCGCCTAACATCAAGGCTCCTAAAGCATAACCCAGTGCATGGGTGATAAAAGTCGGGGTCCAGCGAATAACCGAATTTAATGAATACTTTCCGGCTGGTCGAAGCAGACTTAAGCTTGAGTATCCGCAAGGTGACCATGTGGAAAGAAAGCCACCGATTAGAGCTAGTACAATGAACATCCATTGCAATGCCCCTGTACTAGCACCTTGTGAAGTTAATAGGCCGCCTGCTCCTATTCCCATCATGACTGCAATAACCATCGTGGCAAATCGGGCTTTTGTTGAACTCGACTTAGAAAAATCTATTGCATCTGGAACGGATGTATTCATTTGTGGTTGCTGATGATAAGTTTCAGCACCAAGATTCATTCTCATTTCTCCTCCTATGGCCAAGACTGGCTCACCGATGTTGTAAAATTGCAACGGCCTAACTATAGCGAGTTAAAATTTTAGGCTGTAGTAAAAATCGGCATGATCCCGAGAGGTTTTTCCCGATTTGGGTGAGTCTTGCCGATTTTTGCTAGTCAGGTTGTTGAAAGAGGTTTTGATGTTTGCAAAGGAGGGTTTTATGACGTTCTAAAAATCACTTAACCATTAAAAATAAATACATATTTAATGGTTAAACAGTAGTTTAATGTCTAGTAGAACTGATTGGGTGGCGGTGATCTTGTATCGTTTTGTGGCTTCTTCAGGAAAAAACTCCTGAAATAAAATAATATTTGATGGGAGTGAGCTCCCTCATGAGTTATATGAGTTAGGCAATTAACTGAGTTTTAAATGAAGTGTGCAATTCAATAAAAACTACATGGGTTAGAGTTAACTAATAAATGGCTGTTATAAGGTTAATATATCAACCACATAGACATTAATACACCTGGCAAGTAATAGATAATTAACTCCCAAATTAAAATGGATACTGTTTACACTGATGCCGTAAACATCACTAGAGTGTGCAATTCCAAGAGATTGAAATTTTTAAGCTAAAAACACCTGAGAATAATATTAAAACAAAGAGATTGAATAATGCAGCAGCTGTCTACTCATAATCCAAGAATCTCTTTATCGCATTTAATCCAACAAAGGGTTAGATATAGTGATTCTCAACAAATACTTATTGACCTATGAATTGTCGCTTTGAATTTTTTCAGACAATGTATTGAATAGCTCTATGTTTGCATTTTTAGTAGCTTCGACCATATCAACAAAAGCATTTATTGCTGATTTAACGTTATCTTTGTTTGTAATGTTGCCACCTGTAAATGCAGCTGACAGTTGTGGGATACATGGCAATAAAACATCGACGACTGGTTTCCAAATTTCAATTGCATCGCGTGCTGAAATATTGTCTCTAAATCGAATCGAAAAGACTGAGTTAATTTGACGATCGAGAATAGACTCTAAACCAGCAGAAACTGCAGAAGTAAGTAGAAAAGTGGCACCACGTTGCCGTAACATTTCGGCGTATCGAGATTGTGCTGCAGTTCTTGTGTCTTGTGGAAGTGATTTGAGATTAGATTTAACAGCATCTACAGCTTTCATCAGGGAAAATGCACATATAGCATGCGTGGCTGTTAGATGATCGTTAAAGATTTGTGAGTAGAGGGTATCGTTTTGCCAGATCTGGCTTCGCAGGTTGTATGCAGTAGCCGGGTCGCCATGAAAGGCCATCAAGGCTTGGCCAACAGAGTATGAAGAAATGGTATTTCTTGATCTTCTCATGGCATCATCATCGCCGCCTCGACGACCACCGAAGTACTCAACATCTGGAATTGATGTAAATTCAGAACGAAGTCGGGATTGGATTGGATCATTGCTTCTGAAATCAGCAGCTTCGATTTTATTTTGACTGTTATTGAATCTGATGATATTTCTGATAGTAGCTTGGTCGGAACACTTTACAAATCTGGCAGGAACATGGGCATTTTTAAGGTCGACATTATCTAAACTACCAAGAGCTCCTGTAGTTTGAGCACCATTAACAATGGCAATGCCTGAGATTGTAAAGAGACCAAAATCATCTTCAGAGGTGAAGTTAAAGTCATTAACTAATGCAGTAATACCATTGTTATAAACCCAGAACATATCAGGTTCATTAGAGGCCGTTGTTTTAATGTTGTTATTGATGTTTTTATCTGAACGACGGCTACCCAAATAATCTCTGACATTAGCAGAAAATAGGTTTTTACCATGTTCTTGAAACATCTTATGAAGCCAGTCAGCAGACACAGAAGTGGAATAAGCCGACCATTTATCTCCTTCAGAATAAAAGCCACCACGACTCTCAAAATCAAAGCTTTCAGTAACTAAAATTGGTACTTGAGTAGATTTATACCAAGCATCTAAGGTGTTTCGACCAACTTGAGCTGAGAGAACTGAATCAACTTCAGCATTTGGGAAATAACGTTTGATAAGACTATCGGCTGTACTAGCTACACGTTGAAGTTCAATATCTACATTTTGAGACTCCTGACAGTTGTGTACGTACCAGAATTCTACAGAAGTTATTTGTTCATCATTTAATGCCAAGTGAACTTGTTCTGCTGCTGCTTTAATTCTATCTGGAATGGAGGAGGTTGATGATTGGAGTATCCAAGTAGATGCAGTGTTTAGATCACTCGCTTTATTCGATGGTGGAGAGGAATCAGTAGAACCGGTCTTTTTATATGCTTGAGCGATTATGACTTTACCAGATTCACGATTGACATAAATTAAGTCACATTTCTTGTCATCTGGACCATCGGTCAATGCATCGTTTGCTATTAGTTCTATGTCATCTATATTTTGATTAATTTCAAGGGCAAACAGAAGTAAATCATTTTCCTCATATTTAGCGAGATCATCGCGACCGGCTAGTGCTTGTTCCCATCCATCCATGGTTCGTTCCTTAAGAGTTAGTTCAATTTGTTTGATGTTATCAAAAGACCTGTTCTAATTGAAACAGTATTAAGATTAATTCTCACAACATCTCATTTGACTGTCCAATAATCTCGTTTTTTTTCTTTTTTCTGAGGTTGGCAAGCTTAGTGAAATTATTCTTTCACTGGAGTTATCAAGTGAGCTACCAACAAGTGCTCGTTTCGGATCTGGCATGGTCATTTTAAAATGATTGGCCGAACGATAAGAGCAAGTCAACTGGTCAAAATATTTATCTTATGATGATAAAAGACAATTAATTTATCGGAACCTCTGTTGTAAATCTGTTGGGCAAAAAAAGAAAATCTCAGCTTATTTGTCTTAAATCTCAATCTATCTGTCATACCAACCGTATGATTCAGAGAATAGTCATTAAGACATATGAAAGCACATTTGAAGTATAGCTAAACATGTTCTATTCAGATTGATCTCTTTCCAAATGAGAACTTCATCAAATCTTGTTTGAGGGTGTTGCCGTTTATTGCTATCTGTATCTCTTACTATTTGCCTAAAGTTGTGTCTATAGCCTAAAACTCCCACAGAAGCCTAATGATATAAAAACAATATGGAGAGAGGTTTTTTTCGATAAGGCATATTTTTAAGTGCCGGACCTTGAAGTCCACGAAAAAACAAGAGAGGAAAGAACAAGATGAATTTTAGAGAAGCGCTTTTAAAAAATAGGAGTCCTGTTGGCAACAGAAAAATGCATTTTGTTGAGCGGACCTCACGAGATGTTTTGGAGCAAGCGGATGCTTTGCCTTTTTGGTCACAGGATTACACCCAGTTAGACAGAGGTTCTTTTACAGGATCTATTATGAGTGTCACTGGGCGTAATATGCAGATTTTTCGCGAGAGCATGAACCGTTCTGTTGATCAGATAGCAAGCGCTCCAGAAGATACATATGTAATAGGTATACCTACTATTATTGAAGGTGAAGCTTCTTGGGGCGGTGCACAAGTTAAATCTGACTCATTGATAACGTTGGACAAGAACGGAGAGCTTCTATTCAAGACTTCCCATTTTTCAGAAATCACTGCAGCGGTGATTTCTGCTGACCACTTGGAAGAGTATGCCGGGCAAGTTGAAGACATTGATCTTCGTAAGCTTATGAATAATGTTAATCCTGTTGAAATAATCCCTACGGATGTTGCACAAAGATTACTTTCAGCTTTGAACAGTAGTACTAATTATATTTCAAAAAGTAGTGGCAATCCAAATATCCAACACATACTGCGCCATTTTGAAGATAATTTATTGGATACATGTCTACAGGCGCTCCTGAATGCAGGCGACTGTAGAGAAAGACACTATGATCAACGTATTCATCGATATATTGTCAGTCGTGTACGTGACTTAACTTTATCGATTGATGGTGATTGTCTAACCATAGGTGAGATATGTATCGAGCTACGTATTAGTCGACGTACTCTAAATCATGCATTTTCACGAGTTCTGGGGATCACGCCTGTAGAATACATGCGGAATCTTCGTCTTCATCGTGTTCGCTCTGAACTGCAATCATCTCCCTATGAAACAACCATTGCAAATATAGCAGCGAAATGGGGGTTCTGGCATATGAGTCTTTTTTCGCGTTATTACAGAGAGTTATTTGGGGAGAGTCCTAGTGAGACACTTTTACTTTCAAAAGAGTTAGATAAATAAACGATTCAATTAGAAGTTAGTTGCGTAAATTTTTAAATACCAACTTGGTAGATATGGTTTTTACCAATACATAATTAACGGGAGAGGGAAATGGGGGCTTTTAGTATTTGGCATTGGATTATTGTTTTAGCGATTGTCGCTTTAGTTTTTGGCACCAAAAAACTCCGTAATTTTGGAGGTGATCTTGGCGGTGCGGTTAAGGGGTTCAAGGAGGCGATAAATGAGGAAATCCCATCAGTTACATTGAAAAGCAATGATACAAATCACACAGTGGAAACCAAAGTTCACCAAAATGAAACTCAGTAATCAGAGTTGTATTGGATAACTTATGTTTAATATTGCCTTCCCAGAACTGCTTATTATTGGTGTTGTAGCACTTATTGTCATCGGGCCAGATAAGCTGCCTGCGGTCGCACGGACTGCAGGAATTCTTTTTGGGCGTATGCAACGATTCACCATGAATATTAAGTCTGAAATTGATAAAGAGCTGCACACAGCGGATCTGAAGCGATTAGAAAGTGAATTAAGAGATCATGATTTAGGGTTGAGTGAAGAGCTACGTCAAGGTATGCAGCCTGTGGAATTAGTTATTAAGCAAAATCAGTCCACCAATGAGCTCCCTATAGATCAAAAAAAGAGCTTCGACCAAGTAAATTCGCCGATAGATAATATCGTTGAGAATGATCCAAAGCCTTTTAATAGCGGTATATCTAGTTGAATTCCAAAGAAACAATTTTTTCGCATTTAGTTGAGTTACGTGATCGTCTATTACGAATAGTTATTGGTATTGTTTTAACAAGCTTAGTATTATTTCCATTTGCAAATGATATTTATTATTTACTTGCGACCCCCTTACTTAATAGCCTCCCTGAAGGAGGTCAGATGATTGCAACCGAAGTCGCAACGCCATTTCTAGTGCCGATGAAAATGGTTCTGCTGGTTGCATTTTTGTTGTCATCGCCCCATTCGCTTTATCAACTTTGGGCTTTTATCGCTCCAGGCTTGTATACCAAGGAACGAAATTTAATAGGGCCTCTCGTTTTCTCCAGCGTGTTACTCCTGTTGTGTGGAATGGCTTTTGCGTATTTTTTGGTTTTTCCAGTGGTCTTCGGATTTCTTGCAAGTACAGCGCCTGAAGGTGTGGCAATAATGACAGACATAAGCAGATATTTAGACTTTGCTATTAGTTTGTTCATCGCATTTGGGTTGGCGTTCGAAACGCCTATCGTTGTGGTTTTATTAGTGAGATCCGGATTTGTTGGTATTAAGGCGCTTCGAGGTGCAAGAGCTTATGTCATCGTAGGTGCCTTTGTGCTTGGCGCCGTTCTAACTCCTCCAGATATTCTTTCTCAATTTATGTTGGCAATACCGATTTGGTTATTGTATGAATTAGGTATTTTAGTGGCCAATATAACTAGCACTAAAGTCCAGGAAATTGAGGAAAGCCAATTTTAATACCAGACTAAATTATAAAAATAATTGTCATTTTGGCCCAAAATGGTCGGAAATTTAAACGCTGGAAAAACAATATGTAACTAACGGCTCATATTAACTATTCTCATGGTGGATTTGTTTTACGAAAAGTCGTTGGTCGATCCAATCGGGGGGGGGGGCACCAAAGAACTGTTATTGTAAGCGTTTTTAATAACGGTTTGATGTCTCAATCCATCATCAGCAGTGATGATGCCTTCAGATAAATGAATTAATTACACCAATCACGACTGGAGTGCATTTCTTAAAGTTCTAGGTTTGGAATACAGCATCAGCTCGCGTTGATATTGTCATGATAATGCCATTACAGAGAGCTTTTTCCAGTTATTCAATTAAGAACGGATATTAGCGTAAAGTCTATTCAGACCGAGCTGAAACCAGGCAGGGTGTGTTTGATTACATCCAGATGTTTTAAAACACCAAACGCCGGTATGGTTATTAATAATGAGTAGTAACCGGTAGACTTTGAAATCGATTTTCGAAGCGGCTATTGTGTATCTAGATCATTGGTGGCGATTCAGTCAGTGTCCTTAGAAACCGGATAGTAAAAATTAGCAATATATGAATGATTTGAAATATTCCCACTTACTTATTAACTGACAATAAGTTATATTAAATCACGGTCTGTTCAGGCCTATTTATCCCTTATTTATTTTAGCCAGGATGCAGTGGAACTGCGTTCTGGTTTTTTTTGTATGTTGAGGTTATTAGCATGACAATTCAGCCTGATATTATCATTACATCATTAGACCTAGAGAGGCTAGAAGTCCTGCTCAGCTCTAGATCAGCTCCTGACTCTCTGCGTAAGCTCAACTTGGAAGAAGAGTTAGAAAGGGCAACGGTTGTAGATTCGAGGCATCTTCCTGAAAACGTAGTTTCTATGAACTCAACGGTCCAGCTATCTATATCCTCTTCTGAGACTCCTTTTTATGTCACTCTGGTGTATCCCAAAGACATCAGGGACGATGGTTCTACCTTATCAATATTCTCACCAATTGGAACAGCTCTTTTGGGGATGAAACAGGGTGATGAGATCTATTGGCCTAATCCAAGTGGAAAGAACATCAAGGTCAGGGTTGAAAATATTCTTTATCAACCGGAACGTGCAGGTGAATATAACAGATAGATTTAAACCAAAGCGTTTATATGGGAAAACTTCTCGAAAGCAACAAAGGTGGAGAGAAGACGATAGATTTAGTACAGCAGACGAATTAATTGATAAAGGGTTCTGCCAAGTACTCAGACAAGATAAATGCATTGAATCAACTAATTGCTCAAATGATGCACGAACAAAGCACTGTTTATGCTGAAATAAGTCAGAGACTTCACCATATTCAGGACTCAAATAACGATATTGAAATTGCAGCCAAGAAAATGCTTAACGTAATTCAGAAATCAAACAAATCGGATCTGTTATCAGAGAAACAGCAAACATCTTTAGAACGTGATGATTAATATTTCTTTTGGGTAGTATGAGATAAAAACTTAATACCCTACGCGATAGCTGTTGACACTAAGCCAACTACCCCGCCCTGAAGGGCAGGGCTACCCGTACAATGAGATGATGAAATTATCTATGAGCGAAATCGGCGGATCATATTGCTTAAATTATAAGATTCCTGAGCGAGATTTTCGGCGTTTTTACTGGATGTTGCAGAGCTATTCGCCACGGCTTCTGCATCAGAATTGATTTTGACAATATTTTCATTCATGTTTTCACTGACCGCACTTTGTTCTACAACTGCTGTTGCAATCATGGTTGCCAAATCGTTCAACTCTTGAATTTTCCCAGTAATCTCTGTCACGGAGTCAATAGATTTTTCAACACTTAGACTGCTTTCACTAGCTGTTACTTTAAGCCTGTCAGTGCTGGAAATGGTGCTGACCATTGCATTATTAAGCTTTTCTATTAGGCTGGCAATTTCATTTGTAGATTCTTGTGTTCTACTGGCAAGACTTCTGACTTCAGCGGCAACAACAGCAAAGCCGCGACCATACTCACCCGCTCTTGCTGCTTCAATTGCCGCATTGAGCGCAAGTAAATTCGTCTGCTCAGCGACATTAGAAATTACACCAATAACCGGCGTAATGGCCTTTGTGCTAATGTCTAACTGATTGATCATTTCAACGATTTCGTCAAATGCATTATCCATAGCATTTAAGCCATCTTTGGCTGCAAATGACAGTGCTGAGGTGTTTTTTGCTAACTCATCTACTTCAGAGGCTTTTGTTGCTGCATTGCTAGCACTTTGCGCTACTTCATAGATGCTGGCTGACATCTCGGTCATTGCAGTTGCAACCTGATCCGTTTGATCTGCTTGGGAGAGCATTGACTTAGTGATCTCTGATTGAGCATCAAAGGTTTGTGATGCTTCACTCTCAACTTTTTGAGATGTATCACTCATCATGCATAAAACAGTTCGTAATTTTGCGTTAAGTATCTTTGAATGAAGGCTCAATTGACCAATTTCATCGTCATTGCCGGTGTATATCATTGCCATTAATGGATCGTCGATTTGTGATTTTGCTTCGGCCAGTGCGGCATCCAAACGCATAAAAATAAATGGTGTCAAAGCAAAAAAACATAAAGCACCTGCAAGAAAACCGGCCACCAGTGCGATAGCGGGTGGAATCAACGCCATACCAAAAAAGCTTATTGTTGCAGTGATAATTAATGCGGATAAAGCAGTAAAAGTGACTCGGCCTTTTAACGTCAAACGCTGAAACCAGTTGCCAAGTTTTGGCTTTTTACCAGCCTTTAATGCATCGTAAACTTGTTGAGCTCTTTGAATCGTTTTGGTGTCGGGTTTTGCTCTAACAGACTCATAGCCGATGAGAGTATCGTTTTCAAATATAGGAGTCACATAGGCATCAACCCAATAATAAGCTCCTTTTTTAGTACGATTTTTGACCATCCCCATCCAGTGTTTTCCAGACTTGAGATTACTCCACATGTCTGCAAATGCTGCCGAAGGCATATCTGGATGACGAATAACATTATGATTTTTATGTAGTAGTTCTTCAGGTTCAAAGCCACTAACGTTTTGGAAAGCGTTATTATAGCTGGTTATAATGCCTTTAAGATCTGTAGTGGAAATCAATTCCTCATCAAAGATGACTTCTTCATTATGAACAGGCAAGTTTTTCTTCATGAACAGAATTCTTTTTTGTTTGTTATAAAATTATCAGCAATATCTATGCCTTTGAGCATAATTGTTAAGAATTAATGAGCTAATAACTCTTTACAATTCTATTGCGTCCCTCGGCTTTAGCTTGATAAAGAGCAATATCTGCTCTTTTAATAAGCTCATGAGGCATTTCTTCAGAAGCCTTCTGTGCTAAGCCAACAGAAACAGTAATTACACCAACTTTAGGATGAGAAATTTTTGAAATAGCGTTGCAGCATCGCTCTATCATTATGCTTGCGCTTGCTGGGCTGCATTGGGTCATGACAATTACGAATTCCTCTCCACCCCATCTCACTACAAAGTCAGTTGAGCGCACGGAATTTATCATGGCTGTAGCGACTAGTTGAATTACTTCATCACCAGTGTCGTGGCCCCATGTATCGTTGACTCTCTTGAAATAATCAATATCGATAATTGCTAACGAAATCGGGCCATTATCGCCATTTGAAGCAAAAAGATGTTCAAGCTCTCTTTCGCCTTGTCTACGAGTGAGTGCCCCGGTAAGAGAGTCTTTTCGTGTTTCCTCACGAAAAGCCATTTCTTCCTCGATCCATTGGGTCATATCTTTGCTGATGCTTACAAAATTATTCACATCACCATTATTGTCCAGAATTGGAGTGATCGTTTGCTCCTGGTGATAAAGCTCACCACTTTTATTTTTGTTGATGAAAGTAGCTCGAAAGGTTTTACCCGACAATATTGTTTGCCAAAGCTTTTTGTAGAAGTCTTCGGTATGTTCACCAGATTTAAGTATAGATGGTCTTTGTCCGATCATCTCATGTTTTGAATAACCTGTAAGACGCAAAAAAGCCTCATTAACAAACTCAATCTTGGCTTTGTTATTTGTAATAAATACAGCATCGTCTGTAACGTTGAATGCTGAGGTCAGTAACTCATTATATTTATCAGCTAGTTTCTGATTAGAAATATCTTGTTGTATGGAAAGGTAGTATTCGACCTTTCCGCTACTGCCTAATATTGGACTAATCGTCCATTCAACATGATAAGGCTCACCATCCTTTCGGTAGTTAATAGTGGATCCCTGAAAACTTCTACCTGTTTTCAGACAGGCTCTCAAATCATCAATAACGACTTTACTGGTTTCGGGGCCTTGCAATATTCGTGGATCTTTACCTATCAAATCTTCTAGGGAATAGCCCGTTAACTTACAAAATGCCCGGTTTGCGTAGATGATAGGATGATCTCTATGTTCGTTTTGAGCTTGTGTAATTAAAACAGCATTGAAAGCCTGTTCAACTGCAGCTTCAAAAAACATACCTTGCTTATCGGCGGTTAGATTGCTCAACTAGACCACCTCATTATTTCCACTTTGTAATTAATGATTCAATATCCTCAGCTTGCAAGGGTTTAGTGAAGAGGTAGCCTTGAAATTTCTTGCAGTTCATTTTCATGAGTTTTTCTTTTTGTGCCTCGGTTTCAACTCCCTCAGCTATAACGCTCATGTTAAGACTCTGGCCAAGACGAATAATACTTTCAACTATTGCTTCACTCTCGGTACTAGTTATCAAATCGCTTACAAAAGACTGATCAATTTTTAATTCATCGATTGGCAGTCTCTTTAGATAGGACAATGATGAAAACCCCGTGCCAAAATCATCGAGAGAAATCATGATGCCTAGTGCCTTAATCTTTGCCATTTTGTCGATGATGATATTGTAGTCTTCCACAAATATAGATTCAGTCAATTCCAACTTCAGACGGTTAGGTTGTATGCTCGATTCTGTAATTTCGCATTGGATTTTTTCAATAAAATCAGGCTGCATAAATTGTTTGAGGCTGACATTCACCGATAGTGTCAGATTCTCAAATTCTGGCTTAGATGACCATATGGCTAACCTTTGGCAGGCTATCTTTATTACCCAGTCTCCTATTTGGTTAATCAGTCCGGTTTTTTCGGCAATGGGAATAAAATCGGCAGGGGAGATAATGCCTTCATCTGGATCTTGCCATCTGATTAGTACCTCTGCTCCAGTTGGTGTATTTTTCTCATTAATTTGCATTTGATAAGTCAGGAAAAGTTGATCTGGAATAGCTTCTCTTAACCTGGCTTCAAGTTTGAATCGATTTTCTACCCTTGATTGCATATTCTCATTGAAAAAAGCGATCTGAGCTGTATCAAGAGTTTTAGATTCGTAAATAGCCATTTCAACTTGTTTCAAGATCTCATTCGATGTTGTTACACATGGCTGAAAAACGGTAATGCCAACACGAATCTCGGGCCTATACTGAAAATCATTTACTAAAATAGGTTCAGCAGATCTTGTTACCAGCAATTCAGCCAGATGGTGAGCGTTGTATGCCGCATCATCGGTATCGCTGCCGATGTTATTAGCTAGAATGGCAAAAACGTCACCACCATATCTGGCAACAGAAATATGCTGAGATGTCATCGCTAGTCTAGAGCTAAATTCTTCGAGAATGACATCACCAATATTGTGGCCCATTGCTGAGTTAAGCGTTTTAAAGTTCTTTAAATCCACAAACATAAGTGCTGCGTATTTACTCGAATGATTTGCAGAGTCGATTAACTCCTTAAGCATAGACATCATTGATGACTTGTTAGGAAGGTGAGTCAATGAGTCATAATGAGATAAATGATCGATTTGCCGACGCGCTTGTTTTAAATCACTGACATCATTGAATGACGCAATGTAATTTGTGACATTTCCTCTCTCATCTTTAACTAAGTTGATACGCAGCCATTCTGGAAACTCTTGACCATTCTTTCTTTTATTCCATATTTCGCCTTGCCAGTAGCCTTTTTCGTGGATATTGCGCCACATTTCTCGGTAAAAGTCGGCAGATTGACGGCCTGATTTCAGAATAGATGGATCCTGACCAATCACCTCGTTTTGAGAATAACCCGTGATAGAAGAGAAAGCGCGATTAACTCTGACTATTTTTTTATCAGTGCCGGTTATCATTTTCGCTTCATTTGAGTCAAAAGCGGTTGCTGCAATCCTCAGTTCGTGCTCAGTTTCTTTTTGCTTGGTAATATCTATTACAACACCGCTAAACCGAGTAGCAACACCTTTAGAATCCCTCTCAGTAGCTAGTCCTTTAGCCAAAAGCCATTGAGTTTTGTGTCCAGGGCACTTAACACGATGTTCACATTCAAATTTATCTGTTAATCCGTCAATGTGATCATTGATAGCTTTTTGAAGTTCTGTTACATCATCGGTATGGACAATATTCAGCCAGGTTTCAACTTTGTTATTGATGCCACCACATTGTTCTAATAGGTTCGACCAATTACCTGCATAATCGTAGATCTTTTCATTGAGTCGCCAATCCCATAACCCATCACCGGCTCTATCAAGTGCAAAGCGCCACCTTTCTTCAATGGCGATTTGTTTTTTCATCGCATTACTAGAATCGATAAAAAACTTTCTGGTGAGTGCGTACAGAAGAAGTGCCGTTAAAATAACAAAGCCCCAGCCTTTAATGATGCTTAGCCAATGAAGAGTTTGTTTGTCAAACGGTAAACTGTTAAGAAGTCTGTCAGATAACAGAATCCAGAGTATAGAGACGAATGCGTATATGGCTGCAATTTTGAACGCATTTCTGTTGATACTGAGATAAGTTTTATTCAAGGCTTAGAGCACACGTTAAGTAAAATCGGTTATTAGATATATCTGCTAGGTGTTTGTTTCAAATGGATGTAAATACTCGACTGCGTTAAAGCCGTTAGATTTGGGTGAAACTGATATTTTATATTCCAACTACAAACATAATCAGTCATGTTGACCGCATCGGTCTAAGCATAGATGCTATGGGTGGTCATCACATCAAGTTAATCAATAAGACAAAGTTACAATCATTAGTGTGTAAATTGCCTTTTGCATCGATGAGAAATTACATTTTAAGGGAGTTTATTAAGAACACTAGAGCTATAGATTATATAGAGAATAAATTTTCAGTTGAAAAAAAATCTCAAAAATTTAATGGTTACCATTACCGCAAAAAAATCCCTAAAAATGATCCTACTCCTACTCCTACTCCTACTCCTACTCCTACTCCTACTCCTACTCCTACTCCTACTATTTACTTATATTTTTCATTTTGAGCCTTATTCGAAGAATTAAAGTGATCCAAATGATGTAAATTGTTACAAGAGAGCTCTATCTCACAATAGATATAAAAAAACTTAGATTCATAATAATTAGAGTTCCGAATGGTACTGGGGAATAAAAATGATTAAACCACCTGTTCCTGATAATGAAAAAAATAGACTACAGGCGCTTATTGACTTGGGGCTTTTGGATTCAGCGGCTGAAGAACGGTTTGACCAACTGACTCGTATAGCTGCAAGTTATTTTAATGTAAAAATATGTTTGGTTTCATTGGTCGATATTGATAGGCAATGGTTTAAGTCAAAAGTTGGTTTGGATGCATGTGAGACTTCTAGGGATATTTCATTTTGTGGGCATGCTATTTTGCAAAATGAAATTATGATGATCCCAGATAGCCGTAAAGATCATCGTTTTCAGAATAATCCACTTGTGACTGGTGAGCCGCATGTAATTTTCTATGCTGGAGCACCATTATCCACTAAGGATGACTACAAAGTTGGTACATTATGTTTAATTGATGATAAACCCCGCACTTTGGATTCAAAACAACTTGCTGCACTTCGTGATTTTGCTGATGTAATTGAGCGAGAAATAAATAATTTATCTCACAGACAAATAGAGCTAGAGCGAGAAGAGTTTGCTGTTCGAACTCAGCGTATGCTAGCCGTTTTTCCAGATATTGTTTTTATCATCACAAATGACTTTAGATATGTAGCCTCCAACAATCATCAAGATTTATATCTTTCTCAAGCTGAATTTATTGGACGAAAGGTAAGTGAAATATTACCTCATGATATTGCTTTGTTATTTGAAAACTCCATAAACCAAGCATTTGAAACAAATGAATTGGTAGCATTTCATTACATCTTGCAGATAGCTGAGGTACAAAAATATTTCGAGGCAAGAGCTAAGCGGATTAGTGCGACAGAAGCTTTGGTAGTCGTAAGGAACACGACTGAAGATCATGCACGCATGGCTGAGTTAGAACGGCTATCTATGGTCGCACAGCAAACAACAAATGCTGTAATCATTACAGATATTGATAAAAAAGTGTTGTGGGTCAATGACGCTTTTGAAAAAATTTCAGGATATTCTTTAGATGAAATTATAGGGAAGTCGCCGGGAGCCGTTCTTCAAGGATCAGAGACCAATTCCGAAACCATTAGAACTATGCGGGAAGCATATAAGAATCAGGAAAGTTATTCTGTCGACATTATTAACTACAACAAAAATGGAAATCCTTATTGGGTTCGTATCGTATGTAATCCATGGTTTGATAACTCAGGTGAGCTCAAAGGTTATATTGCTATTCAATCGGATATAAATCAGGAAATCGAAAATATTCAACAAATACAGCGGAATCAAACATTATTGAACGCTGTAATCGATGCCAACTCAATCGGAATCTGGATCCTAAATTTACAGACGCGCACGCTTGAAATCAATGAAAATTGGGCAAAACTACTTGGTTATACACTCCAGGAATTAATGCCCGTTAACATGGATACTTGGCAAAACCTCACTCACCCTGATGACTTAAAAAAATGCCTCAAAATGTTTGAGGACTACGATAAAGGATTAATCAACTATTACGAATCCCCAATCAGAATGAAACACAAGAAAGGGGAGTGGGTTTGGATTAGAACAAGGGGGAGTATCACCACCAGAACTGAAGATGGTAAAGCAGAGTTTACACTAGGCACCCACCTAGATATTAATGCTCAAATGATTGCGGAAGCCAATTTAAAAGAGCAGTACGATTACATGCAAATGATTTTTGAGAACATGATTGATGGTGTCGTAATCGTTGATTTTAATAGGAAAATTCAATTATTCAACCCATCTTCAGAATTGATCTTTGGCTATTCTCATAAAGAAATGATCAATCAAAATATTAAAATATTACTCCCCGATTTTGATGAGATCCCACACGATGGGCGGCTTCAATACACTGAGGCTAATCGTAAAAATGGTGAAGCTTTTCCGATGGAAATTGGAATTGTTGAGAGCAAATACAACCGTGAGACAATTTTCGTGGGTATGTTCAGGGATGTAACTGAACGTAAAAATGCTGAAGAGGCTATTCACAAATTAGCTTATTTTGATGGACTTTCAGGGCTTCCAAACCGACGGTTAATGTTTGACCGTCTACAGCAAGCATTATTGAAAAGTGTTCGGCATGAAACACACATGGCGATAATCTTCATCGATTTTGATAACTTCAAACAAATCAACGACAGCCTCGGTCATGATGTGGGCGATTTATTACTCAAACAAATTTCTATACGCTTAAGTACATTAGTTAGGGAAAGCGACACTGTAGCCCGTTTGGGTGGTGATGAATTTATACTTATATTAGAGGATTTAGACTCTCAACTTGATATAGCTCTTTCTCAAGCTGAAAGTGTAGCTGAAGGGGTTAAGGCGCAGCTTAATAAACCTTATGAACTTAATGGAACTGTCTATGCTGGATCATGTTCGATTGGAATTGCGATTGCCGATGAACAGTCAATTACAGCTTCCGAGCTACTTAAGCAAGCAGATTTAGCAATGTACCAGGCTAAACTTGCAGGTAAAAATGCCATAAAGTTTTTCTCTGTCGAAATGCAAGAAAAAGTTAACATCCGTATGAGGCTTGAACAAGATCTTCGAACAACTTTGTTAAATGAGGATTTTGAACTTTTTTATCAGCCTCAAGTTGATAAAAATGGTAAACGTATCGGAGCTGAGGCGTTATTACGTTGGAAGCATCCAGAACAAGGCATGATTTCTCCAATGCAATTTATTCCAATTGCCGAGGAAAGTGGATTAATCATTCCAATCGGTCGCTGGGTTTTAAAGCAAGCATGTCAAAGTTTAGTTCGTTGGGCAGAAAACCCAGTTCTCGTTGATGTGATTTTGGCGGTAAACATCAGTGTGGTTGAGCTTAGTCAAGATGACTGGGTAGATAGTGTACTGAATACACTTCAAGTTACGGGGGCAAACCCATCCAAATTGAAACTTGAGGTAACTGAAAGCGTTATGGCTTTTGATATTGAAATGGTAATAACCAAATTAACGGTATTGCGTAAAAAGGGGATCTCTATAGCTCTTGATGATTTTGGTACAGGCTATTCGTCTCTAACATACTTGAAAAGCCTGCCTTTAAATCAACTCAAAATTGACCAAAGCTTTGTAAGGGACATTCTGGTTGATCCTAATGATTTGGCTATTGCCGAAACCATTATCAATTTAGCTTACATGATGGATTTGGACGTGATTGCAGAGGGTGTGGAAACTGAAGAACAGCTCAAAATACTTAAAGACAAGGGGTGTAAGTCATTCCAAGGATATTTATTTGGTAGGCCTGAACCAATAGAGGCTTTTGAACAGACTTTTATTTGATCTGATTTCTGTAACCAACATGGGATGCTGTAAGCATCCCTGTTGTTTAAAGTTGAATTATTATTATGCCTTTTGTTTTGTCCGCCGGCGCATCGCTATAAATCCTACTATTCCAGATCCAAATAACCATATTGCTGCTGGCAATGGCACTTCTGATGGGGGTAAAAAAACCAAGTAGCGAAGAAGTAGCAAAGTTTTGATTATTAACATTCTGAAGTAACTCGTTAGATGTGCCATTTGAGCTTAGGAAACCAAGCATCTGCAATTTGTAATTAACTCCTTTTGAATCTGGAAAATCCGGCATGAAATAGCCCTAAGCAGAATCTCCTGCACTTTAGTTTAAGAGAAAATTCTAATTTTGAACTCAGTTATTTATTGGGGGGATTGCACAAACACTAATGATTAGAGCTAGTCTATGTAATCACTGTTTACGATTTTAATAGTTTGGTTACTCGGTAAAACTGTGTAGTGGTTAACTATATGTCACCATATAAAATATCTTCACATTAACTATCGTTCAGTTGTCATCTAGCTCACTCGAAAATAGAATATTTAAAGCTGACAATACCTCTAGATTCATCAGAGAAAAGTTCTTTTTGAATGCGGGCTTTACCGAATATTTGATATAAAACGTGCAGTCCATCTTCACAAGGATGTCCCGGTTCACCCAGCATAGAGTACATAGAACCGGATTTGGTTTTACCAAATCTTTTCTCCTCGTCCAACTCTACAATGAGTGTGCTGAAACGAGCCAGTCGATCATTCAAGCTATAGCCAATGAAAAATTCTCCTGACTCTCCAGATGGCAAGTTTAAACAGATGATATTCCAGTTAATCAATTGAATATCTGAACGGGGCAAACCAATCAGCATTACTTTCTCCTTGTGAGTAATAGTTGTCTGCTCTAGCAGGTGTTTTTTATTATCTCCTCTCAGATTTCGGCCAAAAACCCGATGCCCCTTACTTTTGGCTTGGTTAATGAGGGTGAGACATCTTTTGGTAGAATCACGATAGGTTTAACTTTAGCTTTTGAACGCTGTACTGCATTCGCCATAGCATTTTCAAGCTGGATCCTTGCTATACGAGGAGATACAGTTACAAGCTTATTAATAACTTTTAAATCGAGCTCAACAGCAAAGTGCTCTCCCCAGGGTTCCAGTAACAGCTCAGTGTAAATGGAGTGGATAATGGCTATTGATTGCTCATTGGTTGGCAGAGAGATCTTTATCTCTAACATCCGAGATCTAATCGGTTCGGGGATTCTCTCGGGATAATTCGCAGACGCTATCCAAATGATTGAGCTGACATCAAAAGGAATTTCCAGGTACTCATCAATAAATCTTTTAGCGGTGTGCTTTTCTAAAAGACTGTACATTGGCCCCATCGGATCGTGTCTCGTATCAACCGATGCTTTATCCAGTTCATCCAACATAATAATGGGATTGGCAAAACGGCTAGATCGGATGCTGTTGCTGATAAAACCCGGTTTGCTGTCACTCCATGAACTGGCACCGCCTGCAACGACAAAGCCTGATGACACTGTAGAGTAATCAAGCGAATAAAAGTCTGTACCTAATACTGATGCCAGCTCGGAAATAAATCGTGTTTTGCCTACACCGGGGGGGCCAGATAATAACAGGGGAGGCATTGAAAACAGGTTGGGCGTCACTAAGCTTCCCAGTAAACATGCATTTTTACAAATATTGATAACGTCACTGAAATTACCAAACTGTTTGGCAAGGTCATCAAGCTTATGAATTACCTCAGGTTCGGGAGTAGCTAAAGGCTTATGGTTAGGCTCTTTTAGTAGAGCCCGCAGAATCATTTTTCGTTTGCCGCTGGTTTCATTGTCGTACACACGATTGACTAGGGATTTGTCATAAATAACCTTATGGTTTTTTGCTGACAAGGCCTCTTGTTCCAACATCTCATCATAAGATTCTTCATCAAAAAACTTGGGAGGTTGAGTCTTATTGGCTTCTGCTTTATCAATTAATTTTTGTAACGTGGACTTATCCATAATTATTCTCGGTAAAAATTTTTGCATACTCCAACCACCCGGCTGGGGTATGTGAAAAACTCATTTCAGCCGTGAGATCTTCTGTGCCCATTTTTCGCGAATTTTGTAAATTTCCGGTGGCCATCCTTTAGCCCCTGGACGCTTGCCCATGAGACCTTCCTCCCACATGGCAAATACCGCATCTGCTTCATGACTTTTTCGCTTCAAAAATGGACGGACTTTACGAATGACATTAAGCGCATGGTGACTATCGAATACCAACGCATAACTTTGTCGATTCATTTTTTCGGTTCTAACCCCTTTTGTGATTGCCCCAGACTCATCGATTACTCTCTTAAAATGCTCAAGTACTTCCAGATTGTTTTGTGTGATTGCAACTTTCACCCGATGTGTAATCGTGTCGTAGCCTTTACGAGTCTGACGAGCAATTCCTATCCAGCCTTCACCATCAATGAATCCTGCAGCCCATGCCAAATCCAGCATCTTCTGAATTGATTCATCACGTGAATGGTCTGTTGAATTAACCGGTGAAGTCATTAATATACTCATTGAGTACCTCTCTAGGCAAAAATAAAGACGAATGCTTTCGTCTTATGGTTGCTAAATGTACTCTATGTGTACTTTGTTGTCAAGTAATCTGTATTTGATTTTATGTTTAATACAAAATAGCTCTAGCAACCCTTCCGTCATAGCCCGATGGTTTTCTTTGCCTTTATCAATTTCCCAGTTCTGCCAAGTCCTTCGGTTTACCAATACTGTTTTACCAGCATCTTCTTGAGTAAGCCCAAGGCTTTTGCGTAATTTCCTTAATTGGTCAGGTTCAATCGGCATAGAGTAGTTACTTTAAATATACGACAGAGTTTCATTATACCCACAAGGATAATCAATGCATTGAATACAGACACACCATATATAAGTAATGGGTCTAGTCAAAGTGCTTCTCAGAGTGTCTTCATAGCCAGTATGGATTGAATCTTTAATGGACAGTTAAAGAGCCCAGGACATCCCAAAAGCTATATGTGATTGCTGATTAGCAACGTGAAAAGCCTTTTGTTTTAATTCAGTGGGATTTTCATTTGGCGTCATATTGTTTACTCGATAGACATTATTTTTGATCATGTTCGATATACGATAGTGCGTTATGACGATAATTTTTATTAAAGCACAACTACCCATATTTAGGCAGTTAAATCCCCAAACCTTTACTAATTGTTCCAATATGAGCAGTTGGGATGTAAAGTTAAATTTAGAATGAGCGTATCACTTTAAAAACTTTTTAAAATTTTCAGCCTGCTCGAAAATCTCTTTGTATACTTCATCCCGATCCACTGGTGGATACCCGTGTTGTGCCAGCACCAATATCAAACCCACTTTCAGCTCTGCCTTGATGTCCTCTCGTTGATTCCAATCGGTATAGCGAACCTTATCCTTTACAACATCTTTAACAGCTTTGGCTAAGGTGATGAGTTTGTCTTCGGGATAGTTGAAATCATATTTTAGTGCCAAACTTTTAAGGATGTCATAAAAGGCTTTTTCTTCGAGATCGATCCCAAGATCGGTAAATGAATCACGCTCTTTTTTCAGAGCATGGATGAGATCAATAATTTCATCTGAAAAGTCCTCGAGTACATTACTAACCAGTACATCATCTTCTTTACGCTCATTGTAGTGTTCAACAAGGGCTTGCAGTTTTTTGGAGAAATCTACGCCCTTAGTCTTATTAATCTTTTTGAAATCTTCGATGGCTTTAGCAAGCAGTTTTTGGAGTAGCTTTATTTTCGTATTGGGTAATTTTATCTTTTCGATTTTGGCGAGATAGTCATCATCGAAAATATCAGTGCTTCCTTCACCATCCTCGCCCATTTTAAAAATTTCTTCGACACCATCACTCTGCAACGCTTCGGTGATCATTTGGCGAACCTTGGCATTCATCTGGGCAATATCGGGGGCATCCCCTCTGGTGAGCTTAAAGACGATGGATCTTACTGCGATATATAAATGAATCTGATCCCGTTCGGCCTGGCTGACTCCTTCTGAACCACTGCAAATGTCGTAGGCAGCTTTAAGACGCTTCACCAAATGCATAAACCGTTTTTCAAATTTATCGGTGATTTGAACAAATTCAGCCGCCAGGTTAAGGCAACCCAACTGTTCAACCGGACTCCCCTCAAAGTAGGGTGATTTATCAAAGGAATGAAACATTTTGCCGATCAAATCCAGATGATCTTTAACCACGACAATAGACTGGTTTATTTCTTCAATATTTTGCTGATCAGCTTTGTTGTAATGAGCCAAAGCCAGGTTCATCTGTTTTTTAATGCCAATGTAATCAACGACCAGACCTTTCTCTTTACCCTCAAACTTGCGGTTAACTCTTGAAATAGTCTGGATCAAGTTATGTCGCTGAATCGGCTTATCGATATACATCGTGTCCAAAAAAGGTACATCAAAACCGGTTAACCACATATCCACGACGATAGCGATTTTAAAATTGGATTTGGCATTCTTGAATTGACGATCCAGTTCTTTCCGATCGTCTTTATTACCAAGCAAATCATAAAGTGCTTTTGGATCATCCTTGCTACGGGTCATGATCATTTTTATGCGCTCTATCGGCTTGATGGTTTTCTGTTCTTGCTCGGTGAGCTCAACGCCTTCTTCACTGGCAAGTACTTCATTCCATTGGGGCCGAAGTTTGATCACTTCCTGAAAAAATGCATAAGCTATATCCCGTTTGCTACAGACAAACATGGCTTTGCCTTTTAAAGTCGCACCTTCTTCTAATCGCCGTTCATAGTGGTGCACAAAATCAATGGCCAAAGCCCTTAAGCGATCTGGATCCCCCAATATCGCTGTCATATTGGCACTGGCTTTTTTGCTTTCTTCGATTTGGTAATCGCTGGCACCATCTTCGGCACACACAGCATAGTAGGCTTCGATTTCTTCCAGTTTTTTATTATCGAGAATGACTTTAGCTGCACGACCTTCGTAAACAATCCGCACGGTGATTTCATCCTTCACCGATTCCGTCATGGTGTAGCTATCAATTACTTCGCCAAACACATCCAGCGTGGCGTCAATAGGCGTACCGGTAAAGCCAACATATGTGGCATTGGGCAGCGAGTCATGCAGGTACTTCGCAAAGCCAAAGGTGCGTTTAACGCCTTTATCGGTGACACGAATTTTTTGATCCAGATTTATCTGGCTTCGATGCGCCTCATCGGAAATACAAATCACATTGCTGCGATCCGTTAAAAGCTGTGTGTCTTCGGTGAATTTATGGATGGTCGTTAAAAACACACCGCCACTGCTGCGCCCTTGAAGTAACTCTCTTAATTGGGATCGGCTCTCGACACTAACGACGGTTTGATCGCCAATATAGTTTTTCGCATCCGTAAATTGAATTGAGAGCTGATCATCAAGATCCGTCCGGTCGGTAATTAAAACAATGGTTGGGCTTTCAAACGCCAGGCTTTTCATCAGCTGGCGAGTTAGAAAAAGCATGGTAAAGCTCTTACCGCAGCCGGTCGCCCCGAAGTAGGTACCACCTTTACCATCACCATGCGGTTTTCGGTGTTCGAGAATATTTTGATACAGCTTATTGGTGGCGTAAAACTGTGGATAGCGGCAAACCACTTTCATTTCATGCTTGGATGTATCCGGGAAGTAAATAAAATGACGGATGACTTGTCGGAGTCGATCCTGATTAAACAGTCCCTCGATCATCGTGTGCAAGCTGTTGATGCCATCCTGACCGATTTCTTCGTTCCCAGTAACTTTGCGCCAGGTATAGAAAAACTCATAAGGTGCAAACAAAGAACCCATCTTACTGTTCACACCATCACTAATAACGCAGAGAGCGTTATATTTCATCAATTCCGGTATGTCACGCGTATAACGAGTCGTGAGCTGAACATACGCATCATGCAACGTGGCTTCTTCACGAATCGCACTTTTAAACTCAAACACAACTAAAGGCAGACCATTGATATACAAAATGCCATCGGGGATACGTTTTTCAGTGCCGAAAATTTCCAGCTGATTGACCAGTTTGAAAATGTTCTGATTTCCATAGCTACCCTTATCATCCGCAATTATCGTATCGACTTCACCTTCCTTTGGTAGACGCATCTCCGACAGACCTTGGTAATCTATCAATTGGATATACAGATCTTTCTGGCTGCGATCTTCGCGTTTCAGTAAGAAACCATCAGCCACCATTTTATGAATGGTTTTGTTTGATTCATATAGATCAGCAGAAGAGAGTAACTCAAGACGACGAACGATTGAGTCTATCTCAGCTTCAGTAATGCCATCTGAAGCATAACGATGGTTCAGGTAATGAATAAGGTCAGCTTTAATCAGTACTTCACCAGGCTGACGAATAAACGTATTACCCTGAAAATGTGGATAACCTTGCTCCGCCAACAAAGTAATAATTGCCTGCTCAAGTTTTTCTTCTGTGAACCTACTCATTCCATGTCCCTGTTACCGGCACTGTTATTTCAAAGGCATATTACCTGTTTTGTTCAAAAGCACGAAACTTGCCCGAGCATCGCAGACTCAAAGGTGTGTTTCGATTATTTTGAGTATTTCGTTTATTTCGAATATGATGCCCTTATAGCAGTTATGCAGCTACTAGATAGAAAGACAACTAACTACCGAGAAACACCATGAGTGCTGAAAAAATAATTCATCTACCGAATGCCGCCGAAGTTGAGGCTGCCAAGACGTCCAGCAGAACGCTTTCTAAGTATGCCGATGCCGACCGCGTGCAAATGTCATTGCGTGGCAGTAATGGTGAAGCTGACGAGTTGGTCTTGCCTGGTCATGTGTTACAGATAATGCTTGAAGTGCTGTCTGAAATGTCCAAAGGCAATGCCATTAGTTTGATCCCTCATCATCAGGAAATCAGCACCCAAGAAGCAGCTAATTTACTGAATGTCAGCCGGCCTTATCTGGTGCAGTTATTAGAAAAAGGCGAACTGCCTTTTCGACTGGTCGGTTCACACCGTCGCGTTCGGCTCACAGATCTGATGGAATATAAGGCAAATATCGATAAGCAAAGAACACAAGCTTTGGATGCGCTGGCAGCACTTTCTCAAGAAGACAACATGGGCTATTAAACCACGTGAGCAAATTTACCGTCGTGCTTGATGCCTGTGTGCTTTATCCTGCGCCATTGCGGGATTTACTGATGCGGCTAGCACTGACAGATCTGTTCAAAGCCTACTGGACCGACCAGATCCATGAAGAATGGATCAACGCATTACTGAGACAGGGTAAATTTACACGAGAAAAACTGGAGCAAGTTAGAGACTTGATGGATGCCCATGTACGGGATGCCAAAGTGACCGGCTATGAAAACCTAATTGACACATTAGCGCTCCCGGATCCTGATGATCGTCATGTTTTGGCGGCAGCGATTCGCTGTAATGCCGATGCAATTATCACGTTTAATGCCAAAGATTTTCCGGAATCAGCGTTAAAGCCCTATGGTATTGATGTGTTGCACCCGGATGACTTTATCTACTATCAAATTGATCTGGCCCCACCGGTATGTTGTAGCGCGATCAAAAATCAGCGTATGGCATTAAAAAATCCACCGATCGAACTTGAAGACTTTCTCAACACACTTCAAAAGCAGCAACTGCCACAGACGGTTTCGATACTAAAAGATTATTCAGATTTTCTATGATTTAGAGCTTCAGCAGCTTGGTCGGCCAGTAAATAAAAAACGATTATGCTTCAGCCAACTGCTTGTCAATAATTGATGCAACTTCGGGCACACGTAATTCACCGGAAAGAAGTTTGGGGATAAGCGTGTTGCGTATATTTGACAGTGAATCGCACTGAAACTGTTGCTCGGCGATACTTTGGAAAAAGGGTGAAACTAACTTATCGAATGCCTCAAGTAAATTTATAGCTGGATAAGTACATATCTGGTTTGCAACGACTTCCGGTCTTACTGCTGGATATGCACCACCATCAGCTAAATGCGCCAATGTATCAATGACGTCATCCTGCGTAAGAAAAAGGTAAACGAAAGTCCGATTGCTCATTACCTTGGGTCGCATAACAGCAAACCCAGTAAGGCCGTCTTGATTTACATATGCAAATGATCGATTGCCCGGACGTACAGTACCAATAATCGTGTCAAATTTACGAAGAATACGTTTTGCCCTGCTAGGAGCGTCTTGATCAGAGTAGATAGTTACCGAATCAACTTTTCCATTTTTAGTGTTGGCCAAGTCAACATATTTGATTGATTGGGGAAAATTTTTACTACTCCAAGACTCAGGATTTAAGTCAGCAATTTTTTGAATAGGCCCAACATTCCAACCATCTGGAACCCAACCCATTTCATCGGTTAGGACAAAGCTATTAGGAAACTGTTGTTGCAGATCTTCAGGAAGTGATTTGCGTTGATCGCCGAGTGCTTTTCGGCTTTCAGCACCGGCTAGCAGTGGTTCGGGGACCGGATTGCCAGCAGCTAACGCGTTATCAATCACTGGATCAAAATCAACAAACCAGCTTTTAAATAAAGCCTGTGCCATCGCTTCCAGTGTAGAGTTCATTCGACGATTCAGCTCAATTTTATCGTCAAGTGATGAAAATATTGAAGCAATTTTCTTTTGTTCGAGAAGGCTTGGGTAGTGAACATTAACGGTTGCCAAATCAGAGCCACGAATACCTGCTTGGCCTGCACCTTGCTCTGTTATGCTCCAGATTTCAGCTCTACCAATAGGACTGTTGAAATAATAATAAAGATATTCTGGTGAAATTATTTCTTGGTTTGGTCTGACACGGATTAGATGTGATTCAAATAAAGTAGGTTCATCATCGCCTAGAAATATGGAACATTTTCCAGCACCCGATAATACTAATGACTGACGAGCAAATAATAAATCACCGGATTTTAGTAATGAGCTCTCTAATTCTTTTTCATTTGCGGGCACTCTGTCGCATTTGATGTTGAGCATGCGGCCATGTGCGAAAATTTCACCCATGTTTATGAATTTATATCCTTCACCACGGATGCTTTTTGGTTTAGTGAGTCCATTTCTTGAAGGGACAGAATAAAAATTACTTAATGGTGCCGTTAACCATTTAGTCCCCATAACCCAGTCCCTGCAAGTTTTTCTTAATCATTGAATCAAGCTTTTCAGCCTCTGCCATCTGCTTAAATAAGGTCTGGCTGAGTTCGGCCATCTTAGTTTCAAAAGCAATACCATCATCTTCAATATCTGCCCCACCTACATAGCGGCCGGGCGTCAGCACATAGTCATTGGTTTTAATGTCATTAAGCGTGGCGGATTTACAAAAACCAGGTACGTCTCGGTAGTCGCCATCTTTCGCTTCACCGCGCCAGGCATGATAGGTGCGGGTGATTTCGGCAATATCATCTGTGGTGAGTTCTTTATGTACGCGGCTGATCATCGAACCCATATTACGGGCATCGATAAACAGGGTTTCACCACGGCGATCCCTAAAATGTTTGCGGTCATCCGAAAATTGCTGGGCGCGTTTATTTTTGGTGATAAACCATAAGCAAACTGGGATCTGTGTGGTGTAAAACAATTGGCCGGGTAGGGCGATCATGCAATCCACCAGATCATTCTCAACCAGTTTTTGTCGGATCTGACCTTCACCACTGGTATTAGTAGACATAGATCCGTTGGCAAGCACAAAACCGGCGATGCCGTTTTCTGACAGTTTGGAGATCATATGCAATATCCAGGCATAGTTGGCATTACCAACGGGAGGTACTTCGTAACCTGCCCAGCGTGGATCGTTAATCAATTCATCATTGCCGCGCCAAGCTTTAAGGTTAAAGGGCGGGTTAGCCAATATAAAGTCAGCTTTTAGATCTGGGTGCTGATCTTTGAAAAAGGTATCGGCCGGTACATCACCCAGATTGCTGGAGATGCCGCGGATCGCCAGGTTCATTTTTGCCAGTTTATAAGTCGTGGCAGTGTATTCTTGACCGTAAATGGAAACGTCTTTTTGATTGCCTTGATGGCTGTCGATAAATTTTATGGATTGCACAAACATGCCGCCGGAGCCACAGCAGGGGTCATAGATTTTGCCTTGATATGGCTCAATCATTTCTGCCAGCAGATTAACCACACATTTTGGGGTATAAAACTCACCGCCGCCTTTACCCTCGGTTGCAGCGAATTTTCCCAGAAAATATTCATATACCCGGCCAACCAGATCAGCTTCGTTATCACTGATGGTATCGATATTGTTTATCGAATCGATAAGGGCTGCCAACTTACTGGGATCCAACGCCATCCGTGAAAAGTAGTTATCAGGCAGGGCGCCTTTTAACGATGGGTTACTTTTTTCAACGGCATGCAGGGCAGTGTCGATCTTTACAGCGATGTCGTCTTGCTTGGCCTGCTTTTGAAGCGTGCTCCAGCGAGCATGTTCGGGGAGGTAAAAGACGTTTTTCATGGTGTAGAACTCCACCATGTCGAGATAATCCTGCTGACCGTCATCAATCAGTGTCTGTCGCCTTGCCTCAAACTTGTCACTGACAAATTTCAAAAATATCAGGCTCAACACGACATGTTTGTATTCAGATGACTCAACCGTGCCGCGCAGTTTATCGGCAGTATCCCAAAGCGTTTGTTCAAAGGTTTTAACGTTTTTTGTTGTGGTTTTCTTTTCGGCCATTGGCTGAGGGCATCCTTGGGTTTTCTTTCGAACAGAAGTATCTAAGCCGCTAATCTTGCCATAAATCCCTTTTATTGGGGGAGCAAGTACTGAATTGTCTGTTTTATCTAAACATCATTTCGTATCTGATCAGCTGTTTTGTTTGTGACCTATATCAAGTTTGTCGATGTATTGCGTCTGTATGCTGGCGACACAGTTAAAAGTAAGGTGTCATGTTTTGTATAACGCAATTAGAGTAAAAGATGATGAAATCCAAGTTGATATGTCAGTACTGGAGAAACTTCAACGACGACATATTGATGAGCTGAGGCCTATTTATGATATTCAGTTTGATGAACTTATAAAGGAGTATGCTATTTCGGGTGCGGTTAAGCACTGGTTGGCAGAACGTAAACAAGAGCTATTCCCAGCGTTTATCAAGCCATTTTCTGATAGGAAGATCATCTATAAAAAGGCCCAGATGATCTCAAAGTTTTTAAGGGAAATAGAACGTTGTGGTTTATCTTATGATGATGATTTCTGGTCAGAATTACACAGGGCATTTAATCTCATGGAAGGTCAACGACCCTTATTGAGATCGGCTGAAACTACGGCCTATTGGAACAGAAAACTTCGTAAACAAGTTAGAAGAGCATCTTTCATTTTTTCATCCCTTGTTGGTAATGATAAAAGCATGGCTTCACATAAATATGTGATGTATCGACGCCATTTGGCTCCACAAGCTATGTATATGACACCATGGGGAATGCGGACAAGATCTCAGCTACAGGACAGACGACAGCACGCAAGGCATTCATCCTATTTAACGAGAGTGACAGGAATAGCTGAACTCAATATTGAGGCTGGTCGTGCAGCCTATTTCGTGACAGTCACACTCAAACCTGAATTTAAAAAAGCGAATAGATTATTTAATGGCTTAACACCGGATAAACTAACTAAACTGATTGCTGAGGCAGTGCGTAAACAAACAGATAAACTGCGTTATCACGATATTGATGTTGATGCTATTAGGGTTTTGGAAGCCCAGGCAGATGGCACACCACATCTGCATTTTCTGATTTTTACCAAGGATATTGATTTAGTACTGGAGATAATTGAATGGGCATTTGTTGATCGCCAGAAAATTTCTTGCAAACAAGGCATACATATGACGCCTGTTTATGATCTGAAAGGTGTTATCAGCTACATACTGAAAAGCTTTTTATCAGAGATGTCATCTATTCAAACCATCGATACTCCTGATGAAATCAGGTCGATGCAGATGCTGGATGAATATGAGGAAGTAAAGGCTGACAAAGTTATTGTGATCAAACAGCCAACTGCCTCTCGGCCGGTGACGCATACCGAACAAATCCAGGCTTGGTCTGAATTCACTAGCAAAAGACGATTTGCGGTGATTTCCACCAAGAGAAATTACCCGCCTCTGGCACTCTGGGATACTTGCCGTCAGGGTAATGCTGATCTCGTTAACTGCTCTTATCTCAAAAAGCATTTTCAGGATCGCTATAGCTCCGATCTGCCTATGCTGGCTAGTCTCAATGCACAGTTAAACAATATAGCGGCTAGTGGTGATTACGCTATGTTCTGCAGAGTCCTTTGGCTCTACTCTAATAACGTTGCCGATTCCCATGATCTTGCTTATGCATCAACTATCAATACGGATCTTTCTGCACCATACATGGCCTTTGCTATCGAGGATAAACCTTCACCCACACCGTCTATTGATACGATGAGTAAATCTGATTTCCCACAATTAAGGCTAAGTGATCAAGTTAACTTAAAGAGCAATAAAAACATCACGAATCATTTTAATCCATTGCCGTTATGGCCAGCAAAATACCATCACTATCCAAATGTCATGTTTAACATAGAATAGGATTGCACTCTTTGAGTATGTTTAAGGTTACATTTGCAGAAATTTTGGGTGAGCCGTGAATTACATTTATGCCTCTACACAAGTCCTGTCTTTTTTTATTGGGAAATAAACATATTTACGCTCAATAAATAACGCGGAAGTATGTGAGGGGCTGGCAGGCAAATGTTTTTTAATATCTAGCCAGAGAGGGTGTGAAAGTATTAACGAAAGTGTTATCTATCTCACAGTCAAAATTCAGCAATCTAATATGGTAATAGGCATCCAATAAATATACCGGGTATGCCTATGCCAACAAAAAATATTTCCCAATCTGAAAGAAATAAAGCGCTCATAGCGATGCGGTTTTATCGTCTTCACCATCCAACTGGCAAAGCAGATTTAGTCTCGACACAGAATGCGTTATCGAACTTAAGTTTTCACTTGGTAAAGGATGCATGGAGAATCCAAAGGAATGCGATTGCATTCATGTTTGAAAATGTCGGGCAGTACGATCATGCAAGGGTAATTCATGAAATGAAAAATCCAGTCAGCCTGCCTGAAAATAGGCACCTTCAAAAAAAGAAACGTGGTGACTGCAAGAGAGTACTAGAGACGGAGCACTCCAAAATAGTGCATTACATCTTAAAAAGAAACAAACCAAACTGGGCGCTATTAGCGGTATTGGAAGTCGTCAGAGAAACGGGTGTAAGACCATGTGAAATCGACAAAATGACATTCAATGCTGATAACAATAGCTTAGATGTTATCTCAGCCAAAAAAACCGAAGATGGTTTACGAGGATTAGATCGGACATTTTATTTTGATACCGGACAATTCAATACCTTAACGGCGGCACATGAAGCTTGGAAACAACATAAGCTCCTATCCGGTTCTGACAGTACAAAAGCGATGAAACTGTTGCAAGATCAACTGGCAAGAGTAACGAAAGCTCTTTTTCCTCGACGTAAAAACCGGATCACACTTAAAAGCTATCGCCATCAATTTGGATCTAACCTTAAAGCATCGGGATGGAGTCGACAAGAAACTGCTGCGGCCATGGGGCATCAATCGGTAAATAGTTTATCCCTCTACGGCAATATCCGAAATGCGTCACGATTGCCGGAATTTTCGGTTTCAAGGACATCTGTAATGAATGTTCGTAATACAGTATTAAAAACGTACAAACCTTGTTCAGACAAACTTTTTCTGTTGACAGTGCATGCAAAATAAAATTATAAAAACATAATAAATATCAACATGTTAAAAGTGTGATATGGATAACATTGCTGTTTTTTCTAGCTGGCATCATAGAGGCTTCTTAAACAGGAGCCATTCTATATGTATGTATTTTTTGAACCATACAGATATATGTTGTTTCTTAATCGCTTTGGGCTGGAGCAGAGTTTAGAAAAAATTGCTAAAGCTCAACGGAAAGCAAACCCTGGAATTCTAGTTCCAGCACATTACGACATCCCCTCACTGATATGGCCGCCGCCAACTAACATAATATGCCGTGTAAGCATCATTACGGAGATCCCCTGTGGGTCTTGGGGAGGTCTCCGTGGTTGAAACAATGAGTATTCATGAAGCGGCCAAATTTCTTCATCTTAATCATGAAACGCTGAGAAGGCTTGCTCAAAGTGGAAAAATTCCAGCAGCAAAACCAGGGAAAAAGTGGGTTTTTATTAAAGCCGATCTTGCCGACTGGTTACGGTCACAGTATTCTCAATCACGGCGAACGTTGTTGAGTGAATCAAACTCAGGAGACAATTTATGTCACTCAATAAACGAGGTAAAACGTGGTGGATTGACTTCACCACGCCAAGCGGAAACCGAGTTAGGTGCTCTGCTAAAACTACAGTAAAACGTGAAGCGCAGGAATATCACGATAAGTTAAAAAAGGACGCGTGGGAACGTGACCGTTTAGGAATTCAATCAGGACGAACCTGGGATGAAGCCGCATTAAAGTGGGTTAAAACCACCGAAAATACGGTAAGTTACAAGAAAAATCTCAGTATGTTGAGATGGTTGCATCCATATTTGTCTGGTCGGGCTTTAGATAGTATTACTCAGGGGCTTATTGAGGAGATTGGGTTTATCAAGGAAGAGAACACCTCTGGGGCGACAGCAAACCGTTTTCTAGCAGTGATTAGTGTGGTACTACACCAAGCACACAAATGGGAATGGATTGTTCGAGTACCTCATATCGAAAGGTATAAGGAAAATGCAAAGCGGATTCGTTGGTTAACTATGGCTGAATATAATCGGCTTGAATTAGCATTGCCAGATTACTTAAAGCCTTTGGTAAAGTTCTCAGTAGCAACAGGGCTAAGGCAAGGGAATGTTAAAAATTTGGAGTGGAGCCAAGTTAACCTGGATCTTAAACTTGCTTGGATTCATCCAGACCAGTCTAAAAGTAAAAAGCCGATTGGCGTGCCGTTGAACAATGATGCATTGAATGTTTTAGAATCAATGAAGGGTAAGCATGAAACCCTGGTCTTTGTATCAAAAACAGGAAGATGGTTGGGAGATCCAAATAACAAGGATTGGCGCAAAGCTTTAGAAAATGCGGGTATTGCAGACTTTCGATGGCACGACTTAAGGCACACATGGGCGAGTTGGCATGTTCAGAACGGCACGCCTTTGTATGTGCTTAAAGAGCTTGGGGGCTGGAAGACGCTAGCAATGGTGGAGAAATATGCGCACCTTTCACCACAGCATCTAGCAGCTTATGCCAGTAACGTATTAACGGAGGTTGCCTAGGGTTATGGCACAAATTCGTCACAGGCTTTCGGGCATAAAAAAAGCACTTATCTCTAAGTGCTTGTTTTTAATGGTGCCCGGGGCCGGAATCGAACCGGCACGACCGCAAAGTCGAGGGATTTTAAGTCCCTTGTGTCTACCAATTTCACCACCCGGGCAGCAAGCCGCACATTATAAACAAGATTTCACAATTGTTCACACCCAATTCGCTTATTTTCTGGTGGAAGGGGGTAATTGGTAATGGCTTTCGATCATTTCCCGGGTCAAAATCCCATAAATACGGTCGATCATTGGGGTGCTCTGTCGACTGACGTACAGCGCCTCTACTTCATATTTATCAAGCGCCTGATAGGCTTCATGCAGGCTGGTATGCAATGAGATTTTATGCACATTGCGTCTGGTTGCCGGGATTTGCATCAAATCGATTTCTGACTCATCTTCGTCTTCTTTTACGCTCACCGCTCTGGCCAGGTCGCTGGCGGGCATCAAGGCAATCGGATTGCGTTCTTTGGTGATTAAAATCCATTCCGGGTTGTTTTCAAGTGTATGCAGGGCCAAATCGCGATTGATTGTCTGATTCAATACAGCGATATTGCGTTGCATCGCGGCGCCGACACTGATTTTACGAAGCGTTTGCGAGATAGGGTCATTACGAAAATCCAGACCTTTTACTCGCATCATATTGACGAATAGTGGCTCCTGCTTGAAATAATCGTGCGTAATCAGACTGGAAAAGACGATGGCGAGCATGCCCGGCAGAATGATTTCCGGGTTGCCGGTGAGTTCCAGCATGGCCATTAATGCGGCAAGCGGGGCTTTCAGGGTGGCAGACATCATCGCACACATGCCTAACACGGCATAAAAGGTCATTGATGAAGCATATTCAGGCAATAGGATCTGGCCAAAGTAACCTAATATTGCGCCGGCACAGGCGCCGACGACCATGGTCGGCCCAATGACTCCGGCCGGGATGCCTAAACCGACGGTGGCAGAAGATAACAGCAGTTTCATCACCATGATGATGACCAGCGTGCCGATGGCAATATCATTGGCGGAAATACTGCCGATAATGCCATAGCCCATACCCATCACTTCCGGCACCATCATGCCGCACAAGCCCATTAAAATTCCGGCATAAACCGGCCGTAACCATGACGGGTGATTGGTGTATAGATTAGTAAACAGCGTCAGTGTTTTTAACGCAATGGTGGCTAAACCACCGATAACGAGACCCAGGAATATGATGTAGGGCAGTTCCCATAGTGACTGCATCTCGGCGCTGAGGTTGATAAAAACCGTATCGTCACCAAAGGTCAGCCGGCAGACCACTGCGCCGGTGACGGAAGCAAGAATCACCGGAATAAAACTGGCGATGTAATATTCCATCATGATGACTTCCATGGCGAAAATCACTCCGGCAATCGGTGTGTTAAATGAGGCGGCTATGGCCGCTGCAGTGCCCGATGCCACCAAAATCCGAACACTGTTGTTGGGTAACTCCAGACCATTTGCCAGTAAGCTGCCGCTGGCAGCACCCAGATGCACGCCGGGACCTTCACGACCAACGGAATGACCGGTAATGATGGCAATACTGGTACCGATAAATTGGCGAACAGCATTTTGCCAGGGCAGTCGGCCTTCATAGGCAGAGAGTCGTTCGATAACATGGAGGATGCCGGTGGTGCGTTGTTCCTGATTTAAACCACGAAACAGCAGGCCGATAAGCAGGCCGCCGACAATAGGCAGGCCCAAAAGACCCCACCAGGGCAGGCTGGCAAAGCCTTCGACTTCACCGGAGGGCAATAGCAGCATTTGACCATGTTCAATGGTGAGTCTGAGCAGGATGATGGCAAGGCTGGCCAATAATCCGGTGATAACGGCAAGCACATAGAGCTTTACGCCTAATCGACCAAATATGAAGTACTGTCGGATTTTTTCCAGCATCAGCCCTATATAACTTTGGAAAATCGCTGTTTTGCTTGTTGACTGTATTTATCAAACGCCATGCAGATATTACGGATTAACAAGCGACCAGCAGGTAAGACCACAATGTTTTTCCAGTTATACTGCAACAGGCCATCTTCGGCAAATTGTTCGAGCTGAGGGTAGGCATCAGCAAAATATTCTTTAAATTGAATGCCGTATTCCTGTTCGATTTCTATAATGCTCAGTTCAAAATCACAGATTAAACGGGTAATGATTTGACGTCGCAGTTTGTCGTCCTCTGACAGGCTGATGCCACGCATTAACGGTAACTGATTTTGCTTGAGCAGAGTGTCGTATTCGAGCAGGGTTTTTACGTTCTGTGCATAAGCGTCACCGATATTGCCAATCGAAGTGATACCAAAGCCGATCAGATCACATTCGGCGTGAGTGGCATACCCCTGAAAATTACGATGTAACCGATTTTGTTGCTGGGCCAGACTGAGCTCATCATCCGGTTTGGCAAAGTGATCCATACCAATATATTGATAACCGGCCTGCGTTAATTTATTGATCGACAGTTGCAAAATGCTCAATTTCTGCTCTGCAGTAGGTAAGTCTTCACTTTTAATCTGACGATGAGTTTTAAACAACTTTGGCATGTGGGCGTAATTAAATAATGAGATACGATCAGGATCGGCAGCGATGATTTTATCGAGCGTAGTATTGAAGCCGGATAACGTTTGCAGCGGCAGACCGTAAATCAAATCGATGCTGATCGAACGGAACTGATGCTGGCGGGCTGCATCTATGACCGCCATGGTTTCGGCCTCGGATTGAATGCGATTAACCGCTTTTTGCACGGCCGCATCAAAATCCTGCACGCCCAGACTGATACGGTTAAAGCCTATTTTCTTTAACAACGCGATGGTATCGGCATTAGCTTCACGGGGATCAATTTCAATCGAGATATCGGCATCGTCAGCAATATGAAAATGCCGACGGGTTTCAGTCATCAGATCCTGCATTTGCTGTTCGCTGATAAATGTCGGTGTGCCACCGCCCCAGTGCAGTTGCGTCACCGGACGGCTGGTATCAATTAATGCGGCCTTAAGGGCCAGTTCTTTGTAGAGGTTTTCAAGATATGGCGCAGCATGATCGCGATTTTTGGTGATGATTTTGTTGCAGGCGCAATAAAAACACACGGTATCGCAAAACGGTAAATGGAAATACAGAGACAGTGGCCCGCCGCGCTGGTTGGATAACTCGGCGTGTTCGATGAATTCCTTTGTTTTAAAGGTTTCATCAAACTCCAATGCGGTGGGATACGAGGTGTATCTCGGTCCGGCCGTATCGTATTTCTGGATAAGTTGGCGGTTCACGATCAGCTGATTTTGCATAGCAAAGCCCTGTAAAACAGTTGGGCGATGATTATAAACAGCCAATTTTTACCGTGGATGGCTAATGCACGCTTTCTTGATCCAGATCAGACTGGGAAGCGTTGATCGTCTTCCGGATGAGCCCCTAAATCAGCAAAATGTTTCTGAATAATCGGCAAGACCTCTTCGGGCTTATCAACCAGATGGAAAATATTCAGATCGTCTTCCTTGATGCAGTCCATCCGCAGCACTTCAGCCCGAAGCCAGTCAATCAGTCCTTTCCAGTATTCTGAGCCATACAAAATAACCGGAAAGTGACGGATCTTGCGGCTTTGGATAAGGGTTAATGCTTCAAAGAATTCATCCAAAGTACCAAAACCACCGGGAAATACGACATAGCCCATTGAGGATTTAACAAACATAAGTTTGCGCACAAAAAAGTAACGAAAACTCAGGCTGATATCCTGATTCGGATTGGGTTTTTGTTCCATCGGCAATTCAATATTGAGGCCGACCGAATGTGCCCCCTGTTTGAACGCACCGGCATTGGCAGCATGCATAATGCCGGGACCTCCACCGGTAATAACCGAAAACTTTGCCTGGGAAAGTGACAGTGCAACCTGTTTGGCCGCCTGATAATACGGCGAGTCTTCTGTTAAACATGCACTACCGAAGATGGATACGGCGGGACCAAGCCCATTAAGGGTTTCAATACCGTCAATCAGTTCAGATTGAATGCGGAAGACGCGCCAGGCTTCCGATGTTTTTAAATCTTCCACTTGTATTTTTCTCACTTGGCAAAGGCTGAACATCACAATAATGAAAAGCCGCCACAGTTACAATCTATGCCTTATATAGGCTGACTTGGGTATGTCATTACCATGTATTAATGTTTGGTTATACAGTCATCTACGGTATCATTGCCGCTTTATTTCAGCAGGTGTGGCAACAAGATAATGAAAGTTCTGGTCATTGGTAGTGGCGGTCGTGAGCATGCGCTGGCTTGGAAACTGAAACAATCACCGCGTTGCAGTGAAGTTTTTGTTGCTCCAGGCAATCCGGGAACCGCAAATGAGGCAGGTGTTCGCAATGTCGACATCGCGGTTGATGATATTGATGCGCTGGTGGCCTTTGCACAGCAAAATGATATCGGTTTAACCGTTGTTGGCCCTGAAATTCCATTAGTTATGGGTGTCGTCGATGCCTTTGAAAAAGCCGGGTTACGCTGTTTCGGTCCGAGCAAGGACGCCGCTCAGCTGGAAGCTTCCAAATCGTTCACCAAAGATTTTCTGGCCCGTCATCAAATTCCTACTGCTGCCTATCAAGTCTTTACCAATATCTCCAATGCCATTGAATACATTCTAGAGCGTGGCGCGCCTATCGTTGTGAAAGCTGATGGTCTGGCTGCCGGTAAAGGCGTTATCGTCGCGCAGACGGTTGAAGAAGCGATTGCTGCAGTTGAAGACATGTTGTCCGGGAATGCCTTTGGGGAAGCCGGTCATCGTGTGGTTATCGAAGAATTTATGACCGGCGAAGAAGCCAGCTTTATTGTGATGGTCGATGGTGAACATATCCTGCCGCTGGCAACTTCACAGGATCACAAAGCTCGCGATAATGGTGATAAAGGACCCAATACCGGTGGTATGGGCGCCTATTCGCCTGCTCCGGTAGTGACCGATAGCGTTTTTGATCGAGTGATGCGTGAAGTTATCGAGCCTACTGTTAAAGGTATGGCAGCTGATGGTCGCCCATACACCGGCTTTTTATATGCCGGATTAATGATTGATGAAACGGGTGCGCCACGAGTGGTGGAATATAACTGCCGTTTTGGTGACCCGGAAACCCAACCCATCTTAATGCGTTTGCTTTCCGATTTAGTCGAGTTATGTGAAGCAGCATTGGATAAAAGACTGGATCAAGTCACCGCTGAGTGGGATCCCCGTGCTGCCGTGGGTGTCGTCATGGCTGCTGGTGGTTATCCGGACAGCTATAAAAAAGGCGATGTGATTAGCGGATTGGATGTCGTGGATTCAGCTGATACCCGTGTATTCCACGCCGGTACAGCATTTGATCAAGATAAAGTTGTCACAGCTGGTGGCCGTGTTTTATGTGTGACCGCTCTGGGTGAAGGTGTTGCTGCTGCTCAACAACAGGCTTATGCTGGAGTCGCAAAGATTCAATGGCAGGATGCCTATTATCGAACGGATATTGCCTATCGTGCAGTTGCCCGTGAGCAACAGAAAGGCTGATAAATTGCGACTTTAAGGAGAAGGCGGAATGTCTGTATCCCATCCGATTATTGCAGTTACAGGTTCTTCCGGCGCAGGCACTTCGAATGTAAAACATGCATTTGAAGATATTTTTCGTCGTACCAATGTTAAGCCTGCTGTTATCGAGGGTGACAGCTTTCACCGATATAATCGTGAAGAGATGCTTGCCGCTGTGGCTCAGGCGGAAGCCGAAGGTCGGGCGATGACGCATTTCGGTCCTGAAGCCAATTGTCTCGATCGGCTGGAAAGATTGTTTCAGACCTACTCAGAAACCGGCCGTGGCGAAAAACGCTATTACATTCACGACGAAACCGAAGCTGTTAAATTCAATCAACCCCCCGGAACATTTACCGAGTGGGAAGAGCTGGATAATGACAGTGACCTTCTGTTTTACGAAGGGCTGCACGGCGGTATGGTTACCGATGAAGTGAATATCGCCCAATATACCGATCTGTTAATTGGTGTGGTGCCGGTTATCAATATCGAGTGGATCCAGAAGATCAAACGTGATTGTTCCAACCGTGGATATTCTCAGGATGCTGTTGTCGATATTATTTTGAAGCGTATGCCGGATTACATTCACCACATTACGCCTCAGTTTTCCCGCACCCATATCAATTTTCAGCGGGTGCCATTAATTGATACCTCCAACCCGTTTGTTATGCGGGAAATTCCCACCCCGGATGAAAGTCTGTGTGTTATCCGTTTTAAAGATCCTAAGATGGCAGATTTTCCGTATTACCTTTCAATGCTGAAAGATTCATTTATGTCACGACCCAATAATATGGTCGTGCCCGGAACCAAAATGGGTCTGGCCATTGAAATTATTTTGATGCCGTTTGTTGAAGAAATGATGCAGAAAAAACGGCAACGTGGTTAATTTATCTTTTAAAAGTAGCGATCTGCACCGAATATGAATTTTTCTAACTGGCAATTAAGACAGGCCTGCCTTGCTTTGCAGGAGGATGGGGTAATTGCCTATCCTACCGAAGCAGTGTTTGGCGTTGGCTGTGATCCCTCGAGCGAAACCGCCATTATCAGATTATTGATGATGAAGCGTCGCCCCTTGGAAAAAGGCCTGATTCTGATTGCATCAGACTTCAACCAATTGCAGGATTTTATCCAGCCGTTATCTGCTGACATTCTCGCCAAAGTGACTCAAAGCTGGCCCGGCCCAAACACCTGGTTATTGCCGGTTCGTTCTTCGGTTTCTCCCTTATTAACCGGTGGGCGAGACACACTGGCGGTCAGAGTAACAGCACATCCCTTAGCGGCAGAACTATGCCGCAGATTTGGCGGACCGCTGGTTTCCAGCAGTGCCAATATTACCGGGTTGCGACCTGCCAAAAATGTTCATCAAGTGCATTGGCAGTTACCTGAACTGGATTATGTGCTGCCCGGGGCATTGGGCGGAGCTAACAAGCCATCCACTATTCGTGATGCATTCACTGGTGAGGTACTGCGATGAGTGGGCCGGATATTAATGCCGTACGTGAGTATTTACTCACTCTACAAGATGCTATCTGTAAAGAGGTTGAAAATTCAGATGGCAAACAGAAATTTGCTGAAGATGACTGGCAGCGCCCAGCCGGTGGTGGGGGACGAACCCGGGTTTTAAATAACGGGGCGGTGTTTGAACAGGCAGGGGTCAATTTCTCCGAAGTCAGCGGTGATAACTTACCGCCATCAGCAACGGCCAGTCGGCCTGAACTTGCCGGGCGCAGTTTTCAGGCGATGGGCGTATCGCTGGTGATTCATCCACATAACCCGTATGTACCAACCTCCCATGCCAATGTACGTTTCTTTATTGCTGAAAAAGCCGGTGAAGAACCTATCTGGTGGTTTGGTGGTGGTTATGATCTGACGCCCTATTACACCTTTGATGACGATGTTATTCATTGGCATCAAACAGCTAAAAATGCCTGCGACCCTTTTGGTGACACGGTATACGATGATTACAAAAAGTGGTGTGATGAGTATTTCTTTCTCAAGCATCGCAACGAACCGCGGGGGGTTGGCGGGCTGTTTTTCGATGATTTGAATCAGCCGGATTTTGAACATTGCTTTGGTTTGTTGCGAAGCGTTGGCAACAGTTACACCACAGCGTATCTACCAATTGTCGAGCGTCGCAAAGAGTTGCGCTATACCGAAGAACAGCGTGATTTTCAGCTGTATCGTCGTGGTCGTTATGTGGAATTTAATCTGGTTTATGACCGCGGCACCTTGTTTGGTTTGCAGTCGGGTGGACGTACCGAGTCGATCCTGATGTCGTTACCGCCATTGGTCAAATGGCGCTATAACTGGCAACCCGAGCCGGGCTCGGCGGAAGCCAAGTTATATGATTACTACCTTCAACCTCAGGATTGGCTAGCGAAAGCCTAGGTCTTTTGATCCTAGGAATCCTTCGACAATAACGCCAGCTGATCGGCTTGGTATTCGCTGATTAACGGATCAATGACCTGATCCAGCTGACCTGACATGACTTCATCCAATTTATATAAGGTTAAATTGATTCGATGGTCGGTAATGCGGCCTTGTGGATAGTTATAGGTACGGATACGTTCGCTGCGATCTCCGCTACCGACTAACAATCTGCGGGTTTCGGCCTGTTCAGAGGCTTGTTTTTCCTCTTTCGCCGCCATGATGCGTGATTGCAAAACGGACATCGCTTTGGCGCGGTTTTTGTGCTGTGAACGTTCTTCCTGACACTCAACGATAATCCCGGTTGGAATGTGTGTGATACGTACGGCGGAATCAGTAGTATTAACGTGCTGGCCACCGGCACCGGATGAACGGAAGGTATCCATTTTGATATCAGCCGGGTTGATTTCAATCTGATCGATTTCATCGGCTTCCGGCAAAATCGCTACCGTACAGGCTGAGGTATGAATCCGTCCTTGCGATTCTGTTTCCGGAACCCGTTGCACCCGATGGGCGCCGGATTCAAATTTCAACCGTGAGTAGGCACCATCACCAACAATACGGGCGATGATTTCTTTATAACCACCATGCTCGCCTTCCTGAGCATTGAGCACTTCAACCTGCCAGCGACGTGACTCAGCATAACGCGTGTACATTCGAAATAAATCACCGGAGAAAATGGCGGCTTCATCACCACCGGTACCGGCGCGGACTTCCAGAAAGATATTACGTTGATCATTTGGATCTTTAGGTAACAACAATTTCTGCAAATCAATGGCAAGCTGTTCCTGCTTTTCTTCGGCAATGGCCAATTCTTCCTTGGCCATTTCACGCATTTCCGGATCACTTTCTTGCATCATTGCTTGAGCGTCTTTCAAATCACTCAAGGTTTGCAGATATAAGCCAAAGTGTTTAACAACTGGCTCCAGCTGTGCATATTCCTGCGATAAAGTGCGAAATTTGTTCTGATTGGCCATGGTTTCCGGATCAGATAGCAGGCCACTGATCTCTTCATGACGATCAACTAATGCTTCAAGTTTATGCCTGATGGAATCTTTCACAGATCAATCCTTAATGTTAAATAAACGGCGGGCAGCATCAATCATCGGATTATTTTCATCTGATTCAAATGCTGATTGCCGCAGTTGTCTACTGGGTTCATGTAACAGTTTGTTGGTCAGGGTTCGGGCCAGTTCAGTCATCACCATTTCAGCACTCGCACCCTGTTCCAGCTGACGCAGGGCTTTATCAACGGCCTGGGTGCTGAGCATCTGTCCGCGCTCACGAATCGACCGAATTACCGGTACGGTATCCTGACTGCGCATCCAGCCGGCAAAGTGATCGGCCTGCGTGTCTATGATTTCCTCTGCCTGCTTGGCAGCATCACGCCGTGACTGCAGATTTTCTTCAATAATGTCATGCAGATCATCAACGCTATATAAATAAATGTCTTCAAGCTGTCCAACTTCTGCTTCGATATCCCGTGGAACCGCAATATCCACCATAAAAATCGGTTTACGTTTGCGCAGCTTTAATGCACTTTCGACCGTACCTTTGCCAAGTATGGGCAGCTGGCTGGCGGTGGAGCTGATCACAATATCTGCTTCGGCGAGGTGGGCCGGAATTTCACTCAGACTAATCGCGTATCCATTTACCGAGGTTGCCAGAAGATGGGCTTTCTCAACGGTGCGATTGGCAATAATCAGACGCTTGATACCATTATCAAACAGATGACGGGCGACCAGTTCGATGGTTTCGCCGGCACCGATTAGCAGGGCGGTTGATTCGGCCAGATTACTGAAGATTTGTTTTGCCAGACTGACAGCAGCAAAGGCGACTGAAACCGGACTGTTGCCAATGGCGGTATCGGTACGCACCTGCTTGGCTACGCCAAAAGCATGTTGAAACAAACGTCCCAGCGATTTCCCCAGCGCCTTTGCGTTAAGGGCCTGGGTGTAGGCGGTTTTTAACTGACCGAGAATCTGCGGTTCGCCTAAAACTAACGAATCCAGACCACAGGCGACCCGAAATAAATGTCTTACCGCATCAGCACCTTCGTAACAATAGAGATAGGACTTGAGGGCATTGGCATCCTGTTGTTGAAAGTTATGCAACCATAACAGGACACTATTGTCATAATCTTCGTCTAGATGACAGTATATTTCGGTACGGTTGCAGGTTGAGACAATGACTGCTTCAATCACGCTTTCATTCAGCATCAGTGACGCTAAAGCCAAAGGTAATTTATCAGCATCAAAGCTAAGCTTCTCGCGCACATCAACCGGTGCGGTTGTGTGATTAATGCCGTAAGTGACAAGATGCATAATTAAGGAGTCGTGTTGTATGCTGTTAAACTTTGCAGCCGTGAGCTAAGTTGTCTTATATCTCGGTCTGGACAAGACTAATTCGCCATTCTATCAAACTCAATCAGTCAGGTCGTTGAATTATGGATTTATTGCAACAGTTACGCGGTCATTCAAAACAGTTCGCCTCATCGGCGGCCTGGGTGATGATACCTATTTTACTGTTTGGATGCGCCGCTACAGCTAAGCAATCAGACGAAAAAACTCCCCTGCAGCCAGTGGAAGTAAACGAAGCAGAGACAGTGGAAACTGCGCAGACGGAATTGGATTTGCCTTTGACTCCAGAACTGATTTATTACGTGCTTACCGCCGAAATTGCGGGTCAGCGCGGTCAACTTGATATTGCGGTCGATTTATATAACCAGGCAGCAGAATTAACCGATTCTCCCGAACTGGCGGGACGTTCCGCACGAATTTCGACATTTTCACGAGATCCCAAACGTATTGACCGGGCATTGACCCGATGGCAGGAAGTCTCCCCGGAAGAGGCCGAGGTCTATGTGATGCGGGTTCCATTTTTATTAATGGAAGATAATTATGCCGAAGTCGTTGTGAACATAAACAAAGCGCTCGCTTTGGAGCCGGAGAACAAAGAAAAATATCTGGAAAGCCTAGCCGCCAATTTAAGCGAGAAGGGAGATCCGGAAAGAGGTTTGCAGACGATTCTGGAATTGGACCTGTATAAAAATGATGATCCGGCTGCTCGCTTTACCTATGCCCGATTAGCGGCTTATTTCCAGCGCTTTGATGTAGCTGAAATCGCCGTCGATGAATTGTTGGAAGAAGACCCAAACAACGAAGCTTATCTGAGCCTTAAAGCGGATTTACTGCAAACCTTTGATAAAAAAGAAGAAGCGTTAAAGTTAATTGCCAAAGCAGCTCAGCGCGATGGGGCAAGTGAGTCCTTACGCTTCACCTATGGAAAACTGTTAGGGGAAAGTGGCGAATCGGAAAAGGCAAAGCGCATTTTTGAAGAATTGCATTTGGAGAGTCCGGAAAACCCGGATGTGATTTTTGCGCTGGGATTACTGGCTTTGGAACGCGATGATGGAGAAACCGCCAAGTCGTATTTCAGTCAGTTATTACAAATGGGTGATGCCGGTGGTCAGGCCAGCTATTTTATGGGGCTTGCCGAAGAAATGAATGGCAATGTGGATTCTGCTTTGGTCTGGTTCGCCTCAGTGCCAACAGACAGCCAGCGTTTTGAAATGGCGCAAACCCGTTATATCAATTTATTGGCCGATCAAGGTGATATTGATAAAGCACGACAGCATCTGCAATTGCTGCGTCAGGAACGTCCTCAGCAGGCCATTGATTTTTATTTGTTTGAAGCCGCTTTTTTGCGGGATCACGACATGCCGGAAGAGTCTGTTGAGTTGTTAACGGAAGCCCTGACCAATCATCCGGGCAATCAGGATCTGTTATACAGTCGCGCCATGGTGGCCGAATCGATTGGCAAGCTGGAGATGCTGGAACAAGATCTGCGCACTATTCTGAAAATTGACCCGGAAAATGCTCAGGCGATGAATGCCTTGGGTTATACCCTGACCGATCGTACTGATCGACATGAAGAAGCTTTGCAGTTAATCAATAAAGCTTTGGAACTGCGGCCTAATGATCCTTATTACCTCGATAGCCTGGGATGGGTGTATTACCGGATGGGTGATTTGGAAAAAGCTGAATATTACCTGCGTGAGGCAGTGGAGATTCAGGCCGATGTGGAGTTTGTTGCCCATCTGGGTGAAGTGCTGTGGATGCAGAATAAAAAAAATGAAGCCAGAAAGTATTGGGAGCAGGGGAAGAAACTGGATCCGAATAACAAAGTCCTTCAGGAGACCCTGCAGCGGTTGACCAAATGAAACAGCTTCTTGTAGTAACCAGTTTGCTGTTGATGACGGCCTGTACCCCATTCTGGCAGACAAAACCATTAGAACCAGCTGAACAGTTGTGGGAAACCCGTCAGACGGCGTTAAAACAAATGGATAACTGGTCATTTCGAGGTCGCACGGTTATTCGTCAGGACAAAGAAGGCTGGAATGTCGGCGTGACCTGGCAACAGCAGAAGGAAGAATTCAATATCCGCTTGTTTGGTCCCTTTTCTCAAGGGGGAGTGGAGTTAGCCGGTAATGACAAACTGGTCACCATGACTTTTTCTGATGGTGAAACCTATTCTGCTGCTACACCGGAAGAGCTTCTTGCAGAAGTGCTGGGCTGGTTATTACCGGTCAGTGCCTTGCGTGACTGGGTCAGAGGCTTGCCGCATGCCCCTATCAAGATTGATGAGAAAACCCTGGATGAAAAAGGCCGCTTAATTACGCTTTCCCAGGCAGGGTGGCAAGTGGAGTTTGTTGATTATGCGCCGTTGGAAGGCAATGATGTGCCGGCGAAGATCTTTATCGAACATCCGCAGTTAAGTATTCGTCTGGTAATGAATGGATGGAAAGCTGGTAAATGAATGAATGGTGGCCTGCACCGGCAAAACTGAATCTGTTTTTACATATCACCGGCAGACGGCCAGATGGATATCATGAGTTACAGACGGCATTTCAGTTTCTTGACTATGGCGACAGATTAAAATTTACCGTCACCGAAGATTCGCAAATCACCTTACAAGGCGATCTGCCAGACGTTGCAGATCAGGATAATCTGATTGTAAAAGCCGCCCGGCTTTTACAATCAACCTGCAATTGTCATTCAGGTGCTGTTATCCAACTGGAAAAAAATCTGCCGATGGGAGGTGGTCTGGGAGGAGGCAGTTCCGATGCCGCCACCACCCTCGTTGCGCTGAATAAGCTTTGGCAATGTGATTTATCAGAAGATCAATTAGCGGGTCTGGGGTTGCAATTAGGCGCAGATGTGCCGGTTTTTGTGCGAGGTCACGCGGCGTGGGCCGAGGGTGTAGGAGAAATTTTTACTAAAATTGATCCACCAGAACCTTGGTATTTAGTTATCTTTCCCCAATGCGCCGTCTCCACCGCTGAAATATTTTCCGCAACTGAATTGACACGCGATTGTGAACCCATCACAATAGCGGGCTTCCTTGCGGGGGAAGGCAGTAACATTTGCGAATCGGTGGTGAAAAAAATGCATCCACCAGTTGCACAAGCACTGGCATGGTTGGCACAATATGCCACCAATCCACGTATGACCGGAACAGGGTCTTGTGTATTTGCCCGCTTTGACTCAGCCACTGCGGCTGAAAATGTTTTAGAACATGTGCCGGAACATTGGCATGCTTTTACTGCCAAAGGCTGCAACAAATCACCGTTGAGTTTTTGTGCTCAAGACTTCGATTGAAGTCTTAATGTAACTGCAATTTGATAGAGTTGAGTAAAAACAGTTGGGGTATCGCCAAGCGGTAAGGCAACGGGTTTTGATCCCGTCATTCCCAGGTTCGAATCCTGGTACCCCAGCCACTCTTTTTGTTTATTGAATGAACTCGGCATCTCTATAGTGACTCAAAACCGACTCCTCCAGTTACAACAGCGTTCTGCAGACGACAATATGATGGTCTTCACTGGAAACGCTAATCGTAAACTGTCAGAAAATATCGCCAATTTTCTGAATATCAGCTTGGGTAAAGCCACAGTTGAGAAATTCAGTGATGGCGAGATCATGGTTGAAATTCTCGACAATGTCCGAGGCAAGGACGTGTTTATCGTCCAACCAACCTGTATGCCTACCAACGATAACCTGATGGAATTAATGGTGATGACCGACGCTATCCGTCGTGCATCAGCCAAACGCATTACCCTGGTTGTCCCTTATTTTGGTTATTCCCGTCAGGATCGCCGTCCTCGTTCAGCTCGTGTTGCCATTACCGCTAAGGTAGTTGCCAATATGTTGACAGGTGTTGGCGCAGACCGTGTTTTAACCGTTGATTTACATGCCGATCAGATCCAGGGCTTTTTTGATTGCCCTGTTGATAATGTCTACGCCTCACCCGTGTTACTGGGTGACATCTGGAAACACAAATACCAGGACTTGGTTGTGGTCTCGCCGGATGTTGGGGGTGTGGTTCGTGCCCGTGCATTAGCCAAACATTTGGATGTTGAACTGGCGATTATTGATAAGCGCCGCCCTCGTGCCAATGTGGCCAAAGTAATGAATATCATCGGTGATATTGATGGCCGTACCTGTGTGATGGTCGATGATATGGTCGATACTGCTGGTACGTTGTGTGCCGCAGCAGCCGCTTTGAAAGAACATGGTGCCACCAATGTGGTTGCTTACTGTACTCACCCGGTTTTATCGGGAGCAGCCATTAAAAATATCAATAATTCGTTGCTGAACGAATTAGTGGTGACAGATACCATCCCATTGCAGCCTGATGCGGCCGCATGTGACAAAATTCGCGTCTTGAGCATTGCTGAAATGCTCGCGGAAGCGATGTACCGAATTAGTAATGAAGAGTCAGTTAGCTCTTTATATATGGATTAACCAAAAAATTTATTTTGGTTGTATGTGCTGAACCTGGTCGCGGGGGAGGCGAAAAGCCGGAAAACGGCATATGAACGGGCCTCGTGTCCGTTTTTTAGTCTTGGAGAAGAAGATGGAAAATTTATTTGAAGTACAAGCTGAAGCGCGTACTGACCAGGGGAAAGGTGCGAGCCGCCGCCTACGTCATGCGGGCAAAGTACCAGCAGTAGTCTACGGTGCTGAAAAAGAACCTGTTTCAATTTCAGTAAACCATAACCAATTCATTCGCCATTTGGCAGAAGAAGCGTTTTACGCTCACATTCTGACATTGGTTATTGATGGCAAGAAAAATCAGGTCGTATTGAAAGATCTGCAACGTCATCCTGCGAACGACAACAAAATCATCCATGCAGACTTCCTGCGCGTTGATGCCAAACATGCAATGACAATGACTATTCCATTGCACTTTATCAATGAGGAAAAAGCGGTTGGTGTTAAAGCCGGTGGTTTGGTTTCGCATCTGATGACAGAGGTTGAAATCTCTTGTTTGCCTAAAGATCTGCCAGAATACATCGAAATAGATGTTGCAAAACTGGCTATGGATGAAGCAATTCACCTGAGCGAATTGAAGCTGCCTAAAGGTGTCACTCTGACTGCCTTGACGCATACTCAGGATGAGCAGTTGGAAGAAGGTGAACGTTCTTCTTACGATCAAGCCGTTGTCAGTATTCATGAGCCACGTGTTGCTAAAGTGGATCTTGAAGAAGATACAGAAGCTGATGATGAGGAAGAAGCGACTGAAGATTAATTCAGTCGACGGGAACCGTTATGACAAACTGGATTATCGCCGGTCTGGGCAATCCCGGTTCTCAGTATGAACAGACCCGACACAACGTCGGGTTCTGGTGGTTGGATCAGTTGGCTAGTGATTTTGGGCTGAGTTTTAAAACAGAATCCCGATTTCATGGTCAACTGATTCAATACACAAATCCTGAACACAAAGTCTGGTTGATCAAACCACTTACCTTTATGAATCGCAGCGGTCAATCTGTTGCGGCGCTGGCCAATTTTTATAAAATCCCTGCAGAAAATATTCTCGTTATCCACGATGAATTGGATTTACCCGCCGGTACGGTGCGCCTGAAACGCGGTGGCGGTCATGGTGGGCACAATGGTCTGCGTGACATCATCAGTCAACTGGGCAGCAAAGATTTTTTACGTTGCCGGATTGGTATTGATCATCCGGGCAATAGTAAGCAAGTTGCCGATTATGTGCTGAGTAAACCCTCTGCAACAGATCGGGAAAATATGATGGCAGGTATCGATAACAGCCTGCGTGTTTTACCTGATGTACTTTCAGGAAACCTCGAAAAAGCCATGAACTGGCTGCACTCACAGTAAGAATCGTTTTTTAACTTTCTTGTTGTGAACTTTAGAAAACACCTGTGTAAGGTGCGAGGTAAGAATTTTGTCATTGTTATAAATAACCCCTAAGGATTTCTCATGGGATTTAAATGCGGTATTGTCGGTTTACCTAACGTAGGCAAGTCCACGTTATTTAATGCGTTGACGCAGGCGGGCATCGAAGCACAAAACTATCCGTTCTGCACGATTGAACCTAATGTTGGCATCGTACCGGTGCCGGATCCGCGTATGGATAAACTGGCTGCAATCGTTAATCCGCAACGGGTTTTGCCCACTACCATGGAATTTGTTGATATTGCCGGTCTGGTTGCCGGGGCTTCCAAGGGTGAAGGCTTAGGTAATAAATTCCTGGCCAATATCCGTGAAACTGATGCTATCGCCCATGTTGTTCGCTGTTTTGAAGATGAAAATGTGGTGCATGTGGCCGGTAAAGTCTCGCCGGTTGATGATATTGAAGTGATCAATACCGAACTGGCTCTGGCTGATCTGGAATCAGTAGAAAAAGCGATCACCAAAACTACCAAGGACGCCAAAGGCGGTGATAAAGTCGCCAAAGCACGCCTGGATTTATTGACACAGATCCGCGAACACCTGGACCAGGGGGCACCTGTTCGGGCAATGAATCTTGATGATGAACAGTTGGCATTATTAACGGGTTTGCATTTATTAACCATCAAACCAACAATGTATATTGCCAATGTTGCTGAAGATGGTTTTGAAAACAATCCTGCTTTGGATGCAGTAATGGCCTTGGCTGATAAAGAAAATGCTATTGTTGTAGCAATATGTGCCGCTATTGAATCTGAGATTGCCGATCTGGCAGATGAGGATAAAGCAGAATTTCTTGAGGAACTTGGTCAGGAAGAACCGGGTCTGAATCGAGTCATTCGTAGCGGTTATCAATTGCTTGGATTACATACCTACTTTACCGCTGGTGTTAAAGAAGTACGTGCCTGGACTGTTGAAGTCGGCGCGACCGCACCTGAAGGTGCCGGTGTTATTCATACTGATTTCCAAAAAGGCTTTATTCGCGCAGAAGTTATCGCCTATGATGATTTTGTGAAGTTTAATGGTGAACAGGGTGCTAAAGATGCCGGAAAATGGCGTCTGGAAGGCAAAGAATATGTCATTAAAGATGGCGACGTAATGCATTTTAGATTTAACGTCTAATTGAAAATTTGCCTTTGATCAGTGGATCTCGGAAGGCGCTCTGAAGTAAAGGAATAATCATGAAAAGATGGTTTGTTGGCGTGTTATTAACACCGATACTGATGGGCGTGGCACAGGCCGATCCGGCTATGAATGCGTGCATTTTGTCCAAGATGGCTACTTCCGATGATACGGTTACGGTCGGGGATATTCGCGCAATATGCAGCGCTGACATCAGCTCACAAAAACAGGAATCTTTTGATCCGGTCACTTTGCCTGCGGTGAAGCGTGCTGAGGAGCAGACTATCTCCCTTGATGGCGATGATGCCACCAGTATTAAAACGGCGGATGGTTCTGCCTTAACACGTCGTTTGGTTTTAGAAAAAAGTCAGTCAAATAATCCATTTGCATTCTTGCCGCATCGACCCAATTACTTCATTTTCAGTAACAATGTAGCTTCTTACAATGAAGCTCCTTTTGAAGCTTCTGATCCTGGCAATGACTATGATTTTCAACCGTGGGAAAGTAAATTTCAAATCAGCTTAAAACTTCCCGTGGTCAGAGGTTTGTTTAATAATCGGGCGGATGCCTTTATTGCTTATACCAACCGATCTTTCTGGCAAATGTTTAATAACGATAACTCACAAGTGTTTCGTGATTCCAACCACGAACCAGAGGCCTGGCTTTCATTTGCAAACGATACCGAGTTATTCGGGTTTAAAAACTCACTGATTAATGTCGGCTTTAATCACCAATCAAATGGCCAGAGTGGTGAATTATCCCGTAGCTGGAATCGCATATTTGCGGAGTTCGTCGTAGAAAAAGGCGACTTTTATTTTGCTGTTCGCCCATGGTATCGGGTTCCTGAAAGAGATAGCTCGGACGATAACCCGGATATTGAAAAATATATGGGGAATTTTGATTTCACTTCGGTTTATAAATACGGTGATCACAGTTTTGATCTAATGATCCGTAATAATCTGCGTAGCGATAATAAAGGCGCAACGCAACTGGGCTGGAGCTTTCCGCTGTATAAAAACTTTAGAGGTTATGTGCAGTGGTTTAATGGCTATGGTGAAAGTCTAATTGATTATGACCACCGCACCAACAGCATAGGGTTTGGTATTCAGTTCAGCGATTGGTTATAACCATCTCCCCAGCCTTTCAGGTTGTAAGAGATTAACAGTCTCTTAATGTTGATATTTATTGCCCAGCAACGTAAAATGCTCGGCTTCGTGGCTACATAGCTCAGTTGGTTAGAGCACATCACTCATAATGATGGGGTCCCTAGTTCGAATCTAGGTGTAGCCACCACTTTCTTCTCTAATTTTCCCCAAAATTAAACTTGGTGTAGCTCTGGCACCGATCTTTCATTTTATGTAGTTATAGCAATAGTCATTGGGTGTTATCAGCTTAATTGCGGCCTGGTAGATCCCCATCCTCCGTTCGGACAAAAGCCCAGTCATCATTAGATGACTGGGCTTTCTATTTTGTGTCGTTAAAAATTACTCACACACTACCTGATCGACGAGAGTTTCCTGAAAGATCTATGCCGAAACAAGTTTGTCAGCGAAGTCACGATAGCTCCGCAACGGACGTCCAAGTAGCGAAGTCAGACGTTCTACATCGCCAACATCGGGGATCATGCCCTCGGTGAGGAAACGTTCGCTCATTAGACGCATATCATAAGCCATCCAATTCGGCATGAACTGCCGGAGATTCTGCTCGAATCCTGCAGTGTCATCGCCCGGATAGGTGATCGGAGTACCCAGTACCTGCGTCCAGATTTCGGCGACATCCTGTCCGGTCAGCGTGTCAGGGCCGACGAGATTGATTCGATTAAGCGGCTGCGGTACTGAAGACTCCTCACGACGGATAAGTTCGAGGGCAGCGACCTCGGCAATATCTTGCGTATCCACCATGGCCAGCCCCTTGTCGCCAATGGGCATTGGATAAATACCGTATCCCGTCACTACATCCTTAATCGTGATGTCGTTACTGATGTAATAGGCAGGACGCAGAATGGTGGCGTTAAGGCCCATCTGCTCGATCATACGCTCAACACCATATTTTCCGGCGAAGTGCGGCACGTTCAGATAACGGTCGGCGTGAATGACAGAAAGGTAAACAATCCGCTCAATGCCGACCTCCTGAGCAATATTGAGCGCTATCAGAGCTTGGGTATATTCGTCGGCTACCACTGCGTTGAGCAGAAATAATGTCGAGACGCCGGCGAAGGCACTTCTCAGCGAATCAACGTCGAGCAGATCGCCTTGGACAATGTCGACACCAGCAGGGAAGTTGGCTTTAGTGGTATCACGAACAAGTGCCCTAACATCGGCACCGCGCTTTGTGAGTTGTTCGATAACTTGGCTTCCGACAGTGCCGGTTGCACCTATAACGAGAATGGTCATGATAATGTCTCCTTGGTTGGGTTTGAATTGCGTACAACCAAACAATAAGTGATTCCATATTTAAAACAAAGGCACTAAAATAAAGACAGTTTGTATCAAAAGTGAGACGTGATGGATTTGAATGCACTTAACGACTTCCAACTGGTAGCAGCTCATGGTGGTTTTGGAAAAGCCAGCCGTGCCAGTGGCAGGTCTAAGGCAACCCTATCGCGTCGTATAGCCGATCTCGAAGAAGCTTTGGGTATTCGGCTCATCGAGCGAGGTTCGCGTAGCATGGAATTGACTGAAGCAGGACAACTGCTACTGGCCAGAACGCAGGGACCAATGCATGAGATCACCGATGCAGTAGCGTCGGCAAAGGATGGCCTTGATTCACCGCGTGGTCGCCTGCGTATCGCAGCACCGCTCCTGTTTTCTCAGCTCGCTTTGGGACGGCTTACTGCTCAGTTCCTGGAAAATTATCCTGATGTACAGATTGAAGTGGTGTCGGAAGATCGTCTGGTCAATCTCGTTGAAGAACATTTCGATGTTGCCATCCGTATTAATCCAGATAATGACAGTTTGTTGGTTGGCAGATGCTTTGCTAGAGACAAAAGAGTGCTTGCTGCCGCACCTTCATTTCAAATGCCGAAGGGCCAACGCGGTAAGCCGATTAAGGTTCCGGCAGTGGTTATGCAAACCTATCGTGACGGAGACTTTTGGACTGTCAACGATGGTCAGCACATCTTTGAACCGCAACCTGTTCTTCGTCTTTCTTCGCTGTTAATGGTCCGCGATGCCATTGCTGCAGGGGCAGGAGCGGCAATGCTCCCGCACTCCATTATTGGCAGTCAGCTTGAAAAAGGTGAACTTGTGTCATGGGGAATGGCCGACGGGGAAACCGAGCTTTGGATTCTGCATACGTCACGTCGTTTACAAAGCCCGAAGGTTCGTGCCTTTGTTGAGTTTATGTGCAACCAGTACCCTGACGGCATTTTCACCATTCCAAATCAATAACAAGCCCTAAACAAACTTATTCTGCTTTGTGAATAGTCTTGTCGCTGAGGTGACTGCTCGAAGCATGAGGTTTGTCAGGAATCGGTATATCATCAAGAAACTCAATGGAACGCACAGGCATAGCAAATCTGATTTCTCTTTTGTCCAGCTCCTCCAGCAACGTAAAATTAACGTTTTGCTGGATATCCATATAAATATTGTAGTCTGAGCTTAGCACGTAATAGACCACCTCAAATCTCATCGAATAATCATCAAATTTGAATAAATGCGCGCGATCAAATCGGGTTTTGTCGATGGATTCGATGATTTCCTTTATTAAGCCGGGTATCTGTCTGGCTTTGGCGACTGGCGTGCGAAATGAAATTGCCAGAAAGAAAACCACTCGACGTTCATTCATTCGTTTGTAATTGTGAATGATTTGCTGCAACAGGTTGGTATTACCGCAAATGATCTGTTCGCCACTCAGGCTTCGAATACGCGTGGTTTTCAGCCCAATATATTCAATGGTACCGGCAACATCATTAAAAACAATAAAGTCTCCGGTTCTAAAAGGTTTGTCAAAACCGATGGATGCAGAGGCAAACAAATCTCCCAGCAATGTCTGAAGTGCCAGAGCGATGGCAATGCCACCAATACCCAGGCTGGCAACCAGAGCGGTAATGTTGACGCCCAGATTTGCCAATACAGATAGCAATACGACAGCCCAGATGCTGGTACGAACCAGTAAGGAAACAATGGTGACGGTTAATTGGTTTTCACGGTCTACCCGCGTTTCGATGGTTTCTGTTTTCCACATGACGATGGCAGCATCAATCCACAGTCCCAGTTGCAAGGCCAGCACCAGAAACCATATATGACTGACCCGATTATCCCATTCAGGACCAAGATCAACTAGTGCCAGACCAATTTGGACGGCCATGGCGGCTATTAATAATCGACTTGTATGCCTGAAGACCTCAGCGCCATATCGTCCCCAACGTCCTTTGGATCGTGAGAGCAGATCGACGCTGCGGGTAATAAAAAAACGCATCACCATGCGAAGTAACATGTAGCTTACAACTGCAATTCCGAGCACCAGGAAGAAATTCAATACGGCTGGTTGAAATATCCATGCCTTCCCATCACTCAATAAATTCCAGTCAAACATTATGTTCTCCAAAAAAATGATGAAAGATCAACAAGCCCTGGTAACACAAAATTGATCAGAATCCAGTTAATGCGATGACTCAGGAAGATTAACGGATTCAATCAAAATAAAGGTTTAGCGGGGATTACGTTATCAGGCCTGAAAAATTGTACTTACCTGCTTAAATAAACTATCGAGTTGTTTTCGATCAATCAAGTTTCCCGCTTCAGGTCAGTCGGTTTAATGCTGCTGAGTAATAAATATTCTTTATTCCTGAATCATCTAGGGATGATGTCCTGACCTTGGGTTGTGGAGAAACTTTGATTCTTAACACTGGGTCTGGACTTAGCTATGAACCCATATTTGTTTCAGGAGTTAAATTTTTATGCTCACTAAACTTTCTACTGCCAGTTTGCTTGTTTTTATCGGGGGGCTATTTTGCATTGCACACAGCTCAGTTTTAATGGCAGAAGCAAATGAAGCAACTCACTATATTGAGTTTTATGAAGAGTGGGATGAGGATTGTGATGAGAAAGGTGGGGCCAGAGTATTTGTAAAAAATACCCACCAGACACATATCATTGATTTACAACTGGATCGTTATTTTTATGATGTAAGACAGGCGGGACGATCAATGTTTCCGCTTAAACCCAACGTTTCACAGGCCTTAGGATGCAGTCGAGTGTTTGATGCTGAACAACGCTGGGAGTTAGTAGCTGCCAGTTTTATCAGTGAAGCTGCTGCTGAAGAACGCTACGGTGACTTTCAGTAAACGGCCATGCCTTCATAAAGTGTCAGACTGATAAACCCGGCAGGTTCGAGCAAACTATTCAGGGAGCAACCAAATGAAACTAACATTAATGGTCCTGGCGGTGCAACGTGTGGGGTTCTTTTTAATTATTTCAGTCGCCATTATTGGCGTCACCGGGTGTAATGATGATGCTCAGCAAACGTCTCAGGTTGAAGAACAGCAACCATCCTATGCCATTGTCAAACCGGTCCCGCAAAATCTACAGCAAGGAATGCCAGAGGCCAAACCAGTAGAAATGCTATCAGTTGCCGATCCCACCCCGCCGGAACAATGGTTGCTCTCACTTTATCAAGCTAAACCAGATGCTGATAACACACGTGATAACAACTATTACCAGAAACTTCTCTTTTCTATTAAGCCATATGTACATGAGCAACCCCGGGTGATCGCCAATCGTACTGTACAGACCACACGGCAATTACAGGAAATGGGGATTGAGGCAAATGAAGATCAGATTCTGGAGGATTTTGCTGATCAATTTCAAACCGTGAACGGCCGGTATGTGTATGGCGAGTTATGTGCCAATTACAGTAATTTAAGACAGCAGAATTTAACGCATCAACAGGCAATGCAGAAATTGTTTGAATTGCTTTAGGGCTTGTTCAGCTCTCATCTTCGCCTCTGTTATGAGCTGAGAGATAAACAGACTCTAGTACAAAAGCACCGGAGCAGAGATATGCAAGAGCTAATCAATGATTTGATGATATGGGCAGTAACTTTAACCAGCTTTGAGCAGCCGATTAAGTTGCCAACAGTTGAGGCCGTTAGTCATCAGCAGCTGCTGCAGACATTATGTGATGATCAATTCTGTACCGCCGTTGCCTATTACGATACCGAGACTCGGACAATTTTCTATGATGAGCGAATGGAGTTGCAGCAGGACCAAAGTGCCCGGGGTTTTATAGTGCATGAAATGGTACATTATCTTCAGGATATTAATGGCGAACTGGTAATCGATGAAATGCGTTGTGAACAGCGCATTGAAAAAGAGCAACAAGCCTATCGAGTACAGCAATTCTTTCTGCGCGAGCATCGACAACCGACTTATCAGATTGATCTGGCTATGGCAGTGTTAGCCAATGTCTGTAAAAATGCGAATGTCAGTCCTTAGTTAATCGGCAAATCAATATATTCGTCGTTAAGTTGCTTTGTTTCGATCATGATGCTTTTAACCGAAGTGACCATCACATCTTCTGGGTGCTCACAGTCTGCCTGAAATTCTTCAAGTTCAATTTTATCTACAGCATCGTTATTAATACTGATCCGAAATGTGCTGAGCAGGCTGTCTTCACGCAATGTTGCACAATTGTCATAAGCAAGTGGCATAGTGCCTAATAAAACAGTTTCCCTCGCAGGCAACGAAATAATACGTAGAGTTGTTTCATTGCTACCACCCATTCCAAAGCTACTAACCAATGCCAGTTCATCCAGTTGGTCATGATTAATATCAGCGACAGAAAATAAATGATGCGTGCCACCGGCAAACACAATATTACGAACAAGCTGATTATCTTCGATAATGGCGAGTCCCATATTGCTGCAACAACGTGGCCATCGACTGAGCAAATACAATACTGCTGACTGTCGACTCTCGGACCGGGTAAAGTTTCCTTGGCTGCTTGCCATAATCCGAAAATCTTCCTGATAAACGGTGTTCTGTTTTAGCCAGTATGACCTCGCCAGATTGGCCGCCTGCAAAATTGCCGGATGGGTTAACCAAGTGCTCTGATCTTCGCTTTTCAATGGCTGGCGACCATCAATAATAATATGCATATTGTCAGTTTGTTGAGCAAAACAGACATGTGTCGTGCTAAGGCAGAGCAAAAAGACTAATGAATAATGTTTCATTACTCAGCATCTCCCAACAAAACTAATGTGTTATGGCTTGACACATCAACTGTTTATTTCTGACTGATTTCAGATCTTGAATATTACCCCGGTTTTTTGGTTTCGACATCCACATCATCAAAGCTGACGATAGGCTCTTTACGAGTGGTTTTTTTGGATGTTTCAGCAACATTTTCCGGCGAAGTAACGACAGGTTCTTTTCGCTCAGTTCTATTTTGTTGCACCGGGACAGAAACCTCATCCATCACTACCGGATCCTTGCGAACTGTGTTGTGTCTTGCCGCTTCAATACCCGTTTTCATTCCTTTAGGCAGCTGATCGAAGAATAGCGGATCCAGTCTGCCATTAATGTAACTCAGTGGTTGTGAATGTTTTTGTTGCTGACAATAACGAATCACCCCAATCAGGACTTGTCGTACTGCTTCAATATCATCAATGCTACCGCGGTTATCTTCTGCAAAGTAAGCGGCCATAAAGCTGAAGCGGTTATCAATGGCAAATGGCAATATCTGGCGCCATAAGCTATAAATATCTTCAACTTTGATGATTTCTCCGGCAACGGCCCGGTCCAGGCGACGGAACCAGAGCAATATTTCATCAAGCAAACTGGCGGTCAGCAAATCTTGCTGATCTGTAATCGTGATCAGCCGATCTCCCATATGCCATGATGTTTCAACTGTTTGTGGGACATGCCAGCGTACTTCCGGCGTCAATGCCAGTGAGAATTCATAGACCAGTTTGGCGTCAAAATTTGATCTGTTGTTTAACCATACCGAGGGTTGATTGCTGATAGTCAGAAATTGGGTTTCAAGGTCCTGCAATAAGCGTTGACGTTCAAGTTCTTTATTGGCGGTTGTAGCGGGATTTGCACGTCGTTTCAAAATCCATAAAACAAAGATTGCGATCAGCAAAGCTCCAGCAAGCGTGAGCAAAATGGTCGAAAAATATAATGCCAATTCTGAGGACAATTGCGCCAGTTGTTCGGCCGTTAATGAGGTTGTATCGTCAGAGTTCGCAACATTGTCGATAATCTCTTCAATACGTTTTTGAAAAAAACCAATAGCCATATATTAAGCCTTATAACTTTATCGAGTGACGAAGTAAGTGTCAGTGGAAAAATCGCATTCCTTCTATTGTCCGCTAATTTTTACCGACAAATAATTATTTATGTCATATATTCTAAACTGCTGATATAAAAGCCGTAAAAAACTGTTTTATCGGGAAATTTATTAAAGTCAAAAAGGAGAGCAGATATGAGCATGGTACAAGAATTTAAGAAATTTGCGATGCGTGGCAATGTGATAGATATGGCCGTCGGTATTATCATTGGTGTCGCTTTTGGCAAAATTGTTTCCTCATTTGTAGCTGATGTGATTATGCCCCCACTGGGCTTGTTACTGGGGGGAGTGGATTTCAAGGATCTGGCAATAGTGCTTAAAGAAGCGGTTGGTGAAACGCCGGCAGTGGTTATCGCTTATGGACAGTTTATTCAAACCATTGTTGATTTTGTGATTATTGCCTTTGTGATTTTTTTGGTGATTAAAGCAATGAACTCACTGAAAGCAAAAGAAGAGGCTGCTCCTGAAGCTCCACCAGCGCCAACTAAAGAAGAAATTCTGTTAACGGAAATTCGTGATCTGCTCAAAGAAAAATAAGCTTTCCAAAAAACACCGGAAATCTTTTGATTTTCGGTTTTTTAGTCATTTTGCATGATGTTATTGCTTGCCAGGTTTGCTGTAAGTCTTCTTGCTGGTTTATTACTTGGAGGGATATTTTTTTATGGCTATTTGGCTGGTCTAATCGGTAGTCCTTCGCATTATGCAAATTGGTTGGTTCCGCTTTTTTTCTATGCGGGCATTTTATTATGCCTTGCCGGCGTTATCTTCACGCTAGTCGAGAAGCTGGATTGGACTCGCAGAGCATTTGCTGCTTCAATCGTGTTGGTGGTGATATTTGCAGGATATCTGCTTTTGATTGAGCCAAAGCTGCAACAGCTGGAGCAGCAAGCTCAAATCAAAACGATGCAGCATTTATATCAACAACATTCTCTGCAGCGGCTGGACTGCGATGATAAATTCCAGGTACACCTGAGTAGAATCCAACAGCGTCCGGCTGAGGTGGTGCTCTTTCAGAAAGGCAATTTTTCGCAACCCGTTCAATACCTCGCGGGGTGGGATAAATCTGCATCAATGAATAACTGTCGATTTATCGAGAACACTTATTCTCTTGGCACTCAGAGGAGCTTTCTCAGCCGATGCCGGAATCAACAGCAAGCTTCGGTGGCGGACTTGATTGCCCAGGCTAAACGTCTGGGTTGTCAGTAAGAAGAGACAGGTTATCTGTTAGTAAATGCTCGATTTCCTGTTCACCTTCCTGTTGCAGATACTCGAGAAATGTTTGTGCGGCAAGTGATAGTCTTTTGCCTTGCCGATGCACAGCATACCAGCGCCGTCTTAATGGAAAGTTCTCTACATCCAAGACCACCAGTTTTTTTGCTGCCAGCTCTAACCGCAGGCTATGTAGTGATAATACTGCCAGTCCCAAACCCGCCATCACGCCGTGCTTGATTTCATCCGCTCCACCTAATTCCATATACGGTGAGACTTTTAAACCGCTTTTGGCAAATAATTCTTCCACCGCTTTGCGTGTGCCCGAACCTGGTTCGCGGCCAACCAGTCGTTGTTCAGAGATAGTTTTTAATGAAATATTTTTTTGTTTGGCCAATGGATGGTCAGGCCGGGCGACGATCACCAGAACATTTTCTAAAAACGGGTACTCAACCACTGGCAGGTCTTCTGGTACCTGACCCATGACATAAAGATGATCTTCATTGGCATCGAGACGTTCGAGTAGTCTGGCTCGATTAGTTACCTGTAGCCTCGGTTCAACTTTGGGATAGCGCGCAATAAAATTGCCCAAAAGATAGGGTAGAAAATATTTGGCAGAACTGACCACAACAAGGTTTATCGGACCAGCAACCTCACCATGTAAATCAGCTAATGCGGCGTCCAGATCGGCAAGACGTTGTAAAACATCTCGGCAGGCATCATAGAGTTCATTACCTGCGACAGTAAGATGTAACTGCCGCCCAACGCTTTCAAATAAAGGCATACCGACAGATTCTTCCAGTTTTTTCATTTGGATCGACACGGCAGGTTGGGTTAAATGTTTTTCTTCTGCCGCACGGGTAATGCTCTTCAGGCGTGCAACCGCTTCGAATAGGCGTAACTGTTGTAATGAGGCATGTAACATATATAACTTTAATTTATGACAAGGATAAAAACTATTAACTTGTTTTAATAGGTCAAGTCAACTATTTTTACCCCAGACATGAAATAGTCGCTGGGTTACATTTGGATAAAATTCGCTTTCACAGCCACCATGGCTGGAGACAAAATTTGTCCATCTCAAGATAACTATGAGATATACAGGCTCTGACTAACCCAAAGTAACAGTTTGATTAATCTGCTTGCGCATATACCTGGAGAGAGCACCATGGCAAAAACTTATCAAGCGGGTGTAAAAGAGTATCGCGAAACATACTGGATGCCCGATTACACTCCAAAAGACACCGATTTTCTGGCCTGTTTCAAGGTTATTCCTCAAGAGGGTGTGCCACGTGAAGAAGCGGCTGCTGCGGTAGCGGCGGAATCATCAACTGGTACCTGGACCACAGTCTGGACCGATTTGCTGACGGACCTGGATTATTACAAAGGCCGTGCTTACGCTATTGAAGATGTTCCCGGCAACGATGAAGCGTTCTATGCCTTTATCGCTTATCCGATCGATTTATTTGAAGAAGGTTCAGTCGTTAACGTGCTGACTTCTCTGGTGGGTAACGTTTTCGGTTTTAAAGCCGTACGTTCTTTGCGTCTGGAAGACGTGCGGATTCCTGTTGCGTACGTAATGACTTGTGGTGGACCTCCTCATGGTATCCAGGTTGAACGTGACATCATGAACAAATATGGTCGCCCATTACTGGGCTGCACCATCAAGCCAAAACTGGGTCTGTCTGCAAAAAACTACGGTCGTGCTGTATATGAATGTTTGCGTGGCGGTCTGGATTTCACCAAAGATGATGAAAATGTTAACTCACAGCCATTTATGCGCTGGAGACAACGTTTTGATTTCGTTATGGAAGCCATCGACAAAGCTGAAATCGAAACGGGCGAACGTAAAGGTCACTATCTGAACGTCACAGCGCCAACCCCTGAAGAAATGTACAAACGTGCCGAGTATGCCAAAGAACTGGGTGCACCAATCATCATGCATGACTATCTGACGGGCGGTTTCACCGCTAATACCGGTCTGGCCAACTGGTGTCGTGATAACGGCATGTTGCTGCACATTCACCGGGCAATGCATGCGGTACTGGATCGTAATCCGAACCATGGTATTCACTTCCGCGTTTTAACCAAAATGCTGCGTTTGTCAGGTGGTGATCATCTGCATTCAGGCACTGTGGTCGGTAAATTGGAAGGCGACCGTGCTGCAACACTGGGCTGGATCGATATCATGCGTGATTCTTATATCAAAGAAGATCGCAGTCGCGGCATCATGTTTGATCAGGATTGGGCATCCATGCCTGGGGTCATGCCGGTCGCTTCCGGCGGTATTCACGTATGGCATATGCCTGCACTGGTCAGCATCTTTGGTGATGATTCGGTATTGCAGTTTGGTGGTGGTACTTTGGGTCATCCATGGGGTAATGCGGCGGGTGCAGCTGCCAACCGCGTGGCTTTGGAAGCATGCGTAGAAGCACGTAACCACGGCAGAGAGTTGGAAAAAGAAGGTAAAGAAATCCTTACTGCCGCTGCTGAACACAGTCCAGAGTTGAAAGTGGCGATGGAAACCTGGAAAGAAATCAAATTCGAATTCGACACTGTCGACAAATTAGACGTTGCACACAAGTAAGTGATGTTGGTCGGTGCTGTTGACCATCGTTAACTGATATCGAATTCGCCATTATTTGAGGAAATGACAATGAGTGAAATGCAAGATTACGCTTCAAGCCTGGCCGATACTTCAAGCCGCAAGTTTGAAACCTTCTCGTATTTACCTGAAATGGATGCTGCACGTATCCGTAAACAGGTTGAATACATCGTCAGCAAGGGCTGGAACCCTGCAGTAGAGCACACTGAACCAGAAAATGCGTTTGGTCACTACTGGTATATGTGGAAGCTGCCTTTATTCGGTGAAACCGATGTGGATCGCATTCTGGCTGAAGCCGAAGCCTGCCACAAAGCACATCCGAAAAACCATGTCCGCTTGGTGGGTTATGATAACTATGCTCAATCCAAAGGCGCAGAAATGGTCGTGTTCCGCGGTCAGTCGGTATAACATCAAATCGAATAAGTCCCTGACCGCAGCGTCAGGGACTTATTCAAGCAAACTTGTACAAAAAGTCTTCCCCTTGAATACCCTGAGGTTACTGCGATGAGCGAGAAAATTGCTGAACAGTATAAAGTCAAAACAGAACCTTTTTACCGTCCGGTCAGTAACGAAGTGGAACTGTATCAAGCCGCTTACGCGCGACGCATGCCGGTAATGCTGAAAGGTCCGACAGGCTGCGGTAAGTCGCGTTTTGTCGAATATATGGCCTGGAAGCTAGGTCGCCCGCTGATCACAGTTGCCTGTAATGAAGATATGACCGCCTCAGACCTGGTGGGGCGTTTTCTGCTCGATAAAGATGGCACCAAATGGCAGGATGGACCCTTGACCACTGCAGCACGTATTGGTGCAATCTGTTATCTGGATGAAGTGGTGGAAGCACGTCAGGATACAACCGTTGTTATCCATCCGTTAACCGATCACCGTCGTAGCCTGCCGCTGGATAAAAAAGGTGAACTGGTCGAAGCCCATAAAGATTTTCAACTGGTGATTTCCTATAACCCCGGTTATCAAAGTTTGATGAAAGATCTCAAGCAATCCACCAAACAACGTTTCGGGGCAATGAATTTTGATTATCCTGATGCCGAGTTGGAAGCCGAAATTGTCACCAGGGAAACCGGTGTCGATGCCGAGATAGCCAAAAAACTGGTACAGATTGCCCATCGGGCACGCAACCTGAAAGGCCATGGCCTGGATGAAGGTATATCCACACGATTGTTGGTCTATGCAGGGCAAATGATTGCAGAAGGGGTTGAACCTTTGGCTGCCTGCCAGATGACATTAGTCACGCCATTGACCGATGATCCGGATATGCGTGAAACGCTGGAAGCCGCTGTTCATACCTTCTTTGTTAGTTGATAAAGGCCGACCCGGTCTCTCCGGTCTGGATATCACATCATGAGCGTCAATCTAGACGATTACCGCGAACAGCTTGAAAAGATAGCGCCGGAACTGGTGCATACGCTGGACAGTACTTTCCAGGATGCAGCCAGAATCATGTCGCCAGCTGGTTTGCAGGAATATATGGAAGGTGCCAAAGGCCTGGCAGAGCTGGGACGGGGTAAAGGACTGGTGGTTGCCTTTCTGGAAGATATTCCGCAAGTGGTCAAGGAATGTGGCGAGGACGTAATACGCGATTGCATCAATGCGGCAATGAAATTATCGTCAATGACCTCGGGTGAGGTTATTGCGCTGATGATTCATAGTCTACCAACTGCTGCCAGACGGTTGGGCGACCCGGAGTTATTACGCGGGTATTTGAGCCTGATTCATCAACTGTCTGCCAAAGCTTCCCGTGGCTTAAGGCCAATGCTCGGCATTATTGATGAATTATTATCCAAACTCACCTTGTCCGGTTTACGCCGCTGGGCTAATTTTGGAGCCGAAGCCTACCGGCGCGACTTGAATAACCTGGTCAAATATTTTGCTCTGGAAACCGCTGACAGCAAGAAGATGCTGCAGAAGGAACGCCGCGGCACGCTGTTTATTGATACCCAACGCAAACTGAATTTCTATCTGCGGGCATTATGGGGCAGGGATTTCTTTCTGCGTCCTACAGCGGCGGATTATGAAGGTTTCAAACCTTATATCGAACTTTTTGTTATGCATTTGCCAGATGCCGTGGATGATATTGCAGGTATCACTGGTCTGGAGCTCTATCGAGCCCAGGCCGCCCATCTGGCAGCACACATTCAATATACCCGAGCACCGATTTCGGCCGAACAACTCAGTCCGGCGCAAATGTTTTTTATCGGACTGCTGGAAGACGCACGGGTTGAGTATTTGGCGATACAGGATTTCCCCGGTTTGCAGAAACTCTGGGGCAGCTTGTTAAATATCGAACAAAGTCAGGATGTTGAGCATAAGGGGCTGCTAAAACTCGAACAATTTGCCCGCAGCCTGCATGATGCATCGATTAAAAACAACGATGACCCATTAAATGCCTTGGCGGAAAGATTCCATCAAAATATTGCTGAGCAAGCAGAAAATAACCAGTTCAGCTGGGATATGGGGATGGAATTATTTCATCTGTTTGCCGAACAGCGCGAGGTACCCAGTTTACGAATATTAGAATCTATTCGTTTACCTTATCGCGACGATAATCGTTTTGTCTGGGAGTTTGAAGAATTCGATTTCCTGAGGCACGGAGCGGAATATATTCCAGCGAGCCAGCGACAGATACGTAAATATGTCAGTGCCGTTGAAATGGCCAATGAAGTGGATTGTGAGTTGGCTGGCGATGATGCTCAGGAAATCTGGGTGTGTTCCACCAAGTTCATGCCGTATGAAGATGCCGGTGAGGCAACGGTCAGCTTTAATGAGATGTGGGGTAAAGATCCCGTCTCAGAACCCTATCATTATCAGGAATGGGATTATCAGGTGCAGCTGTATCGTCCCGACTGGAGCACGGTATATGAGTATCGTCCCAAAAAAGGCGATCCAGATGACATCGATAATATTCTGAAAGAATACAAACCGGTGGTACATCGTATCCGGCAGATCATCGACTTATTGTCTCCGGCCGGAGTACAACGGCTTCGCAATATGGAAGATGGTGATGAGATTGATATCAATGCTGCAGTTGATGCGATGATTGCCATCCGTATGGGCGAGCAACCCAACACACGTATCACCATGCGCAATGTGATAAAAAATCGGGATTTAGCCGTGACAGTGTTACTGGATTTATCGGAATCAACCAATGATGTTATCGAAGGCAGTCATAAGACGGTTCTGGATTTAACCCGCGAAGCAGCCACCTTAGTTGCTACGGCCATCAATGGCATCGGTGATCCATTTGCTTTACATGGCTTTGCTTCGGATGGCCGACATGATGTGCAATACTTCCGCTTTAAAGATTTCAATCAGCCCTTTGATGATGAATCAAAAGCTCGATTGGCTGGAATGAAAGGTGGTTTATCAACCAGGATGGGTGCGGCAATGCGCCATGCCGCTCAACAGTTATTAAAACAGCCGGAACGTCGCAAGCTATTATTGCTAGTCACCGATGGTGAACCTTCGGATATAGATGAGCGCGATCCTCAGCATTTACGACATGACACCCGCAAAGCGGTGGATGAATTATGGAGCCGTGGTGTGATGACTTATTGTCTGACGCTGGATGCTAATGCTGATAGTTACGTTAAACGAATTTTTGGTGAAAATAACTACACCATTGTTGACCATGTGGATCGGTTGCCTGAAAAACTGCCCACTTTATTTGCCAGCCTGACCCGTTAGGGCTTGTTGATCTTTCATCTCCGCCTCTGTTGTGAGCTGAAAAAGCGTCAATCAAGGCACGAGGAGCGCTTTTTAGTTGTTATAAATAAGTGACGAGCAACGAAGAGTGGCGTTTTTTCAGTCACAACCCAAAGGGCTGGGGCTATTTTTCCGCCCTACAAGACGGAAATGACTTATGTAGAACAACTACATCGCATCATTTCCGTCTTGTAGGACGAAAAAATAGCCACCAGCAGTGGTGGATATGAAAGATCAACAAGCCCTAGGAATAATCATGAAAGATCAAAAACGTTACGTTGGTATTGATAAAGAAATAAATGGTGGCATGACCGACACCGGTAAAATCATCCGTGATGCTTGGGTATTTGGTTTAATACCGGAGACCGAAACCTGTGAAGGCTGGGTAGTCCAAGGACTTGAAGATCTGTGGCGCAAGGTTAATCTGGAATGGGAAAAATATGGTTTCAGGGTGGCAAACCTGCCACCGGAGATGCAACAGAAATTTATGCGTATTCACGATGCGGCAATTAATCAAGCCAAACAATCTGGCTGGGATGCCGAACGGGATCTTATCGACGAAGTCTGATGGTCTTGTATTTATACCCGATATCATAAGATTCCAGTTTTGGAAATGAGATCTGGAAAATCTGACTTAAATCTTAAAATCCACCAATAGCTAAATGTGACAATTACGCAGTATCACCACTATGATGGGGTCGCAAGCATCTGCTTAATTTCAGCATATAACGTTTGTAAATCTTCTACACCCTTACGGGCTAACGCGATTTCATTTTCTTCGAATTGATTTCGTAACCCGGCAGCGGCATGAAATAATTCGTAATAGGCTAATTTGAGTCGATCCAGCCATAATTGATTAAATAGCTCTTCCTGCTTACCCTGCTCCAGCCAGTGCGTAAAATGGCTGCGTTTGGGGTTCATTAATGGCCAGCTGCTAATTTGAGCAGGACTGCTGTGCAGATTATCAATTACTCGCTGTAACCACTGCTCGCCCTGCATTTGCATTAATGCCAGCAGGCGCTGTTGGGGGGATAAGGTATTATGTGCATGATTCAGCCAGCGTGATTCCGGCTGGTAATCCTCCATCCACAGGCCTAATTCATCTGCTGGCATTGGTTGGGCAATGACATATCCCTGTGCCATATCGCAACCGATAGTCATCAGCATCAAACCATGTTCAACGCTTTCTACCCCTTCGGCGATAACCTGGTGTTGAAATGCATGACTTAACCCAATAACGCCTTCCACTATGGTGAAATCATTGGGATCATCCATGATGTCGCGGACAAAACTCTGGTCAATTTTAATCACATCAACCGGCAAATGCCGCAAATGGCTTAATGATGAGTATCCGGTGCCAAAATCATCTAGTGCGATTCTTACCCCTAGGCCTTCACGGCAGGTACTTATAATCGCTGAAATATTCTGGATATCTGTTAACACGCTGCTTTCAAGCACTTCCAGCTGCAAATATTCGGCTGGCAAGTCCGGATATTTGGCCAATAACCGATCAAGATGGTCAAAAAATCCTGGCCATTGCAGATGATGCGCGGAAATATTCACGCTGATTTCAATGACTCTGTTTTGCTGATGAAAATTTTGTAACTGTTTTAACGTCTGATCAATGACCCAGTTGCCAATACGGATTTCCAGCTCAGTGCCCGCCATTGAACTTAAAAAAGCTGCTGGCTCCAGGATACCTTGCTGAGGATGGTTCCAGCGAAGCAGCGCTTCCGCGCCATGAATGCGCCCATTACGCATATTAATTTTCGGCTGGTAATACAGGCAAAACTGATTTTTGTTAAAGGCTTGATGTAAATTGTCCAACTGGCTTTGCTTAAGCAGAATTTGCTTGTCATGCACAGCATCAAAAATTGAGTAGCGATTTCGGCCTGTCTGTTTTGATTGATACATGGCCTGATCAGCATGACGCAGCAACGTATCTGCATCGGACTGATCCAGTGGATAGAGTGTTACCCCCATACTGGCCCCTAACTGGATGATATCGCCATCAATTCGATAAGGCAGTTGAATGGTGCGTAACAGTCTGCTGACCAATCGTTCGCAGTGTTCTACCGAACTGATGTCATTGAGCAAAATAGCAAATTCATCTCCACCCAGTCGTGATGCTGTGTCATCCAGACGAATACAGGCTTTTATTCGCTGGGCCACCTCAATCAGTACTTGATCGCCGATTTCATGACCATAGTTATCATTGACCGGTTTGAATCCATCCAGATCCAGAAAAATGACTCCCAGCAGACTATGTTGACGAATACTGTGTGCAATAGCCTGCTGGAATCGATCTGCAAATAATGTGCGGTTGGGCAGCTGGGTGAGCATGTCATAATGCGCCATCATTTCCAGCGCCTGCTGTTGTTCCTTAATTTCAGTTATATCGGAAAATAAGCCCAGATAATGCAAGGTATCGCCTTGATCATCCATCAAGGTGGAAATGGTTAACAACTCAGCTAATAATTCGCCATTTTTGCGACGATTCCAGATCTCTCCCTGCCAGTAGCCTTTCTCAATAAGGCTTTGCCAAATCTCCCGATAAAATGACTCGGGATGTTTACCTGATTTGAGGATTGATGGCTGTTGATTAATGACTTCATCACGACTGTAACCGGTGATATCACAAAATGCCGGATTCACATCGACAATACGACCATCCGGTTTGGTGATCAGAATGCCTTCATGTGCCTGGTTAAATACCCGGCCTGATAATTTGAGCTTTTCCTCAGCGAGCTTACGTTCGCTAATATCGTAAAAAATGGTGATAAAGACATCGGCCTGACCATCATTAATTGCGGTGCTGGAAATTATCACTTGTTTGGCTTGTTGTTGCTGGGTCATCACTTTCACTTCAACCGCCTCACCACGATAGGGCAGTGGATGCTGCTCTGCCTGAGCTACAAAAGTCTCCCAAGCCAGTTTGCTGCGTTGACGATAGTTTGGATCGGGATAGGCTTTTTCCAGCCAGACCTTATGGCTGGGTAAGTCTTCCAGGTTATAGCCAAAGCTATCAACAAAGGCTTTGTTGAGATATTGAATCCTGCCTTTGCCGTCACTTAACATGTGCGGAATAGGAGAGGCATTAACAATACTGCGTAATTTGGATTCGTTTCGCGCTAATACCTGACCCGACTGTTTCAGTCTGAACACCCAGAATACAAACAGCAGAATAATCACGGCTATCGTCAGCAGTATTTTGAGCAGGGTTGACTGCGAAACGCCATTATTGATGGTTAGCCCCATCCAGGTCTGCTCAATTCGCTGACGTTCATCAGCTGATATATTGCTTAATACCTTGTTAATGATGGATTGCAGCTGAGGATGAGAAGGGTTTATCCCCATCCTGTATGCATTATATTGCTGAGTTTGTCCGGAAAATTGCAAGTTAATCAGGTTGGCTTGTTTGATGGCATAGTTGGCATATGCAGCATCTCCCACATAAGCATCGGCTTCGCCGGTACTGACCTTTTTTAAAGCTTCGAGTGTGGTTTCAGTGAATATAAGTTTTATATCAGGATGATTCCGGGCCAGATTTTCCTGAACATGGTAACTTTTTTCCACTGCGACAGTTTTGCCTCTCAGATTGTCCAGGTGACCGATATAGCCGAAGCGATTCGCATTGACGATGACCACTGGATTAGTGATATACGGCTGACTGAATAATAAATACTCTGAACGTTCGGGACTCATGTGCAAACAGGAAAGCATATCCAGCTCACCCCGTTGTGCCATTGCGAGAATTTCATGCCAGGGTTTATCGTCTATGATGTCAAATTCCACGCCAAGCTTGGCCTGTAATAGCTGAATATATTCAGCTGCCAAGCCTTGATAATTCCCTTTGCTGTTAATCCATTCGTAAGGTGCAAAATCCCGATCAATGCCGAGTTTGATGACAGGGTTATCCTCCAGCCATGATTGTTCTTCTGGGGTCAGTCGCAATGCAGCATTGGATTGATATATAAAGCCCTCTAATTGGGCCTCGGAGAGTGGTGGTGCAATATTCAGCCGTTCATATATCTGAGCACTGCGGCGAAGACGAGCCGGATCCAATTGGCCCAAAGGAATCAGGTCAGGCAATATCAGTTTCTGAATTTCTCTGGCTTCATGTTGTAGCTGTTCGCGACTGGCCTGGCTGTCATACTGATTGATTATCACATCAATAATTTCTTCAGGATTTTCCAGTGCGTAGCGCCAGCCTTTTAACGAAGCCCGTCGAAACCGCTCAGCGCGACCTGGATTATTGCGAAGCTCTCTATCCCCGGTAAACAAAATGTCACCATAAAAATCAAAACCATAGCTTTGGGGATTAATGATATTGACCTTAACGCCCAGCTGTTCCAATGTGAAAAGCTGATCAGTTCGATAAATTGAGATTGCATCAACCCGGTCATTGATAAAACTATCAAGTTGCAGATCCTGCGGGATGAGTTTGTAATCCTGTGGGGAAATACCGGCATCAGCAAACATAGCGAGGAAAACAGCATCGTTGCCGGCCGAATCGTCAAACATGATGCGTTTATCAAGCATTTCATACGGGCTGACAATGCCAGACTGGGTTTTGCTGACCAGCACTAATGCATCATGCTGAAAAATGGCAGCCAAGGCTCTAATGGGTGAGCCAGCAGCATATTCTGCCAGTAGTCCGATACCACCAATGCCATAATCTGCACGGCCACTGGTGACTTCATTGATAACATTAATACCGGGTTGGCGTTCTCGCAGCGTAACCTGCAAATCTTCCTGTTGGAAATAACCTTGCTGAATAGCGGCGTAATAACCGGCAAACTGAAATTGATGTCGCCATTTAAGTTGCAGCGTAACAGATTCCGTCGATGCAGCCTTGGCCTGGCCAAATAGACATACAAGCAGAATAAACAGCAGAAAAAAAGTAAACCTGTGAGGTATAACGTGCATGGGATCCGTTTTCGAATTGCTTGCCGATAATAGCAAGAATTTCAATTTGTTGGCGGATTATTGGCGAGCTGATGAGTGATTCAACAGATGGATTAGATTTAACCTGAGTTAAGAGGTATGCGCTCGTTGATGTTTGGTTTGAGTAAGTTTTTTTTACGGGAAAAAATATTTTCAGGCAGATAGGCCAGAAATAATAAAAACAGCGACACACTTGCCGGAATAAAACTTAAATCGGTTTTCCGAATATGCCGTTGGGAGAAATCGTCGTGCATTAGCGCAGTCAATAATGCCGTTGATGTTTGTAAATGATGGTAGTGAAATTTGGCCGGTTCCGCCAGTGATTTCAGATAGTCTTCTTTTACACTGGAAAGGTGTTCATTCCCAGCACGACTTTGATTTCCCCACGGGGCATTCCGAGGGACATAGCCTTCAATTTTGCTGGGATCTTCCGGTAAACCAAAAGTCGTTCCCTGTGGTACATCCTCCGCCGTATAGAAGCCAATCTGGATTCCATCTTCATCATATTTTGGGATCCGGCTTAATGCATGATCACCGGTACCCACTATGAGACCACTAATTGGCTGTTGATCATTATTCTCAGCAGATTGTAATTCTCCAAGATCCGGTGCATAACGCGAGTTCATTGGTGGTGCTTCCTGCCCATCGGTAAAAAAAACCAACGTGGCATCGGTTAATTCAACAGTGCGCATCAACTCCAACGTGTTGGCAAATGCCTGAATAATATTACTGTCGGCGACCCAGGCCATTCTCCAGTCAATACGTCTGATGCTCTCCCGGATTTCAGGATAGTCTGAACACACTTCCATGGGGGTATAGAGCAGCGTCGGCATACGTTCAGTAAACACGCCTAGCCCAACTCGTGAACCACAGGGAAGTTGTTGTATGGCAGCTAAAGCATCCGCTTTGACTTTTTCCAGCCGGCTAATCGGATCACCGTTATTATCACGATAATCTTCTACATTCATGCTGCGGGTGATATCTACCATAAAAAAATAATCATATTTTTTACTGGGAAATGGCAGGTTAGGTATTAAAACCGCAATAATCAGTAGAACTGCAGAAATGCCCAGCAACCAGATAGATTTCATCAGACAATCCCTTAGGGTAAACCAATGGGAAAGCCGGGCATTGCCGACCATAACTCGGTACTGGCATCCTGAGACTCTTCACTGATGGTGACATCACCCAGTGGCAAATCCCGCGACAGACGTTGCGCAGCTTCCAGATTGTATTTAGCCTCCCAGAAGGAGGGCTGGTTTTTCAGTGCAGAGCGATAAAAGTCCTTTGCCACATCGGCCATCGCCACCGCCCGATCAACAGAGAGGTTTTCTGCCAAATCGATAGCCTGAACCAAATAAAGATTGCCAAGGTTATAGTGGATATGGACAAGTTGCTGCTGATTAGCCAGCCGCTCAGTGCCGCTATAGGTTTCTACTGCTTCATCAAATAAGTTCAATTTACCTTGCAGATAGGCATAAGCGATTCTGACTTCAGGCGATTGCATATTCAATTTTTCATGATCAACCAGCTCACCTTTATTCAGCAGGAGGATTTGTTGGTTGATTTGCTGCTGTTGTTGCAAGGTATAGATACTGAATATCAGTGCTGTGATAACCGCCAATGCCAACAGGCTAATCAGATAAATAAAATTATTTCGCTTCAAAAACATCATTTTGCCTCCAGCGCTTTGATGCCCAGTAAAATAAGAACGGCAAGCAGGGCAGTCAAAAAACATAAGCGCGTCATATCGTTGCGGGGTATCAATTCGTTATAAACCAGTGGCAAGCTTTCCAGATTATCCAGCTGGTGAATGGCTGCTTCCATAGATTCCGGTGTATCCACCTCATAAGCGTGATATGGGATCGGCAGGGTACGGAAAAACTGATCAAGATAACGCTCTGGCATCACCCGGGGATTATCATCTCGAGCTGATTCAGGCTCAGAGGTGATACCTAATCCATTTTCGGTACGCAGAAAAAACCAATATAAACTTACCTGATAACGCTCAAACCACTCACGCAACACCCGCTGCGCACGATGATCAAGTGTCGCTGCGCCATCAGAGACCAATACAATGACGCGGGAACCGGTATGCGGTTGATCCTGAAAGTAACTCAGGCCCATGCCGAGCCCTTTGGCTACATTGGTAAATGCCAAGCCGGGACTGGTGAGACTGTTTATCGCTGCTTGAGTGGCGGACTTGTGCTCTGTGAGCGGGCTGATAAAAAAAGGTTGCGTACTAAACCCGACGACGCCAAATAAGTCGTGCGGCCTATTATTAACAAATTCGGACAATAAACGACGTGCAACCTGACTTTTGGCAGGCGTAGCATTATCGGGTACCTTACCGCCAAATGTTTCATTCATGCTGGCACTTCGATCGAGAACAAACACGATGTGCGCGCCAGTACCTGTTCGGGTAAAAGTTTTTTCCGTTTGGTAAAGTCCGGCTAACCCCAGCACGATGCTGATAAATGCCAGTACCCCTAAAAGTTTAATGAGTCGATTAATCCATCGAGTGGTATTGGATGGTGGAATTAGCCGATTCCAACTGGTGAGTCGTTTATTGAATATACCTGCGATAAATGGCAACAAGGCTAATACTAATAAAACGAGCACCCATGGATGGGCAAATGCGATGTTCATGATTTTTTCAGCGCCAGTTTTTCCGCACCAGCCAATTGTTTGCAGAGCTTCAGTAATTGGTCAAAGTCTTTCTCTGACGCTACCTTTTGCTCGGAGTAGAGCGCTTCAGTGGATAACTGGTAAAAACTATCAATTTGATCCTGATAGCCAGAAAACTCGTTATGTTTATCAATAAACTGATCTGTTTGGTGAGCAAACAATGCATGGCCAGCCAATCTGTTAAAAGCCCTATGTACTGCTTGTAAGGCATGATTAAATGCCGACTCGTCGTTATGGTGTTTGCGTAGCTTTTTGACCTGATGATAAGCCTGTTGAAACGGTGATCGTGTCAGTATAAACAGATATCCCTTAAGGCTTAACCATAAGATCGCCAGAATCAGTAGCGTAATCGCCAGTACCCAGATTTGTTGCTGCAAATCTTTGGTAGGGATAGTTGAGGGAGGTAAATCTGCCTTCATAAAGGCATTTTGGTTGGAGTCTTTGGCTACACCACGAGGCGCAATTTCTTTCAGCGGAGACATGGTGAAGTTCCAGGCCGGTATGGTGAGCTGCTCGGTTTTATCGCCGGTGTTAAAACTTACCGTTAATGGAGGCGTTGCTAATGCTCGGACATCCAGTGGTGCATAAAATGTCTGAAACGTGAAATGCAGTCGGTATTGACGTAACTCAGCACTTTCGCTGATGAGTTCATAGTCACTGTCGAGTAATAACAACCAATAATCCAACTCCCCGTCGGGAGGAAGTGAGGCTGGCGTTAAGCTAAATTCTGCTGGTACCTGAACAATATAATAATGTTCAATAACATCACCGACCAGAATACCAAAATCTCTTCCCAATGATTGCTGCACAATGCCGGTACGGACTTGGTCAGCATACAAAGCTGTGTTGCAAAAAACAGCTAACAGAACAGCCATAAACATCGGCATGCACACTTTTTGTTTTAATCGCTTATGAATGGCCATGAAAGAATTCGCTTAATTGTTGTGCTGAAAATTGATCAATCATCCAAAACGCTCTGCAATTGTGCTTTTGAAATTGATTATTAAGAAAAATCTTCCGATCAGCGAAAGTCGATTCGATCAGTTTTTTCTGCTTGGGCGTCACAAAAATCAAACTGTTTTCACCCGTCTCAGCATCGTTGATCTGAACAAAGCGCCATAGTGGGTAGTCGTTGTATTCGGCAGAACGCCAGATAACAATCGGCACCAGATAGTGGCCTGATAAGCTATTGAGAATCCGGTAGAGTTTTTCATTACTCCAGTGAAAATCAGAAAGCAAAAATATTAAACAACGACGAGCGGGTAACAACCGCTCTATATCGTTAAAAGCCTCAGCTTCATTATGGTTTGCAGCCTGTCTGGTAGCAGACTCAAAATGCTGTGGCAGTATTTCGGCATTGGTAATGGACTGTATGGAATGACTCAACAAATAACTTTGATAATTATCATTTCTGGCCGCCACTGAATAAGCAATACTCTGTTCAGTTAAGCTGAGCAGTGGTGCTTTATCCTGAACAGTCATGGAATCAGATCCATCTACCAAAGTCATTACGTCCAGTTTGCTGCGTTGACGAAAGGTTTTGACGTAAATCGATTCAAACGGATCGGTCACGCTCATTGCAAGATCAATACGCGCAGGATTCGGGTCAGCTAAAAAGGGAGACTTTTTATAAAAATCACTGCCGGGCCCCTGACGTTTGCTTTTATGCTCACTTTCACGCAGTGCATTCAGCAGAAAGGGTGATCTGTAATCAAAGATCAGGTGTTGAATTTCGTGCTGATTCATGGGGATGGAATAGTATTCAGTACACCACTAATCAGTTCTTCGATAATCGCTTCACCGTTATAGTTGTAAACAGGATTGATAAAAATACGATGTTTACTGATGGCCCGAATAACCGCATGGAAATCCTCTGGGATGACGCTATTACGTTGATTGAGCCATGCATGAGCACGAGCACTTCTGGCAAGATAACTTATGCCACGTGGTCCCATACCTCCAAGTACTAACTTTTCTGTGTCGATATCGCTGATCTGGATACCATAATCCTGTGGTCTTCGAAGTGCCTGACACAGGTGAAAACCATAATCCTGAATAGTGTCACTGGAATGGATCTGAGACTGAATAGCCACAGCGATATCATTGAGCTGATGAAACGGCAGTACCGCTTTGTCAGCACTGTCGATGAGCTTGTCGGCATCATAATATCGGGTATTGAACATCAACTCTTTAAGCTGTGCTTCTGCTGTAGGTTGTTTTATGTGCAGTTCCATCATAAAACGATCCCGGGCAGCTGCCGGTAGTTCAAAGGTTTCGTCTTTTTCAATGCGGTTACGATCAGCAAAAACCTGCAGATGAGGAAAAAAGAACGTTTTATTAAAAGCGCTGACGCTACGTTCAGCCATTACCCGAAGTAGCAATGAATGTACTTGAGGTCTGGCACGATTGATTTCATTAAAGAAGAAGATCGATAAATTTTCGCCATGTTTGAGTAAAGGTCCTTCACTCACAGCCGGTTTACCATCATTGGCAATATGGGTGTAATAGACCAGGTCATGTGGCATTAAATCAATGGTGCCTTCAATCCGCTCAAAATTGCCACCCAGACTTTCTGCCGTTGCTCTAAGCAAGGTCGTTTTACCGACGCCAACATCACCTTCAAGCAGGATATGGCCACGACAGAAAATAGCCACAACCATTAAATCAATGATGTGTTCCTGACCTAATATTGTCTGATTGATATTTTTTTGCAGGGTGATGGCTTGTTGATGCCAGTCGGTTAAAAGATTTTCGGAATTTTCAGCGACATTGCTCATGTGATGTATGCCCAAACTGACTCGCAGGTCAGAAACAAAACAAAAAAAGAGGCCAGTCGTTAAAAACTGGCCTCAGCTTGGGTTTAGTAAGACCACTTACCCGTTTTTTTGAAGTTTTCTACGCGTTTAGCGTTACGAGCTTCCATTGCTTCCATTGCACTGTCTTGCTTATCCAGTTCAGCTTGGCTATGTTTAGGATCATATTTAGATCCTTTGATTTTTTCAGGAAATCCTGGTTTTGCTTCCCAGCATTTTCCTGCCTCTTGGCATTTTGTTCCGTCGTAAGCCATTGCTGACATACCAACAGATAACAATAGTGCTGTAGCGCCGGTTACGGCAAGTGTTTTAATTTTCTTCATATTTCTCTCCTTTTGGTTTTGACAACATAATGCTTGGTAGCGTGGTTCCCTATGCTGGCTATGGCCACGCTACCAATCACTAATCTTTATAATCTGCCATTAGCATTTCTAAACTTGCGTAATTAATGGGTCTTATTGAAATTTTCTAATGCTTCTTTGAAATCTTCAGGTATTTCTGCAGGAACCAGATTGGCGCGTTCCTCTTCTGATAACCATAAGGCTTTTTCTGGTTCTCCCCAGTAAATACTGCGTACATACGCCATAACATGCAGTATTTCATCAATGCTTAAATTATTGCGTTGGGGACCCATCATTGAGCGGGCGCCGTCATAAATAATTTCAAAAAAACCTTTATCGTATCGTCCTGCAGGGTAAGTCCAATATGAATCCCCCAGAGCTGGTCCGAGTTTGCCTTCAGCATGGTGACCATGGCAGCCAGAACAGGCAGTCATAAATAAATTTTCACCCACTTTGATGGCTTCTTCATCTTGGTTATATTTATTTTCTGCTGTTTCCATAAAATGTTTTACGGCTTCAGTTTCTTCACCTTTTTTGCCAAAAGAGAAGTCGATTAATGCCCCGGTCGTTGCATTGCGAAATTGCACTTGAGCTTCCGCTGTCATTGGTGTCATGCTGACAGCTGTCAACATAGATAATCCTAGTAAACATGCTGTTTTACGACTAAAAAGTTTTACATTGCTAATCATAGTTTTTGTATAATCCTGTTTAATTAAAAGAGACTGCATGACAAGCTATCAAAGCAGCGGAATCCCTTCTTTTTTGAGGATGGCCGTTATCTTAGGTGCCGCATCTGCCAGGCCCTTATTAATGGCATCAAGCAAGGCTTTATCACCTTCACGCACCGCTACAGATTGATCGTAGTGCTGCACAATACCTTCACCACCTTCAATTTCTCCGAATTCAGGAGATAACACCATTTCTAATGGCGTATCTGAATCACGCACATAACGGGCTACTTCTGGAGCCCATAGATGAGCGATATCACCTTTACCTGAGGTCACTTCGCCGATCAGTTTTTTTGGTTCCAGACGAATATATTTATTGCGTGGGGATTTGAAACCTGACAGAGATTTGGTGTAATTGAAGTTGCCTTCATATTTACCCACTTCCCGTAACATCACTTCTGATGGGCTACCTGGCACTACTACAAAACGATTCAGTTTTTGAATGTCAGGACTATCCCAGTTACTGATGTCCAGATTTTTATCGGCGCGATAGACAAATACATAGCCGGACTTGTAGTAAGGGTCGCTGGTGGCAACACGAGGATCATCGCTATCAACCCCCATAACCACATCACATTCATTTTTTAATAAATGTTCGGTCACTAAAAAAATCGCTGCTTTGTCTGACCAGACAAATTCCAATGGCATATCCATGCTCTGTGCGAGCGTTTCGGCGATTTCATTTTCGAAACCTTGCTGCTGTTTGTTTGAGTAGGGCATTTCATTCGCCGCTGCACAGACTTTTAAGGTTTCCGGTAATCCGTTGTTTGCATGTGCTGGCGTCAGTACAGTCAACAGTGAAGCCATTATCAGGCTGCATTGCGTTAAACGTTTTGAACTGACTGCTTTGTTATTGGTTTTAGTATGGTTGTTTAACATGTCTTACACTCTCAAAAGGGGCTGGCAACACAGTCTTTGTGTTGCCAGCCGGATTGAATACGACGATATAACTTGATGAACTAAGCTATATTGCGAGTCAGTGATTACATTTCGTATTCACCAATACTCAGATCGTCGTAAGGTCCTTTACCATCCAGAGCAAAGACCATCAGACCACCACCCATTTGAGTGTTACGTGCCAGTTCTTTAAAGGCACCTACAGCACCCAGACCAGCTGATGGGTCATTCAAGTCAAACACCAGACCAACTGCAGGCCAACCACCTACACCATAATTAATGGCAACATATTGAATACCATCATGGGTGTAAGTCATTGGATGACCGATTGCGCCAGAAGGAAGTTTGAATTTCCACAACAGATCACCGTTGTCTGCATCACGAGCTTTGATGAAGCCATCGAGTGTGCCGTAGAATACCAAGCCACCAGCTGTGGCCATGGTTCCACCCCAGATTGAGAATTTTTCCATTTTCTCCCAAGCAAATTCACCAGTAATGGCGTTGTATGCTTTAACCTGGCCTGAACCAATACCACGTTGACGATCACCTTTAGGTCCTGGATAACTCCATACGTTTGCACCTACGAAGAATTGACCTGCACGGTAAGGCAGCATGAACGGTTCCCAATCCATACAAAGATGGTTGATACCTAAGTAGAAGTTTTGTCTTTCAGGATCGTATGAATCCATACCCTGGTTGTGGAAACCCATGGCTGAAGGACAAATATCACGTGAACGGTGACCCATTCTGGTACTGAATTCCGGGTCACGAATTGGCAGACCTGTTTCCAAATCTACTTTTTTCACCCAGTTTGCCGTTTCATCCATTTTGTCTGCAGAAACCAAATCACCTGTTTCACGATCCAGCGTGTAGATAATGCCGTTACGATCAGGGTGAGTCAGCAATTTACGCATTTTGCCAGTTTTGTCTTTTTGCTCAGAAAGCATCATGACGTTAACGCCGGCGTAGTCCCATTCATCATGTGGTGTTTTTTGGTAACCGAATTTAGCTAAACCGGTATCCGCATCACGACCCCAGATAGTCATAGTCCATTTGTTATCACCAGGACGCATGGTTTCGTTCCAAGGCGCAGGATTACCTGAACCGTAGTAGAACATTTCTAAATCAGGGTCATAGGCATACCAACCCCAGTTAGTACCACCACCAATTTTCCAGGCTTCGTCTTCCCAGGTTTTCAGACCCAGATCTTTTTGGCCGTAATGTGGGTTTGCACTGTTAAAGTCTTTTGCCAGGCCAATTTCTGAATCAGGGCCCGTTGCATACCAACGCCAAGCCATTTCACCAGTGTGAATATCAAAGGCGGTAACATAACCACGAACACCCAGCTCAGCACCAGAAGAACCCTGGATGACAAGGTCTTTTACAACGAATGGTGCTTGTGTTTGGGTTTGACCAACACTGATATCACCATTCTCGACTTGCCAATGTAGCTCACCAGTTTCAGCATTTAATGCCACAACATGACCATCCAGCTGACTTTTTACGATCATTGCCGGAGTTTTATCATCGCCAGGCCAGTAAGCCAGACCACGGTTTACGACGTCACAACATGCAACTGCGCGAGCAGCAGGATCTTGTTTTGGCTTATGCTCCCAGACGATGGTGCCAGGATCATTCAGGTTAATCGCAAAAGTGTTGTTTGGAAAAGGTGAATGGATATACATCATGTCACCAATAACCAAAGGCGCACCTTCATGACCATTCAGCACACCAGTGGAGAATGTCCACGATGGTGATAATTTGCTGACGTTCTTTTTGTTGATTTGTTTTGAAGTACTGTAATGATCTGCAGAATAGTTCTTACCCTGCATAACCCAGTTAGCTTCATCCTTTTGAAGTTCAACCAGCTTGTCATTGGCGAATGCAGCGCCTACTGTCATCATACCGATGACAGAGCTGACCAATGCAGCTGAACCGGTTTTTGTTAACCGGCTTAGTTTTTTCTCTCTCATATATCCTCCTATTTTAACTGGATGTCAGCTTTCGCTGACCCTGTGTCTCAGCACACATTCGAAAATGCGGCTGTGCACCGTTGATATCATCAGTTTTTAGTAGGGGTATGGGATAGAGAGCCTTGCCACCTCTGTTATAGGGAAGTCATCACATAATTGTCAGGGTGATAAACTTTTGCCTTGATGTAAGGCCATTTTACGAAGTTATTGATTATTGGGTGGATGGATCAAACCAATTTTCTGGGCCAGGAAAATAATATCTGCGAGCTTGGTTGTGCCAAGTTTACGCATCATATTGGTTTTATAATTTGATACCGTTTTAGGAGCCAAAGTAAGACTTTTTGAAATTTCCTCAATACTCATACCTTCAGCAACCATCCTGAAAACAGCAAATTCCTGATGTGACAGGGAATCAATTTTCTGATCCGTTTTAATCAATTTTTCCATTGCAATAGAACGTGCAACTTCGGCACCGAGATAATGACGTTTTTCTGCAACGGATTTTACCGCTTCAATCAGCACATCAGATGAGCATGATTTGGTGATGTAGCCAATCGCACCAAGCTCCAGGGCACGCATGGCCAAAGTGGTTTCTTCATGCATGCTGCAGACCAGAATACGAGCATCCTTATCTCGGTTACAGATCCTTCTGACACACTCTAAACCACCGGTGCCTGGCATGGTTAAATCTATAATGCAGACTTTAGGTTGCAAAGCAATAAACGCCTGATACCCCTCTTCAGCATTTCCGGATTGTCCAATCACCTCGAAACCGGCCGACTCGAGTAATTGCTGATAGCCTTCTCTGAGAATGGCATGATCGTCTATTAATAGTATGGTGGTACGTTGTTTGTTCATTTCTTCTGATACCTCATTATTAGCATGTATTTTTTACGGTAAATTTTCATAACGGAATATGCAGCGCTAAAACTGTGCCTTTAGGATCTGCTGGATGCAGATTGAACTGGCCATTTAAAGCATGTACCCGCTCACGTATACCAATCAGTCCAAGTCCATTACCCATACCTTCATTGGGATCAAACCCTATTCCGTTGTCACGGATGGTCAGACTGATATCGTTACGTTGGGCTGATTTATTTTGGGTAATTAAATCGATATGAATTGAGCTGGCTTCTGCATGACGGGTAATATTGGTTAAGGCTTCCTGCAGGCTGCGATAAATAGTTAATGCGGTGTCATAGTCAACAAGCTGATCGTCTACTTCAATAGCGATATTGATCTCGTAATCTGGAAACGACATTTGCCATTGCCCAATCAGATCTTCAATGGCTGCTGAAAGTCCCACGGTTTCAAGACCAGGAGGTTTTAAGCTGCGTAACTGTGAACGGGTAACGTTACGCAGAAAGCTTGCGCTGTCCTGGATGGTCTTGAGGATTGCTTGAAGTTTAGGATCTTCCGTTTTGTACTTGATGGCAACGGAAGCATTTACATCAATTGCGGCAAGATATTGTCCGAATACATCATGTAATTCTGAGGCAAGGTGATTACGTTCTGCTTCCCTGACCTGGGTAATGTGTTTGATAAGAGCACGGTTTTGTAACAGTAACTTTGCATTATCAGCATTTTGCATTTCAAGTTTGGTTTTAATTTCAAGATTACGCTTCAGGGTGTCTTGCAGTTCGATATAACGTCTTCGGCCAAACCACATCAATCCAATACTGAATACCAGCAACACAAAAATAATTTCATCCAGTTGATAAAACTCTCCTAATGCTGCCCAGTTAATCCAGCGTTCAGCCAAATCGAAATATCCAGCAACAAAATAGGTCAGTAGCGACGCGCCCACAATGACAACCAAATCAATTTTGCCCCTGTTGCTTTTATCGCCAGGGGATAATTTAGGTGACATCATGTAATTTCGCCTATATTTAATTTTGAGATAAACGACTATTTTATGACGATTATTTTTGATATGTATATGCCAACAATGATGAAAATTATAAAAAAATAAAAAACAGGAAAAAGTCATAACAATAACCGTGACATATTCCCTAATTGATGTGAGTCATCTGCTCTATTTTGCCAATGCAGACAATCTGTACGATAAGTCGAGATTTTATTGGAGCAAAATTTAATGAAAATTTTTTTAAACACCGTTGTTATTTCTGCATTCATTGCCCTATTTTCTCTGAATATTGCCTATTCTGAAGAGGCGTTAGCGTTACCTGTAGGTGAATTTGAGTTTGTGAAAATGTTTTCAGGTAAAGATTCTGGTTTTGTAAGAGAAAAACTGGGAGAGCCTGCAGAGATAGTGAAGCGAGAAAATGAAAGTGGAACGGTAGAGTTCTGGATTTATAAAAATATAGTTAAAGTTGGCAATACTGATAAAACATATAAATACACACAGATTGGAATTATAAATAATTATATTGAGACTCTAGGTAATACAAACAGAAGTCCTAAGTAAATTTATTTTTTGATGAAAAAGGTTAGAACGTGAATAAAATGATTAATAAACTATCGCTGGCAAGTTTGGGTTTAGTGCTTTTAAGCAGCAGTGTCTTTGCTCATGGACCAACGCCACAAAGGGTTGATGAACACATTACTATTGATGCAGAGGTTGCCACTGTCTGGCAAAAAGTTAATGCCTTTGACCAATTGGATAAATGGCATCCGGCAGTGGAATCAATCACCATGCAGGATGAAACCACAAGAATCGTGACCTTAAAGTCAGGCGGTGAAATTACCGAAAGTCTTGATGAATCAGATGCGGATCGTCATTACATTGGATACCGTTTATTAAAGGAAAATATTGAAGCGATGCCTGTCAGCTTTTATACGATTGGTATCGAAGTAGAACCATCTGACACCGGAAGTAAAGTAAGTTGGAGTGGTCGTTTCTATCGTGCTGATACCGGCAATTTTCCGCCGGAAAATCTGAATGATGAAGCCGCTGTTAAAGCCATGACAGAATACGCAAAGACAGGGCTGGAAGGTTTAAAAGCCAGCTTGGAAAAATAATCAGTGATGTTCATTAAACCAATTATTTTTTGCCTGGGAATATTCCCTGCTGTAGCACTGGCTGACGATTTTTATATCAGCAGCCAGTCCGGGAATCATCTTTCTCTATTTGATTCAAAAACAGTTCAAATAACAAAAGCGGTTGAGGTTTCTAGTGGTCCGGTAATGGTTGCTGTCGATAAATCCAATGACGCTATTTATCTCTCGCATCCTGAGCAAGGCAAATTGTCAGTAATTGATTTGAATAGTTTTGAATTGATCCATGAGATAAAAACAGGTGGTCAGCCTTTTGCTATGGTGCTTGATAGCCAAAAGTCTCAACTTTTTGTGACGGACTGGTCCAGAAATGCATTATTAGTGATTAACACTACCAGCAGGCAATTGGTGGACCTACTTGCGGTTGGGGAGAGCCCTGCCGGGATTGCAATAGATCCCGAGGGACGCAAGGTGTTTGTGGCAAACCGTGAAAGCAATTCTGTAATGGTGCTTGATGCTGATACGCCGGACCTGCATGCAACTATAGAAACGGGTGAGCGTCCTTATGCTGTTGCCTTTAATCCAATTAATGGTCATCTGTACGTTACTTGCGTTAAAGATAATTCGCTGACAGTAATTGACACGAAAACCTATGAAAAAATTGCTGATCTCAAACCGGGTAAAGCGCCGTATGGTGTTACGGTGAGCGACGACGGCAAGCAGTTTTATGTTGTGAATCAGAATGACAACACGCTGGTGGAGTTTGATGCGGGAAGTCTGCAAATAACGCAGACTATCAAAACCGAAAAAATGCCGGAAAGTGTTGAGCTATCAAAGGATCAACAGCATGCTTACATCATTAATTGGTTTAGTAACTCATTATCGATTATTGATTTACAGCAAGGAAAACAAACCAGCTCAATCCCACTTAAGGAAGGACCACGCAAGATTAGTCTGGCTCAATAGAAATCTAAAATCAGGGGCGGTATTTTATACCGCTCCGTTATAGTCAAGCTGTCGCCAGGCTTCATACAGAATAATAGCCGTAGCATTGGAAAGATTCAGGCTGCGGCTTTCTGGATACATAGGGATCCGAATTTTCTGCCTATCAGGCAAATTGTCCAATAGCGTTGCTGGCAATCCACGTGACTCGGGACCAAACAGCAGAATACTTTCATCGATAAAAGTTGCCTGATGGTGAAACTGTTTCGCTTTAGTGGTGCAGGCAAACAAAGGTCGATTTTGCTGCCATTGTTGAAATGCTGCAAAATCAGCATGCACTTTAACCGGTGCAAATTCATGATAGTCCAGTCCTGCTCTTCTCAGACGTTTATCATCCAAAACAAAAGCCAGTGGCTCAATCAGATGCAGTTGTGCACCTGTGTTGGCGCATAGACGGATAATATTACCGGTATTGGGTGGGATTTCAGGCTCATAGAGCGCGATGTGTAACACGATTAACTATGGCTGATCTGGATAGTTGGATCGACGTACAAGGTCAGTTTTTGTCCTGGCTGCAATAAAGTGCGATCACTTAAACCATTCCATTCCTTAACTTTATCCACCGTAACATTAAACTTACGGGATATTGTCCAAAGTGAGTCACCATTACGAATAGTGTAATTGATGGCTTTTAGCTTTGAAACAGTTTGATTGGGTTGCCAGATAATCAATTGCTGGCCTGAATGTAAAACATCCGAAGGCGTTTTTTTATTCCATTGGGTTAATTCAAACACATCAACAGTATGCGCTTTAGCAATGTTCCACCAGGTATCACCCGCTTTAACCGAATAATTAAATTTTTTCCCCTGCTGCAATTTCTGTTTCGCCAGAGCATTTGCCTCAGCTTCATCAGCCAGAGCAGTGGAAACAGGTATTAACAGGTGGGCTCCAGCACGGATAAAATTGCTGTTAATTTTATTCGCTTTTTTCAGCTCAGCAACCGTCGTGTGATGCATTGCGGCGATTTTGCTCAGTGACTCTCCGGGTTTTACTTCATGGCGTTTCCAGCGCAGCAGTTCTTTTTCCGGAATATCCATTAATGCTGTTTCAAATGCACTTGCTTTGGTCGAAGGCAGTACCAGTTCATGCGGGCCTTGTGGTGCCGTTGCCCAGCGATTAAAGCCCGGGTTTAAAAGATAAAGCTCATCAAGTGTGATATCTGCCAGATTGGCAGCGAGAGATAAATCAATCTGGCTACCGACATTTACTACGCTCAAATAGGGTTTGTTGGCCACTGGCGACAGTTGTAAGTCATATTGAGCAGGTTGTTTTACCAATTCTGCTACGGCCAATAATTTAGGTACATAGGCTGTGGTTTCTGCAGGCAACTCCAGTGACCAGAAGTCAGTCGGTAAACCGGCTTCTCTGTTACGTTTGATGGCACGACCTACTGTACCTTCACCGGCATTGTAAGCGGCTATGGCAAGTTCCCAATCGTTAAAGTCGTTATGTAACTTTTGCAGATAGTCCAGGGCCGCATTGGTGGATTGAATAACATCACGGCGACCGTCATACCACCAGTTCTGTTCCAGTCCAAATACACGGCCAGTAGCCGGAATAAATTGCCAGATACCGGCCGCTTGTCCAGATGAGAGTGCAAAAGGCTGGTAACCGCTTTCAATAATTGGCAATAAAGCAATTTCCAACGGCATATCGCGACTTTCAAGTTCTTCAACAATGTAAAAAAGATAAGGTCGAGCACGTTCGACAACTTTGTTGAAATAATCCGGATGATTGGCAAACCAGGTAAGGCGACTTTGAGTTTCCGGATCCAGATCCTGATATTCAGCCAGTTGATAACCATTACGAATACGTTGCCAGACATCAGTGACTTTAGGATCAATTTCCGAATCTTCAAGTACCGATAAATCCAAATCCAACGGACTCAGCTGTGTCAGCTGATTTTTTTTCCAGTTGGTGTGTTTTGTTAATGGACCATGGGAGGTTTTCTGAGACGGTTCTGCGCTGACAGTTTCAGTATGTTTGGGGGTTGTACTACAGCCAGTGAAGAGTACCGAAAGCACTGCAAACAGGGGCCATAGACGATTTTTAGTTTTTAACATAAAGGTTTATCATAATGTCGTAAGCACATAATTGTGCTCAATATATACCGGAATAAATGGTTAAAGACCAGTCTTTAACTGCCCGGTTGTTTCTGCCCGCACCTGAATTCTCCTTATTTCAACGTCAATTCCTTAGTGCTTGTTTATTTTTCAAAGCTACTTCTGCTAAAGCGCAATAACATTTATAGAACAGTTATAGAACAGTGATGAATTGAGCCTTTTGAATAAATACCTGACAGTGGATAGGTCTGGCTGTCCTGCTACGTTAAACTATCCTCTAATTTGAAATTAAAGGTTTCGCTACGTGACAGAATTTGCAGGACAACTAAACAAGATGCAGGCGACCCTGCCGGAAACTGATGGGCCAGTAAATTATCAAATGATTTTGGGAGAACATCAGCTCCCGATGAATCCACTTATTGGATCGAATATACAGCTGATTTATGCGGGTGAGATTCGTTGCCAGAACTGCCAGCGAATGACCAAGAAAAGCTATAGTGGTGGGTTCTGTTTTCCCTGCTCACAAAAACTGGCGCAATGTGATTTATGCTTTATGAAACCTGAGTTATGTCACTTTGCTCAAGGGACCTGTCGTGAACCTGAGTGGGGTGTTCAGGTGTGTATGCAGGACCATATTGTTTATCTGGCGAATAGTTCAGGGATCAAAGTGGGTATTACCCGAATTTCGCAAATGCCGACACGCTGGCTGGATCAGGGAGCAACCCAGGCGTTGCCCATTTTTCGAGTGAGTAGCCGTTATCATTCCGGTTTGGTTGAAGTCCTGTTTAAAAATCATGTTTCGGATCGCACTGACTGGCGAAAAATGTTGCGCGGCCCTGCTGACACAATTGATCTGGCAGAGCAGCGTGATCAATTACAGGCTGAATGTGCCGATCAAATCCGGCTTTTACAGCAGGAGTTGGGTGAGGATGCCATTACCACACTGACAGATGGAAAAACCCTGGAAATAAGCTACCCTGTGCAGCAATATCCAGAAAAAGTCAGTTCTATGAATTTTGATAAAACACCGGAAATTGCGGGTAAATTATTGGGCATAAAAGGGCAATATCTGATTATGGATAAAGGCGTTTTAAATATCCGTAAATTTACGGGCTACCAAATAACAATGAAGGCTTGATTTGTATGTATCCGCTGCTACGAAATTTGATGTTTAAACTGGATGCTGAAACATCACATCATCTGGGCATGAACAGCCTGAAGTGGATGGAAATGTCTGGATTGTTGAGGCTGCTAATGCCCAAAATGCCGACGGTACCGGTGCATGTAATGGGATTACGTTTTCCTAATCCAGTGGGTTTAGCGGCAGGTCTTGATAAAAACGCTGACTACCTGGAAGCTTTATCCGTATTAGGTTTTGGTTTTATTGAAGTGGGTACTGTGACACCTCGACCTCAACCGGGTAATGCCAAACCCAGACTTTTTCGACTTCCAGAAGCACAGGCGATTATTAACCGAATGGGCTTTAATAACCTTGGTGTAGATCATTTACTGGAACAAGTTCAGGCCGCTCAAACTGATGCAATTATTGGTATCAATATTGGCAAAAACGTTGATACGCCGGTTGATAAAGCGCTGAATGACTATTTGATAGGATTGGAAAAATCTTATCCTCATGCCGATTACATCACTATCAATATCTCATCTCCTAATACTCCCGGTTTACGTAATCTGCAATTTGGCGAAGCACTGGATAATCTTCTGAGCGCTTTGAAAAATCGTCAGGCGGAACTTGCGGAAGAATTTCAGCGTTATGTGCCGATGGCGGTCAAAGTTGCACCGGATTTAACCCTGGAAGAAGTTCAGCAACTGTCTGAATATTTCAGCCGGGTCGGGATTGATGCCGTGATTGCCACCAATACAACGCTTTCCCGCGAAGCTGTCGCAGGCTTGGCTCACGCTGATGAAGCTGGTGGCTTGAGTGGTAAACCGGTATTTGCCAAATCGACAGAAATTGTTCGACAATTCCGACAGGCTTTACCGGCTGATATGCCGATCATTGCTGCTGGTGGCATTATGAGCGCAGAAGATGCGATGCAAAAGCTGGAAGCGGGTGCTCAACTGATACAAATTTATAGTGGTCTGATTTATCAGGGACCAAAATTAATTCAAGATATCGTCAAAACCATTCAAAAGAGGAGATAACATGGAAACCGGAACAGGCAGCGTCATTGGTGACATTCTGCTGAATATTTTCTTTGCCGCTGTCATTGTCATTGTGGGTCGCACAGTGGTTAGCTGGTTAGTGAAGCTGTCTCGAAAAATTATGGTCCGGGCCAATATGGATCCGATCCTGATTAATTTTTCCAGCTCGATCATTAATATCCTATTGTTGCTGTTTGTGTTGATTGCGGCCTTGGATCAATTGGGTGTAAACACCACCTCTATGATAGCCGTGCTGGGTGCTGCCGGTTTAGCTGTGGGATTGGCGCTAAAGGATTCATTACAGAATTTTGCAGCCGGCGTAATGTTGATCATGTATCGACCATTCAGAATTGGTCACTTTGTAGAGGTTGCTGGCGTACTCGGTATTGTTGAGCAAATCACTATCTTCAACACTGTGATGCGAACACCGGATAACCGTGAAGTGATTGTGCCCAATGGCAATATCTATGCAGGTGTTATTACCAACTACTCAGCCCGAGATACCCGCCGCATTGATATGGTGTTTGGTATCGGATATGACGATGATTTGCTCAAAGCCAAACAAATCATCACCGATATCGTCACGGGGCATGAATTGGTGCTTAACGATCCCGAGCCGATTATCCGTGTGGCCGAACTGGGCGATAGCAGCATTACTTTCAATGTCTGGCCATGGGTTAACGCATCGGATCTGGCCACAGTAAGAGCAGATCTGATCGAAACCATCAAACTGGCGTTTGATGCAAACGGCATCAGTATTCCCTATCCACAAATGGATGTGCATTTTAATAATGTGGATGCTGCCAATGAATCAAGCCAGACTAAAAAAGATGAATCAGCCTAGAAATCATCCTTCCAGGCGCGTAATACCTTAAATACCGCCAAAGGCGAATCAAGCGGCTGATCAGCGTAAGCTTCAGCCGCTTTTTTTATTGCGGCATCATCACACCGCAAAAATGGATTGGTGCGTTTTTCCACTTTTAGCTGTGATGGTACGGTGGCGATCTGCTGTTCTCTTAACGCTTCCGTTTTGGTTAAGCGTTCAAGCAGGTCGTTATTTGTGGGATCAACAGCTGTGGCAAACTGCAGATTGGCCAGCGTATATTCATGCGCACAATAAATGCGCGTATCGTCAGGTAATTGTTTTATTTTTTGCAGTGAATCAAATAGTTGTTCTGCTGTACCTCCAAGCAGGCGACCACAACCACCAGCAAATAATGTGTCGCCACAGAACAGGTTATCATCTACCAGATAGCTGATATGACCAGGAGTGTGTCCAGGAGTATCGATTACTCTGAAGTGCGGAAAAGATGAATGCAATTGTTGGTCAGCCTGGGCGTACAAAGGTGTATCGACTGTTTTAATGTGTTCACGTTGCGGTCCAAAAACGGGCAGATCATACAGGTCGTCGAGGCGACGGATACCGCCAACATGATCGTTATGATGATGGGTGACTAAGATGGCCGCAGGATGCAGATCGTTTTTTTCTACAAAGTTAATCACTGGACCCGCATCGCCCGGATCAACAATTAATACATCCTGATTCTCGGCTGACTGAATCAACCATATATAATTATCATTAAATGCCTTTACGGCATGAATTTGTAACATTATCTAACTCCGCCGGAATGGCCTATGTGTAATTATAAAGAGCAAGACCGCGAGATGACACAATGGTGGCAATCTTCGCTTGCCCGTTATATACAAAGCCAGGAACAGCAATGGCTAAAGTATCAACAGGCAAAGCTGCATGGTTTTTTTCAGCTGCAGCTTGGTGGACAAAGCCTTATTCTACCGACTTCTTTACGACCTTGTTATCAGGCATTAATGGGAAGCAGCGGACAATTTCATGCGCAAAGTGAGCAACTTCCATTTAAGTCTGACAGTGTTGATGTGATGCTGTTGCAGCATGTGGTGGAATTTTCACGCCAACCGCATCAATTATTACGTGAAGCCGACAGAGTGTTAAACGAAGATGGCACACTGGTAGTGCTATGTTTTAATCCGTTTAGTGTATGGGGTTTACGTCGATTGTTTTCCTGGCAGGATAGTCTGCCGTGGCGGGGACAGTTTTTTTCACGTCAGCGCTTAAAAGACTGGCTGTCATTGTTGGATTTTGATGTAGTGGAAGCCCGATCGATCATTTATTGTCCCCCATGGCAAAATGAACGCTGGATAAAACGTGGTGGTTTTCTGGAAAGATGGGGGCGACGTCTCTGGCCATATCTTGGTGGCGTCACTGCAATTGTCGCAAAAAAACGCACTTTTCTGGTGACCCCATTACAAAGCCGGTGGCAAAATAGAAAATTATTTCCCAGACCACAACTGGTGAATCCCTCAGCAACACGAAAAGAGCATTAATGGAACACGTTGAAATTTTTACCGATGGTGCCTGCAGTGGTAATCCGGGGCCGGGAGGTTGGGGAACCATACTCCGTGCCAAAGATAACGAAAAGGAGTTATCTGGCGGTGAAAAACTGACCACCAATAATCGGATGGAGATGATGGCAGTCATAGCCGGTCTGGAAGCATTGAAAAGGCCTTGTCATGTCACCATTACCACTGACTCACAATATGTGATGAAAGGGATGACCGAATGGTTGAAAGGCTGGAAAGCCAAAAACTGGCGAACCGCCGCCCGGCAACCAGTGAAAAATGCCGATTTATGGCAACGCATGGATGCGGCCTCCCAGCCACATAAATTATCCTGGCAATGGGTTCGGGGTCATGATGGTCATCCGGAAAATGAACGTGCCGATCAGCTGGCGGTAGCAGCACGTACTCAAATCGCATTACAGGACTAACCGATGGCAGAGCAAACCAGTCAACGACAAATTGTTTTAGATACCGAAACCACCGGCCTCAGTACAGCAGATGATCACCGCATTATTGAAATCGGCTGCGTTGAATTAGTGAATCGACGGCTGACCGGTGAGACGTTTCATCAATATATAAATCCACAACGTGAAATCGATGCCGGGGCGATAGAGGTTCATGGCATTACCAATGAATCATTAGCCGATAAACCGTTATTTGCAGATATTGCTGCGGATTTTCTGCGGTTTATCGAAGGTGCTGAATTGATTATTCATAACGCCGCATTTGACGTTGGATTCTTAAATCACGAGTTAACCAAGTTAGGTCACACCGCCAAAATTGACGATATTTGTTCAGTGATGGACACGTTAAAACTGGCGCGGGATAAACATCCGGGTCAGAAAAACAATCTGGATGCGTTATGTAAACGCTATGGGGTGGATAATTCCAACCGGGAGTTACATGGCGCCTTATTAGACGCCGAAATTCTGGCAGACGTCTATCTGATGATGACGGGTGGACAGGTCAGCTTGTCACTGGCGGCAGAGCAATTCGAACCGCAACACGATGCTGAGAAAAATGAGATCACGACAATTGAACGTCCTCGTTCAGCATTAAAGGTCATTGAGGCTGACGCAACCGAGTTGGCAGCACATCAGGCGATGCTGGAAAAATTACAGGCAAGCAGTGATGGAAATTGTGTGTGGCTTAAATAAAGTTGAATTTGTTTTCACAAAAAGTTCTGTTCGCCGCTTGAAATCAGATTTTTGACCCCCAAATAGCAGCTTTGTGTTGAGCAAAGCGGAATCTGATTAATCATGAGCAACGAAGAAATCGAAAAGTCGACGGCGGAATCTGAGCCGGTCGAAACCTCACCCGAAACAGCTGAGTCAGCTCAGCCAGCGGAATCTGAAGCAGATGTTGTAAAACAGCTGGAAGATGCCCGCAACAAAGCCGATGAACATTGGAATGAATTATTGCGTGCCAGAGCCGATCTGGAAAATATGCGTCGCAGACACAGCCGTGATCTGGAAAACGCTCACAAACATGCGCTGGACAAATTCGTAACAGAGCTATTGCCTATCTGCGACAGCCTGGAGTTTGGTCTCAACGCAGCAAAAAATGAAGATGCCAAGCTTGAAACAGTGCGAGATGGCATGGAAATGACACTCAAAATGTTCATGAGCTCGATCGGTAAATTCGGTCTTGAACAACTTAATCCTGAGGGCGAGGCTTTCGATCCTGATCTGCATCAGGCCATGGCAATGCAGCCTGCAGAAGGCGTAGAAGCTAACCAGGTATTGAATGTCATGCAGAAAGGCTACCGTTTCAATGGGCGTCTGTTACGTCCTGCCATGGTAGTGGTTTCTCAATAACCGGACGAAATTTAAGGGCTTGAAATCAAAATTTCCTGCCCCATCTATTATCACAACGGCTGGAATAGCCAGACGAACTTAGTACGATGGAGAAAAGATTATGGGTAGAATTATTGGTATTGACTTGGGTACGACCAACTCATGTGTAGCGGTGATGGAAGACGGCAAAGCCCGTGTCATCGAAAACAGTGAAGGTGATCGCACAACCCCGTCAATTGTTGCATTCAACAAAGATAACGAAGTGATGGTAGGTCAGTCTGCCAAACGTCAGGCTGTCACTAACGCCAAAAACACTTTGTACGCAATCAAGCGTTTGATTGGCCGTAAATTTAAAGACGATGTAGTACAGCGCGATATTGATATGGTGCCGTATAAAATCGTTGAAGCGGATAACGGTGATGCCTGGGTAGAAGCCAATGGTAAAAAAATGGCTCCGCCTGAAATTTCAGCTCGCGTTTTGATGAAAATGAAAAAAACCGCTGAAGAATTTTTGGGTGAAGAAGTCACTCAAGCGGTTGTTACCGTTCCGGCCTATTTCAATGACTCACAACGTCAAGCCACTAAAGATGCTGGCAAGATTGCCGGTCTTGAAGTCAAACGTATTATCAACGAACCAACCGCTGCAGCGCTGGCTTACGGCATGGACAAAAAACGTGGTGATTCCACAGTTGTTGTATACGATTTGGGTGGTGGTACGTTTGACGTATCGATCATTGAAATTGCTGATATCGAAGGCGAGCATCAGTTTGAAGTACTGGCCACCAACGGTGATACATTCCTGGGTGGTGAAGACTTTGACCAACGTATCATTGATTATCTGGTTGCTGAATTCAAGAAAGATCAGGGCGTTGATTTGAGTAAAGATCCATTGGCTCTGCAACGTTTGAAAGATGCTGCCGAGAAAGCCAAAATTGAGCTGTCTTCCAGCTCACAAACGGATATTAATCTGCCTTACATCACTGCAGATGCCAGTGGTCCTAAACACATGGAAATCCGTTTGACCCGCGCCAAGCTGGAATCTTTGGTAGAGGACTTGATTTCACGCAGTATGGAACCTTGCAAAATGGCATTGAAAGATGCCGGCCTGAAATTGTCTGACATTAATGATGTCATTCTGGTTGGTGGCCAAACCCGCATGCCGAAAGTGCAGGAAGCGGTTAAAGAAATGTTTGGTAAAGAACCACGCCGTGACGTGAATCCGGATGAAGCGGTTGCCGTTGGTGCTGCGATTCAGGCTGCGGTATTGGCTGGTGATGTGAAAGACGTATTGTTGCTGGACGTTACCCCATTAAGCCTGGGTATCGAAACCATGGGCGGCGTAATGACCAAACTGGTTGAGAAAAACACCACCATCCCAACTAAAGCGAATCAGGTGTTTTCGACAGCAGATGATAATCAGCCGGCCGTTACCATCCATGTATTGCAGGGTGAACGTGAAATTGCCTCAGCCAATAAATCACTGGGACGTTTTGATTTGGCGGATATTCCACCCGCTCCACGTGGTACACCACAAATCGAAGTCACCTTTGATATTGACGCTAACGGTATTCTGAACGTGTCTGCTAAAGATAAAGCGACAGGTAAAGAGCAATCCATCGTGATTAAAGCTTCCAGCGGTCTGTCTGACGATGAAGTTGAAAAAATGGTTAAAGATGCTGAAGCGCATGCTGATGAAGACCGTAAGTTCCATGAACTGGTCACAGTACGCAACCAAGCGGATGGTTTGATTCATGCGACCAACAAATCACTGACTGATCTGGGTGATAAAGTGGAAGCCGATGAAAAAGCCAAGATTGAAGCGGCCATTGAAGAGTTACAACAGGCTCTGAAAGGTGAAGATAAAGCCGATATCGAAGCCAAAACCGCTGCGTTGTCAGAAGCTGCAGGCAAGCTGGCTGAACGTGCTTATGCTGAAAACGCAGAAGCTGGTGAAGGTGCCGCAACAGATGATTCCACAGCACAAAACGATGATGTGGTAGATGCCGAATTTGAAGAAGTCGATGACGACAAGAAAAATTCATAATCTTTCACACAATTAACTGAAAACAGGCGTAGGCATTGAGCCTACGCCTGTCTTGTTTAAGAGATACAAGAAAAACTAAACATGGCCAAAAAAGACTATTACGACCTTCTTGGTGTATCGCGCACTGCGACAGAAGCTGAAATCAAAAAAGCATATCGTCGTATGGCGATGAAATATCATCCTGATCGTAATCCGGATGATGCAACCGCTGAAGCCAGGTTCAAAGAGGCCAAAGAAGCTTACGAAATTCTGTCTGATTCCCAAAAACGTGCTGCTTATGACCAGTTTGGTCATGCTGGAGTAGATAACAGCTCAGGCGGTGGCGGGTTCAGAAGTTCGGGCGGTTTCAGCGATATTTTTGGCGATGTATTTAATGATATTTTCGGCGGTGGCGGTCCGGGTGGACAAAGCTTCCGTGGAGCCGATTTGCGCTATCGCCTGGATTTGACGCTGGAAGAAGCTGTTGCTGGAACGACTGCGAAAATTCGCATACCGGTCAATGTTGAATGTAAAACCTGTGATGGTTCCGGGGCCAAACCTGGCACACAACCTGTTACTTGTACGACCTGTGGTGGACATGGTCAGGTTCGCATTCAGCAAGGATTCTTCACTGTTCAGCAAGCCTGTCCACATTGTCGCGGAACGGGTCAGATGATTCAGGACCCTTGTCATGATTGTCATGGTCAAGGCGTCGTACAAGAGCATAAAACACTCTCCGTTAAAGTGCCCGCCGGTGTTAATACGGGTGATCGCATTCGTCTTGCCGGTGAAGGAGAAGCGGGAAGCCGTGGTGCTCCAGCCGGTGATTTATATGTCGAAGTAGCGGTTAAACGTCACGATGTATTTACCCGTGATGGTAATAATCTGTTTGCCGATGTACCCATCAGTTTCACCACCGCCTGTCTGGGCGGGGAACTGCAAGTGCCCACTTTGCAGGGTAAAGCTGTGCTGAAAGTGCCTGAAGGTACGCAAACCGGCCAGCAATTCAAGATGCGCGGTAAAGGTGTCAAATCAGTGCGTACCGGTGAAGTTGGCGATTTAATGTGTCGCGTGATTATTGAAACGCCGGTTAAATTATCAAAAAAACAAAAAGAGTTATTGCAGGAATTTGCCGAAACGATGGAAGGTTCCGGGGCAACCCACAGTCCAAAACATGAATCGTGGCTTGATGCTGTGAAACGTTTTTTTGAATAAGATATTTGCCAATAGGAAGCTGACTGGGCTATTTTTGCCAGCCAGCTTTTTTATTTTCTGATTTACCGCCATAAGGATATAAACCATGGCTATTAATATTGCTATTAACGGTGCCGCTGGCCGCATGGGCCGTTGCCTGATTCAAGCCGTCGCTGAAACAGATGGTTTGCAGCTATCTGCTGCCATTGATCGAGCGGAGTCATCATTAATTGGTGTGGATGCCGGTGAATTGGCTGGAGTCGGTAAATTAGGGGTAGTGTTGTCAGCAGATCTTGATCAAGCAACTCAGCAATCGGATGTGATCATAGACTTCACCATTCCTGAGGCCACCATGGCTCTCCTGCCGTTATGTGCAGAGAATCAGTGCCGCCCGGTGATTGGTACAACGGGTTTTGATGAAGCGCAAAAACAGATTATTCAGCAAACAGCCGGTCGCATTGCTACCTTACTAGCCCCCAATATGAGTGTTGGGGTGAATTTATCACTGAAATTACTTGATATGGCTGCCCGTGTATTGGGGGATAGCGTTGATATTGAGATTATTGAAGCCCATCACCGCCATAAAGTGGATGCGCCTTCCGGTACTGCCTTAAGAATGGGGGAAGTGGTTGCAGATGCGTTGGGCCGCGATTTAAAAGACTGTGCTATTTATGGCCGTGAAGGCCGTACCGGCGAACGCGATCGCAATACTATTGGTTTTGCGACAGTCCGCGGCGGAGACATCGTTGGCGATCACACAGTGTTATTTGCTGCCGAAGGCGAACGGGTGGAAATTACTCATAAAGCATCAAGCCGAATGACCTTTGCCTACGGCGCCATGCGTGCATCCAAATGGCTGATGCAACAGCAAACCGGTCTGTTTGATATGCAGGATGTGTTAGATCTGCGGAATTAATTAATAGCGGGCAGCCTGTTCGCGCGCTGTTTTGGCACCAGCTTTATCGCCCTTTTTAGTGCGAATCTCCGCCAATAATAACCAGAAGCGTTTCAGCTCGGTATTATCGCCTTTGGCATAGGACAGGCCTTTTAAAGCAACTTGTTCCGCAAGGCGAAAATCTTCCAGTTCATAGTGTGCTTTGGCTAACTGATAGTAGACTTTTGGATCGCTGGGGGCGATACGTTGGGCTCGCTGCAAACGTGATTGCGCTGCCGACATGTTTCCCTGCTGTTGATATTTTTCTGCATCACTTAATAACGCCAGCACGGCAGGATTGGTTGGTGCTGGAACAGGTGTAGTGGCAGGTATATCAGTGCCTGTAGATTTGTCCGGTGGAAGTGGCATGGCTTGTGGATTAGCCTGCTGGCTTGGCACTGGACTGGTTTTTGCTGATTCAGTTGTTGGTGAAGATACGGGTACATCTCTGCTCTCCACCGCAGGTCTTTGGCTGACGGGTGTGGTACTACAGGCAGATAAAAACATGACCAGGCTGGCCATAATAAAAAGCATTTTGTGCATGGTTATTGGCATAACGGACCTATCTGAAAATATCTTTGACCCAATCGATTGACCGTTTGATTGGATTGTCGATAAAAGTTTCTTCCGGTGTGGTACAGGCAGCAGTTTCTGTCGGTTGTGTGCCACTGATAAACGGGATTTGGGTGGCATTCTCGCATAAACCATCGGCAAGTTTTCCGCTTAACGGATCAATCCAGAGCATTTCAATACCTTCAGGCATCACCGGTTCGTAGGATTGTAACGGTTCCTGTGCCATATACCGTGTCCAAGCACGTAAGGCCCCACTGGAACCAGTGATCGGCATCGGACTATTATCATCCAGACCCAGCCAGACTACAGCGAGACGGTTACCGGTAAACCCGGCAAACCAGCTGTCACGCTGTTGATCTGATGTTCCGGTTTTGCCGGCAGTATTGATATTAATCGGCAACTGTTGGTAAATGCTACGGCCGGTACCACTTCGGGTAACTTGCTGTAAATTGTACTGCAGCAAAAACATGGGTTTCTCATCAATACTTTTTTGTAATTGAAATGGATAGCTGGAAAGCGGTTCACCTGCGCTGTCGGTGACAGTCCGAATAGTACGAGGTGGAATTTGAAACCCGGTTGCAGCAATCGTCTGATACATGCTGGCAACTTCCAGTGTCGATAAACTCTGCGCACCTAATAATAATGATGGATATGCATCCATAGGTCGATCAACCCCGAGACGTTTCAGGGTGTCGATCACTTTTTCTACCCCCAGCTCCATGCCCAGTTGCGCGGTCGACAGATTATAGGAATGGGTCAAAGCCTCATGCATTGGGACTACGCCATGGGGTTGTCCATCATAGTTCTTGGGGGACCAGGTTTGCTGGTTGGGCAAGGTCAGGCTGAAAGGTGAGTCGTCCAGTTCACTTATCAGGGTATATCCTTGCTCCAAAGCGGTAAGATAAACAGCAGGTTTTACAAGCGAACCAATTGGCCGACTGGCATCTAAGGCACGGTTGAATCCCTGGTAGCGGGTATTACGATCGCCTATCAACGCCAGTACTTCCCCTGTTTGTGGATCAGTCACCACCATACTGCCCTGAAGTTTCGCCAGACTTTCACCATAGGTTCTGCCTAAATCTTCAATGGTGCTGACCAGAGAAGTTTCTGCTTTATGCTGACTGATGGGATCCAGACTGGTGAAAATCTTTAGCCCCTCTGAGCCAAGATCTTCATCTTTATATTCTCGGCGTAATTGCCGTTTTACTAAATCAATATAGGCCGGATAAGCCTCTTTCATCGAACTACCAGCCGGAACCACGTCCAGCTCAGCCGTTGAGGCCAGCATGTATTCTTCGTCAGTGATTGAACCTTGCTGATGCAAAACACTCAGCACCAGATTCCGCCTGGCTTTGGCACGCTCAGGATTACGTCGTGGATCATAATAGGATGGTCCTTTTACCAGACCGGCCAATAACGCCAATTGATGTAATTTGAGTTCCTGTATTGGCTGGGCAAAATAATGTGCCGCACCAAGTCCAAAGCCATGGATGGCACGATTGCCGGATTGGCCCAGGTAGACCTCATTCAAATAGGCTTCGAGAATTTCGTCTTTGCTGTAATGAAATTCGAGGAGCATCGCCATTGGCAATTCCAGCATTTTGCGTAGCAAAGTACGATCGGCTGTCAGATAAAAGTTCTTAATTAATTGCTGGGTTAAGGTGCTGCCACCCTGCACAAATGCCCCTGCACGAATATTGGCTAATGTTGCACGCGCAATACCTTTAGGTGAAATACCAAAATGATCATAAAAATCCCGATCTTCAATCGCGATTAATGCATCAATAAACGCCTGCGGCGCTTCTTCAAGCTGAATTAAATCTCTATCTTCATTATTGAGTGGATAAATACCGCCGATTAAGGCGGGTTCAAGCCGGATTAATGTTAGTGACTGCTGATCTGCTGAACGGATCTGACTTAAGCTGTCACCACTGAACTCTAAAATAAGTTGCCTGGCTGGTTCAAGTTCGTCAGGGAAGTGAAAACCACGAGTCGACAACGTTGCCCGTGAAGCAGAAAAAGCGACTTCCCCTGGTGCGCTGACCTTATCAACAAACTGATAGCCCAACGCTTTAAGTTCTATTTTCAAATCGTTGAGTGACACTGGTGCGCCAACATATAACTCCAGTGGTCTGGCAAAGACTTTAGCGGGTAAAGCCCAACGTTTCCCCTCAAACTGACTGCGGATTTGCTGATCCAGATACAGTGTTGCCCCCCCTAGCAAAAGCAGAATAATAAACAGCAGCTTGAACAGTGTGCCTTTAGAAATTAAGGCTCTACGTTTTTTTTTAGAGCGAGGATTACGCCGCTGCTGGGATGGAGGGGGATTTTTTTTACTTACCATAACCTGAGAGTGAGATTAGAAAGAATGGCAGTCGAAACGTGTCAGGCAAACCATAAAGACTTTAGTTTGGCTGCAATATCGTCAATGTGCCGCTTATATTAGCAAAGTCTTTCAATAGTTACTTCTGTAATCATTATTTATGACTATGAAAGCGAAAAGTTGCTGACAATTCTGCTTGCTTCTATACTTCGGCAAAACTCATTAAAACAGACAAGGAGGTCTAACGTGTCAGAGTTACGTTATGACGTGATGCTTAGTGGACAATTATTGGATGGATTCAATATTGAGGAAGTGATACATAATCTAGCGAGATTGCTTGCCTTAACAGAAAATGCTGTTAGCGAACTGTTCCAGCAGAAAAATGCGATTGTGTTGAAGGGGGTGGGTTATGAGCAGGCTCAGCGACAACAGGAAGAGTTGCAGAGTGCCGGTGCCGAATCCTACTTGATAAGGCATGATAAAAAAGAACCACGACTGCCGGCTATGGAGCAGGCTGCAAAAAATGATGGTTTGGCTCCAACGCAGGGTGTTGAGATAGCTGCTGAAATAGAGCCTCGACAAAGGGCATTTTTTTTCAGTGGTCAAGGTGCTGAATATTTCCGGATTTGGATAGTTAATATCGTGCTCACGATTATGACTTTGGGCATATATTCAGCCTGGGCCAAAGTCCGTAATAAACAGTACTTCTATGCAAATACTCAGCTTGATGGAGCAAGCTTTAGCTATCAAGCCGTTCCGTTGCAGATTCTCAAAGGGCGACTGATAGCCTTTGCTTTTTTTGTGTTCTATATTGTTACCACTTCACTTTTCCCGGCTACAGGCGTGATATTTGGTCTACTGTTCATCGTGTTATTTCCCTGGCTGGTCGTAAAATCACTGACATTCAATGCTTTTTATAGTGAATATCGCAATGTGCGGTTTGGATTTGATGGCCAATATAGTGAAGCCTTCAAGGTTTATATTCTCTGGCCGATTCTCGGTTTAGTGACTTTTTCTCTGCTGATGCCTTATGCCATTTATAAACAGCAGTGTTTTCTGGTGAGAAATATGCGCTATGGTGATACGGCATTTGAGTTCGAACCTCAAGCCAGTGCCTACTATAAAATTGCTTTGGCGATGTTTGGCATCGTTCTTATGACGTCCTTTGGGGTATTTCTGCTGGTAACGCTTTTAAACCGGGAAGCCGTGGGGATTCTGACGATGCTGTTAAGCGTGATGATGTATCTCACGTTGTTTGTATTTTTTACCGTTAAGACGACAAATTTACGTTTTAACCATGCCACACTCTCTTCTCATGCTTTTTCTGCCAACTACACCACAGCGTCTTATATGTGGTTGGTTTTGAGTAATACTGTGGCGATTGTGCTCACTTTAGGCCTGTTTATTCCATGGGCAAAAGTTCGGGTAGCTGCGTATAAAGCGGAACACACTAAAATGCTGGTGGCAGGCGATTTGAATCAGTTTTCCAATGCTGTCAGTCAGCGTGTGGGGCCGTTGGGTGAAGGTGTCAGTGATGTGTTTGATATGGATGTCGGTTTTTAATAATGCAACCGCTTTGGCAGCGTGTACGGATCGATGGCTTCTGGTATGAAGAAGGTGTTTCCAGACAGCGCGCTGCATTTTTACGGCATATTTCCGAGCAGGATATTGAAGTTGTAGATCGGTCGGATGGCACTCAGTTGGCTTGCTGTTCACTGAATGAGCTGAAAATTTCCTCACGTTTGGGTAACACCAGCCGACAGTTGTATTTTCAGCAAGGCCAAAAATTTGAAAGTCTGGATAATGAAACCATTGATAAACTGCTTATTGCCAAAGGTCATGGCTTTTCCCGATTCATTCATCTGCTTGAAAGTCGCTGGCAACTGGTTTTCCTTGCGCTGATACTGTTTGTCGGGTTTGGCTACGTCATGATGCAATATGGTGTGCCAGCTGCAGCAAAAAAAATGGCTTTTTGGTTACCCTCAACTATTTCTGATAAGGCGGCAAGTCATACACTTCGGTTGCTGGATGAGACGGTTTTGTCTCCCTCAGAACTGCCTCAACAGCAACGAGACATACTTTTAGCAAAGTTTCAGTCGTTTAGTGAGCAAGCCGATACACCGATAAATATCCAGTTTCGACAAGGCGGTAATTTAGGTGCAAATGCCTTTGCCTTGCCGGATGGCACAATAGTGTTCACCGATGAGCTGGTGAAACTGGCAGAGCAACCTGAAGAGTTGATTGCGGTACTGTTGCACGAGATTGGCCATGTGGCCCACAGGCATGGAACCCAGTCGGTGATGCAGAGTTCATTGCTAGTGGTGATGGCAATGGCTTTTGTCGGTGACACATCAGGGATTGCCGAAGTCTTTATGGGCATGCCTATCGTGATGATGCAGAGTGCCTATTCAAGAGATTTTGAGCGCGAAGCGGATCGGTTTGCTTTGCGATATATGCACTCCAATCAGATAGCAGGCTTTCATTTGGCAGATCTATTGGATCGTATTGAACTCAATATCAGATGTCGTGCCTATTTTTCCTTACAAGCTGAAGATAACTCGCAATCATACCTGTGTGAAACTCCCGGAGGTTTACAACAGGCTCAACAGAAAGGCTGGCTTGTCACACAAACAGCTGAGGCAGCGGGTTGGCAAAGTTATCTTGATTCTCACCCTGATAATGCTGAGCGCAGAGCAATGTTGGTGAATGAAGTCGCTGAATAAAGTGTACTGACTAAAACAAGTGCTGCGAATATATCGGTTTTGTCTCAATATACAAAAACCTAGCGAACTTATTCTGGCGAATTGGCTTATTTCGCATTATCTAAATTGTCTGGTAATATGCTGAACTCCAAATTGGTTTCGTGTGGTTAAAGATCACCGAAATTGCCTAAAAACAGGAACTAAAGTGAGATCTTAATGGCTTTAGAGACACCCGTCTGTGACTTTGGCCAAGCGGCCATAGATTTTGCCCTGCCGGGCACAGACAACAAAATCTGGACACTGGAAGACTGTCGTGGTGAGAATGGTTTGTTAATCATGTTCATCTGTAATCATTGTCCTTATGTCAAAGCCATTATGGATAGACTGATCCGTGATACCAACGAACTTAAACAGCTGGGCATCAATTCTGTGGCAATTTCTGCCAATGATGTCGCTGATTATCCAGAAGACTCTTTTGACAACATGAAAACTGTTGCTGAACAAAACGGGTTTTCTTTCCCTTATCTGTATGACGAAAGCCAAGAGGTTGCTCAAGCTTATGGCGCGGTGTGTACTCCTGATTTTTTTGGTTACAACAAAGATTTGAAGTTGCAATACCGTGGTCGCCTTGATGCTAGCCGCAAAGAAGCCGCTCCAGCGGACGTACGCCGTGACTTATATGAAGCGATGAAACAAGTTGCTCAAACCGGTCATGGTCCAGAACAACAGATACCCAGTATGGGCTGTTCCATCAAATGGCGGGCAGCTTAATTTTTTTTAATAGGAGAACGTAGATAATGGCTACACGTAGACATTTAGCAAATGCAATCCGTGCGTTAAGTATGGATGCAGTGCAAAAAGCGAATTCCGGCCATCCGGGTGCCCCAATGGGTATGGCGGATATCGCTGAAGTATTGTGGAATGACCACATGAAACATAACCCGAACAACCCGAAATGGGCTGATCGTGACCGTTTCATTTTGTCTAATGGCCACGGCTCTATGCTGATTTACTCATTGCTGCATTTGAGTGGCTATGATTTGCCAATGGATTCCCTGAGAACATTCCGTCAATTGCATTCACAATGCGCGGGTCACCCTGAATACGGTTATGCTCCAGGTATAGAAACAACGACGGGTCCATTAGGCCAAGGTATTACCAACGGCGTTGGTTTTGCGATGGCTGAAAAGTTAATGGCACATCAGTTCAACAAACCTGGTCATGACATCGTTAACCACCATACCTATGTATTCATGGGTGATGGCTGTCTGATGGAAGGTGTTTCTCATGAAGCATGTTCTTTGGCCGGTACATGGGGCCTGGGCAATCTGATCGCATTCTGGGATGACAACAATATCTCTATCGACGGTCACATTGATGGCTGGTACACCGATGATACTGTTAAGCGTTTTGAAGCTTATGGCTGGCATGTTCAATCTGTTGATGGTCATGATGCTGATGCAATCAACAAAGCCATCGCAGAAGCGAAGAAAGTCACTGATAAACCATCATTGATCTGCTGCAAAACCATCATTGGTTATGGTTCACCAAACAAATGTTCAAGCCATGATTGCCATGGTGCAGCATTAGGTGAAGAAGAAGTTGAATTGACCCGTAAGCAACTGGGTTGGGAATACGAGCCATTTGTTATTCCAGAAGATGTTTATGCAGGTTGGGATGCTAAAGCGAAAGGCGATGCCGCTGAAGCTGAGTGGAACAAGAAATTCGATGCTTATGCTAAAGAATATCCAGAACTGGCAGCAGAATTTAAACGCCGTATGGCCGGTGAATTGCCTGCTGACTGGAAACAAGCATCAGCCAAAGTCATTGCTGATCTGAACGAAAAAGCAGAAAGTGTTGCTTCACGTAAAGCATCACAAAACGTTATCGCTGCATTGGCGCCTATTTTGCCAGAATTCATTGGTGGTTCTGCTGACTTAACCGGTTCAAACCTGACCAGCTGTTCAAGCTTTAAACATGTGTCTGGTAAAGAGATGGGTAACTACATTTCATACGGTGTTCGTGAGTTTGGTATGTTTGCCATCATGAATGGTATGGCATTGCACGGTGGTCTGCTGCCATATGGTGGTACTTTCCATATGTTCTCTGACTATGCCAAATCAGCGCTGCGCATGGCTGCCTTGATGAAAATTCGTACCATTGCGGTATTGACCCATGACTCTATCGGTCAGGGTGAGGATGGTCCTACGCATCAGCCAATCGAAAATACAGCTGGTCTGCGTTACATCCCCAACATGGATGTATGGCGTCCTGCTGATGAAACTGAAGTTGCGATTGCCTGGACTGCAGCTGTTGAGCGTATGGATGGCCCAACCAGTCTGGTATTGAGCCGTCAGGGTATTCCTGGTCGTAAACACGACACAGCTGCTTTTGATGCGATTCGTAAAGGTGCTTATGTGTTGTCAGAAGCTGAAGGCGGTAAAGCCGACGTGATTCTGATCGCAACTGGTTCAGAAGTGGATCTGGCCGTTAAAGCACAAGAAGCGCTGAAAGGCGACGGTGTAAATGCACGTGTTGTTTCTATGCCTTCAACGAACGTCTTTGATCGTCAGGATCAGGCTTATAAAGACAGCATCCTGACTCCAGGAGTGAAACGTGTTTCTGTTGAAGCCGGTGTAACTGACTTCTGGCGTAAATACGTTGGTCTGGAAGGCGGCACTGTTGGTATCGATACCTTCGGTGAATCTGCTCCAGGCGGTGTTTTGATGAAACACTTCGGCTTTACTGTCGAAAACGTTGTTAAAACTGTTAAATCAGTTCTGTAATTAAAGAACTGTTTTTAGCGAGCTAAATGGAGATGACCAGTAGATGCAAATCTACTGGTCATTTTTTTAAAAGGGTCTGTTTATCTTTCATCGCACCATTGCGGGCGGTGATGAAAGATAAGCAGTTCCAAGTCTCATAACTGCAATTTTCGGTAAGATTTCAGTTCTGAGGCACAATATCAAACCTATTCAGAGGAAACAGAATGACTATCAAGGTGGGTATTAATGGTTTTGGCCGTATCGGCCGTATGGCATTTCGTGCTGCAGCAAAAGATTTCCCTGAGATCGAAGTCGTGGCAATCAACGATTTACTTGATCCCGATTATCTGGCGTATATGCTCAAATATGATTCTGTACATGGCCGATTTGAAGGTGATGTTGAGGTTAAAGACGGACATCTGGTTGTTAATGGTAAAACCATTCGTGTTACCGCTGAGCGCAATCCCGCTGATTTGAAATGGGATGAAGTTGGCGCCGATTTAATTATTGAATGCACCGGCTTTTTCCTGACGGAAGATTCCTGTCAGGCCCATATTGCCGCCGGCGCCAAAAAAGTGGTGCAATCTGCACCTTCCAAAGATCACACGCCAATGTTTGTTTATGGTGTGAACCATGAAAGTTATGCCGGTCAGGCAATTGTTTCAGCAGCCTCCTGCACAACTAACGCTTTGGCACCGGTTGCCAAGGTTCTGCATGACAGTTTTGGTATTAAGCGTGGTTTGATGACCACGGTGCATGCGGCCACAGCAACACAGAAGACTGTTGATGGCCCGTCAATGAAAGACTGGCGTGGAGGTCGCGGTATTCTGGAAAATATTATTCCGTCATCTACCGGCGCCGCAAAAGCAGTAGGTAAAGTGCTGCCGGAATTAAATGGCAAATTGACCGGGATGGCTTTTCGGGTGCCTACTTCCGATGTTTCAGTGGTTGATTTAACCGTTGAATTAAACAACGATGCCAGCTATGAATCAATTTGCGCAGCAATGAAAACTGCCGCTGAAGGTGAATTGAAAGGTGTTTTGGGGTACACCGAAGAAAATGTGGTCTCCACAGATTTCCGTGGTCATACCGCCCCTTCAAATTTTGATGCAGGTGCAGGTATTGCGCTTGATGGCACCTTTGTAAAAGTAGTCGCCTGGTATGACAATGAATATGGTTATACCTGCAATATGATGCGTCTGGTTGAGCATGTTGCGCCTTAATTCATTGTAGCCATTCAACCATTAATTCAAGGCTTCCTGTGAAGGAGGCCTTTTTTTATGTATTTTGAAGGCTATAATCAGAACGGGTTCACAAAATTTACACAAGAGGGCAATACCTTATGTCAGTAATAAAAATGGCCGATTTGGACTTGGCTGGAAAACGTGTGTTGATCCGACAAGATTTGAATGTTCCACTCAAATCGGGTGTTGTCGCAGATGGCACACGCATCCATGCTTCTTTAGCGACCATAAATCTGGCATTGGAGAAAGGTGCCAAAGTTATGATTATGTCTCATCTCGGACGTCCGACTGAGGGAGAATATGAACATAAATATTCACTAGCACCGGTTGCCAATTATCTCTCGGCTCTCTTGGAAAAACCGGTACGTCTGGAACAGAACTGGCTGGAGCCAGAATTTATTCCAGTCGAAGTGGGTGAAGTTGTTTTGTGTGAAAACGTACGATTCAACATTGGTGAAAAAGCCAATAATGATGATCTGGCAAAACGTATGGCCAAAATGTGTGATGTGTTTGTTATGGATGCATTTGGTACCGCCCATCGAGCTCAGGCTTCAACGCATGGTATTGCCAAATATGCCACGATTGCCTGTGCCGGGCCTTTATTATCTGCAGAACTGGAAGCTTTATCCAAAGCACTGGATAATCCTGCCAGGCCAATGGTTGCTATTGTAGGCGGATCAAAAGTGTCTACCAAACTTACCGTGTTGGAAACCCTGTCGAAGAAAGTGGATCAATTGATCGTAGGCGGTGGTATTGCCAATACGTTTATTGCGGCAGCTGGTTATAACGTTGGTAAATCGCTCTATGAGCCGGATCTGATCGACACTTGTAAAAAGCTTTCAGCAGAAGCTGTCAGCCGTGGCGGCAATATACCCGTACCCAAAGACGTGGTCTGCGGTAAACATTTTGCCGAAAATGCAGAAGCGGAATTAAAATCAGTCGACAAGGTAACAGATGACGACATGATTTTTGATATCGGACCAAAATCTGCTGCGGAGCTGGTTGAAATTATTAAACAAGCTGGTACGGTTGTATGGAATGGTCCGTTAGGTGTTTTTGAATTCAGCCAGTTTGGTGAAGGCACCAAAGAAATAGCGATGGCAATAGCGGAATCAGACGCTTTCTCGATTGCTGGCGGCGGTGATACGTTGGCAGCAGTGTCTAAATACAAAATTTGTGACGATGTATCTTATATTTCTACCGGTGGTGGTGCTTTTCTGGAATTCCTTGAAGGCAAGAAGTTACCTGCAGTGGAAATTCTTGAGCAACGTGCCCGCGAGTAAATTAATGAGTAACTAATTATGGCTGCCCGTCGAAGAACGAAAATTGTTGCAACCCTTGGGCCTGCGACAAAAGATCATGCCGTTCTTGACGCGATGATATCGGCAGGCATGGATGTTGTACGGCTTAATTTCTCGCATGGTTCATCGCAATCGCATATTGATATGGCTGACAGGGTGCGTAACCGTGCCAGCGACTTTGGACGTGAGGTTGGCGTATTAGTCGATTTGCAGGGACCGAAAATACGCATCTCTCGATTTAAGAATGGTGGTGTGAAACTTGTTGAAGGAGAAGCTTTTACTCTGGATGCAGCCCTGGCAGACAATGACGGTGATAGCACTCAAGTCGGGGTCGACTACAAATCCCTGCCCCATGATGTTAAGCGTGGTGACACGTTGCTATTGGATGATGGCCGCATTGTGTTATGGGTTGAATCAGTTATTGATCAACAGATTCACTGTCGCGTTACCGTGGGAGGCATGCTCACAGATAATAAAGGTATTAACCGGCAGGGAGGTGGATTATCGGCATCAGCGCTGACAGCTAAAGATATGGCCGATATAAAAACAGCTGCTGAAATGCAGGCTGATTACCTCGCCGTTTCATTTCCACGAAGTGCTGAAGATATTCATTTGGCACGTCGTCTCTTGCGTGAAGCCGGGGGCTATGGCGGGATTATTGCCAAAATTGAACGAGCTGAAGCGCTGGATGATATTGATGCCATTATTGAAGCCTCAGAAGGCATTATGGTCGCACGAGGTGATTTAGGCGTGGAAATGGGGGATGCTGCATTACCGCCGATTCAAAAACAGCTAATCGCTAAAGCCAGACGCATGAATCGATTGACTATCACTGCGACGCAAATGATGGAATCGATGATTGAAAGCCCCATTCCAACCCGTGCCGAGGTGTTTGATGTGGCCAACGCCGTGCTGGATGGTACCGATGCGGTGATGCTTTCGGGGGAAACCGCAGTCGGACATTATCCGGTTAAAGTCATTGAAGCGATGGATCGTATCTGTCTGCAGGCGGAACAGCAGCGTGAAATACGTGTTTCACGTCATCGCATGGATTCAAAATTCGCACGAATTGATGAAGCTATTGCGATGGCTGCGATGTATACGGCGAATCATCTGGATGTTAAAGCTATTGCCACGATGACAGAATCCGGAGCCACGCCATTATGGATGTCACGTATTAGCTCGGGAATACCAATTTTTGCATTAACTCCTCATGTGGCTACCCGACGGCGGGTCACGCTTTACCGTGGTGTCTACCCGGTAAGTTTTGTGGTTGAACATACGGACCACGCGGCCTTGAACAAAGAGGCCATAGAAGAATTACAGCGTCGAGGTGTTGTCAAAGAGGGTGATATAGTGATTATCACCAAGGGAGACCTCGAAGTTCAAGGTAGTACCAGTGCAATGAAAATTGTCAAAGTTGGAACGTTGGTTGAACCACGTCCCTCAGGCAGTAGTTGTGAATAAATATGAATGGTTGGAGATTAACTAATGGCACTCGTTTCTATGCGACAGTTACTTGATTATGCGGCAGAGCATCAATTTGCCATCCCCGCATTTAATGTCAGTAATATGGAACAGGTACATGCCATTATGCAGGCCGCTAATGCCGTCGATAGTCCAGTAATAATGCAAGCCAGTGCCGGAGCACGTGATTACGCTGGTGAGCCCTTTCTTCGGCATTTGATTCTGGCTGCGATTGAAACCTATCCGCATATCCCCTTGGTGATGCATCAGGATCATGGTGCCAATCCGTCAATTTGTGCGCGTTCCATTCAATCCGGTTTCAGTTCGGTGATGATGGACGGCTCCCTGCTGGAAGACATGAAAACTCCTTCAGATTTTGACTACAACGTAAACGTGACCAGTAAAGTCAGTGAAATGGCTCATGCCTGTGGTGTTTCAGTCGAAGGTGAGCTTGGCTGTCTCGGGTCACTGGAGACCGGCATGATGGGTGAGGAAGATGGTCATGGTGCTGAAGGTAAATTAGATCACAGTCAGTTGTTAACCGATCCCGATGAAGCCGTTGAGTTTGTCAGGCAAACCCAGGTAGATGCATTGGCGGTTGCCATTGGTACCAGTCATGGCGCTTATAAATTTACTCAGCCACCCACTGGTGAAGTGCTGGCCATCAGTCATTTGAAGACCTTGCAACAACGTTTGCCCAATACCCATTTTGTGATGCATGGATCCAGTTCTGTGCCGCAGGACTGGCTGGAAATCATTAATACCCATGGTGGAAATATTGGTCAGACATATGGCGTGCCAGTGGAAGAAATTGTTGAAGGCATAAAATACGGTGTGCGTAAGGTAAATATTGATACTGATTTACGGATGGCTTCAACCGGTTCTATCCGCCAGTTTTTGACCGATGAAAAAAATGCAGCGGTGTTTGACCCGCGTAAATTTTACAAGGAAGCAACCAAAGCGATGCAGGCGATTTGTCAGGCACGCTATGAAGCGTTTGGCAGTGCTGGCCATGCCAGTAAAATCAAACCTATTTCATTACATGACATGGTAGAACGTTATTGCAGTGGAGAACTTACTCCTAAGTTAAATTAACGTTGATTTGCTAGCGGCTTTTGCAGCATTTTTTGGAATTTGCTGATGCTGGAAAAGCGTGTCCCCTGACATTCGCTGCCAGTCTTTGCCTTGATTCAGGTAAAATAACTCACTTGCTAATTACAGGGCATAACCCGTGTTACAACTTTTTGCTATCGCTGTAGGTGGCGCAGTTGGCGCTATAATGCGTTTTGCTATGTCTAACGGCGTTTATAAATTATTCGGTCGTGACTTTCCCTATGGAACATTAGCAGTGAATGTCCTGGGTTCTTTGCTTATCGGGGTGCTGTTCATTCTGCTGATTGAAAAACTTGCCGTAGCGGCGGAATGGCGTGCTGGTTTGCTGGTTGGATTACTCGGTGCATTTACCACGTTTTCAACCTTTTCTCTGGAAACGTTTACCTTGATGGAAAATGGTGCTTTTCTTAAAGCGGGATTAAATGTGTTTTTAAGCGTTGTATTATGTCTGGCAGCAACCTGGTTGGGTATTAGTCTTGGAAGACAGCTATGAATCTGACATTGGTAAGAATTTATTTATCTGATGGCCGGCATGAAGTACGGCAGGTCATTAAATGGCTTGAGCAGAATAAAATTCGTTTTACCGTATTTCGCGGCATCGCGGGTCTGGGGTCAGATGGGTTAGTTCACAAAGCTTCGTTATTGGATCTTTCGTCGGATCTGCCAATGGTTATAGAACTTTTTGATAAACCGGAACAAATAAACGATATCATCACCACAATAAAAACACTGGTTGAGGCTGATCATATTGTCAGCTGGCCAGTTCAAAGCGGAATTTAACATGTTAGACCTCAAATTATTACGTACCGAACCGCAGGAAGTTGCAAAAGGTTTGGCTCGTCGTGGCTTTCAGCTTGACGTTGGATTGCTGGAAACCCTGGAAGCAGAACGCCGTCAGGCACAGCTTGATGCGCAGACATTGCAAACCGAGCGCAATGCTCGTTCCAAAATGATAGGTAAGGCAAAAGCTTCCGGTGAAGATATTGCGCCATTACTGGCCGAAATTGATGATTTAGGCGATCAGCATAAAGCTGCCGAGGCGAGATTAGCTAAAGTACTGGAACAGCTTAATGAGCTGGCAATGGGAGTGCCGAATATCCCGCAGGCCGATGTACCTGCCGGTAAAGATGAAAACGACAATGTAGAAATCTCTCGTTGGGGTACGCCGCGTCAATTTGATTTTGAACCGAAAGATCATGTGGATCTGGGCGCCGGTCTGCAGCAGATGGATTTTGAAACGGCGGCCAAAATTACGGGTGCGCGTTTTGTAACGTTAACCGGACAACTGGCCCGTCTGCAACGGGCATTAATCCAGTTGATGCTGGATACCCATATTACCGAGCATGACTATACTGAAACCTATGTGCCTTATCTGGTCAACGCTGATTCATTGCGTGGTACCGGACAATTGCCCAAGTTTGCCGAAGATTTGTTTGCCGTTGATGATGGCCAGCTCTATCTGATTCCAACCGCTGAAGTTCCAGTAACCAACATTGTGCGTGACAGTATTGTCGATGCTGCACAGTTGCCATTGAAGTTTGTCGCTCATACACCGTGTTTTCGCAGTGAAGCCGGTTCACATGGACGGGATGTGCGTGGTTTGATTCGTCAGCATCAATTCGAAAAAGTCGAGCTGGTACAGATTGTTGCGCCGGAAGCATCGGCTGAAGCACATGAGCAATTGACCGGACAAGCTGAAAAAATCCTGCAAATGCTGGGTTTACCCTACCGTAAAATGCTGCTTTGCACAGGTGATATGGGCTTTGCATCTACTAAAACCTATGATTTGGAAGTCTGGTTACCCAGCCAGAATACTTATCGTGAAATATCATCCTGCAGTAACTTTGGTGATTTTCAGGCACGTCGCATGCAGGCGCGCTGGCGGAACCCTGAAACGGGAAAACCCGAACTGGTTCATACGCTTAATGGATCAGGGCTGGCTGTCGGCCGCACCTTGCTGGCTATTTTGGAAAATCATCAACAGGCCGATGGTAGCGTCAATATTCCCGAGCCACTTCGTGCCTATATGGGCGGTGTAGATAAAATTCATGGGTGACGAGTTTAGTCTGATCCAGAAGATCATTATCTGGACATTACCGGTTTTATTTGCGATTACCGTACATGAAGTCGCTCATGGTTGGGCTGCGTTAAAACTGGGTGATAAAACGGCCCAGATGATGGGGCGTCTGACACTCAATCCAATTAAGCATATTGATCCGCTGGGTACTATTCTGGTTCCGGGGTTATTGCTTATGTTTACCGGATTTATGTTTGGCTGGGCTAAACCCGTCCCGGTGACTTTCCAGAATCTGCGCAATCCAAAAAAAGATATGGCCTGGGTGGCTTTGGCCGGACCCGGAGCAAATCTGGTAATGGGTTTTTTATGGGCCATGGTCGCCAAGCTGGGTCTGGTGTTGGCAGTGAATGACGTATTGATTTCCGGACCGATGATTTACATGGGTGTGGCGGGTGTATTAGTGAATGGCATGTTGATGTTGCTAAATCTGTTACCTTTGCCTCCACTAGATGGCGGCAGAGTATTAGTCAGCATTTTGCCGCCTCACCTGGCATGGCGAGTGGAAAAAGTTGAACCTTACGGCTTTTTTATCTTGCTGGCGTTACTCTATTTTGGCATCGTTATGATGATTTTATGGCCTTTGATGCAGGCTTATATGGGATTGCTGGCATTTATTTTTGATATGCCAATGCAAGTATTCTTTATTTTATAAAACACTGAATTGAGCAAGCTCATCAGGAGATTATTTTGGACACGGTAGCGTATCAGTCACGTCGTATTGTTTCAGGCATGCGCCCGACAGGGCAATTGCACTTGGGGCATTATCATGGTGTGCTGAAAAATTGGATTAAATTACAACACGAATTTGATTGCTTCTTTTTCGTTGCTGATTGGCATGCGTTGACGACTCACTATGAAGATAGTCGAGTGATTGAAGACAGTGTCTGGGAAATGGTCGTTGATTGGCTGGCTGCCGGAATTGAGCCATCATCCGCTTCATTATTCCTGCAATCACGTGTGCCGGAGCATGCTGAGCTGCATTTATTATTATCGATGATCACGCCTTTATCCTGGCTGGAACGCGTACCAACCTACAAAGATCAGCAGGAAAAACTTAAAGAAAAAGATTTATCGACCTATGGTTTTTTAGGTTATCCGCTGCTGCAAAGTGCTGATATTTTGATTTATCGGGCAGGTCAGGTACCGGTTGGTGAAGATCAAGTGGTGCATGTTGAGTTAACACGTGAAATTGCCCGTCGCTTTAATCATATTTATGGACGTGAAGCGGATTTTGAAGAAAAAGCTGAAGCTGCCGTAAAGAAAATGGGTAAGAAAAACGCCAAGTTATATAACCATTTGCGTAAAGCCTATCAGGAGCAGGGTGATGCAGAAGCGTTGCAGACTGCTCGTGAACTCTTAAAAAATCAGCAAAGTCTGGCGCTTGGTGATATGGAGCGTTTATTTGGTTTTCTGGAAGGTGGCGGTAAAGTCATCCTGCCCGAACCAAAAGCGCTGCTGACACCGGCTCCTAAAATGCCAGGACTGGATGGACAGAAAATGTCCAAATCTTATGGCAATACCATTTCTTTGCGTGAATCTGATCAATCTGTCGCCGAAAAAATTAAGCGCATGCCAACCGATCCAAACCGTGTACGCCGCACCGATCCGGGTGAACCCGATAAATGTCCGGTTTGGCAATTACATGAAGTCTATTCAGATGAAGGTCAGAAAAAATGGGTTCAGGAAGGTTGCCGCTCGGCTGGAATTGGTTGCCTTGATTGTAAAGGTCCATTGATCGATTCGGTGATTGCCGAACTCAAACCTATCCGTGAACGGGCAGATGATTTCAGCAGACATCCAGAAGATGTACGACGTATTATTGATGATGGCAGTGCTGCAGCAAGAGAAGTGGCTCAGGAAACATTGAGCGAAGTTCGTGCAGCAATGGGGCTGGCTTATAAATAGTCTACAGGGCCAAGTTATCTTTAATAGCCACCTCTGTTATGACTGAAACCAGCCAAACAAGGTGAGAGAAGAGAGGTTGTGAGATAATTCCATGTATCTCACCCCTAGTGGGACTTGCGCTCAAAAACGCTCCCGGCGTTTTGGTAGTGGCCCACAATAAACGATTAACATATTAGACCGGTGCGCACCTCCCTAGACGCGCGGTATATCGTCCATTCGTGGACGGAAGTGGCACATTTTCAGTCACAACCCATAGGGCTGGGACGAGATTTGTCTACATCTGCGTTAGAAATGACCTATGTAGAATGAGTACATTTCATCATTTCCGCCTTGTTATAAACAAATCTCGTTTCCAGCAGTGTTGGCGATGAAAAATAAACTGGCCCAAGGAAAAACTATTATGGCTGAAAGAATACAAAAAGTACTGGCACGTGCCGGCTATGGCTCACGACGCTTGATTGAGAGCTGGATAAAAGATGGAAAATTACAGGTCAACGGTGTTCCAGCAACGCTGGGTGATCAGATTACTGAAAAGGATAGAGTCACACTTGAAGGGCGACCTTTATCATCCAAGCGCATCTGGCAACAAAGCATGCCGCAGGTTTTGCTGTATCACAAACCGGTAGGTGAAGTGTGTACTCGCAGTGATCCGGAAGGCCGCAGAACCATATATCAATCTTTACCTGTGCCGGAAGAAGGTCGCTGGGTCAGTGTGGGACGTCTGGATTTGAATACCAGTGGTTTGATCATCCTGACCACAGATGGTGAATTGGCTAATCAGTTAATGCATCCATCCAATGAAATGGATCGTGAGTATGCAGTGCGTGTCCTTGGGGAAGTCACTTCGGAGATGATGCAAACCTTACGCGATGGTGTTGAACTGGAAGATGGTAAAGCCCATTTTTCTGATATTCAGCCAGGTGGTGGTGAAGGTGCAAACAGCTGGTTTCATGTAGTGATTCAGGAAGGCCGTAACCGTGAAGTCCGACGGCTGTGGGAAAGCCAGGGCGTGCAGGTAAGCCGTTTGGTTCGTCTGCGTTACGGTCCGGTCATCATGCCAAATAAACTCAAGCCTGGCCGCTGGATGATGCTGGAAGGCAAAGAGTTGGAATATCTATACGAAGAAGCGGGTTTAAAAACAAAAACCACTAAACGCGGTAGTGTGGAAAAAGTGGCGGCAGTCAAGGATGTGGAGGTAGAAAAAGCGCCAAAATCCAAGTGGCCAGATAAACCGGCAAAAAAGGCTTCACCCAGATCAAGAAAAGCTGATGATCAACCGGCTAAACGAGGCCCACGGATTCGTGGACGTAATGACCGTTAAAATATCTCGCGGGAAGATATGACCTGATTGCGACCAGCAAATTTTGCCTGATATAAGGCCTCATCTGCTTTAAGAAACAAGTTATCGGCTGATTCACCGACACACAAATCTGCCAAACCAATACTGACTGAAATGGGAAACTTCTGTTCGGTATTGGTCTGGTTCAACTCATTAATCGCCAAGCGTAATCTTTCTGCCGCCTGCAAAGCTGCCTCATGATTGCTATGGCTGAGTACTATCGCAAATTCTTCACCACCAATTCGAAACAGTGCATCACTGCGACGTAAACTGGACAATAATGTATCCGCTACCCGGCATAACGTATCATCACCGACCTGATGCCCAAAACTGTCATTAATTTTCTTGAAGTAATCAATATCAAGCACCATCAGCGAAAGCGGCAGTTTTAGTCGATGAGCCAGATCTATTTCACGTTCAATGGTGTTTTTATAAGCCTGCCGGTTAGGAAGCTGCGTTAACATATCCGTTAATGCAGCATCTAATGCCCGAGCGTATTGCAGACTGTTTCTCAGTGGGTATACAAGTTTGCACAATAAATCCTCTACCAGATTGATTTCGCTATCGGAAAAGCGATATCCGCGACTGACAGTCAACTGACCAAGATACTCATGATCAATTTCAAGCTGATAATTACATTTATGATGACGCTTGGCGCCCAATCTGAACTCAAATTTATTATCTGGATGCGTAAACTGAAGACCACTGTGGGCGAGTAATGGTTTGATTTGCTCGTCAAACAATCTGAGGAGCTGTCTGGTATCCAGTGAAGTTTGCAGAATTAAGGGGAGTTTTGCCAACGCATCTTCGCGTTCCACTGAAACAGGAGTCGCTTGTACAACTGAAACGGTATTCTGTTCCAGGCGACGCAAATTTGTAGTGTCTGAAGGCAATGAATGAATCATGAGCACGCTCGTAAATAAGATAATTTATAATAACCATGCTAAATATATGCCATGGTTAAATTAATCAATAAATACAACGTGTTATAGAGTTATGCCAAAACTTTGACGGGCAATTCCATCTGCGCATTCACACATTGGCCATGTAAATGGCCGCTTTGGTCACTGGCAAGATAGAGATATGCCGGTATGACCGCGCTTGGTTCGGGGAGGTGTTGAGGATCTGCTGCTGGATAAACCCGTGCATGCAATTTAGTTTTTACTTGGCCAGGTTCAATGCAATTCACCCTGACTTTCGCGGCAGCTTCCATTTCCAGGGCTAACTGGTGGCAAAAACATTCAATAGCCGCTTTGCTCAATCCATAAGCACCACGATAGGCCTTATCATGCTGACTGTCGGTAGTGAAAATAATAAAACTTTGCTGTTCGGTGGTTTGTAACAGGGGAAGACAGGCATGCGTCAGTAAAAAGGCGGCCGTCAAATTAACTTGAAGTGTTTCTGCCCATTGTTTGATGTCCTGATTGGCGATTGGAGCCAATTGTCCTACATCTGCTGCGCAATGCACTAATCCATCTAGTCGACCAAAAGTTACTTTTATGGTCTGTGCAAGTTGCTGATAGTCATCCGCTGTCGCACCTTTAAAATCCACTGGAAATATTGCGGGCTCAATGCCGCTTTCCTGCAGAATGACATCGTACAATTTTTCTAACTGAGCAATATTTTTGTCTAGCAGAATAATCGTCGCACCATGTCTTGCATAGGCCAAAGCGACTTCGCTACCGATGCCACCAAGGGCACCGGTAACAAGCACAACTTTACCGCTGAGTATGGACTGCTCAGCTTGTGACAACATACAGGTCTTTATTCAGATTTGGGAATAATACGTCCGTAGGTAACTTTACCATCAAGTAATTGTGCAATGATGGTAGCGTCATCATTATGCCACTCAAGTGTTTCCATATTCATTTGGTCTAATGTTCTTTCCTGAGCAATATCTGGTTCACCATAAGCTGAGATAAGTTCGTCTCTGGTCATTCCAGCTTGGATACCGTCTTCGCTACCTTCGGAGGTTGCTTCTGTTGCTTCAGGAGCAGATTCAACAGTTGCAGGAGATGATGTCTCTGTTTCGCTACTATCGGTAACAGCAGTATCGCTTTCATCACTGCAGGCGATCAGTGCCAGACTCAGAAAAAGACCGGTAAAAATTAAACGCATACGATTTAACATGACATCCCCTCTTTAGGTTTAATGAACTAATCTTCGAGTATAACAAGCAATCGCAAGGATATCGACATGTTGTTAGGAGAATTTTCCCGCTAAAATTTTTTCAGCGGCCCGATAGCCATTCATAACAGCACTCTCTAGTGTTGCTGGATAGGGATTTTCAGCGTAATCACCAGCGATCCAAAGGCCATCAATAGTTGTTTTACAGCTTGGTCTTTGGTTGTTTTCAACCACTCCGCAACAAAATGTAGCTCTTTTTTCACGAATAACATGTGCGGTGTGATAGTTAGCCGGTAATTCCGGTAAAAGCTCTGTTAATGCTAAAACGACCTGTTCAGTCAGTTGCTGTTTAGTCAGTGATTCATGTTCTCCAGGGCCGCTGATAACGACAGCAATTAATCCCGGAGACTGATCTGATCTGTCAAAGACCCAATGGGGTAAGGTATTGCTCAAACCGATAATTGGTTCCTTTAGCCGGAATTGCGGTGAATACTGCAAATAGACTGTACTTATTGGATATTCAGAAACTGGTGGAAGATTAAGCTGCTCACCTAAAAGCTTATAGAGAATACCGGGGGAGACGGCGACAATAATATTATCTGCAGCAATATATTCTTTGTTACCGGTAATAATCCCAGCCACTTTGCCAGCCTCAATAATAATTTTTTCAATACGACTCTGTAACCTAACTTCCCCACCATGCTCTGTTATAAAACGTCTCGAAGGTTCAGGCAGTACATCACCCAGCGGTTTTTTCGGGATCAGCAAATCAGCCGATTTTCTTTTTGCGGTAAGACTATCCCTGAGAGTTGCAGCAAAAACACTGGCTGAAGCTTGTTCTATCCGTGTATTTAAAATCGCCAGACATAACGGGCCCCACAACTGCGTGATAAGTCTTGCCGATTGGCCTGTCTGGCGACACCACTGCTCTACAGTAATATTATGTGTATATGAGGGAGCGTTAAGTTGACGTGCTAATCGTAAAAAAAGCCGTAATTCTTGCCAGCCGAGACTGGAATAAAGTCTGGGTAAAAGAGCAAGTTGCCAGGGTAAAAGGCGGTTTGCAGATAAATGTAATGGGGGGAACTTCGAATCAAGGATGTGTAGATCCAAAGCTTTACGATGAAAAACGCTGTTTTCTTCAATACCGATTCGCTGAAGCAGATCGAGCATGTTTTGGTATGCACCAATCATCAGATGCTGACCATTATCTATTTCGAGATCTTGCCATTTGATGGTGCGGGCCCGCCCGCCAAGTTGTTTTGCTGCTTCGAACAGAATAGGCTTTTGCCCAGCTTCGGCTAAACGGACAGTCGCTGCAAGTCCGCTCCATCCACCACCAATAATGAGGGGGGGCATATTAATTCTGGCTTTTGGCGAGCTTTTTTTCACGTCGGTAAGTGCACCAGGCCAGCCATAATTTACGAATCGGAGTAAGTGAGACTCGCTGTTTCATTACTTGGAAATTATCAATGGCAATTTCCTGCAAAGTAGTGCGATAAATTTCGGCCATAATCAGTGCGGTGCATTGATGATATCGATCCTGCGTGGGCAGCAGCTGCATCGCTTCCTGATAAAACTGCTCGGCACGCTGCGCCTGAAACTCGAGTAACTTTGTCAGCGCTTCGGTTTGTTGTAAATCCAGAATACTTTGTTCGCTGACACCAAATTGTTGCATTTCGTCCAAAGGCAGATAAATACGGCCGCGCTCAGCATCTTCACGAACATCACGAATAATATTGGTGAGTTGAAAAGCCAGTCCCAGTTTCTCGGCAAATTTCAGCGTACTTCGATCGGAAAAACCAAATATCTGTGCTGACAGTAAACCCACAACACTGGCAACTCGATGACAATATAAGGCCAGATTTTTATAGGCTGGATAACGATGTTGAGTTAAGTCCATTTCCATGCCATCAATGATCTCGTGAAAATATTCTTCATGCAGATCAAAATCCTGCAGGGTCTCAGCGAGGGCTTTTCCAACGGGATGAGTGGCTTGTCCGAGAAAGGTATTTGCTACTTCCTGACGCCACCAGGCGAGAGTTTGTGCTGCAACTAACGGATCACTTATCTCATCAACCGCATCGTCAACTTCACGACAAAAAGCATATAGAGCCATAATGGCATTGCGCTTTTTTGTGGGTAAAAAAAGGAAACTATAATAGAAGCTTGAACCACTTTTCGCCGCTTTATCCCGGCAATATTGTTGCGGTGTCATTTTAATAGTCGCTCAACAATTTTGCCGTTGACCAGGTGAGTGTCGATGATTTCATCGATATCTGCTTTATCATGATATTGATACCAGACACCTTCCGGATAAATCACCATGATCGGACCTAATTTGCAGCGATTCAGGCAACCTGAATTATTCACCCGGACTTTTTTCAGTTTGAGTTCTTTAACCCGTTGCTTGGCATAATCACGCAGTGACTGTGCGCCGTGTTCTTCACAATAATCACTGCCATCATCGCGTTGATGGGTGCAAATGAACATATGATATTTATATATTTCAGCCATAGCCGTTCAGCCTAACCAAGCTAAGTTAAATATACAAAATGAATATCTACTCATAGCCGTATTTAAAAGTGGCGGGAAACAGCAAAATCAGCCAATCCGATTAAGGCCGCTTTGTATTGTGAATCTGGAACGATACTGAGATAGGCCTTGGCCTGCTCGACTTCCTTGCGGGCTGCCGCGGCGGTGTAGTCAATGGCGCCAGTGCTGTGGATAATGTCAATAATGTCATTGATTTTATCACGTTGGCCATGTTCAATTGCTTCACGAATGACCGCGGACTGTTCCCTGGAGCCATTTTGCATGGCATAAATCAGCGGTAACGTCGGTTTGCCTTCAGCAAGATCATCACCAATATTTTTGCCAATAGTTTCACTGGAAGCGCTGTAATCGAGTAAGTCATCCACCAGTTGGAAGGCACTGCCAAGATGCATCGCATACTGCGCTAATGCCGTTTCAATTTCCGCAGAGGCATTACTGATTAACGCACCTAGCTGCCCAGCCGCTTCAAATAATTTGGCGGTTTTATGATGAATGACCTGCAGATAGCGTTCTTCAGTGGTGTCTGCATCATGCACATTAAGTAGCTGTAAGACTTCACCCTCGGCAATCACGTTAGTGGTATGTGACAGGATTTGCATCAGGCGCATCGAATCCAGTTCCACCATCATTTCAAATGCGCGGGTATAAAGAAAATCACCCACCAATACACTGGCTTCATTTCCCCATACGCTGTTGGCCGTTTCCTGGCCCCGGCGCATCGTTGAATTGTCGACCACATCATCATGCAGCAGGGTCGCGGTGTGAATAAATTCAATGATGGTGGCAAGATTAATATGCGCAGTTGCCTGATGATTGCAGGCACGGGCACTTAACAAAGCAATAGCCGGGCGCAAGCGTTTGCCGCCACTATTGATGATGTAATGGCCAAGCTGATTAATTAATACAACCTCAGATTGCAGCCGATGTTGTATCATGGCGTCAACTGAATCCATATCCTGCTGGATGAGTGCGTAAATGGATTGTATATCCACGGGGCGTTTGTCTGCCTGTTCTAGATGAATTAAACGCGTACTTTCTCACGGGTAACAGCGATTCGCAAATAATTCAATTTGCATTTGATCTGAATGTAGAAAGCGGTTAAAATTCCCGGTCTTTTGTTGGGTTACCCACAATAACATTTATTTTTTTGGAGAAAGCGATGTACGCTATTGTCGCGACTGGTGGTAAGCAGTACCGAGTTAAAGAGGGCGAAAAGCTCCGCGTTGAAAAATTGCCAGGTGAAGTGGGTGATACCATTGAACTGGGTGAAGTTTTATTGATCGGTGAAGGCGAAGACATTAAAGTCGGCGCACCCTTCTTAGATGGCGCAAAAGTAACAGCAACTGTGGCCTCAGTTGGTCGTGCGGACAAAGTTAAAATCATCAAATTCCGTCGTCGTAAGCACCATCGGAAACAGATGGGACATCGCCAATCTTATACAGAAATCGAAATCACTGGCATCACTGCCTAAGATTTGACAAATTTAAAGAGGATTTAACATGGCTCATAAGAAAGCTGGTGGTAGTACCCGCAACGGTCGCGACTCCGAGTCGAAACGCCTTGGTGTTAAACGTTTTGGCGGTGAAGCAGTATTAGGCGGCAACATTCTGGTTCGTCAACGCGGCACTCGTTACCATGCAGGTCGTAACGTTGGTATCGGTAGAGACCACACATTGTTTGCGACAGCCAATGGTAAAGTTGTATTCGAAACCAAAGGTGCGAACAATCGCATGTTTGTCAGCGTCATCGCTGAATAAAGAATTTGTTAGCCCGTTGGGGCAAACAGCTGAAAGCCCCGCTGATGCGGGGTTTTTTGTTTGTGGCAATTATTAAAAAATTATCTGGTCGGCAGTATGAAATTTGTTGATGAAGCGAAAATAAAAATCAGCGCGGGTGCCGGCGGTAATGGTTGCCTGAGCTTTCGTCGTGAAAAATATATCCCCTTCGGTGGTCCGGATGGCGGTGATGGTGGTGACGGGGGCGATGTGTATCTGCTGGCAGATACACAAGTAAACACTCTTATCGATTTCCGCTATAAACGTAACTTTAAAGCCCAGCGTGGCGAACATGGCCGCGGCAAACTTTGCAGCGGTGCCCGTGGCGAAGATTTGGTTATTAAAGTGCCCGTAGGTACCGAAGCCTGGGATGAAGACACCAATGAACTGATTGGTGACTTAGCCAAACACGGCGATAAGCTTATGGTGGCAAAAGGTGGCTGGCACGGTCTGGGAAATGCCCGCTACAAATCCAGTATCAATCGTGCACCGCGCCAAACCTCAGATGGAACCCCAGGCGAAGAGCGTACCTTACGCCTTGAAATGAAATTATTAGCCGATGTCGGGTTATTGGGTTTACCAAATGCCGGAAAATCCACCTTTATCAGTCAGGTTTCTGCCGCCCAACCAAAAGTAGCCGATTATCCTTTTACGACGTTGCATCCAAATCTAGGTGTGGTGACACTCAGAGATGTACGCAGCTTTGTTATTGCCGATATTCCCGGCCTGGTTGAAGGTGCAGCTGAAGGTGCCGGTTTGGGTATTCAGTTCCTTAAGCATTTAACCCGCACTCGATTGCTATTACATCTGGTTGATATGGCCCCAGTTGATGTGAAACAGGATCCAGTGGAAAGCGTTAAAATTATTAACCGTGAATTACTCCATTACAGCGATGCCCTCGGCAAGCAGCCGCAATGGCTGATTCTGAATAAAATGGATTTGGTCCCGGATGATATCCGTGACGAACTTACACAGGAAGTGTTGACCCGTCTTGATTGGCAAGGACCTGTCTACAAAATCAGTGGACAGACTGGTGAAGGTTGCGCGCAGTTGTGTGAAGATATCATGCAATACTTGGATGATTTACGTCAGAGTGAGCAGCCTCCCGCTAAACCCATCGAGGAATAACTGTGGAAAATCCGCATCAGCAACTTTTATCAACCAAACGTTGGGTGATTAAAATTGGTAGTGCTTTATTAACCAAGCCCGGAGAAGGCCTGGATGTGGATCGTATTCGCTGGCTGAGTGGCGAAATTGCCGAATTGAGAAGTCAGGGTAAAGAGATCGTTCTGGTCACCTCCGGCTCAGTTGCCGCGGGTATGCAAAGACTGGGCTGGCGAAAACGTCCACATGCTTTGCATCAGTTACAAGCTGCAGCCAGTGTGGGACAGATGGGACTTATCCATGCTTATGCCACGGCGTGTGAACAACACGGCATTCACACCGCACAAATTCTACTGACTCACTCTGATCTAGCGGATCGTGGCCGCCATTTGAATGCGCGCAGTGCATTGCATACTTTGCTTGAGATGGGCATTCTGCCGGTCGTTAACGAAAACGATACCATTGCCACTGACGAAATCCGATTTGGAGATAATGACACTCTGGCAGCCATGACCGCTAATCTGGTTGAAGCCGATGTTTTGGTTATCCTGACCGATCAGGATGGCTTGTTTGATAGTGATCCACGATTAAACCCCAATGCCAGAATGCTGGCAGCCTCTGCGGCCAATAATCCAAATCTGGATGGTATGGCGGGTGACAGTAAAGGCGAATTAGGCCGTGGTGGTATGGCAACCAAATTAGCTGCGGCCAGACGCGCGGCAAGATCCGGCGCGACTACGGTGATTCTATCTGGCAAACATCCACTGAATTTACGTCATCTGGCGGCAGGTCAGGGCGTGGGCACATTACTATGGCCCGACATTAAACCGATTAAAGCTCGTCAGCAGTGGCTTGCCGGACATTTGGTTCCTAAAGGTCGTCTGATGCTTGATGATGGTGCTGTCGCGGTAATAAAACAGCAAGGTCGAAGTATTTTACCGGTAGGTGTGCGTCAGGTAGATGGACAGTTTACCCGTGGTGAACTGGTTTTATGCACAGATCTGCAGGGGCGGGAAGTGGCTCGCGGCCTGGTGAATTACAGCGCTGATGAGGCCGTAAGGATTATGGGGCAGCCTAGTCAGGCGATTCAAAGCTTATTAGGATACGTTGATGAACCGGAATTAATTCATCGGGATAATCTGGTCGTCACGGGATAAATGACAGACATAAAAAAACCGGCGCGAGCCGGTTTTTTTTAGCTGATTCTATAGAACAGTCAATTACATTGCGCGGACAGCGTTGTTTAAACGGCTTTTGCCACGTGCAGCAGTATTTTTATGAATCAGGCCTTTACGAGCCATGCGATCCAGAACTGGAACTGCAGCTTGAAATGCAGCAACGGCTTGTTCTTTATCACCAACAGCAATCGCTTTTCTGAGTGCTTTTACTTTAGTACGCATCGCTGAACGCTGACTAGCGTTCAATTGACGGTGAGTTTCCGCCTGACGGGCGCGTTTTTTTGCTTGTGCTGAGTTTGCCAAAGTGTTTCTCCTAAGAATCAGCTATTTGTATATGAACCGGGCATTATCCTGATTTTGCTTCCATTTGTAAATGGTATGATGCTGTCTTTTTTCAAGCACGAGTGAATGATGCGAATTATATCAGCGAATTTGAACGGGATCCGAGCCGCTGCGCGAAAAGGATTTTTTGACTGGTTAAAAAAACAAGATGCCGATGTTGTGTGTATTCAGGAAACAAAAGCGCAAGTACATCAGCTGGAAGACAAGATTTTCACTCCTGAAGGCTACCACTGCTATTACCACGACGCGGTCAAAAAAGGTTACAGCGGCGTAGCAATCTACAGCCGTCTTCAGCCGGATGAAGTTATTACCGGTATGGGCAATGCCGAGTTCGATATAGAAGGTCGATATATCGAAGCCAGATTTGGCAAGCTCAGTGTGATTTCCCTCTATCTGCCATCAGGAACATCTGGTGATGAACGCCAACAGGTTAAGTATCGCTGCATGGAGTTTTTCGAAAATAAAATGCAGGAAATGAAAGAATCCGGTCGTGATTACATTATTTGCGGTGACTGGAATATCGCCCATAAAAACGAAGATATCCGTAACTGGAAAGGCAATCAGAAAAACTCCGGCTTTTTACCGGAAGAGCGCGCCTGGCTGGACAAGTTGTTTTATGAGATGAATTTTGTCGATGCTTTCCGCGAGTTACCACAAGCAGAGCACGAGTACACCTGGTGGTCGAATCGTGGACAGGCCTGGGCCAATAACACCGGATGGCGCATTGATTACCATATTCTGAGCCCGAGTCTCAAAGGTAAAGTCAAAGCCACTAATATTTATCGGGATGAACGTTTCTCGGATCATGCGCCGTTGACCATTGATTACGATTACAAGCTAAATGATTAATGAACTTTCAGTGTTTGTTTCTCTCTGATTAGCATCTATCTCAGAGAAACAAACCATGTTTTCATTATTCAAGTCGGATCCTGTCAAAAAACTAAAAAAGCAACTTGCTCAAAAACAGGAGCAAGCCATGCTCGCACAGCGCAGTGGTGATATACGGAAATTTGCTACGCTTACCGAGGAGTCTCAAGTGCTGGCTGATGAAATCAAGCAGCTTGAATCTTAATCCAGAGTAGGTTGAGCTGAGGTACGAAACTCAACAATCGGATTGAGATTTTCAACCTTGTCGTTACCGCTGGGGGTTCATTTATTTTGCGTACCCACAAATTCATCGCGAATCAAAATAAACGAACCAAACAAAAAGACAGTTTTGGGATTCACATACATCGGTAACAGGTTAATTCAACTACATGGGTTACCCCCGATCGCTCAATAACTTGTATTGTGACTTTCAACTTAGCAATTTCGGACTAAAGCCCGAGTTCATTTCTTTTGTTTGCCCAAAAGAAACGAACCAAAGAAAAGGGCAGCCCATGCTCGCCCTGCGGGTTCCCTGTGCTTCTCGATCTGGTCGGGCATGACGGAAACTCGCTGCGCTCAGACAGCCGTCATGCTGATCCGACCAGCTCTGCGATGCTCGGCTTCGCATAAGGGCATCAAGGAAAATGCCTCAAGCGTGTTGCTCGTGGATCCCCCTTTTGTGTTGACGAGTAGCGGCTTTTTGTCAGGATTAGAGACTTACCTGTTTGAGCGAAGCGAGTTTGGTGAGTCTCCCTGACAAAAAACGCAACGCAGTGGAGCCGCAGGCCAGCACAAGGGGTGCCCTTGGGTTGTTAGGGAATTGGGCACGCAATTCCCTGACTCGCATTCATGTGAAATCTGAATGGTGAATCGATTAGAAGCCCTTATTGATTTTCTAATCTTGAGATAGCTCCTTTAGCGGCAGCACAAAAGAAGATGGTTAGAAATCACTGCTGAATGCAATGAAGGCCAAATTAGCTAAAAACGTTAATAAATCGAAGCCCTGACACAACGAATCACCCCATAATCATAGGCTTCATCCAACGCTTCAAAAACGGTTTTTAAACTATCTGCTTCATCACCAAGTGACTCAATGGTCGAGATGATTTCATTAAATTCATTATCAGCCAGATCCAGCACTTTTTTAACATCCAGCAAACCCGCTTCAATGCCGTCTGACAGGTGACTGTAAACCGTGCTCACTTTCAATTCACGCTGTTTCGCTATTTGATCAGGGTTCAATCCTTGTTCATGCAGCATCAACGTCTGATTCACCGTGTCACGTAAGCCGTTATTTAATAATTCCGATAAGGGAAACTGCTGAATAACGGTTAAAAACCGTTGACCGTAATGTTCCAGTTTCTGAGCGCCGACACCGGAAATACGTGCCATGGCTTGCATATCATTAGGTCTGGTCTGACACATTTCCTGCAGCGTTGAATCATGAAAAATCACAAAAGGCGGCACGCCATTTTGTTGGGCGATCTCGGTTCGTAACTGGCGTAACGCTTCCCATAGCTCCTGATCCTGAGGACGCACGGTAGATTGTTTTTTCTCTTTTTTGCTGAGCGTTTGTTTGGCTTGCTGTTTACGCAGCAGCAGTTTTTGTTCGCCTCGCAAAATCGACCGACATTTTTCAGTCAGACGTAATGCACCATAACGATTGATATCAATATCAAGATAGCCGGTGGCGATAAGTTGGCGGAAGATACCGCGCCATTGCGTAGCGTTCAGATCTGAGCCAATACCAAACGTACTGAGCTGATCATGCTGGTTGGTCTTGATGCGTTCATCTTCACTGCCCACCAACACATCAATTAGATAATTCACCCCAAAGCGTTGATTGGTCCGATAGACACATGACAAGGCTTTTTGGGCAACTTCAGTAGCATCAAAATGCTCTGGCGGATTCTGACAGTTATCACACTGACCGCAGGTTTCCGGTGACGTTTCATCAAAATAGGCGAGCAGGGCATGCCGCCGGCAGCTGATGGATTCGCATAAGCCCAACATGGCATCGAGTTTGTGATGTTCGACTCTTTTGATAAGGTCCGGCGCATCAGAGTTCTGCATAAACTGCCGCAAGGTAATCACATCCTGCAGTCCATACGCCATCCAGGCATTCGCCGGCAAGCCGTCACGACCAGCGCGGCCGGTTTCCTGATAATAGGCTTCGATATTTTTTGGCAGATTCAAATGCGCGACAAAGCGTACATCAGGTTTATCAATACCCATACCAAAGGCGATGGTGGCGACAATAATTACGCCTTCTTCGCGTAAAAAACGCTGCTGATGATGTGCCCGCATTTGTGAGGTTAAGCCTGCGTGATAGGGCAAAGCGACGCGACCCTGGTCGCTCAACCACTCGGCAATTGCCTCGACCTTTTTACGCGACAGGCAATAAACAATCCCGGCATCGTTGGCATGTTGAGTTTCAATAAACTGCCAAAGCTGTTGTTTGGCCTGATTGGCTTCGGCAATGGCATAAAAAATGTTGCTTCGATCAAAACTGTTCAGGTAGACATTGGCGTCATGCAGATTGAGCTGTTCGATGATCTCAATACGAGTGCGTTTATCGGCGGTAGCAGTCAGCGCAATACGTGGAATATCGGGAAAGCGTTCATGCAACATCCGCAGTTGCTGATATTCCGGGCGAAAATCATGGCCCCATTGCGACACACAATGCGCTTCATCAATGGCAAACAGTGAAACCTGAATCCGCGACAGCATCGACAGGGTGCGTTCGTTTAATAAACGCTCTGGAGCCACATACAGCAAATCTATATGGCCAGCTTCAAGCTCAGTCTCAACGGCATTTGCTTCAGCAGCGGATAAACTGGAATTGAGAAATGCCGCATTCACGCCAAGTTGTTGCAACGCCATCACCTGATCCTGCATCAAGGCAATCAATGGTGACACCACAACACCAGTACCCGGGCGAATCAGTGCGGGGAGCTGATAACACAAAGATTTACCACCACCAGTTGGCATTAATACTAAGGCGTCACCACCGGCAATCACATGGTCAACGATAGTTTGCTGATTGTGACGAAAAGCGCTGTAACCAAAAACGTTTTGTAACACTTCCAGCGCGGGTTGCCCGACATGCTGCATAAGAAATTCAGTGATAAAAGGAAAGGGGCATTATGGCAAATTGTGCTTGGTTTAACATGTGATACGGACGATAAATTCGGTTTATCGTTCAAAGGCAGGCAAAATAGCGCAGGCAAATCACAAATCGCTTATCTCAAAACAGTCAGGTTTTGGGGATACATCTCAATCTTTAGGAAATAAAATGAAAGAAATAACAGTGGACAGCAACCCCAGTGAAGCTCGTTTAAAACAACTGGGCGTGGCTCACTGGCCAACATGGGAAAAAGGCGTATCAGTTTTTCCATGGTCGTTTGTCACTACAGAAATTGCTTATATCGTTGAAGGTGAATGTGTCATGACGCCTAACGATGGTGGCTCACCAACAACTTTTAAAGCCGGTGATTTAGTGGTTTTCCCTAATGGGTTTAAAGGTACTTGGGAAGTTAAAAAAGCTTTGAAGAAGCAATTTAAGCACCAGGATGGAAATTTTGTGAAATGTGCTCTCAGTCGTTTTAAGATTTTGAAAAATAAATTTAAATCAAATTCCTAAAACGTTTTTTGATCTCTCTAAGAATGGGCTAACTTCAATGCAGCTCAACAGGTAGCTGTCATTCGCGCGCAGGCGGGAATCTAGTGATATATGCAGGTTGGGTTGAGGTACGAAACCCAACAATCTGAATTATATTTTCGACTTTATCGCTGCCGCTGGGCGTTCATTTATTTTGCTTGCCCAAAATAAACGAACCAAACAAAAGGGCAGCCCATGCTCGCCCTGCGGGTTCCCTGTGCTTCTCGATCTGGTCGGGCATGACGGAAACTCGCTGCGCTCAGACAGCCGTCATGCTGATCCGACCAGCTCTGCGATGCTCGGCTTCGCATAAGGGCATCAAGGAAAATGCCTCAAGCGTGTTGCTCGTGGATCCCCCTTTTGTGTTGACGAGTAGCGGCTTTTTGTCAGGATTAGAGACTTACCTGTTTGAGCGAAGCGAGTTTGGTGAGTCTCCCTGACAAAAAACGCAACGCAGTGGAGCCGCAGGCCAACACTAGGGGTGCCCTGGGGTTGTTAGGGGAATGGGCACGCATTCCCCTGACTCGACATTAAGTCGAAACAGTCTTATTAAATATCAAACTGGTTTAAATGTAGCCATGCCGATAGTTGGGTTTCATTGCATTCAACCCAATTTAAGAACTAAGGATTTTAATGTTTCCGTATTTACCAAGAAATTCTAAAGCCAAATCCTCTTTACCAGAAACTATAGATGCACAGCATACCGATAAGCAGGCTATTAGCTGTGCATTAGCAACAAATGATTTAACTTCATTCTCTTTAAAGCTATTCGTCAAATCTGAATTAGTATATCTACGTCCAATTTGTTCCAAACCACCATGGGTAAATCCATGCATAAATTGCTTATTATTTTGGTAAAAGTTTGAAAATGTTCCTTTCTTTGAAATTTCACTGTTCTCTAATGCGTCAATCATCTTTTTTAATGAAAGTGGATCTTTACCGTTCGTGAAAGCAGAAATTTCATGTTTGCTTGCACACTCATGAAAATATAGGCCTCTCATTGTTGCTTCGTATTGAGGTCTTAAAAGAGCCGCTGCTGAGGCAAACTGTCTATTCTTAGATAGCAAAACAATAGAACCAAAATGCTCAAGTGATAAGTGCAGTAGCCCAAAAAAAACTCTATGTCGAATGTCACCTGGAATCGAGATTTCGTTCATTTTGGAATCGATTTCATACATTAATTTGCTAGCATTTTCTAAAGTTATTTCAAGACTCATATGGAAGTACACTCGGCTTTCCAAGTTAATGAATTAACAACTTTCCGGTTACATATAACTCAAAATATCAGCTTTATTAGCTCAGAACTCATCATTCAACATTAAATCCAACTGCGCCTGCCTCTTCTCATCAACCACCGGCAAATCAAACCCACTCAAACTCAACCCCACCAACCTAACCGGTTTATGTCCAGCCTCAGTCCGAGCCAACAGCTTCGGAATCCATTCCCACAAATCAGCAAAGCCAATACTGTGATCCAGCGTCTGAGCCCGCGTGACTTGCTGAAAGTCAGCATATTTCACTTTCACGGTAACCGTTCTGCCTTGCATATTGTGTTTGGATAAGCTTTCCACCACTTGCTGAGCGAGATCTAGCAGGATGTTGGTTAGCTCAGGAATTGACAGGATATCTTTGGAAAAAGTGGTTTCCTTGCCCAATGATTTACGGATACGTTGACTGCGTACCGGACGTTCATCAATCGCCCGGGCGATGTTGTAATAATACTGACCTGATTTACCGAAGCGCTCGGTGAGTTCAGTTAACGATTTCTGCCGTAAGTCATTACCAGTATGGATACCGAGGTTTTTCATCTTGGCTTCGGTGGCGGGGCCGATTCCGTGAAATTTGCCGACGGGGAGTTTGTTTACAAATTCCTGACCTTGCTCGGGGCGGATCAGATAAAGGCCATCGGGTTTATCCATATCGGAGGCAATTTTGGTGAGAAATTTATTGTAGGAGACGCCAGCCGAAGCGGTGAGCCCAGTCTCGGCGAGGATTTCAGCTTTGATGGCTTTGGCAATCAAGGTAGCAGATCCGTTAAACGATTCTGTGTATGTGACATCCAGATAGGCTTCATCTAACGAAAGTGGTTCAACTTCTGAAGCATAACGCCAGAATATTTCACGGATTTGGTTGGATACTTCTTTATAGGCATCAAAACGGGGGCGGACAAAAATGGCTTCGGGGCATAAACGATAAGCTCTTGATGAAGCCATCGCTGAATGAATACCAAATTTGCGCGCTTCATAACTACACGCTGCGACTACGCCACGGCTGTCGGGTTGACCGCCCACGATTAGCGGTTTGCCTTTCAGCTCGGGAAAGTCACGTTGTTCAACCGAGGCATAAAACGCGTCCATATCCACGTGAATGATTTTTCGTTGTTTAGCCATTAAGAATTAGTGTTGGTAAGTTCTCGATATTTTCTCATAATCCATCTGCGGATGTGCCAATAGATATTGCTATCTTGATCCGACAGTCATTTCAGAGTGGATTGCCGGAAGCGTCAATGTTACTTTAGCGAATTAAACCTCATCAGTGAGCTTACGTTTGATTGCAAGTATCCGTTCCTGGCAAGAAAGTCTGCGGGCTTTTTTTACCCCCCAAGTTGTCACCATGCTGTTTCTCGGCATTGCGGCGGGGTTGCCGTTATTACTGATTTTTTCATCTCTCAGCCTATGGTTACGTGAAGCGGGCGTCGATCGCAGTGCAGTCACTTATTTCAGTTGGGCGGCGCTGGGTTATTCATTTAAATTTGTCTGGGCGCCGCTGCTGGATATTCTGCCATTACCGATTTTGCATCGCCTGTTAGGTCGACGGCGTAGCTGGTTATTTTTGTCACAGCTGATGATTATCGCTTCGATCATAATGATGGCGATGGTCGATCCGGCAACACATTCCTTAACCTTAATGGCTGTTGCGGCTGTGTTACTGGGCTTTTCAGCCGCGACGCAGGATGTGGTGATTGATGCCTATCGTATCGAGTCTGCCGATACTCGTTTGCAGGCATTAATGTCTGCCAGTTATATCGCCGGATATCGCATCGGTATGCTGATGGCTGGGGCTGGTGCGTTAATGCTGGCCAGTTATTTTGGCTCTGAAATGGGTGAGTACGATTATCTGGCGTGGCGGCAAAGCTATTTAATTATGGCGGCACTGATGCTAATTGGTGTGGTCAGCACCTTGTTAAGCCCTGAACCTGAAGTAAATAAAAAGGTTCATGAGGATCGCAAGCGGGATTATCTGGGGTTGATGCTGACGTTTGCGTTGTCGATAAGCGGATTTATTGCCTGTTTCTATCTCACCAGCGACTGGGCTGGTCAGGCACGTTTGCAGTTACTTAACGTTTTTAATAATGGCCCTATGTCGGCGATTGGTGTTGAGTTAGTGCGTTTAGTGCTGGCCACCATGGTGGCCGTGATTATTGCCAGAGTGTTGATCTTGATGGGCTGGGCGCAGAAAAGCATTGTGCATCGAAGCTATGTTGAACCAGTGCAGGATTTCTTCAAACGCTACGGCCTATCGATGGCGTTGTTGCTGCTTTCGTTGATTGGGTTATATCGAATATCCGATATTGTGCTGGGTGTTGTGGCCAATATTTTTTATCAGGATATGGGCTTCACCAAGCCAGAGATTGCCACGGTGGTGAAAACATTTGGTTTGTTTATGACCATTGTTGGTGGTTTTCTTGGCGGTATTCTGGCGTTACGTTTTGGGGTGATGCGCATCCTGTTTTTAGGGGCGGTTTTATCGGCATTGACCAATCTGTTGTTTATGCTGCTTGCCCAAATGGGCAATGATATCTGGATGCTGTATATCGTGATTTCTGCTGATAATCTGTCCGGCGGTATGGCGAGTGCCGCCTTTATTGCATTTTTATCCAGCCTGACCAATATCTCGTTTACCGCGGTGCAATATGCCATTTTCAGTTCATTAATGACTTTATTGCCGAAAATCCTTGGAGGGTATTCCGGGACGATGGTTGAAAGCATTGGTTATGAGCAGTTCTTTTTGATGACTGCTTTAATGGGGGTACCAGTATTGCTGCTGGTCTTCCTGGCTGCCCGCCGTTTTCGAATTGATGGTTAGCTGATTAGCTTATGTGGCGCTGGCTATTCATTATCATGGTGATCTTTGTTGGCTGGCGTTACTGTTCACCCGACGCCATCCATTACGCTGCGCCTGATAAAGTCATAGATAAAGCACCTTTACAAGCCGAAGTAGCAGATCTTCCGCCTATTCCTTTTGATGACTATGCAATACAGCCGATGGCTGAATTTACCTTGGAAGCCAGAGTTCTGGCACGGGAAGATTATTGGTTAGGACGTGAAACTGATTTATCACCCACCGATTTGGTATTGGGTTGGGGAGAAATGGCGGATCCTGAAGTTGTTAAACAGATCAACATTCGCCAGTCCGGTCGCTGGTATTTCTGGCAGGTCGATTCATTTCCGATTCCTCGTCGGAACATTGAAACCCAAAGCGCCAATATGCATTTGATTGCGGCGAATGATGAAGTCGCCAGAACGCTTAAGCAGATCCGTCCGGGACAATTAATTACTCTGCAGGGCTATCTGGTAAATGTGAATGCCGATGATGGCTGGCGCTGGCGGAGTTCGTTAACTCGGGATGATACCGGTGCCAATGCATGTGAATTAATTTACGTGAAACAACTGAAAATCATTTCCTAACAGCTGGTTTTAGCGGGAAATTTCCCCGAAATGTTTATGCTATGTTGACTGCTTGAATCAACAACAAGGAGTTAATTATGTCGAATAGCGCTATTTCAATCGATGATTACGAGGCCATTAGCAAACTGATTCAGCATTATATTGATGGTGCTGTGGCAGGCCGTGGTGAACTTATGAAACCGGCATTTCATCAGGATGCCACTATTTACGGTTATGTTGGTCCGGATTTATTTGCCGGTCCCATTCAGGGCTTGTATGACTGGAATGATGAAAATGGTCCAGCCAAAGACATGAAATCAAAAATTACCCATATCGATGTGGTTGGAACGGCAGCCAGTGTCAGACTCGAATCAGATAATTGGACCGGTCACCGCTTTACTGATTTTTTTAATTTATTGAAAATTGATGGCAAGTGGCAGGTGATGAATAAAGTTTTTCATCTGCATGATGAAATCTGAGCTGCTGGATTAATCCAGCAGCTTGTAACACGGTTTGTAAGCATTTTCGTCCTGTCCCAGTTTCATACGTTTTTCACGAACAAAGATACGTAACAAGTCATCGATGGCTCGCATTAAATCCGGATCGCCGTTAATGATGTAAGGGCCATGTTTGGCTACTTCGCGAATACCAAACGCTTTTACATTACCGGCAACAATCCCGGAAAACGCCGAACGTAAATTGCTGGCCAGTTCATGACCTGGCATATCGGGATATAACCGCAGAGATGCCATATTTTCATGGGTAGGAATAAACGGCTGTTGCAGCATCGGATCGATGTGCAGTTGCCAATTGAAATAATAGGCATCCTGCGATTCACGACGGGCAAGATGTACCTGATCCACGGAATCACGAATGATTTGGCCCACAGTGGCGGGCTCGCCAATGACGATTTGATATAGTTCAGCCACCTTATCACCCAGACAACGGCGCAGGAATTTATCCAGTGTCTCGAAATAGTCACGGCAGGATTCGGGGCCGGCAAACACCAGCGGAATACCTTGTTTGTTTTCCGGGTGCAGCAAAATGCTTAGCAGGTAGAAAATTTCCTCGACCGTACCAACGCCACCTGGGAACACAATAAAACTGTGACCGAGACGTACAAATGCTTCCAGCCGCTTTTCAATATCCGGCATGATCACCAGTTCATTAACGATGGCATTGGGTGATTCTGAGGCAATAATACCGGGTTCACTAATACCGATATAACGACCGTTTTTGAATTGTTGCTTGGCATGGCCCACCGCCGCACCTTTCATCGGGCCTTTCATCGCGCCAATACCGCAACCGGTAATGATATCGAGACTTCTTAGTCCCAGTTCGTAACCCACATGTTTAGCGTAATCATATTCTTCACGGGGAATCGAATGCCCCCCCCAGCACACCACCAGATTTGGTGTCATATTTGGCTTGATGGCATCTGCGTTACGCAGAATCATAAACACGCTATCGGTAATCTGTCCTGATGTCGGTGAAGTTTGCCGGGCAAGAATTTTGAAATCGGTATAGATAATATCGCGCAACGCCGATGACAAATGCTCCTGAATACCGCGAATGATTTTATCGTCGACAAAAGACTGTGCCGGGGCATTTTTGATTTCTAACACCACACCACGTGATTGCGGCACCAGTTTGATATCGAAATCTGCATAGGTATGAAAGATTTGCTCGGCATCATCTTGATGACTGTCGGTATTTAAAATCGCTAGAGCGCAATCGCGAAATAATCGATGCAAATCTTCGCTGGTATTGCTGATGCGTTGGATTTCTTCCTGAGAGAGCAGATTTAAGGTTCTTAATGGGCGAATCGTGGTGTATTGGATTTTGTTCATAGACTTCTATAGATAAAAAAGGCGAGCTAACATACTCCCACTGTTGTGATTGGGAATCAATGGAATAGTCGATGCCCGTTGAAATAGCGGCCAGTATTTTTGCTGCAGAAAAACCGAGCCGGATGTTTTCCGACCCGGTTTGTTTTAAACATGAAGCGACTTATAGCTGCTGAACGTAAGCCCGCCAGCCTTTAAGATGACTGATATCGGTGGCATTGGGGATGGCATAAGGCTCACAGATAAAGCCTGCATACCATTGCTGATCCGCCAGTTGCACCTTGCCAATACCTAATGGGGCAGGGATCCCAGCGACAAAAGAGCCAAAGCTGGCAGTGGGTAATTCCCATAACTCGACTTCAATCGCTTCCCCTTGTTGTTCATCTCTGACCAGTCCTGGTCGGGCTGGTGGTCCGCCGGGGAGTGCATAAAGTCGGTAATCTGTAGTGGTTTGTGTGGCGCGTATTAACTTGCCGCCACGCTCCCGCAATTGCCAATTGAGTGGTTGTCCCTCCAGATGTGCTCCACAGACAACGACCTTTATTCGATGCATAACCCCGGCGTTTAACGCTTGAGATTCAGCCAGCGGCAACGAGGTTGCTCCGAGCGGTAAGTTCAATGTTTGTTGCAATCGATTGGCATAAGACAATAAGCGGGTATCACTGAAAGCTCTGGAAAACAGTGTCACGCCAAACGGTAACCCGTTTGAGTTGAAACCTGCTGGAACGGCAACTGCGCTGCAATCGAGCAGATTCATAAAGTTGGTGTAATAACCCAGCTGGCTATTAAGTTTAATTGGTTCGGCCTGAACCTCTTTGATTTTGTAAATCGTGCCAGTGGTTGGTGTCAGAATAAAATCAACGTTTTCCAGTACCGGGGTGACCTGCTGTTTGCAGTGCTGTAGTTGGTACTCGGCACTAAACAAATCCTCGGCTGAAGCGGTGTTATTGCTATCGAGAATGTGTTGTAAAACCAGCAGCATGTCTTCACGTTTAACATTGGCAGTGGCAAGACGTCGTTCAGCCACCCACGGGCCTTCGTATAACAATCTGGCTGCCGTCAGAAACGGCTCAAAATCAATTTCATGACAGATGCCGCCAAGTTTTTTCAGCGTTTCAACCGAGTTATAAAAGCCTTGTTCATTTTCCTGGTCGCCAAAAAACGCTAATTGTCCAGCTTGCGGAATGGCGAAGTTAAAGGATTCATCTTTAATTTGGCCATAATTTCGCCGATTGGTATCTTTATTGTGTCGGGAGTAATCATCTTTCGCATCAAATGCTGCAGCCACTTCAAATACCCGGTTTGCATCGTCGGTGGTCAGGCTGAAGATAGACACACAATCCAGGCTTTTACAGGCAGGCACTACGCCGTGATTACTGAGCAAACCACGCGAAGGTTTTAAGCCAATAAGATTGTTAAATGCAGCCGGTACCCGACCAGAGCCAGCAGTATCGGTGCCCAGCGAAAAACTCACCAGCCCCAATGCGACCGCTACCGCAGAACCTGAACTTGAACCGCCGGAAATATACTCTGGATCAAAACTGTTCTGGCAGGCGCCCCATTTATCCGGGGAACGTACACCGACCAGCCCGGTAGCAAACTGATCCATATTGGTTTTGCCAATCGGAATCGCCCCGGCATTAATCAGTAACTCCACTACATGAGCGGATTGCTCTGCTGTATAGCGATAGGCCTCGCAGCCAGCAGTGACATCGACACCGGCTAATTCAATATTGTCCTTTATCGCAAATGGAATTCCGTACAACGGCAATTTATCAGGTGATTGGCCGATTAAATTGTCCAGATAAGGTTGGATGGCTTCGCGGGATAACAGGGTTATCCAGATATTTCGATCCGTATACGTGGCGGCGCGTTTCAGCACTTCATCAATCAGTTTATGCGGAGACAGCGTGCCATCACGATAAGCCTGATGGATGGCATCAATGGTCATATCCATTATTCCACCTCCCCGGAAATAACGACCAGACGATCACCCATGCCAACTTGCGCGCCGGCCTGTCGTTTAATTTCTGTGACGGTACCGGCTTGAGTCGCGGTTATCTGGATCTCCATTTTCATCGCTTCCAGAATCATCAATACATCGCCTTCTTGTACGGATGAACCGATTTCCACTTCCACTTTCCACACACTGCAGTTGAGTGGACTATCAACGGAAATAGCATTTTCCGGTAGCGGCGCACTTTCCTCCTCAATGATCTGCGGTTCATTACCACTATCAAAATGTAAAAGACCCTCACGTTTCCAATGTTCCAGCTCTTCTTCAAAGGCGTGTTCACGCTGGCGGGTAAAGCTGTCAATCGACACTTTATGTTCGGTTATAAACTGGTTGTAGCGTTTGAGATTGAAGGTGGTTTCTTCTATCTTCAGTGGATAATTGCCTTGCGGAAAATCACGACGGATCTGCACCAGTTCATCGTGAGTGACTTCATAAAACTTGATTTGATCAAAAAACCGTAACAACCAGGGTTTGGTGAATTCAGTGGTTTTCAGATAGCGATTCCACATCTGCAGGGTCCGACCGATAAACTGGTAACCACCTGGTCCTTCCATGCCATAAACGCACAGATAGGAACCACCGATACCAACGGAGTTTTCGGCAGTCCAGGTACGGGCAGGGTTATATTTAGTGGTGACCAGACGGTGTCTTGGATCCATTGGTGTTGCCACCGGCGCGCCCAGATAGACGTCACCTAGGCCCATCACCAGATAACTAGCCTCAAACACAATACGCTTCACTTCATCGACCGAGCTCAGCCCATTAATACGGCGGATAAATTCAATATTATCCGGGCACCAGGGCGCGTTATGCCGCACCGATTGCATGTATTTCTGGATGGCTTGCTGGCAGGCTTCGTCATTCCAGGAAATGGGTAAGTGCACGATACGTGCAGGCACATCCATCTCTTCGATATTGCTGATCTCCTGTTCGGCATGTTTGAGAATACCGACCAGGGTTTCCAGAGAAATTTGCATACCATCGTAGTGAATCTGCAGTGAACGGATGCCGGGTGTCAGTTCATGTAATCCTTTGATATTTTGTTGCTGTAACCACAACATCAACGCATGCACTTTAAAACGCAGATTGATATCCAGTTTCAGTTCACCATATTCGACCAGCAGATAATGATCGCCCGCCAACCGGTAGCAGACATCGATACCCGTTTCCGGTGACACCAGCGTGTCATAGATGGGTGAGCCAATTTCTGTGGGGATGACTTCAACAGGTTGCTGTGACAGTTGAGCAAGCGATTCCTGCTGAGCTCGCTCCATGGCTCTGGCGGTTGCTATCGACACTGGAATAAAACGCACCGTATCACCGGCTTTTAATTGGCCTATTTTCCACAGTTCTGCCGTGATAACGGTGGCGGGACAGACAAAGCCCCCTAATGACGGTCCATCGGGTCCAAGAATAATTGGCATATCGCCAGTGAAATCAATGGTGCCGACTGCATAAGCATTATCGTGAATATTGGAAGGATGTAAGCCCGCTTCACCGCCGGTATTTCTGGCCCATTCCGGACGTGGCCCAATCAGTCTTATGCCTGTTCGGCTGGAGTTATAGTGAATTTTCCAGTCAGCGGCAAAAAACGTTTCTATATCCTGTTCGGTAAAGAAATCCGGCGCGCCATGTGGGCCGTAAATGACCTTAATCTCCCAGTGAGTGGTGATTTGCGGAATTAATTCGGCAGGTGTTGTTGTTAAATCAACTGCCGCTGTTTCGTCTGATAAATGAAGAACATCGCCGGTTTTTAACGTGCGACCAACATGTCCGCCAAATTGACCCAGGGTAAAGGTGGATCGTGAACCAAGATAATTCGGGCATTGAATACCACCGGCGACCAGCAGATAAGTTCTTGTACCGGCGGCTTTGATTTGACCCAATGTTAGCTTGTCGCCGCTAGACACTGAATAAATTTGCCAGCAATCAATCGGCTCGCCATTGAGTTTGGCCTCAATGGTGGCGCCGGTAATGATAATTTGGCTGCTGCAGTTAAACACCAGTTCGGGGCCGCTCAGCGTGATTTCTAATCCGGCACAGTCTTCGGTATTGCCAAGCAGACGATTACCCAACCGGAAAGACCAGTTGTCATAAGGGCCGGAAGGCGGAATGCCAATATCCCAATAACCTTGCCGGCCGGGATAATCCTGTACTGTGGTCATGGTGCCCGGCGATAACACGCTGAAAGTATTGGGGTAATAGACAAAGCTGTCCAGATAACGGGTGGTAATGCTGGCGGATAAAAAGGCCGCATCATTCAAAATATGGCTGAGATAGTCGGTATTGGTTTCAATACCGTAGATGCTGATTTTTTTCAGTGCTGAAAGCAGTTTTGCATGCGCTGTTTCGCGTGATTCGGCATAGCTGATGACTTTGGCCAGCATCGGATCAAAAAACGGCGAGATTTCAATGCCGGGTTTAATCCAGTGATCAATACGTAAATCTGACAGTTCAGGAAATTCTACTTCGGTTAACAGACCGGCTGATGGCTGGAATTTTTTGAATGGATCTTCGGCATACAAGCGTACCTGTATGGCATGGCCATGAGGTTTAGGCGCTTCAGCAGGCAGTGTACTTTCCTGAGCACCGACTTCAATCATCCAGCGAACCAGATCCACCTGATAAATGGCTTCGGTTACACCATGCTCAACCTGCAACCGGGTGTTAACCTCCAGAAAATAAAAATCATGTGACTGGGCATCGTAGACAAATTCCACGGTACCGGCACTGCGGTAATGGACAGCAGCCATCAGCCGGACGGAAACCTCATGCATAGACTGACGAACGTTGTCTGGAATATTCGGCGCAGGCGCTTCTTCGATAACTTTCTGATTACGTCGCTGACTGGAGCAATCCCGATCCCCCAGTGCCAGCACATGACCCTGACCATCGCCGATTATCTGTACTTCAATATGCCGGGCCTGGGTGATAAATTTTTCGATAAACACGCCATCATTGGAAAAATTATTGGCGCCCAGCCGTTTGACGGAATTGAAAGCATTTTTCAGTTCATCTTCGGTATCACAACGACTCATGCCGATACCACCACCGCCGGCGGTGGATTTCAGCATCACCGGATAACCAATGGTCTGAGCAATAGCTAGCGCCTGTTCAATATTCTCAAGTAATTCTGAACCTGGCAATAACGGCACATCGTTTTGCTGAGCCAGCGCTCTGGCACTGTGTTTCAGACCAAAGGCTTCCATCTGTTCCGGTGTGGGCCCCAGAAATACCAGATTACTGGCTTCACAAAGTCGTGCAAAGTTGGAGTTTTCACTCAAAAAACCATAACCGGGATGAATCGCTTCGGCACCGGTTTCTCTGGCAATTTCGAGAATGCGTTGTTGATTCAGATAAGTGTCTGCAGCGCGGCCTTCTCCAAGCGAAAAGGCTTCATCGGCAGAACTGACATGTAATGAGTCACGATCGGCTTCGGCATAGATGGCGACAGCCTGAATACCCATTTGCTGCAGTGTGCGAATAATTCTGGTGGCAATAGCCCCGCGGTTGGCAATTAAAATCTTCTTGAACATGGTTTTATCATCTCAAGGTGTGGGTCGTCCCACTGATAACCGGCGCGTTTCAAGTCGTCTTAAAACACGTTATTACTGTGTGAATCATCAATCCCAGATGTAAAGACCTATCGGTGTCGGGTTGTAGGCGTTACAAGGGTTATTAAGCTGAGGACAATTAGAAATCAACACAATGACATCCATTTCAGCCTGCATTTCAACGTATTTACCGGCTTCAGAAATACCGTCTGCAAAGGTCAACCCACCTTGTTTAGTGACCGGTACATTCATAAAAAAATTGATGTTATGAGTGATATCGCGTTTGCTGATGCCGAACTGTTCGTTTTCGGCAACAGCCAACATCCAGCTGTCCCGACAGGCATGCATGGTTTTCTTTTCCAGTGCGTATCGCACGGTGTTGGATTCCGTAGCACAGGCTCCGCCCAGGGTATCGTGACGACCGCAGGTGTCGGCGGTAATGGTTAACATGGGATTTCCCATATTGGTCAGTAAGGTGGTGCCGGCAGTCAGGTAAACATTTTTTTGTTCGCGAATGGTATCTATCGCGCTGTAGCGTTCAGCAGGATCAGCAACACTATAGAACAATGTATCTGCTGCCTGATTTCCATGTAAATCGACAATGCGCAACGTCTGGTTTTTCAGCAGCGGTTGCATCCAATAATCACCGGCCAGTACTTCTTCGTAACGGGCTGCCTGATTAATATTCAAATGACTTTCTTTAATCACGATCTGTTTGTCCTTTTTCGTTAATGATGACCACACAGGTGATAGAGACGATTGTTTTCAAAACCACGCTGGTTTTCGGCACAGGCATTCAGGCACAGATCGTCTTCAGTGAGGGCGGCAGCATTTCGAATTTGATAGATAACCGGTTTTTTCGGATAGGTCGCTGCCGTGTTCATCGGATGTGGGCAGGTGTGGAACAGCACCAGGGTATCCATTTCAAAGCGCAGATCCACATAATCACCGGCTTTACTGTGGTTTTCGACATAGCTCATATTGCCCAGATCATCTGTTTTGATACTGCTAAACAAATTAAGATTGGCTGCCATATCGCGTTTATTCAGACCATATTTGGCCAATTCGACTAAAAAGGCCTGTTCACCACTGATGGTCCAATCATTTCGAAACTGCTGGTAATTTTTGATGCCCCATTTTTCCTCCAACGCAGCATTGGTCAGATTGCCACCCACGGTATCGTGCCAGCCAAGCGTATCTTCTGTAATTGAGCAAAAGATGCGGCCCATATCAGAATAAAGGCAATGGCCTTTGGTAAGTTTGAAGGTATGCTGACATTTCAAGGTGTCGGGAGCGTTGTAGCGTTCCAGCGTATTCTCCGGGTTGTAAAACAACATGCCGACATTGGCGCCGCCTTCCTGGTCAATCAGCCGCAGGATGGTGCCTTTTCGCATCAGCATTGACCAGTGAGATCCACCTGGAAGCGTGTCTTGATATAAAACGTCTTTGTCTTGGGTAATTTCAGTCATTGTTTATAGCCTGTTGTGTCATCAACGTATCTTGAAAATCATTATTGATTTGTTTTTTTGGAACGTCCTACCGGTATGTCATAAGTGATAGATGCCCCATAGCGATTAGGCTGATCCGGATCATGTCGCTGTTTATCAAAGACCAGCAGTTGGGTGCCCAGGGAGAAACCTTCGGAGAGATCATGGGTGATCATAAATATCGTGATATTGGTCTCGCGCCATATCTCCAGAATCAACTCATGCATATCGGATCGAATACCCGGATCCAGTGCACCGAAGGGTTCATCCAGTAACAGAATTTGTGGCTGTTTAATTAAGGCCTGAGCGATTGCCAGCCGTTGTTGCATACCACCTGACAATTCGCTGGGATATTTGGTTAAAGCGTGGTCGAGACCGACCTTTTCCAACAACGCGATCGCCCGTTCACGAATAGCCTGACGTTTTTTGCCAAAGCAGCGTCCCAGTAAAGGGGATTCCTTCAGTTCCTCACCCAGCATCACGTTTTCAACTACGTTAAGGTGGGAAAATACCGAGTATTTCTGAAACACGATGCCACGATCAGCACCCGGTTCATTGGCTATTGGTTTACCGTTTAACAGCAATTCACCTCGCGTGGGTTGCTCAGTGCCCAACAGCATTTTCAGAAAAGTGGTTTTGCCACAACCTGATGCACCCACCAGCGTGACAAATTCGCCAGCTTTGACATCAATATTGATATTTTCCAGCACAATATTGTCGCCGTATTCCTTCCACAGATTTTTGATCTTGATATCGTTCATTTGTTTTCCCCCTGGTCGGTCGAATGCCAGGGGAAGACGCTTTTTGACAGGCGTCTTAGCAGGTAATCCATCAAAAAGGCCAACAGAGTGATCCACACCACATAAGGCAAAATGATGTCCATCGACATATAGCGTCGAACCAGAAAAATGCGGTAGCCCAGTCCTTCGGTGGCAGAAATGGCTTCTGCCGCAATCAGAAATAACCAGGCTGATCCCAGACTCAAGCGAACGGCATCAATCAGCTTGGGTAACACTTGAGGTAATACCACACGAAGAATCAGTTGCCAGCTGTTGGCGCCCAATGTCTGGGCTTTAATGATGATTTCATGCGGTAATGCCATCACCCTGAGTTGTACGTCGCGGATCAGAAAGGGCGTGATGCCGAGCACAATCAGCATCACTTTGGAGAGTTCACCCAACCCGAATATAATGAACAATATTGGCAAAATGGCTAAAGGTGGCACCAGTGAAATGATGGTTATCACCGGTGCTATCCCAGCTCTGACCAATGGAATAATGCCGACCAGAATGCCGATAATCAGACCGGTCAAAGCACTTATGCCGACACCGAGTCCTAGTCTTTGCAGGCTGGCAGCAGTATCCGCCCACAGTACATAATCACCGGTACGCTTGTTGGGCTCAAATGCCAGATAAGACACCGCATCGATAAAAGACTGCATTGATGGCATCAACTTATCATTCGGATTAATTGCCAGACGTTCACTGGAAAAGTAAAAATAAACAATCCCAATAACAACGAATGGCAATAGACCCAGCAAACATTTTCCTAGAGTACCTGGACGCTGATTGATCAGTCTCTTCACGAGAAACTCCCTGTGTTTCTTAACCTAAAGGGCGTTATCCGCAGCCATTTTCATGAAACTGGAATCAAATCTGAGTTTGACGTTGTTTTTATCACCTGCCACGTCACCATCAGGATAGGCAATACCGATAAAATCGGCATCCATCGCGCCATCGCCTAACAGACCATGATCAAATGAGAAGTCAGTAATGTGTTTCATCGTTGCTTGCAGCTGATCGCTGTTGGCAAAACTGACCGCTTCAGCGGCTGTGTAGAACATGTTAGTTGCATCCAGCTGTGCTTGATAGCCTGCCAGATCGGTTCCTGATGCTTCAGCCATCATCGTTAAGGCTTCTTCATCACCTGCTTGCATTTTGGCCATGATTTCATACCAGGCGCCGGTTAACGCTTTACCAAAAGCCGGATTAGCTTCTAGCGTTTCTGTATTCACTACTAACAGGTCGATGATTTCGCCCGGGATATCAGAGGAATCAAATACCTTGGTTGTATCAGGAATAGCAGTGATTTCTGACAGTAATGGATTCCAGGTGACTGTAGAGGTGACATCCGATGCATTAAATACGCCTACCAGATCGGCATCTGAGGTGTTGACTACGGTCACATCGCGTTCACTCATATCGACGCTATCCAAAGCACGCGCTAACAGGTAATGCGAAACGGATAATTCGACCAGATTGACCCGTTGACCTTTAATATCAGCAAGCTTTTTATCTGCGCCTTTCAGCACGATGCCATCATTACCGTTGGAAAAGTCACCGATGATTAAGGCTGTACTATCCACACCACCCGCAGCAGGAATGGTCAGGGCATCCATATTGGTCATGGTGCAACCATCAAACTGGCCAGCGGTATATTGATTAATAGACTCGATGTAATCGTTGATCTGCACGACATCTATTTCGATATCGTATTTATCGGCCCACTTTTTAACGATGCCTGCATTGTCAGCGTAATCCCATGGCATCCAGCCAGCATAAATTGTCCAGGCAATACTGAATTTATCTTTGGTTTCAGCGTGTGCTGCTAATGGGGAAATAATAAAAGAGAGTGAAAGCAGCAAAACGCTGCCGATGCGGTAAAAAGTGCGCTTCATTTTGGTAGTACCTCACAGCTTAGTTTAAGAACACGATGAAAGAGATGTTTTATTCAAACAATCTCCCGGGCTTTTATCCCTCCGTGTAACCTTCGCTGTGAAGGTCGGTCACTCTCGGTCCAGACGTTATTTACATAACCGGAACCCTAGAGACCCTATTGCTGTTCTTTTGGTGTGATAAAAACACCTCTAACACGCTGCAGTTGTAAACGCAGGATCCAGGCCAACTTCATAAAGTGTTTAGATATTAATTAAAAACAATAGCTTGACTTGTTTTTAGGTTACGACAGTAAATGTTTGTTGCACCAGAATTGTGCGAATTTAAATTATAATGCTCAATTATGGAGCGGTTGGAGCAGTTTTATCTGATCATTTTTCCAAAAAAAAAGCCCCTATTTCAGGGGCCTTTTTGTAGGTTTCTGCTAATGATTAGAACGGAATATCATCATCGTAATAATCCGCTTCGCCGCCTGAACCATAATCCGGACCCGCAGATGCTGAAGCAGGTTGTGGATTGTTGTAGTTACTTTTCGCTGCTGGTTGAGAAGAGCGATTTTGGTTGTAATCCTGATTATCGTTGCTTCCTCCACCACCCGCACCTTTGCTGTCCAGCATGGTCATTTCATTACCAACGATTTCGGTGGTGTATTGATCCTGACCTTGCTGGTTTTGCCATTTACGGGTCTGAATACGACCTTCAATATAGACTTGTGAGCCTTTACGCAGATATTGCTGAGCGATTTCACCCAGTTTATTGCGTAACACGACACGATGCCATTCGGTACGTTCCTGGCGCTCACCGGTTTGTTTGTCACGCCAGCTTTCTGAGGTCGCAATCCGCAAATTACAGATCGAACCACCATTAGGAAATGCCCGGCTTTCAGGATCGACCCCGAGTCTGCCAACCAGAATAACTTTGTTTACTGACATGGTGAATTCCTTTACTAATTCAAATTTTGGTTCATTTTACGCATAAATCAGACATGCTTCGAGTTCATGTAGATCTACATCATCGGCGAGGTATTTGACGTATGCAATCCTCTCTTCCAGCACAATGACGATTTCAACCACGCCCTTGATAGCATTCAGCCGTTCTACAAATTCATCAGCGGTCTCGGCGGTGACTTCGTTTAATGGAACAATGCGGCTACTGTAATGTTTTGGGGCTTGCATCGGCAACATCATAATTAACCAACATGCACTAATGAGCCCCGCTGACCAGAAGATCCAGCTGATATCACCGAAACTATATATAACGCCACCCAATATACCGCCCAGAAAAGCGCCAATAAATTGCGCGCTGGAATAGATGCCCATCGCGGTGCCTTTATTTTTAATCGGACTGAGTTTGGACATCATCGAAGGCAAGCTGGCTTCAAGAATATTAAATGCGGTGAAAAATAACCATAAGCAAATCATCAGCATCGCTAATGAGCTTGGCAATAACGCCCAACCTACTTGAGCAACAGCCAGGACAGCGATTGCACCGATAAACACCATTTTCATTTTGCGCTGTTTTTCGGCGATCAGAATAAACGGCACCATGCAGATAAACGCCAGTAATAACACCGGTAAATAGGTTAACGCTAAATCCGCTTTGGCCACTCCAGCAAAATCCTGCAAGGCGATCGGCAGCGCGAAAAAGCTTAAGGTGAGTAATAAATGGAGAATCAGAATACTGGCCACCAGCCGCATAATCGAAGTATTGGCCAATACCTCACCAATTTGCGCACGGGCAGGTTTCATATCCTGATGTTGTTTATGTTTATACGGCGTGGGGACCCACCAATGCAATACCAGCATGCCAAAAATAGCCATTAATGCAGTGGCCCAGAAGAGACCATCCAGTCCAATCCAGCTTTCTAAGGCCGCGCCACTGGCTAACGCCACTGAAAAAGACAAGCCAATGCTGATACCAATGGCAGCCATCGCTTTGGTGCGATGCTGATCGCGGGTAAGGTCTGCGGTGAGGGCCATCACTACGGCGGCAATCGCGCCACTGCCTTGTAATAATCTACCAATAATGACAGTGTAGATTGAGTCTGCCATAGCGGCTAACAGGCTACCCATGGCAAACAGGATCAACCCTAGATATATGACCTTCTTACGACCAATCCGGTCGGAGAGCATACCAAATGGAATTTGCAACAGCGCCTGCGTTAAACCATAGGCACCAATCGCCAGACCTATTAATAAAGGCGTGCTGTGAGAATATTGTTGAGCGGAGAGCGAAAATACCGGCAAAATCATAAACAAACCCAGCATACGCAGGGCGAAGATGAGAGATAAACCGGAAATAGTACGTTTCTCCAGCGCACTAAGTGCGTCAGGTGTGGCTTGCTTTTGCGTCATGATAGGGTGACAGAGTATATTGATCCGTTGGATTTTACTACGGAACAGGCATGAAAAAAATCAGTATTCGCGGCGCCCGTACGCATAACTTGAAAAACATCGATCTGGACCTGCCCAGAGATGCGCTGATTGTGATTACCGGCTTGTCTGGATCAGGCAAATCGTCACTGGCTTTTGATACCTTATATGCAGAAGGTCAGCGGCGTTATGTGGAATCGCTGTCAGCCTATGCCCGACAGTTTTTATCGATGATGGAAAAACCCGATGTAGATCATATCGAAGGGCTTTCACCGGCGATTTCGATTGAACAGAAGTCGACATCGCATAATCCGCGTTCCACCGTCGGTACCATCACTGAAATCTATGATTATTTGAGATTATTACTGGCGCGAGCCGGTGAGCCGCGCTGTCCAACACATCATCTGCCACTGGAAGCCCAGACTGTCAGCCAGATGGTGGACACTGTATTAGCGATGCCGGAAGGCAAACGTTTAATGCTATTGGCACCGGTGATTCAGGATCGCAAGGGCGAACATCTGTCTGTGTTTGAAGGGCTGCGGGCGCAAGGGTTTGTTCGTGCCAGAGTCAATGGTGAGGTCGTTGAGTTGGACGATCCACCAGAGCTTGAATTACGCAAAAAACATACTATTGAAGCCGTAGTAGATCGTTTTAAAGTACGCGAAGACCTGCAACAGCGTTTGGCGGAATCGTTTGAAACGGCTTTGAAATTAGCCGATGGTGTGGCCAAAGTCGTCTCAATGGATGATGATGCCGATCAAACGTTGTTTTCGGCCCGTTTTGCCTGTTCTGAATGTGGTTATTCGATTGCTGAACTCGAACCGCGCATGTTTTCCTTTAATAATCCGGCCGGTGCCTGCCCGACATGTGATGGTCTGGGTATCAAGCAGTTTGTAGATCCTTCCCGAGTCGTTGCACACCCTGAACTCAGTTTGGCGGCCGGTGCCATTCGCGGATGGGATCGTCGTAATGCCTATTACTACCAAATGATTCTATCGCTAGCAGATCACTTTCAATTTGATATTGATGCGGCATTTGATTCATTACCTGAAAATGTCCGGCAAGTGATTTTGTATGGCAGTGGTCGTACTGAAATTGATTTCAGTTATATCAGTGATCGTGGCAAGCGGGTAAGCCGTAAACATTCATTCGAAGGCATTATCCCCAATTTGCAACGCCGCTATCATGAGACTGAATCAGGTAGTGTGCGCGATGAACTGGCGAAATTCCATTCAATCAGAGCCTGTCCGGATTGTCATGGCACCCGCTTACGCGAAGCCTCTCGAAATGTATTTATCAATGAAACCAATTTACCAGAAATAACGGCGATGCCGATTGGTGAAGCCACCGAGTTTTTCCAGCAATTACAGTTGCCGGGTAAACGAGGCGAGATAGCCAGCAAGATAGTCAGCGAGATTAGTGCCCGATTAAGTTTTCTGGTTAATGTCGGGCTGGATTACCTTTCGCTGGCGCGCAGTGCCGATACCTTATCTGGTGGTGAAGCGCAGCGTATCCGGCTGGCCAGCCAGATCGGTGCCGGTCTGGTCGGTGTGATGTATATCCTCGATGAACCCTCCATTGGCTTGCATCAACGTGACAATGATCGTCTGTTGGGAACACTGACCCGGCTGCGTGATTTGGGAAATACGGTGATTGTGGTTGAACATGATGAGGACGCGATTCGCAGTGCCGATTATGTTTTGGATATCGGGCCGGGTGCCGGTGTTCATGGCGGTGAAATTGTGGCGCAGGGCACACCAGAAGATATTATGAAAAGTGAGCATTCGCTTACCGGACAGTACCTTTCTGGTCGGCGAAAAATTGAAATACCAGCGAAACGCGAAACCGCCCATGCCGGTAAATCCATTGGCTTGCGAGGGGCCTGCGGTAATAACCTGAAACATGTCGATGTCGATATTCCAATAGGACTTATGACATGTGTAACCGGCGTGTCTGGTTCAGGAAAGTCCACATTAATTAATGAAACGCTGCTGAAGCTGACTTCCAAGACATTGAATGGTGCTTCTGAAGAACCCGCACCGCATACCGATATTCTCGGCCTGGAACAGTTGGATAAAGTGGTGGCGATTAATCAAAGTCCGATTGGTCGGACGCCACGCTCTAATCCTGCTACTTACACCGGTCTTTTTACCCCGATACGAGAGTTATTTGCGGGTACTCAGGAAGCACGGGCCAGAGGTTATGGACCTGGAAGATTTAGCTTTAATGTTAAAGGTGGCCGTTGTGAAGCCTGTCAGGGTGATGGTCTGATTAAGGTCGAAATGCACTTTTTACCCGATATTTATGTGCCTTGTGATGTCTGCAAAGGTAAGCGCTACAATCGGGAAACCCTGGATATTCGCTATAAAGGTAAAACCATCACTGAAGTGTTGGATATGACTATCGAAGATGCCAATGTGTTTTTTGAAAATATTCCGGTGGTGGCAAAAAAACTGCAAACCCTGATCGATGTCGGCCTGACCTATATCAAGCTGGGGCAGAACGCTACAACGCTTTCCGGCGGTGAAGCGCAGCGGGTCAAACTGGCCAAAGAATTATCCAAACGTGATACCGGTAAAACGCTGTATATCCTAGATGAGCCGACCACCGGGCTACATTTTTACGATATTGAGCAACTGCTGAAAGTCTTGCATCACTTACGCGACCGGGGTAACACTATCGTGGTGATTGAGCATAATCTGGATGTGGTAAAAACCGCCGATTGGGTAATTGATATGGGCCCTGAAGGTGGTGCTGGCGGTGGTGAAGTGATTGCTGTCGGCACGCCGGAGCAAATCACTGAATACCCACGTTCGCATACCGGACATTATCTGAAGCCGTTACTGAAATGAGTCTTGAACAGGAAATGAAACTCGCCGTGAATGGCGAGACCAAACTGAATCTTGCTGATCTGGAATGGCTGCAAGCTTTGGTCAGTGAGCAAAAGCAGTTGCATTTGCGGACGGAATATTTTGATACCCCGCAACTGAAACTGAAACAGCAGGGCATCGCTTTGCGTATGCGACAGATCGACGATCAATGGCTGCAAACCGTGAAAACCAGTGGCAAGGTTCAAGATGGTCTGCATCAGCGTGAAGAGTGGGAACATCCGATCATCAATGGTGAGTTTGATCTGCCATTGCTTCGCCAGACACCCTTAGCGCCGATTGTCGATGACAGTGGCAGCTGGAAGCAGTTGCAGCGTCTGTTCTATACCGAATTTGACCGGGATATCCTTATGCTGGAGGCCGATCAGAATACCCTGATTGAGCTGGCGTATGATTTTGGCGAAGCTGTTTCGGGTAACAATAGGGCGGTCATACATGAAGTCGAACTGGAGTTACGTCACGGCTCACTGGAAGTCTTACAGCAAATTGCAGAAAAGCTGAAGTCGGAATTGCCGCTGAGTTATAACAACCGCAGTAAGGCCGAGACGGGGTATCAGTTATATCAACAACAAAATACGGACTGAAGAACTAACGGGCCGACAGGCCTCGGGCACTTTCAAATTTCCAGGTGCGGATAATGGTAAGCATGTCATTATTTTTCAGAACATCCTCGGGGATTGCGGCATACGGAGCACCTAAACGCACAATTCGCACGGCGGCATCATCCAGTACCTTATGCCCGGACGAGCGTGATACTACAATGCCATCGGGGGGAACACTGCCATCCGGTTTGATATCCACTGATAACATCAAGCTGCCATTAACGCCCTTATCCTTGGCTTCCTGCGGATAATTCATATTGCCAATTCGTTCGACTTTCATTGCCCAGGCCCGCATATAGGCGGCGGCAGAATATTCCTTGGTAGCTGCTGATATGCGACGTTTTTTTGGGGTTTCACTTAACGCACGGCTATTATATTCCAGTGTGCTTTGCAGTGATCCGATTTCGCTTCTTGCACGGGCAATCAGCTCTGCCCCGGAAAGGTTTGGTGTAATCTCTGCCGTTTCTTCAACGGTCTCTTCAGCGACAATTTCAGAAGTCTCTACCTTACGTTCAGCTTTTTCAGCCGTGACTTTTTTGCTGGTGGTTTTGGGTTCGGGTTTTGCTTCAACAACTGGTTTTTCAGCTGGTGGCTCTGGAACCACCTTTTCAGCTGGCGCTTCTGTTGGAGTGGATGGTTCAACAGGCGGAGCCGGTTCCACAACAGGTTCGGGTTTAACCGGTTCTACAGGAACCGGATCCAGTTCCGTAACCGCGGGAGATACGGGATCTGTTGATGCGGGAGTCTCTTCGGCAATCGGTACCGCTAGCTCCGGCGTAGGTTCAGGTGATTTTTCATCGGTTTCGCCGCCACCTTCATTATTGACCTGGGCAAGATAACTGGCTTCTTCCGGTGCCTGCTCGGTTTGTTGTTTGACCAAAGTGATATCAAGCTGATTGACCGGGGCGTTGGTCGGTGGAGAAAAAACATTAAAACTGATGGTAAACACCACGATGACATGCAAAATAACCGACCCGATAAGGGTCAGTATCATCCGATCAGTGGCACTGCTGGTCGAAATCATTCGCTCACTCGTGGGGAATTTCGCGAATCACCGGTTCGGCATCATGTCCGGTTAATCTGACGCGTTTATGCATAGCAGGACTCATTTCAACCTGACCATCTTCTGTCACCAGCATTACCATATCAATTCCCATTTCTGCTGCAATGGTTGGCCAGTCACTTCCGGCGACAAATATTGCTGTTGCAGCGGCATCCGCCATTGAAGCATTTTCATGAATTACCGTTGAGGACATTGCCTGATCAGCTGGATAACCGGTACGTGGATCCAGTATATGTGGGTAGCGTTTACCTTCGTAGGTAAAAAATCGTTCGTAATCACCGGAACTGAAAACACTTTCATCATCACTGACTGCCACTGAGGCTAACACTCTGTCATGTCTGGGGTGGCGAATACCAATAATCCAGGGACGTTCACCATGTGTGCCTATGGCGCGTAAATCGCCACCAATATTGACGACAGCATTTTGAATGCCTTGTTGTTGCAGAATCGCGATGGCGTTATCGACCGCATAACCTTTGGCAAAACCACCAAAACCGAGTCTGACAGCAGTGTTGTTACTGGTTAATTGACCATTTTCGATAACGATATCATCCATCGTCGGGCTGACGGCCAGCCATGCATCGATATCAGCCTGTGCAGGAGGTGGATGGGATTCAAACCAGTCATCCTGTTCATAACCCCATAATGCAAATAAGTTACCGGCTGCCGGATTAAACAAATGCCCACTGTCTCTCGCCAGTTTCTGGGCAAGTAAAATCACGCTGGCAACATTGTCATCCACTGCAATAGGCTGTTCTGCTGCGATTGCATCATTAATTTTGGTTAATACACTGGGCTGCCAGGCATGCCACAGGTCATTTACTTCTGAAAAGGATTGCTCCAGAGCATCAATGGTTTTGGCTGCGGTTTCTTCATCAACACCGTACAGACTGATGTCGATTTCGGTGCCAAACGCATAAAACTTGGCTTGTAAGGCGCGATCCTGATCACCGCATGCACTTAATAAACTTAAACCAATCACCAATATAAGGCTGTTTAAAACAGTCTTCATAAATGTGCCTCAATACAATTCATCAAATCACCGGCAATATTCAGGTTGAATTGCCGATCCAGTTCACGAATACAGGTTGGACTGGTGACGTTAATCTCGGTCAGATAATCGCCAATCACATCTAAACCAACAAATAACAGACCTTTTTCGCGTAATTTTGGCCCAACCTGCTGACAAATCCAGCGGTCTCTTTCTGTTAAAGGTCGGCCTTCACCTCTCCCTCCCGCTGCCAGATTACCGCGCGTTTCGCCATCGGCAGGAATGCGGGCTAACGCATAGGGCACCGGCTCACCGTTAATCAACAAAATACGTTTATCACCGTCTTTAATAGCCGGTAAATACTGTTGCACCATCACCGATTTTTTGCCTTGCTCGGTCAGCGTTTCGACAATCACCGAAAAATTCGGATCGCCTTGACTGACTTTGAAAATGGATGCGCCGCCCATGCCATCTAATGGTTTGATAATAATATCGCCATGTTGTTGCTGAAATTCACGCATCAATTGTTTTTTTCGGGTGACTAAGGTGGGCGGACAACATTGCGGAAACCATGCAGTAAACAGTTTTTCGTTGGCATCACGCAGGCTTTGTGGATGGTTCACCACCAATACACCCTCAGACTGAGCTTGTTCCAAGAGGTATGTGCTGTAGATATATTCCATATCAAATGGTGGATCTTTGCGCATCAGGATGGCATCAAGTTCGCTAAGTCTGCGGGTTGTTGGTTCGCCAAGTTGGTACCAGTTGTTGGCATCTTCTATGACCTGTAAATCCCGCATGCTGGCCATCACTTTGCCTTGGCTCAGATACAGATCCTGTTGTTCCATGTACTGAATCGTCCAGCCTTTGGCCTGGGCGGCCAACAGCATCGCAAAACTGCTGTCTTTTTTGATATTGATGGCTGAAATGGGATCCATCACGATGCCGATATGTCGCGACATAATTCTGCTCTTTAACGATTAATGGGTCGCTGCATTGTACCGTATCTGTTTCTTTGCGGTGACAGTCGCATTAGTCAAACCGTCGAGCCTGTAAATTCATTACTGAGTTGTCTCTACAAGCCACTGCTTTATTCGCTATAATCAGTACATTTTTAGTTATGCGAAGACAATTTTCTCAATGAGTGATTCTGCGGCAACTGTGGCGGCCACGCCAAAAACTTTTCAAGAGCTGATTCTGCGTCTGCAACAATACTGGGCAGAGCAAGGCTGCGTATTATTGCAACCTTATGATATGGAAGTCGGGGCGGGTACCTTCCATCCGGCAACCTTCTTACGAGCCATAGGTCCAGAGCCTTGGAGTGCGGCTTATGTGCAGCCTTCACGCCGTCCTACGGATGGTCGCTATGGCGATAACCCCAACCGACTGCAGCACTATTACCAGTTTCAGGTGTTGATCAAACCGTCCCCATTGAATATTCAGGAGCTGTATCTTGGCTCATTAAGAATGCTGGGAATTGATACCACCATCCACGATATTCGTTTTGTAGAAGATAACTGGGAATCACCTACATTAGGTGCCTGGGGACTGGGTTGGGAAGTCTGGTTAAACGGCATGGAGGTGACACAGTTCACCTACTTCCAGCAGGTTGGCGGCCTCGAATGTAAACCGGTTAGCGGCGAAATTACCTACGGTTTGGAACGTATCGCCATGTATCTACAAGGCGTAGCCAGTGTTTATGATTTGGTTTGGGCTGATGGTCCACTCGGCAAAGTGACTTACGGCGATGTGTTTCATCAAAACGAAGTCGAAATGTCGACCTACAACTTTGAACATGCCAACACCGAACATCTGTTTCAGCAGTTCGATACCTGTGAAAAAGAGAGTGAAAGAATGATTGCAGCGGGCTTGCCGTTACCTGCTTATGAAATGGTTTTAAAAGCATCACATACCTTTAATCTGTTGGATGCACGTAAAGCGATTTCGGTCACTGAAAGACAGCGATTTATTTTAAGAGTCAGAACATTGGCCAGAGCAGTAGCTCAGGCTTATTATGACCGACGTGAATCCCTGGGCTTTCCGATGTTAAGCAAACAGGAGGAGGTGCAGTCATGAGTGATGTAGGTGATTTCCTGTTAGAACTGGGCACGGAAGAGTTACCACCGAAAGCTTTGTCGACCTTAAGTGACGCATTACTCAAAGGTATTGAGAAAGGTTTAGCTGAGGCTGAGCTCAATTTTTCGGTTTCGAAAGCGTACGCTAGTCCACGTCGTTTAGCGGTAGTTATCAGTGGACTCCAGACGCACCAAGCGGATCGTAATATCGAAAAACGTGGCCCTGCTGTTACTGCTGGATTCGATGAAGATGGTAACCCGACCAAGGCATTGCAAGGCTTTGCCCGTTCCTGTGGTGTGGATGTCGATGCATTGGAAACGCTGGAAACGGATAAAGGTGCTTGGTTAGTTTATCGCGAAAAACAAGCGGGTCAGGCCGCTACAGAGTTATTGCCAGAAATTGTGAAGCAATCCTTAGCTGCATTGCCAATTCCCAAGCGCATGCGTTGGGGCAGTTTATCTGAAGAATTTGTTAGACCCGTTCATTGGCTGATTTTGATGCTGGGTGATGAGATTATTCCGGCCAGCCTGCTGGGTGTGCAATCCAATCAGCTCAGTTATGGACATCGGTTCCATCATCCACAGGCGATTCGAATCAGCAGTCCACAAACCTATGCACCGCAATTGCTTAGTGAAGGTCATGTGATGGTTGATTTTGCTGAGCGTCGCGAAGCCATTCGTGGACAGGTCAGTGAGCTAGCAAGCCAACTGGGTGGTCAGGCCATTATTGATGATGAATTGCTCGATGAAGTTACTGGCCTAGTGGAATGGCCGGTGGCGTTGTCGGGTGAATTTGAAACACGGTTTCTTGAACTGCCATCGCAAGCGTTGATTTCTTCAATGCAAGGCCATCAAAAATATTTTCCGGTAGAAGATGCTGCAGGCAAGTTGCTGCCGTATTTTATTACCGTTTGCAATATTGAAAGTCGCGATCCGGCGCAGGTTATTGCCGGTAATGAACGAGTGATTCTGCCTCGGTTAAGCGATGCTGCGTTTTTCTGGGATACCGATAGAAAACGTCCCTTGGCGGATCGTCAGGAAAAACTGAAAACCATCGTGTTCCAGAATCAACTGGGCACGGTCTTTGATAAATCCCAACGTGTTGCGAAACTGGCTGGTTTTATTGCGGGCAAAATTGGTGGTGATGTAGCACTGGCCGAACGCGCTGCCATGTTGGCCAAATGTGATCTGGTCACTGAAATGGTTGGTGAATTTCCCGAACTGCAAGGCATTATGGGCAGCTTCTATGCTCGTTTTGATGGCGAGCAGGAAGAGTTGTCTGCAGCGATGGATGAGCAATATCTGCCACGTTTTGCCGGTGATGCTTTGCCACAGGGCAAAACCGGACAGGCATTAAGTCTTGCCGAAAAAATCGATACCTTGTGCGGACTTTTTGGTATTGGTCAACCACCATCAGGTGCCAAAGATCCGTTTGCCTTACGTCGTGCGGCGTTAGGCATACTGAGAATTATCATCGAGAATAATCTGGATTTGGATCTGGCTGAACTTTTACAACAGTCAGTGCAAAGTTACGATAAACAGCTTACTGAAACAGAAATCGTGGCTCCGGTGACGCAATATCTGTTTGATCGGTTACGCGGCTATGCGGCCGATGCCGGCCATCATGGTGATGTATTTGAAGCCGTGCTTGCTTTGAAACCCACGCGTCCATTGGACTTTATGCAGCGTATGCAGGCTGTGTCCGCTTTCCGTGAGATGGAGCAGGCCGAAGCGCTGGCTGCAGGCAATAAACGGATTGATAATATTCTGCGGAAAAACGGTGCCTACGAAGCGGATCATCAATTAAATCCTGATTTACTGGAAGAAACCGCCGAACAAAAACTGGCTGAGACCTTAGAACAAGTCTCTGCAGATGTTGCTCCGATGATGCAAATGGCCGACTACGCCGGTGTATTAAGACGTCTGGCCGATATGCGCGACAGTATTGATGCGTTTTTTGACGAAGTTATGGTTATGGCAGAAGATGAAGCAATTCGTCATAATCGTCTGGCGTTACTGAATCAGACTCGGGCATTGTTTCTGGGTGTGGCGGATATTTCCCGATTACAAAATTAGGATGCGTATATGTCGCTGATAATTCTCGATCGTGATGGTGTGATAAACCATGATTCGGATGATTTTATTAAATCTCCGTCTGAATGGGAGCCTATTGAAGGTAGTCTGGAAGCTATTGCGAGACTGAATTATGCTGGCTACCGGGTGGTAATCATTACCAATCAATCCGGCATTGCCAGAGGCTTTCTGGATGTCGAAACCCTCAATCGTATTCACAGTAAAATGCGGCGGATGCTGGCGCAGGTTGGGGGACGCATTGAAGCCATTTTTTTCTGCCCACATGGGCCTGATGATAATTGTGACTGCCGTAAACCTAAAGACGCAGCGTTTAAAGAGCTTGCCCATCGACTGCGGGTGAATCTGGATCATGTGCCTGCGGTCGGCGATTCGCTGAGAGATATTCAGGCAGCACAATCTGCTGGAGCCAAGCCCATTCTGGTGCGCACCGGAAAGGGTGAAAAGACTCTGAAGAAAGGTATCCCCAAGGATGTACCTGTATATGACAACCTGGCTGCAGTGGCCGATGCATTGTTGGAAATCGTAATTTGATGCAAATTTTCCGTTCATTCATCTTTCTGACCGTGTACGCAATAACAGCCATTCTATTCTCGGTGATTGGCGTGCTAATCTGGCCATTACCGTTTAAACAGCGCTATTGGGTAGTAAGTCGTTGGGCGGTAATGAATATCTGGCTGTTAAAAATTATTTGTGGATTGAGGCTGGAAGTTGAAGGACGAGAAAATATTCCGACAGAACCTTGTGTGATTTTATGCAAACACCAATCCGCATGGGAAACATTGGCGTTACAGGCTGTCTTTCCTCCTCAGGTCTGGGTGTTGAAACGTGAATTATTATGGATTCCTTTTTTTGGTTGGGGACTTGCTTCATTGCGGCCAATCGCCATTGATCGAAATGCCGGCCGTCAGGCTTTGCATCAGGTAATTGAGCAGGGCAAGGAACGGTTACAATCAGGCGCAATGGTTGTGGTGTTTCCTGAAGGGACCCGTTTACCGCCTGGCACGATGGGGCGGTTTGGGGTGGGTGGAGCCCGTTTGGCGGTGGAAGCAGCTGTTCCAGTCGTTCCGGTGGCGCATAATGCCGGCAGCTTTTGGGCAAAAAAAGGCTTTCTTAAACGTCCAGGCGTGATCAAAATGGTGATTGGCGCTAAGATAGATATTCAGGATTTGTCAGCTACTGCCGTTAATCAAAAGGCTTACGATTGGATGACATTAACCATGACCCAACTGGAAGGGAAAACACCGGTGCAATTTACTAAAGGTGAGCAGCGTGGCGAGAGCTGAAGGTATTTTACGGTTATTAATTATTGACGATTCGCTTACCGAAGCTGACGCTATTATTAATATATTACGCAGTGCAGGCCATGCGGTCAGAGCAGGGCGTGAAGATGATTTTGATGCATTGGAGCAGTCATTAAGCAAGCAAAGCTGGGATTTGCTTATTTGCCGTGATAATTTGCCAGCGCTGGCTCCTGTTGAAATTGTTAACGTAATCAAACGCCTGGGTAAGGATTTACCATGCATTGTGATTACTGAAAATAAAGCCGCTGAAAAAGAATTGTTCCGGACCGGCGTTCAGGATGTTGTCTTGAAAGATGACATTGAACGGCTGAAGTTCGTTGTTGAGCGTGAACTGGATAATCTGTTTATGCGACGTCTTGGACGACGCAATGAACGTGCATTGCGCGAGAGTGAAAAACGCTCCCGAGCTTTACTGGAAAGCTCCAGAGATGCCGTGGCCTATATGCACGAAGGCATGCATTTATATGTTAACAGTGCCTACCTGAATCTGTTTGGTTATAAAGAACAGGAAGACATTGATGGTTTGCCAATTCTTGATTTGATTGATCCTGACGACCATGCCAAATTTAAAATGGTATTTCGTCAGTTTACTGAGCAAGTCGATTCAAAACCGGCTACGGTCACAGCTCAGTGTTTGAAGAGTGGTGGTTATGCATTTGATGCGGATATCGAGTTCAGCCATGCACAGGTAGAAGGAGAAGAATGTACTCAGGTTGTTGTTCGTGATCGTAATGTCACCCTTGTTGAAGACAATGATCAACTACAACGTTTACGTGACTTTGATTTTCTGACCGGACTATACAACCGAACGCGTTTTGTAGATGCGTTACAGTTTGCAGTTAACCAGGCAGCTGAAAACCAGCAGGATTCTGCTTTGCTTTATATGGTGCTGGATGACTTTCAGCAAATTAAAGAGCTTCTAGGTCTGGCGACCAGCGATGTTCTGATTAAAAGTGTTGCCGATCTATTGCTACAAACAGCCGAAGAGGGTGAAACGGTCGGCCGTTACGGTGATCAGATCTTTACCATTATCATCCCCAGCACCGACGAAAGTTTTGTGGATAAACGAGCTGATGTTTTTTTGAAGAGCGTTGCTGATTTTGTTTCACATACCAACGGTAAAATGATCGATTTGCACTGTAGTATTGGGATAGCGCGTATCAGTGAAAATGTCGCCTCAGCCCAAACAGCTCTGGAGAATGCTGATAAAGCCTGTACTATTGCCCAGCATGCTGGCGGCAATCAGACAGCTCGATTCCAGGAGAAAATGCCCCAGAGTGATTCAGGCGAACTTTCTGCTTGGAAAACAGTGTTGCAAAATGCCCTGAACAACGATTTATTCAATATTCATTTTCAACCCATTGTTGCTTTGCACGGTCCTCAACAAGAGTTCTATGACGTTCTGTTAAGATTGCAGGACGGAAACAAAATCTTGCGAGCTGAGGAGTTTATTCAGCATGCTGTCAAGTTGCAGATGATGGCAGAGGTGGATAAATGGGTCATTCGTACAGCACTTAAAATGCTGTCAGAACATCAAAAAACGCATCCTAAAACACGGTTTTTTATTAAACTTTCTGAACAGACTCTGCATGAAAAAGATTATGTAGACTGGTTATCAGCCACTCTTTCAGCACATAATTTGACCGGACATGCGCTGATCTTTGAGATCAGTGAAACAGCCGCCGTGGATAATATTGAAGACACCAAAAATACTATTGCCAAACTTAAGGCCATTGGCTGTGAATTTGGATTAGAGCATTTTGGTTCCGGTATAGGATTTTCGCATAGTCTGAATGTGCTCGATGTTGACTATCTGAAAATCAACGGTAATTTTGTCGAAAATATGGCGAACGATAGTGAAAATCAGGCAGCCATAAAAGCGATAATCGATATGGCAAAGCAGGCTGAAAAACCCTGTATTGCCGAGTTTGTCTCAGACGCAGTCAGTCTTGCTCTTTTATGGCGGTTGGGTGTTGATTACGCCCAAGGTTATTATATTCATAAGCCTTCAGATAAGCTTGATTACAACTTTGAAGACGAAGATCTCTAATCAGTTTAGAGAAGGTTCTGATAAATATAACAGGCTGATTTGAAGTGCAAAATCAGCCTGTTAAGCGTTAAATACGACCGGAACGTAATGCTTCAATCCGTTTTTCAAGCGGAGGATGCGTCATAAATAATGCCGAAATCCCTGCACGTCCACCTGAAATACCAAATGCATGTAATTGATCAGGTAAAGCCTCTTCGGCAGTGCCTGCCAGGCGTTGTAAGGCAGCAATCATTTTTCCCGAGCCAACCAGCCTTGCTGCGCCGGCATCGGCACGAAACTCCCGCTGACGACTGAACCACATCACGATAATACTGGCGAGAATACCCAGCACTAATTCAGCAATGATTGAGGTAATCCAGAAAGCTGGACCATGTCCTCGTTCGGTTTTGAAAACCGTCCGGTCCACCAGATGGCCAATCACTCTGGATAATACGATAACAAATGTATTCACCACACCTTGAATCAACGCCATGGTCACCATATCGCCATTCGCTACATGACTGACTTCATGTGCCAAAACAGCTTCTACTTCATCCTGTGTCATCGATTGCATCAACCCACTACTGACCGCGACCAGGGCATTGTTACGATTCATGCCGGTGGCAAAAGCATTGGGTTGCGGTGATTGATAAATGGCTACTTCAGGCATGCCTATTCCTGCCTGTTTTGCCTGACGTGACACAGTATCCACCAACCACTTTTCAGTTTGATTTTTGGGTGAAGTAATTACTTCTGCGCCGGTCAGGCGTTTTGCTGTCCATTTGGAAATAGCCAGAGAAATGAATGAACCGCTGAAGCCAATAATTCCCGCAAAAATAAGCAAGGAAGTCATATCTAAACCAGAACCTTGCTCATCCAAAAGACTATCTATACCGAGCAGTCGCATTGTCACGCTTAATACCGCTAACACCGCAATATTGGTGGCAAGGTACAACATGATTCGTTTCATTCGAGATTCCTTGAAATTAAGTTGTCAGTAATATGGGTCAGCAACGGACTGTTTTCAAGCGGCAACCGCTAAATTTTGAACCAATATAGTGGCCAGGCGATGAGCATTATTCTGCTCGGTTTCGTCCAGCATTAAACTGCAAATGATGTCACCTTTATCGATAACACTTCCTCCGGCAGGCAAGTCATGGCAATACTCTGGCCAGTCAAAATCCGCCGGGATATTGATTTGTTCCGGGGCAAAACAAAACCATAAGATTCGTTTTTTTGCAGGAAGTTCAACCGCTGTTTCAGGCATAACACCCGTCAAACTCATCAACTGCCAACTGATAATGGGAGCATGATCCGGCAATAACTGACAGGAAGCGGTAGGACGTGGATTCAGCTCCAGCAGAAAAATTTCACCTGATGGCGTGAGTATAAAATCCAATGACATCAAACCGATTAACGACAGATGTTCGGTCAGTTTTTGTAGTGTCTGATGGAGAAAGTTTTGTTGTTTTAAGTCAAGTTGAAGGCCACTTGAGATAGCGTTTAGACTGAAGTTATACAGGCTGAGATTAACAGGAAATTGCTCATTGAAAAGTAATAACTGAAGGTCATCTGCTGCAGCCAGAAACAGCACGGATCCACTGATGCCCTCAATATATTGTTGATAATATCGGTCGGGACTTTCTGCTACCAAATTTGCTTCAACAATGTGTGTTCCTCCCCAACTGGCAGCCGATTTGGCTAGCCATTTACTATTTGCCGTCTGGGGTTTTTGGAATGTTGTTGGCGGATGCGGTAAAGATAATTTTTCCAGTATTGCAATCCATTTTTCAGGGAGGCAAATCTGCTCAAAGCACTCATATGAGGGGCCTGCAAATTTTATATGAGCGGGTAACTGTGAAAGAGCAGGATAAAAACGCTCGACACCGGTGCCACAGATTAACCAGCATGGCTCATCATCACTTAAGGTAATAATAGTCTGTAGCCATTGATGTGCTTCAAGGTTATCCAACGCAGATAGTTTCAGAAATCTATCCGCAGCGTCGAGAGTATCAATGTCAGCAAAGCAATCAGCTACACGGAGGGTATAACCCTCCCGTCTAGCCGATTGCGCCAGCATTCTTGCGCTTTGTGCAACGATCAACAGGAGCCTCGGATGTTCAGCCATTACTGGCTCCTGTACTTTCTATGCTTAAACCAGTTTACGAGCACCTTCAAAGGCATTACGGAAATCCAGATAAACAGGTTTATCACTTTCCAGTGTTTCTCTGAGTAATGCTTGCTGCAGTTTATATTTCACATTACCAACTGCAAGTGCACCGATACCGACAGCATTTGGGCATTGTGGGGCAAATTTCAGCGGTTCGCCGTTATCCATTAACTCGACACCTTCAATCCCCAAAGGTGCAACGGCGTTCACATCGCCGGCCACTTTAAGCTTTTTAGCATCGCTCAGTACTGAAGCATTCAATACCTGAATACCTGCTTTAGCTGCACAGAAAACCACATCAGCATCACTTAACAGACGGGCTTTATCTGCGTCAGATGCTGCAGTGGTGGCTCGTAAGCTCACACCGTAACGTTTACGGGCCTCATCAGAAAACTGCAGGGCTGTATCCAGTGAAAAGTGATCAACAATAGTGGTTTCAGCACCTTGTAGTGCCGCAATTACTGCGGTGGCAAGTCCCACTGGACCGGTACCGCCGAAAACAACTGCTTTACAACCTTTGTAATCCTGCTTGAAATGTTTCTTTAATTCACGTTCGACACAGGCCACCAACGCCGCTGCAGTGGTAAAAGCGCCACTTGGATCAGCAAATACTGGAATTTCGAATGGGGGGACCATTGCAGACTTGGCTGCATCAAGCATATCCATCGCCAGCCCAATATCTCTTCCACCGATAAACATACCCGTCTTTTTTACACCAGCAGGGCCACGGGAAAAAATAGCATCTTGTGTTAAGCCTGCCACCTCTTTCAACTCAACATTGTTGTAAGGCATGATGATGTCATAACCGGCATCCAATGCCATGTTGATATCAAACGGACTGTTTTGTTTCATAGGGTTGAGCATATGAATGATGGAGCGCTTGGACATGTTAATCCCTCACTGTTTATTAAAATGTAAAGTTTTGCCGTCGATTGTAATGCCAGCACCCTTATTAACGCCAGCAGCACTGATTAATTCAATATTCTGCAATTGAGGATCTGCGTCAATCACGCCACGTAGCTCGTCGATAAGCTGATCCGCCTGAGACTGACTCTCGGTAAATACGCAGGATGTTGGACCCCATGAGCTTTGTGCCATGCCAGTAAATCCAAGAGACTTGCAGTGTTCCATTAAGACGGCTATGGCATTGCTGGTGTACTGGCCACCTTGTGCTGGGGCAAAATGTTGACCAATCAGGGCTTGAATTTCGCTCACGGCGGAACCGAATAATTGAATATCCTGCTCAATTAATGCGGGGAGTAGCTGCATCAACGTCAGGTGACAAATACGCTGGCAGTGCTGTAAAGGGAACGTTGGCAATTGCTGAAATGCCTGGATTTCAGTTTGACCATGAATGCCCTGATGGCTTTTATCCATCAACATCACCAGTCGCCACTGAGAGGGGAAGTCCTGCTGAAATAATCTGACCGGTGTCTGTGAGTTAGGCCCTAAGCCCGCATCTACTACAAAACCACCGGTATCAAAGGTACTGATCCCAATTCCTGATCGCTTTCCACGATCCAGTGCCAGAGCAATTTTTGCGGTGGGAATATCCAGCTGATGATGGTTCGCCAGTATCTGACCAATGACCAGAGCGAGCTGAGTGCCTGAGCCGAGCCCCGCATGTTCTGGAATCAATGAGTGAATGGTGAGGTTGAGTTGGCGTAAATCAGTCGGGATATTCGATCCTAACGTGAGATAAAACTGATTAATCAGTTTAGTGATTTTGTGACGAATAGAGTCTGTAACAGGGGGGGCTGAGGGGGGCTGATCATCAGAATCAGTAAGGCTGAGTTTAGTATAGTGACTATCTACTGCCAAACCGATACTGCCAAAATGACGGCCTAAGCCGCCATTTAGATCCAGAAAACCTAGGTGGAGTCTTGCCGGAGCCTGTATACAAATCGTCTGAAGCTTAACAGGTGAAACCGGTTGTTGCATTGCTATCACTAGGCGTTATCAATTTTACAGGCGATATCGTAGATAGTGGTTTCGTCCAAAAACAAGTCATTGGTGTCAAACAGTGATGCCACTGCTCCTCGATGTACCTTCATTTTAAAGTTACCAATCGCAATAGCACCGTAAAAACGCACTCCCTGTTTTTCCGTCCCATTATCCATCACTTCCATACCTTCGACACCCAACGGTGGAACCGCATTAACATCAGCAATCACTTCGAGCGTTTTGCTAGCAGTCCAGGTAGCCTCGGGGACAATACAAACACCAGCCGGACCGGCAGCAATAGCCACATGGGCGTCTTTAAGTAATGCAGCAACGGCTTCATCACTCCGTGTTTCACCGGGAATCACATCAACCCCATAGGCTTTTTTCATATGTTCAACAGTGGCTTTGCTTCGCGCCATACTACGGCAGGTTAGGGTGACTTTGCTTGCACCCTCTTTTAACAGGTACAAGGCAGTTCGTTGTCCCACAGGTCCTGCCCCAAGAATCGCTACATTTTTGCCGGTAATATCGTAGTCAGTCATTACTTTTCGGGCAATTGCTGCTGCGGTGGTATTAGACCCATTTGGATCCAGCATGACCGAAACTCGAACGGGGCCAAAGAATGCTTTTTTTACAGCTTCACCGACAAGCTCACTGGAAGCTACATTTGAACCACCGATAAAAATTGCGCTGTTTTTCAGGTTTTTTCCACCGCGGGTAAAAATCATGCCATGAACATGAGAGGTGACATTGTCACGCGTTGCTCCACCATGCGCGATAATATTATCCACGCCGGAGTCATAGGCAACAGCTTGATCAAATGTGCTCGCGACGGTATCAGTATCGAGATGAAGCAGTAATTTTTTCATCATGTTCTCCTGCGTTTAGCATGGCTTGATGTGAGATAAATAAACGCTGGATTTTACCCTATGTTGTTTCTGTGAGGAAATTAAACTGCCATTATGCTCTATCAAAAAGTTTGATTGGCAATACGTTAAAGTGGCAATATCCTGTTCCTGTGTAGGAACTTGTCTTCCAAATTACCAGTCACAGCAGCACCATATAATAAAATTTTAGGAGTAGAGAATGAAGAAAACCAGTCTGACAGTCCTGTTTGCCAGTATGACCATGTTAAGTGCCTCCGCTATTGCCGATGAACATATGGATTTTTCAACGGTGACTAAGGTGCAATACGTCAATGATTGTATGCAGGCAAATACAAATTTAAACGTCTATGAAGGTGTGCATAAATGTTCATGCGTAGTGGACAAACTTGATGAAGCTTTTACTCAGACTGAGTTCGAAGATGTCAACACCGCTTATATGTACCAAAATATGCCAGCAGACAAAGGGGCACAGTTCCGCGATGATAAAGGTTTAAGTGGCGGTATAGATAAATACGAAGAAGTCTCGGCTTCAGCTTATAAAGAATGTCGAATCCAATAATTTCTGACTGATATCAGCGACAAGAAAAAGGCCGTTTAAAACGGCCTTTTTTATGGATGTGCGTAGTGAAAATGTCCGCTATATTTGTTTATCCATGCTGTAAGTCATTTCTTTAGTGTCATTCACCATCGCTTTTAACACACCATGTTTTTGCGGCGTGAAGCTAAACCGGATACTTGGGTCTTCACTTATAGAAATGCCAGCCTCAAGTGTAATCAGGTTTTCATCATCAAAATCTATGATGATTTCTTTCACATAATGCGGTGGAATATAGCCACGGGTTTTTTGATCAAACTGTAAGCCACTATTATTCGGGTGACTTACAACTACCTGTGCCTTTGTTGTTTCGCCAATGTTGGCTTCTCGCATACGAATCTGCATTTTGCCCAGTCGAGCCATAGCGGCTTCCATGTCTTTACCTGCAGGAGCACTACATCCTCCTGAGGCTTTGACAAATTTTGACACCATATGCAAAGAACCATCATTCATTTCTGCAATAGCCCGCATATCAGTGTACTGATCGACCCTGACCCGTGTAGCGATATCAATATCACCCAGTGTCGGTGATAAATGGAAATTCGCAGAATACGGCATCGGGTTTTTATCAATGATGATATGTATGTTTTTAATGTATCTCTCAGCGGTCTGTGGCTGAACCGATTTGACACTGATTGGAACAATGGCAGCATCTTCAGCCCGGGTAGGCGCTTCAAGGATCAAAACATCATCGGCATTTTCATGAATTTCACGATCACCAAAATAGGTTTGTTTAAGCGCTGACCATAAATCCTCTTCAGCTGTTGCAGCATTTGCAATGAAGCTATGACTCATAAAAACTGCAAATACAGCCCAAAAAAATGTATTTCGCCCCATCATTTTCGCTCTCCTAATAATTATTATTCCCACTCTAGTTCTACAAAAGCAGCGGTAACATTTCGACGATGATATTCTTCAAAAAGTTTCCACTTTTCAGCTTCTTGCGTGCCTACCGAGTCAATGGCTTGTTCAATGGTTCCCAGATCATTAATGATGACCCTAATCTCTTCACGTACGGTGGTCAGATAGCGCAGTAAATCCTGCCAGCCTTTTGAGTTTTCACCGTTAAAAGCTGTGCCGTGACCAGGAATGATCATTGTCGCATCATGTTCAATTAAGGTATCAAGGGCATCAATCCAGCCGTTAATACTGCCATCCAAGGCCGGAATACGTTCAACGAATAATAAATCGCCGGTCCATAATGTACTGGTTTTTTCATCATAAACGGTTAAATCATGATCAGTATGCGCCGTGGTAAATGCGGTTAAAATCAGTGGTCGGTTACCAAGATCCAATGTTAATGGTGACCCAACCTTAACCAGGGTCTTCGCTTCGATAAACTCGGTGCCTTTGTAGGCATCACCCAAAATCTCCGAAAACTGTCTGGCAAAGTGTTGCTGTCGACTGGCCATTGCAGCCGGTAATTTTTCGTGACCAACAAATTCCGGCTTATCGGTCTTAAAAGCTGCATTTCCTAAAATATGATCCGGGTGCACATGGGTATTGATGACATAACAGATCGGCAAGTCACTATGCTGGCGGATGGTTTTACGCAATAACTTACCTTCCTGAAAACTGCCGCCGCTATCGATGACGGCAATGCATTGCTCACCAATGATAAAACCAACATTGGCAATGGCGCCCAGATTCTCAGCATCCGCTTCTTGGTGGCTGCCCTGGTGGTAAAAAATACCTTCAGCAACCTGCTGCACCTTATAGCTGTCTGCCTGAAGACTGCTGGCAAAGGCAAAGGATGAAACAGTAATAGATAGAAAGGAAATTAATATACGCATGTTGATGACTCACTAATTGTCAGCGTCTGAACTGTTACAATAACGCACTTTATCGCAATACATCCACATAGCTAGCAGAGAACTTTTGATTATGACAATTCGTACGCGTTTTGCACCCAGCCCAACAGGATATCTACATGTAGGCGGGGCCCGTACCGCACTCTTTTCATGGCTATATGCCAGAAAACATGGCGGTCGTTTTGTATTAAGGATTGAAGATACCGATATCGAACGCTCATCAGCTGAATCAGTGAACGCGATTCTCGAAGGCATGACATGGATGGGGTTGGATTATGACGAAGGCCCGTTTTATCAAACGCAACGTTTTGATCGTTACAAGGAAATTATCCAGCAACTAATGGATCAGGGCGATGCTTATTACTGTTATTGCAGTAAAGACGAACTGGAAGCAATGCGTGAAGAGCAGCGCGCCAATAAGCAGAAACCTCGCTATGACGGTCGGTGCCGCCATATAACAACTCCTCGCGAAGGTGTTGAGCCGGTGATTCGTTTTAAAAACCCTACCGTTGGTCAAGTGGTTGTTGAAGATGCGATCCGTGGCAATGTTGTTTTTGAAAACAGTGAACTGGATGATTTAATTATTGCTCGTCCAGACGGCACACCTACTTATAATCTAACAGTGGTCGTAGATGATCTGGATATGCAGATGACCCACGTAATACGTGGTGATGATCATTTAAACAACTCACCTCGACAAATCAATATTTTTAAAGCTTTGGGTGCTAAACCACCCGTATTTGCACATGTCCCAATGATCTTGGGTGACGATGGAGCTAGACTTTCCAAGCGGCATGGTGCCGTCAGTGTGATGAGTTATCGGGATGCAGGATATCTTCCCGAAGCGTTATTGAATTATTTAGTCAGATTAGGCTGGTCGCACGGTGATCAGGAAATCTTTTCCTTAGCGGAAATGACCCAGCTATTTGATATTCAAGACGTCAATAAAGCTGCCTCAAGCTTTAATACCGATAAATTACTCTGGTTAAATCAACATTACATCAAAACCAGCGAGCCAGAACATGTTGCACAGCACCTCAGCTGGCATATGGGAGAGTTAGGTATTGATCCTGCTGATGGTCCAGCTTTGGTTGATGTTGTGGTATTGCTGCAGGAACGTGCCAAGACGCTTAAAGAGATGGCAGAGTCTAGCGTGTATTTTTATCGCGATGTGGATGCCTATGATGAAAAAGCTGCACAGAAAAATCTGACTGAAGCCAGCTTGCCATTATTAGAAGCCGTATTGGCAGAATTGACTGAGCTCAAAGATTGGCTGGCTGAACCGATTCATTCAGTCATCAAGAACTGTGCTGACAAACATGAAGTTGGTATGGGCAAAGTGGCACAGCCAATACGGGTTGCGATAACAGGAAATACGATTTCTCCTTCCTTGGATGCGACTTTAGAGCTCTATGGTCGAGAGCGCGCACTCACCGCTATTCAGTGTGCAATTAGCTGGATCAAAGATCATGCCTGATTTTTAGCAAAAAAATAAAGTTGTTAAATTTCAAAAGCTTAAGTTGTCGGGAAAATCTTCCCGAAAATAAGATGGAAATACTCATAAAAAAGTTGTGTAAAGTTCTTGACGAACCCGGGAAGTCGGATTATGGTTCGTCATACGCATGAGGTTCATCCGAACAAATCGTGACGTACAAAACTAAAAAGCAATAGAGGACAACTTTATGAAGCTGAAAACATTATCAATTGCAATGATGGGATTAGCAGCACCAGGTCTGGTGGCTGCAGATGAGCTCCTTGAAATGCAAAAAAATGACAATAACTGGGTTATGCCCGCTGGTGACTATGCCAATACGCGTTACAGCGAACTGACTCAAATCACGAAAGACAACGTCAAAGATTTGAACATGGCTTGGTCTTTCTCAACTGGTGTTTTACGTGGCCACGAAGGTAATGCTTTGGTCATGGACGACACTATGTACGTTCATACAGCGT
>NZ_DFLS01000007.1:68039-238383 GCF_002375415.1 Methylophaga sp. UBA3613 | reverse complement strand
ACGCAGTGTAGCCATCCTACATAAGTGATTGACAACGCAGGCGGCCGCAAAAATAGTCGCAGCCCTTCGGGTTGTGACTGAAAAAGCGCCACTCTGCGTGGCCTACATGGATGTAGGTCAGGGGCGTGAGCAGGATGCGGAAGCTTTGCTCGTCACTTATTTAGAACAACTACAAAAACGTCATGAACGTTTTTGAGCGCAAGCCCCAATGGGGTGAGATACATGGATGTATCTCACAAAAGGCGCTCCTCGTGCCTTGATTGACGCTTTTTCAGCTCACAACAGAGGCGGAGATGAAAGATCAACAAGCCCTAGACTGAAGCGGATATCCTGATTTAGTCGGATATCCGCTTTTAATTATTCTGTATCAGCTTCCTGATTGGCTACTGTAATCGCTTCTTCACGTTGTTCGATAGCCATGGTTTCCAGCAGTTTACCCATTGATTGCATCAGCCAGTAACAGGCGTATATCCGGTCATAATAGACTTCGGTATATTCAATTCCGGCGCTAAGCAATTCATTCTCAGTATCTAATAAATCAACTAAGGTACGTTGCCCCACGCGAAACTGGGACGCATACGCTTCACGGGTTTTTTCGGCAGCTTCAACCCGTTGCTGTAATCCCGGTAAACGATTGTTAGCATTTACCAATGCATTCCATGCCAGGCGAACATCCAGCCCAATTTCCCGTTTTGCCCTATTAATCAGCTCTTTTTGCTGTTCACTCAAATGTTCAATTTGTTCTACCCGGGCCATATCTGCGCCGCCATTCAACAGGTTATATTGCAGGCGGAACATCGCATAGAGACCTTTGTCTTTGCCTGGCTCACCATCAAGATTGTTATTTGCTGACGCACCCAAATCCAAATCGATACGAGGATGAAACGCAGATTTAGCCGCATTTTCCTGGGCCAGAGAGGCTTCATGATCCGCCAGTGCGCTGCGCAGAGTTGGATGCTGGTTGTAGGCGATTTTTACCGCATCATCCAGCGTGGCAGGGGCTTTGTCACAGCAATCATCACCGGGGTTACTGAGATCTTCCGGCATTGTTCCAACAACCCGTTGAAAATTGGTTCGGGCATCTTCGATATTGCCAAGTTGTGATTCAAGATTTGACTTTGCCAAAGATAAACGTGCCTGGGCCTGTTCAACATCGGCCTGACGGCCTACCCCGCTCTCAGCCCGTTGCTGGATCTGAGAAAAAATCGTTTCATGCGATTGCAGATTGGTTTGGGTCAGTTCCAAAAGATCCTGTCGACGCAGAACATCAAGATAAGCTTCAATTGCCTGCAAGCTGGTGCGTTCAGAAATATCCGTTACTGCATACCCGGCAGAGTCGGCAGCGGCGGAAGTACGATCGACCTCACTTTTGGTATAAAAGCCATCATATAACATTTGTTTTGCGGTAATGCTGGCCTCGCCTCGCGTCAGCGTCTCGCTGCCGGGGCGTGTAGCGGGATTCTTGGTATATTCACGCCCATATCCCAAATTCAGGTCAACTTTTGGAGCGTAACCTGCACGCGCTTGGTCAATTGTTTTATTCACACTCAATCGACGATATGCTTCGGCCAGAATTTCAGGGTTGCTTTGAATGGTCTGCTCGACGGCCTGAACCAGCGTTTGCGCCAGAATTGTCGGAGAAAAAGCCGTTACACCTGTCAACAAAGTGGTGCTAAGCGCGAGTACTTTAATTTTTCTGTTCATCTATCCAACACTCCATCAGCGAACGTCTATTTCAACACGTCGATTTCTTGCTTCAGCAACTTCATCGGCAGTCTCAATTAACAGCTCCGATTCGCCCATACCTTTGGTTGTAATGATATTTTCCGGAATGCCACGTCGTATAAGTTCCTGGCGAACCCTCTGTGCGCGACGTTCTGACAAGCCAATATTATATTGTTCAGACCCCATAGTATCAGTATGTCCGATAACAATCGCTTCAGCAATTTGTCTCGCTTTTATTTCATCAAAGACTTTTTGAGCCTCTGTTTCTGATTCTGGAGTAAACGTGCTGGTATCAAAGATGAAATACAGACGGGCGCGATAAGGTTCTGCAGGTAAAGCGGCCATCGCAGGTTCCATTTCAGGATCTGCTTCTACCGGCGGTTTGGCACAAAACGGTGATTCGCCCTCTGTCAGCACCATAGGTGCTTCAATCTCTTCTCGCATTTCGGAAGTAGGTGTTTCCGGACCAAATGAATTGACAGCACTGCTGTAACCGCTACATCCGGTGATGAATACGGGAAGTAACAAAAAAGATATCATTCGGAATATATGTGTCAGCATCATGGCGCTTCTTTAGTAAGTGGATCGACTTTTACTGATAATGTTGAACATGAAGCCGTCAGCGTCGTCGTTGGTGTATGGACTTTTACTGCATCCAGTCTTTTGGCAGTCAATTGGCCACCAACTAATGCCAGCGTTCCATTAACAATAGATAAATCTGCCTGTCCTTGTTGTGATTGGTTATCAAAATGATAACTGTCAATCGAAAAACGGGTGTTGGGGCCAGCACCGATACGGGTATTGTCGTTAAACAAAATCCCTACACTGCTATTGTTATCGGTATGCAATGCATCATCAATAAAGACTTCATCTCCCAAGCCAACTTTAACAAATTCACCGGCACGAATTAACTGCACATCACCCAGCAGTGTTTTTACCACACCCACACTTTGAGCATACCCTGTCGAGCTAAAAAGCAGAGTGAATGATAATAAAGCTAAAACTATTTTTTTAGGCACCATATCTCTCAGAACCATCCATTGGTTACAGCCGTTATAACGAAGTCTAACGTTTGATTTAAACACTATAAAAGACGAGATTGCTCTAAATCACATGAATCACAAAATGGTCAGATTCATGGTTTATTCAAAAAGATTCCGCCAATACAATGTGAACTCTGTCACATTTTTTTCGAGATGACTATATTTAACAGAAAATAAAGCTTATGAATTCAATTTCTTCAAACCAATAAACACGACATCAATTAATAATCGTTTCTTTTGGATTGACTGTTAACCACATTATCGGCATAAATAGCATCTGGGTGAAGAAAAAATACAATAACAAAATGTAGCTCCAAACAGAGTAGGCGGCTTAATTGACTGTAAAAATTTACCAGGCAATTCGGTCAGCTTGCTTGCTCTGGTCTTAAAGATTGGGTTTCCCAAATTCTTTTTACACATTCATTTTTCTAAGGAATTAACATGAAAATTACAGCTGTATTTTTATCTTTGTTTTTTATCTTTGGACTTGCTGCTTGCAACACGATTGGAGGCATAGGCGAAGATGTAGAGGCTGCCGGTGGTGCAGTCGAAGAATCAGCAGAAGAAAATAAAAACTACTAGTTTTACCTGCTTTTTCAACTAATCTACTTAGTTAAGTTAAATGAAAAAAGCCCTGCTGACATAACGTTCCGCAGGGCTTTTTTATCGCAATTTTAATGTTTCAAAATCACATATAACGCATGAATAATGCCTGGAATGAATCCGAGCAATGTCAACAAAATACTTAACCAAAAATGTCCTTTAAAACCAACTTCCAGGAACACCCCTAACGGCGGCAGTAAAATAGCGAACAGAATTTTGATTGGATCGGTCGCGGTAAAAGCCATATTGATTTCCTTTATTTTGGTTCGTCGATAAATTGCACGAGCAATCAGTATAGACACACTTCACTGATCCACATTAACCTGTGTTTAATTTAATCCCGGACGATTACGTTGTTAGCTACAGGTCGGCCCAACTCTGCCAGATTTTTATCAGATAGAAATCGATAAGGATAAACATGTGGATAAACCCGAAGATAATCAAAAACCTTCGCTAGATGATGAAACACTGGAACTTGCGCAACAGCTGTTTGAACTGGCACGACAAGGTAATACTGAAGCATTAGAAAAACCGCTGGAACTGGGACTGGCCCCCAATATTCGCGACAGCAATGGCAACAGTCTGTTAATGCTGGCGACCTATAATGGTCACGGAGCAATTACCCGACTGTTACTGCAACATGGTGCGGATCCTGAACTCGCGAATTTACGCCACCAAACACCGCTGGCTGGAGTGGCTTTTAAAGGTTATGTAGATATCGCTCAAATATTGATAGAGCATGGTGCGGACGTTAATGCCACCACTCCTGATGGAAAAACACCACTGATGTTTGCGGCTATGTTTAACCAAACAGCAATCATGGAGTTATTACTCTCTCATGGCGCTAATGCTGATTTAAAATCCGCCGAAGGTATGACGGCAATGAGTCTGGCGCAATCAATGAATGCCCAGGACAGTATTCAGCTATTATCCGATCGCTAGTTTTTACACCTAAACATAATTTTTTCTTATACGCTTCATAAAAATATCTAACTTCTTTTTATCCAAAAAATATGCCTAAACTGCCTATGGTTTTTATTCAGGCAAGGGCGTGATTTTGGCTTAAATCAGTTTCAGCGCCAATCCTGCTTCAAAAAACCTCTGATTTGCAAAGATAAAAAGGTAGGCTTATGGCGTTAATATCAATGCGACAACTGCTGGATTATGCTGCTGAACAACAGTTCGCGATTCCGGCTTTCAATGTCAGTAACATGGAGCAGGTCCAGGCTATTATGCAGGCAGCTGACGCCGTAGACAGTCCTGTTATTCTGCAGGGATCGGCCGGTTCACGTTCTTATGCCGGTGAACCATTTCTCCGCCATTTGATTCTAGCTGCGATAGAACAATATCCACATTTACCTGTTGTGATGCATCAGGATCATGGAGCCGAGCCTGCGGTCTGTGCACGCTCTATCCAATCCGGCTTTAGCTCAGTGATGATGGATGGCTCTTTGATGAGCGATATGAAAACACCTTCATCTTTTGACTATAACGTCGACGTCACCCGTAAAGTGGTCGAAATGGCCCATGCCTGTGGAGTTTCTGTAGAAGGCGAACTAGGCTGTCTGGGCTCACTGGAAACCGGCATGATGGGTGAAGAAGACGGACATGGTTCGGATGACAAGCTGGATCACAGTCAGTTATTAACTGATCCTGATGAAGCGGTTGAATTTATCAGACAGACCCATGTCGACGCGCTGGCTGTGGCCATTGGTACCAGCCATGGCGCCTATAAATTCAGTAAGCCACCGACTGCTGATGTGTTAGCCATCAGTCATCTGCTAAAGTTGCAACAACGTTTGCCAAATACCCACTTTGTCATGCATGGCTCCAGTTCGGTACCACAGGATTGGCTGCAAATCATTAATAATTACGGTGGTGATATTGCTCAAACCTATGGTGTGCCGGTTGACGAGATCGTCTCCGGTATTAAATTTGGCGTACGCAAAGTCAATATTGATACCGATTTACGTATGGCTACCACGGGTGCAATTCGTCAATATCTGGGTCAGCCGGAACATGCCAGCGATTTTGACCCACGTAAATTCTATAAAGCCGCTACCACGGCAATGCAGGCGATCTGCCAATCCCGTTATGAAGCTTTCGGTAGTGCCGGACATGCCAGCAAAATCAAAGTGATTTCACTGGAAAAAATGGTGAAACGTTACGCCTCAGGAGAGCTTTCCCCCAAAGATCTCTGATTTATCTCCGTAACAAATCTCTGCCTTTTTTGGCATTGGCAGTAAATGGCGTAACCGTTTTTTAAGGATAACAACCATGAAGCCACATATCAGCTTGACCCAATTTATTATTGAGCAACAACGCAGCATCCCCAACGCATCTGGCGATTTCACCATGCTGCTGAGTGATATTGCCAGTGCTTGCAAGCGTATTGCTCATGCCGTCAGTCGTGGTGCAATGACGGGTCAGCTTGGCAGTGCCGAAAGTGAAAATGTGCAAGGTGAAACCCAAAAGCAGTTGGATATTATTACCAACGACATCATGGTTGATGCCCTCGAGTGGACCGGCCATCTTAGTGGCATGGTCTCTGAAGAAATCGATGAGCCGATTGCCATACCTGAGCACTTTCCCAAGGGAAAATATCTCGCTCTGTTTGACCCGTTGGATGGTTCATCGAATATTGATATCAACCTGACCGTAGGCACTATCTTTTCAATATTAAAGGGCCGCGAAGGCCGTAATGCCAGCCTGGAAGATTTTCTGCAACCAGGCAACCATCAGGTTTGTGCGGGGTTTGTTTTATATGGTCCTTCAACCTTGATGATTCTCACCACCGGGCATGGTGTTAATGGCTTTACTTTGGATCCGGATATCGGGGAGTTTGTGCTGACCCATCGCAATATGACCATCCCCGAAGATTCGCAGGAATTTGCCATCAATATGTCCAATCAGCGTTTCTGGGAAGCGCCTGTGCAACGTTACATTGATGAATGCATGCAAGGCAGGCAAGGCCCTCGCGGCAAGAATTTTAATATGCGCTGGGTCGCTTCTATGGTCGCTGAAGCGTATCGAATTCTGACCCGTGGCGGCATCTTCCTTTACCCACTTGATCAGCGTCAGCCAGACAAAGGTGGCAAGTTGCGTTTGATGTACGAAGCCAATCCAATCGGCTTTATTATTGAGCAGGCCGGGGGTCTTTGCTCAACGGGCCGACAACGCATTCTGGATATTCAGCCTGAGAGTATTCATCAACGTATACCGGTCATTCTCGGCTCAAAAAATGAAGTTGAACGGGTGGTTGATTACCATCAGCAAGCGTAAACAGTACCAGTGATCCAAACCGTTTTATCTAAGGTGTAAACATTATGCGTAAACCATTGGTGGCCGGAAATTGGAAAATGAACAATCCAACCGAAAGCCCACGAACATTACTCCAGAATATTTTACACAGCGCCCATATGCTTGACAGCATCCTGTCCAGCAGTGAAAACGCCCTACCAATAGATATCGCTCTGTTTCCGCCATCAGTGTATCTCAGAGAAGCACAGGAAGTGCTGTCCGGTTCCAGACTTCAATGGGGCACCCAAAATGTCTCTGCCTATGATGAAGGACCTTATACCGGTGAGATTTCGGCTTCGATGATTAAAGGCTTTGGCTGTCACTACGTTTTAATTGGCCACTCAGAACGTCGTTGCCTGTATGAAAAGCTGGAACTCGATCAGTATGTTTTAGATCAAATTGTCGCTGAAAAATACGCCCAGGCAATCAACAATGATCTCACTCCAATTATCTGCATCGGCGAAACAGAAGATGACTATGAATCAGGCAAGACGGAGGAAGTGATTGCTCGCTTACTGGATATTTTAATTGCTCATAAAGGGCCAAAAGCATTAGCCAATGTAGTGCTGGCCTATGAACCTGTATGGGCTATCGGCTCCGGCAAATCTGCTACACCGGAATGGGCTCAGAGTGTACACAGCTTTATGCGTCAGCGAATTGCCAAACATGACCAGGCCAGCAGTGAAACTGTTCGAATTATTTATGGTGGTAGCGTCAAAGCCCATAATGCTGCGGCAATCTTCTGCCAAGCAGATGTTGACGGCGGCCTTATCGGTGGCGCTTCACTCGACGCCGAGGAATTTATCCAAATCTGTTTTGGTGCGACTCAATCCTACACTTGCCAGCCTGGCCATATGAATATCCCACCAGAACTCGAAGCTGGGACTAACAAGGGATTATGAACTTGAGAATAAAGCTTCTGGAATCCTGTTTTAAGGTGGGTTTTCCCAAAACCTCTCGTAATAAGTAACAGTGTTGTGGTCTATTAGTGAAATAACACCATAAATTTGACTCTTCTTGCTATGGATTACAGTAATTACAGCAGGCTGGATTTCCATTTAAATTTTTAAGCTCTGACTCACTGTAACCACATGATTTGCAACAACTCACCAGCGCCTTGACTTCATTGGTAGGCTGGCCGCATAACGCACAAGTCGGTCCAAATTCTCTAACGTCAGGCCAAAAATCCATTTCTGCACAATTCGGACATTTACTCTGTAGCCGCTCTGCGAGGTTTAAAGCAGCTTTTTGCAGCATAATCTGTCTGAGTGGAGAATTCATTGCTCTGAGATCAGGTGTCAGATAAACAGGCCATTCTGTATAGGGTGTTTGATGTATAGCAATAACTTCGGTGTCTGAGAGTCCTTTCAAAATGCCATCCGGGCAGGTAAGTATCCATTTCTGTCTCTCAAAGTCAGCCAATTTTTGTTTCAAATCTTCTAATGACTCTGCAGTTAGCTCCCTAAGTGGTGTCGGCCCCTCAGCTTGGGCAAAAATTATCAGTTCTGGTTCTTTCTGAAACAGGCAAATTATTTCCTGATTCCAGCTCATAAAGCCCTCCAGCGGACCACCACCAAAGCTGCCTTCGCTACCGAGTCCAACGTTAATACCACTCAGTTCTACTGCTTTTTTGGCTTTTACTAAGGCACATTCTCTGGGAGATAATTTTCTGGGTATTTCCCCAGAGAAAGTGCCAAGCTGATCGGTATCAAAAAAGTCGATTTCTACCAGTTCGATACCAATCTCATACAAAACCGGTGCCAGTTGTTGAGATTTACGATGTTTGGTTAGAAGAGCTACCGTTTTCAAAAATAACCCTCCTGCTTTTTTCTCTCCATAGAGTTGGCCTGATCTTTATCGAGCATTCTGCCCTGCCGCTCACTGGTTCGTGAGTTCATCATTTCAATAATGATATCGCCCACTGTTTCAGACCGACTTTCAACCGCCCCGGTCTGGGGGTAACAACCGAGCGTTCGGAAGCGTATCCAGCGTTCTTCTATGCTGGCTTTTTCTGAGTCCGTGAGATAAGGCAAGACACGTTGATCATCAAGTCCCAGAATCTGGCCGGTTCCCTCATCCACCCATGAAAGTCTGGGTTTGGCGAAATAGAGTGGAACGATATCGATGTTTTCTTTGAAGATGTACATCCAGATATCCAGCTCAGTCCAGTTAGATAAGGGGAAGACCCGTACCGTTTCTTTGGAATTGATCCTGGTGTTGTAAATGTTCCAGAGCTCTGGACGCTGCGATTTCGGATCCCACCGATGTGAAGTGTTTCTGATTGAGAAGATTCTTTCTTTAGCTCTGGAGCGCTCTTCATCACGGCGAGCTCCGCCTAGTGCTGCATCAAAACCATGCTTATCCAGTGCCTGCTTGAGGGCGACCGTTTTCATCAAATCATTATAGACCACAGAACCAGAGGCAATCGGATGAACACCTTCGGTCAAAGCAGCCTCATTGATATGCACGATGAGATCCAGATCATGCTTGTCAATCAGTCGATCACGGAAACTGGCCATTTCAGCGAATTCCCAGGTCGTATCAATATGTAACAGCGTAAATGGTACTTTGCCGGGTGCAAATGCTTTACGGGCGAGGTGCAGCATGACAGTTGAATCCTTACCGATTGAATAAAACATGCAGGGGTTTTCAAAACCAGCAGCCACTTCACGCATGATATGAATGCTTTCGGCTTCCAGTTGCTGTAGGTGGTTGAGTGTTTTCATTACACCAGCTCCCAGTAATCGGGACGATAACGTTCAATGCTGTTGTCATCATTCCAGCAAAACAGAAATAACCAGTTGTTATCCACTAGCTGTCGAACTGTTTCATGTGAGGCGATAACGTTTTCTATCGCCGCTTTTGGAGCAGCAATGTAAACGCAGAGTCTGAGTGGTTGATGACGCCATTCATTCCCGTCGTGGATTGACTGGAAAGGCAAGCCAATCCGCAAATCCCCGCCATTCCCCTCAAAAACCCCGATATGCTGATTCACTGCATTGTGAAGCAGCTTGTTACCGCTACCGAAGAAGTCGTTATCAACCACGGACAAGTTGTATTGCATGTTTATCCAGTGCGTCACCACCATCGGTGCAGTCATGATCTGCTCCAGTAACGCGGCATCCGGATCCTGATGCCAGTCGTAATCATGCAGGAATGCTCGCCCATCAAGTGGCAATGCTCGAGTCCTGTCACGTGGTGCCACAATAAACACGGCGTTGTTGGCTAGTCCCCATTCAGGGCGGACTTCTGACCAGTCTCTGGCACGATTTGACAGCGCTTTCTCCAGTTTCTTGTCATCAAGCTCCTGCAGTCCCGCCTCCATCGTCGCTGCGCGTTCACGACGCGTAGCGTTGGAAGCCTGTTTCAACCAAGCCTCGATATCAGTGTCGATTTCCCCGAAGCAACTCACTTCATCCGTAGTGGTGTTATGCAAACCGGCAACAAAACGGGTCTTTTTGGGAATCTGAATGCCCTCTTCTTCCAGCTTCTGTCTTATTGACGCGTCATTGAGCAGACTCGCCAGCACTCGCACATTGACCTCACCGGTCTGTCCGCCACAGGCACCGCAATCGAGACCCGACGCATGGAGATTATTGCGCGTCTCACTGCCATGACCGAGCAAAAGTACGGTCGGAGCAAACTGCCGGGTAAGCCCCATGCCTTTCAGTACGCCACTGACCAGACTGGTTTTATCCTCAAGACTGAGGGGCTGATCCTGGCTCAGTAGTTCCCAGTCATGATGGTGACTTAGTGAATCAATCAGGTTCTCTTTTTTCTTGCGGAGAAAATTGTCCTTAAGTAGCTTGAACGCATATGTCCAGCCCACAGTTTCGACCATGGTGAACGCCGATACGGAGGAGTTGCCCCAACTCTTCCAGTGGCTCAGCGTGTATAGGTTGTGAAGCTGATCCTGACGCGCTTTTTTCTCACTGACCTTGATGGCCGGTGCAACCAGACCGGGTAACTGAGGACGCACTGTCGGTGTGTCTGCAGGCTGATAACTGATTGGCAGCCCATAGAATCCGGCAAAGCCGATGGTCTGAATTGCCTGACTCTGATTTTCAAGTGATCTTCTGAAACGTTCGGAACGAACGTCAATGCAGAATGCTGCCTGCAACACTGGGGTAGCCTGACCGGGCCGTGCTGGAGTTTTCAAAATCTTGTGCAGCTTTTTCTGGTATTCCAGTTCCGCTGCATGCGTCCAAACCCAAAAAAAACGAAGATGCTCTACATGCTCATCAATGAGTTCGTTGATTTGGAACTTCTGTTGTACCCATCGTGCCTTCAGTGTACGAAAGTCTGTTTTCGTCTCTTTGTTTTTTAACTGACGCCATACGATAAGATCCCAGGCCATTCTGATGGCAAGTAGAGACTCCACATACTGGCTTTCCTGTCCCAGTAATGTCTTTTCCCAACGCTGCCATGAGAAGTAACTGGCCCAGCCGTTGATACTTAGCAACAGCATATGTGCGTAAAGCTCCAGTTCGTAGGGGCCGAGTTCAAATTCAGCCGCAACTTCTGCAAACAGGCTTTCAAAATCACCAGGCAGGTCTAAAAACGCTTGCCGAAGATGTTTTTCGCCCATCAGCAAGGACATTCCGTAATCATGCGTGGTGAAATCAAGCCAGCGGGAATAAAGGCTTTCCAGGTTATCTGGATGTTGATTAATAAATTCGCCACAAAACTGACTAATTTGATGCACCGTTTCATCCTGCCAGCGCATCTTGTGGTGATCTCGACTCAAATCTGCAATTTCAGCAATACTCAGCCAGACATCAGGCCCGGGCTGTTTCAAACCCGCTTTCAGTGATTCGATATCGGTTGTTGTTTTATAGGCTTTTGCCGCTGTCGTCAGCGATGAGTCTGAAATCTCGCCCTTGTCATAACGGGTTAGTAATTCATCTGCAGACAAGGTCGTTTTGACGTCAGCCAGAGCCGCGAGCCTGGCGGAAACCAACTCAATGGGATGATGACGACATTCCCATAAGGCATTAACAGCGATGAAACGATCTAAAGGCCAGCTGGGCGCAATCAGGGCGCAGGCATTGTGGATGGCTGAAAGTTGTTCACTACTCGCTTCATTGACCGACTCTGCTTTTGCTTCAATCATACCCATGACTCCTCGATAGATTTTTGTTCCGTCTTGCTTTGCTTGATTTTGGGACGCAGTACGACCGGCCAGAGCTGAAGGGTCAGCCGCGTCATCATTTCATCCAGATATATGCCGGAAAATAACCAGCGATAAAGGGTTTGTGTCTGTTTGGCCTGAGGAAAAAGCCTTATCTGCACGGTCAGGGAAAACAGGCATAAGAACAAGATCATCAGCCAGATATCCATGGCTGAGAACATGTTGGTGTGAGTTAATGATGAAAACATATTCCCGAGCAAAGACTTCCCAGCCAAATAGAAACCCAACAAACCAGCAGCGATGACCAGCGCCGGTAACCAAGCACGTTTATTGCTTTGGTTAAACGCCGAAACCAGATACAGAGCTAGCGCTGTATTGACCAGAAGCCAGACACTGAGTGGCCCGTCATAGCTTGTTAACAATGGAATAGCGGCCGTAACCGCGACGGCCAGAGATAGACAGATAACAGCGCTTTCAAAACTGACCTTTTTCTGCGGTGCCAACTGCTTGAGGCCAAAGTCATGGACTGCTTCGCCGGTGCTCAGGAAAGCATAGGCCTTGTACAGTGAGTGTGTAAGCAAGTGCAGTAATGCCAGTTCATAAAGACCCAGCGCGCATTCAATCAGCATCAGTCCCATCTGGGCACAGGTAGACCAGGCAAGCCGGACTTTGATGCTGATTCTTGTCACCATCACCAGTGCACTTATCAACGTGCTCAGGCCAGCAACAATAAGTAGCGTCCACTGGGCGACCGGTGCCAGTGCCATCAGTGGCGCAAAACTGATAAGCAGAAAACCACCCAGATTAATAATACCGGCATGTAAAAGCGCACTGATAGGCGTCGGTGCTTCAACAACCTGTATCAGCCAGCCATGCAGAGGCAGCTGAGCACACTTGATTAAGGCGGTTTGTGCAATCAGAAAAGCGGCCAGCTTTTCAACAAAACTCAACTCATATTTCGCCGCCAACCCCTGGTAATGGTCAAGTAGGACATTCAGCTGGAAGGTACCATGATGAGAATACAGAAGGAGTACAGCCCCCAGAAGACATACCTCAGCCAGCCGCGCGAGAATGAATTTTTTATGTGCAGCAAAAACAGCACGTGGTCTGTCAGGATAAAACAATAACAAGCGATGGAAACATAGACTGATTGAGACCCAACCCAACCATAACAACAACAGATTATTACTCAGCACAACAACAGACACCGATGTCAGGCTCAGTAATAACCAGCGCCAGAACTTATGAGATTGCTTTTCTGAACGCATATAACCTTCAGAAAATTTAATAAGAATGATGGCCATGAAGCTGACCAGAAACAACACGGTAAGATTGATGGCATTAAGCCTTAAAAGATATTCTGAGTTTTGTTCAGTAATTCTAAAGAAAGCAATAGCCACCAGAATTGTGGATATACCTAAAGCAATTGAAATGGCTCGCAATAATATTTGCCGCTTGATTTCAGTCAGCCTAGGGTTACCTGCAATCAAGGCCCCTGCCGCTAAAACCAACGGAATAAGAATGGAAAAGAATTGACTCATAAACATACCTCCTTAGCTGGCGGAAGTATGTCAAACGCGATAACATAAATAAAATAGATATTTATTAATTAATTGACAAGTTTAACTTAACTATGGCTAAAATTAACTATCACCATCTCTTTTATTTTTGGCGTGTCGCGCTATCAGGCAGTATCACGCAAACTGCTAATGAATGTCATGTCTCACAGTCGGCGCTATCGCAACAAATTAAACAGCTTGAGAACACTATGGATGTCCAGTTATTTGACCGAGTTGGCAGACAACTCGTGCTAACTGATATGGGTAGAAAAGTACTGAACTATGCAGATGAAATTTTTACCACAGGCGAAGAGCTGCAATCATTCCTGAATAAAGGAGATTCATTCGCACAGCGTCATATCAACATTGGCGTATTAACGACTCTCTCGAGAAACTTTACCGAAACTTTTATCAGCCCCTTACTGAAGGAATCCAATGTCAGCTTCACCTTATCGACGAGAGGGATGACAAACTTGCTTAATGGATTGACCAGTCACGAACTTGACTTGGTACTCACCAATCGTTCGGTAAACGAGCAAAATGATGATGCCATCTGGCAAAATCAACTGGTTTCACGACAGTCAGTTTCAATCATTGGGCCGGCCGAACACAAACCGAAGACTAGCTTTCCGCATGGTTACGATGCCTTGAAATGGGTTTTACCAACGGAGATCACAGAAATCCGTTCTGGATTCAATGCTTATTGTTCCGCTTTAGGTTATAAACCCGAAATCATTGCAGAAGCCGATGATATGGCAATGTTACGATTATTGGTTCGGGATAGTGGTGCCGTTACAGCCCTACCTAGTGTCGTTGTCAAAGACGAAATTAGCAGTGGTCGACTAGCTGAATATCAAATTTTGCCTAATGTTTTCGAAAACTTTTATGCCATAACCATCCGCCGCACTTATATGCCAGATATCGTCAAAAGGCTGCTTCACAGTAATATTATAGCCAAATAATTTTAGGGCTAGATTATCCGAAGTGTCATAGAGAACTTCCGGTTAATCCCATGCAAAAAACCCGCAGACAAAAAAGCGGTTAACCGAAAATCGACTAACCGCTTAGTGTAATTGGTGCCCCCCCAGGACTCGAACCTGGGACCATGGGATTATCAGTTTTGAAATACAACATTAAGCTAATGTTTTTATTAAACTTTACTGATGCACTCGTTGCGTATTTTGCACCACAACGCATAACTTTTGATAACTTATCCCCGCAAAATTCCCGCAGAGCATCACTATTCAAAAAAGTTAAAAAGTAGGTGGTTTTATTTCAGGTTTTACAGTTTTCCTGCATCAAGAACGCACCAAAAAATTGAAATGCCACATTACTATTAAGACTAAACTTTAAGTAGAACGCAGCGTTTTTATCTCATCCAATAGTTCAAGTGCCAGTGCGGCACCCGCTAAATTCACCTCAAGGTCACGCTGCAGTCGAGTGGCAATATTTACCCGCACGATACTACTACTATTAAACTCCCAACGGATGTGACTTGTTTGAAAATTCAATGGCTCGATAACGCCATACTCTACCATTGTTAAAATTTCCTCTACCGACAAATCACAACAGTGACTCAGCTTAATCAATGACACCGTTTCGCCGTCATCTACAATGATCCCAGTATATGATTCAATAACATCATTATTCATCTTATACCCCCTAACTTATAACGAGGATTGAAATTGGACGATGCTTTTTGGAGCTCCTGATATAAAGACTTTTCTTTGTCACTCAATTGTTCAGGCATGGCAATTTCTAAAATGACATAAAAATCACCAGGAGATTTGCTTGGAATGCCTCTCCCCTTAAGACGCATCCGTTTACCGCTGGACGATCCTTCTGGGATCTTGAGTTCAACATTGCCCCCAGGTGTCGGTAGATTTATTTTACTGCCAAGCGCTGCTTCCCAAGGTGTAATTGGTAATTCTAGCGTGACATCTGAACCATCTACTTGATAGTGAGAGTGTGGATTGAATTCTATTTCCAGATATAAATCGCCCGATGAACCGCCACCAGTGCCAACACTGCCTTGTCCTTGCAACCTGATGTACTGTCCTTGCTTAACCCCTTTGGGTATTTTGACATTGAGCGTACGATTTTTTAATTCAGGGTGACCATTTTTATCGAGTACCGTCGATTTTATGGTGAGACTCCGGGAAGCACCTCGGTAGGCGTCTTCAATGTCGATAAACACTTTGGCGTGAGTATCTCGTCCCCTAGCTTGATATGCGGAACGTCCATGACCACTCGCGTTGTATTGATGTCTGGCCCCAGCTTGTCCAAATAGATTTTCAAAGAAGTCACTGAAATCAGCATCTCCAAAAGTATTTCCACCTGAACCACCACCATGAAACTCAAAGCCTGCATTCCAGTCAGGCGGAGGCTCAAATCCAGTTTGCCCAGCTTGCCAGCCAGCAGCACTTAATTGATCATAAGCTGCACGCTTCTCAGGATCTTTTAAGACCTCGTAAGCTTCACCAACTTCTTTGAATTTCTCCTCAGCATCTTTTTCTTTACTGACATCAGGATGATATTTACGCGCTAACTTACGATAGGTACGTTTGATTTCTTCTTGGGACGCATCTTTAGACAGGCCCATAATTTTGTAATAGTCCTTGTACTCCATGCTCATCCCTCTTGTTTTGATTAAAAAGCATTAACTTATAGTGAGCACTTTTGTTCTTAAATCACACAGTTCCAAGTATCTGCTTCGAAATAAAAGCTGTCCAGCCAATCCGTAGCGACTCAAGAAATAGAAAATTAAAGCCTTATGGATGGACGTGCTTCTCTAAATTCAACGAGATTGATGAAACCTTTGCTCCGGATAGCTGAGGCTGCTAATTGAAGCATTAATTTCTTCACGAACGTAAAACACGGAGTTTGTCTACATGAAATAAAAACAAAAAAGCCTCAGCGCTAAAATTAGCACTAAGGCTTTGATTTATATGGTGGGCCCACCAGGACTCGAACCTGGGACCAAGGGATTATGAGTCCCCTGCTCTAACCAACTGAGCTATAGGCCCGATTTTGAAATCAGCTGTCTGAGTCGAGGAAGCTTCTCAGTTGATCCGAGCGTGATGGGTGGCGCAGTTTACGTAACGCCTTGGCTTCGATCTGACGAATGCGCTCACGGGTAACATCAAATTGTTTACCAACTTCTTCGAGCGTGTGGTCAGTATTCATATCAATACCAAACCGCATACGCAGTACTTTGGCTTCTCGCTCGGTCAGGCCGTTCAGAACGCCCTGAGTGGCTTCTCTGAGGCCTTCGATGATAGCGGAGTCTGCTGGGGACATAACGTTAATATCTTCAACGAAATCGCCCAGATGTGAATCTTCATCATCACCGATCGGTGTTTCCATCGAAATCGGTTCTTTGGAAATCTTCAGTACTTTACGTACTTTGTCTTCCGGCATTTCTACGCGTTCTGCCAATTCATCCGGAGTCGGTTCACGCCCCATTTCCTGCAGCATTTGACGTGCAACACGATTGAGTTTGTTGATGGTTTCAATCATATGTACCGGAATACGAATGGTACGTGCCTGATCGGCAATCGAACGGGTAATCGCCTGACGAATCCACCAGGTTGCATAGGTAGAGAATTTATAGCCACGTTGATATTCGAATTTATCAACCGCTTTCATCAGACCAATGTTGCCTTCCTGAATCAGATCCAGGAACTGCAAACCACGGTTGGTGTATTTTTTGGCAATTGAGATAACCAGACGCAAGTTGGCTTCGACCATTTCTTTCTTGGCACGACGCGCTTTGGCTTCAGCAATCGACATCTGACGGCTGATTTCTTTAATCTCGGAAATATCCAGTCCACGATCTTCTGCAATTTCCGCTAATTTGCTTTGTGCAGCCAGAATATCATCAAGATTTTTCTTGATGGTGGATGAATAATGTTTTTTAGCGCGAATGAATTTATCTGACCATTCAAGATTACTTTCATTACCCTGGAATGCATCGATAAAGTCACGGCGATTCATACCCGCCTGCTCTACAACGATGTCCATAATGATTTTTTCTTGTTTACGCACTTCGGCGATGGTTTCTGCCATCAAGCCATTCAAGTAAAGCAGTGTTTTTGGTGTCAATTTGAATTCCATAAACAGGTTACTAGCCTGTTCACGAGATTCGATCATGGCGTCACCTTCGGTGGCCAGAACGTTTTTGTATGCTTCTTTCAACGCGGTAAAGCGAGCTCGGGCTTCTTCTGGATCGATTTCACCAGAATCATCTTCATCATCGCTTACGCCACCAACATCATCGTCATCATCGTCATCGCTGTCAGAATCATCGGAATCTGAGCTGCTGGTAACATCATCATCGTCGTCATCACTTGCGACCAGTTCTTCAGGTGCCACAAAACCACGAATAAGTTCATTCAGGCGCATTTCGCCTGCTTCAACCGCATCGTAGAATTCAAGGAATGACGAAATAACCGGTGGGTAAGTTGACAGCATCAGCAGACTTTCGCGGAGACCTGCTTCGATGCGTTTAGCGATAACGATCTCGCCTTCGCGAGTCAATAATTCAACAGAGCCCATCTCGCGCATGTACATGCGCACAGGATCGGTTGTACGACCAAACTCACCGTCGGAACTTGCCAGGACAGCTGCAGCTTCTTCATCAGAGACTTCGTCATTTGATGAAACAGCTTCGGCGAGACGTTCCATCTCATCGGTATCCATCCCATCTTCATGGACCATGATACCCAGGTCGCTGAACATACTGACGATGTCTTCGACCTGATCCGCATCGACCAAATCTTCTGGAAGGTGGTCATTGATCTCGCCGTAGGTGAGATAACCGCGCTCCTTTCCAAGGGCGATAAGTTCTTTAACGCGTGATTGCTGATCTTTCATTCGGCCTCTTTATGCATGGTGACGCTGTTTTTGGCGGTAACACTATATTATAGTGAAAGCACTTTGTTATTGCATCATTTTTGATTACAAAACACTCACTTATAAGAATTAATTTCAATTCTTTCCGACTCAGTCAACTGGCTGAGTCCTTTATTTATCAAATAAGTATAGCGTTCATCTCGTGCTTGCTTGTTTAGACGACTCACAATTCCAATGAGTTCATGCTCCAGTTGTTCTGGCGACAAATTCAACGGTTGCATTGCGAGCTTTTCCATATAGGGAGCTTGTTGAGTATCTCGCCAACGCTCTAAAAGCTGTGCGGTTTTAAGATGGGGATGCTCACGCATGGTTTCAAGTAGCTGAATTAAAATCGCTAAACCGGGCATATCCAGCCGATGTAAATTATCCGTATCCGGAACAGCCTCATACAATTGTGGATGCTGTAACAGAATCATCACCGCCATGCGCACAGGTGTCATATTGGCCATTGCATTTTGTTTGGCGTTTTTTACTGGAGGTGGTGGCGCAGGCTTTTCCAAGTGTTTGTTTAAGGTAGCAATATTGGTTTTAGCATGGTCTGCCAGCTGCTGCTCCAGCATATCGCGATACAAACCTGCAGGGATATGTCTTAGATAGGGCTTGGCAATTTCAACCAGTCTGGCGCGGCCATCCATCGATTGACTGTCTACCCGGGAAAGCAATGTCGCAAAGAAAAATTCAGAATAGCTTTGCGCCTGACTGACTAACTGATGAAATGTGGCGGCCCCCTGCTCCCTTACCATGGTGTCGGGATCCTGACCTTCCGGTAGAAACATAAATTTCAGTTCAAAATTACCACCGAGTATCGGCATCGCATTTTCGGCGGCTCGCCATGCGGCCTCTTTACCTGCCCGGTCACCATCAAAACAAAAAATAATTTCCGGTGCGCTGCGAATCAATTGACGTAAGTGTTCTGAAGTTGTCGCCGTACCTAACGTTGCCACTGCATTGTTAATCCCAAACTGAGCCAGTGCAATGACATCCATATAACCTTCCACTATCAGGATGCGTTCCAGTCGACGATTGGCTTTACGGGCTTGATATAAACCGTAAAGCTCCTGTCCCTTGTGAAAGATAGGCGTTTCAGGAGAGTTCAGGTATTTCGGTGTGCCGTCGGCATCAATAACGCGTCCACCGAAAGCGATAACGCGGCCACGACGATCGCGAATAGGAAACATCAGTCGATCACGAAAACGGTCATAGGTTCGACCTTTATCGTTTTTAATCAACATTCCCGCTTCAAACAACTGGTCCTGACTTTGCTGATTGTTGCCAAATGTACGTAATACATTGTCCCAGCCATCCGGAGCCATACCAATATCAAAAGCAGCTACGGTTTCAGGGCTAAGACCACGCTGTTGGATATAATCCTGAAAAGCCTGGCGCTGCGGGTGGTTTTGTAATTGATGTACGTAGTAGCGACTGACTTTATCCATCAAGTCGTAAAGGTTTTGTCTGGCGGGAGTAAGTGCAGCTTGTTGCGTGACTGGAACCTGCATACCGACGGTGTCCGCAAGCTCCTGAATCGATTCAGGAAAGCTGAGCTGGTCGTACTCCATGAGAAAGCCGATCGCAGTGCCGTGCGCACCACAGCCAAAACAGTGATAAAACTGCTTATCAGGGCTGACAGTAAATGACGGGGTTTTCTCGTTGTGGAATGGACAGCAGGCGTGCAGATTTTTACCGGCTTTTTTCAGCGGTACTCGCGCATCGATAATATCAACGATATCGACTCGTGAGAGCAATTCGTCAATAAACTGTGGAGGGATTTGTCCGGCCATAAATCAATTATGGCCGAAGTCTGTCTTGAATGTTAACCACGTCTGAAAAAAGACCTGGCATTGCTGGCTTAAGAACTGAGCGCGGCCTTAACCTGGCTGCTCACTGCGCCCATATCAGCGCGTCCTTGTACTTTCGGACGCAACACATTCATCACCGCACCCATGTCTTTCTGGCTACTAGCGCCTGTCTCTTGAATTGCATCAGCGATAGCTGCCTGCAATTCTGCTTCGCTCAAGGCTGTTGGCAAAAATTCTTCAATTATTGCCAGTTCAGCTTTTTCGATGACCGCTAAGTCATCACGGCCAGCTTGCTCAAACTGCGATAAGGCATCTTTGCGCTGTTTAGTCATTTTGGTCAGCACAACGATAATGTCATCATCTGACATATCCTGGCGATTATCGACTTCAACTTGCTTGATGGCAGCAGTAATTTGGCGCAATGTGCCAAGACGATCTTTGTCTTTGGCGCGCATTGCATCTTTTACGCTATCTTGAATTCGAGCTTTGAGTGGACTGGCTTCTTGAGGCATTAGAATAAGATTCTAATCAGCAATTAGTACATGCGAACGCGGCTAGCGTTTTCACGTGACAGTTTCTTTTGGTGACGCTTAACAGCCGCTGCTGCTGCACGTTTACGAACAGTTGTTGGTTTTTCATAAGCTTCGCGAGCGCGAGCTTCTGCAACCGTACCGGCTTTTTCACAAGCACGTTTGAAACGACGTAAAGCTACGTCAAATGGTTCGTTTTCTTTAACCTTAACAGATGGCATTCAATACATTCCTAAACAGACAATGACGGAAAAGCCCTTAATTGTACGAGATCTATTTAGGAAAGAAAATACTAAATGCTAATTAGTTGGCTGAGACCACCACCATCAAGGCATAATAATCGCCATTAATTAATGCAGTCAGAATAAATTTATGCGTGTTTTAGGAATTGAATCATCTTGCGACGAAACCGGTATTGCACTCTATGATACTGAAAAGGGGCTGTTGGCTCATGCCCTTTTCAGCCAGATAGAAATGCATGCCGAATATGGCGGTGTGGTGCCTGAACTGGCTTCCCGTGATCATATTCAAAAGGCATTGCCCTTGATGCAACAGGTTTTGGACGAAGCGGGTCTGCACCGAAAAGATATTGATGCGGTGGCTTATACGGCGGGGCCGGGCTTGGTCGGTGCTTTACTGGTGGGCGCCGCAATTGGTCGCAGTCTGGCCTGGGCGTTACATATTCCAGCCTTGCCAATTAATCATATGGAAGGACACCTTTTATCGCCGTTACTGGAAGCCAATCCACCGACATTTCCATTTGTATCTTTATTGATTTCCGGCGGCCATACCTTACTGGTTGATGTTAAGGGTGTTGGTGAATATGAATTAATGGGCGAATCAATTGATGATGCGGTCGGTGAAGCATTCGATAAAACGGCTAAAATGTTGGGGCTAGGTTATCCGGGTGGCCCGGCCTTAGCGGCTTTAGCGGAAAAAGGACAGGAGGGCGCCCATATCTTTCCCAGACCGATGACCAATCGTCCTGGTTTGGATTTCAGTTTCAGTGGTTTGAAAACATTTGCTTTAAATACCTGGCATAACAGCGATCAGAGTGAACAAGCCAAAGCCGATATTGCGTTGGCGTTTCAAACAGCGGCGGTGGAAACCTTAGTGATTAAATGTCGCCGGGCATTAAAACAAAGTGGGCATAAACGTTTGGTCGTGGCCGGTGGCGTCAGTGCCAATAAGTCGTTGCGCGCGGCTTTAGATGCATTACCGAAAGTGCAGGTTTATTATCCACAATTACAATTCTGTAGCGATAACGGAGCGATGATCGCGTTTGCCGGAGCGATGCGTCATCAGGCCATGGTTGTTGAAACTGAAGCAACATTTAATGTGCGTTCACGTTGGCCCTTAGATGAGCTAACGCCGCCAGCTTCAGCCTGACTTTTTCTCTTCACCGGCCAGCAAACGCTGGATATTACTGCGGTGCCGCCATAGCAAAAGCAGTGCAATTACCAGAATAACCGCACGTGCAAAAACCGTATCTATAAGCCACAAGCTATAAACCGGTGTCATTGCCGCAGCGGCAATGGCTGATAAAGACGAAATCCGACTAATGGCAAAAACCACAATCCAAGTCAGTAACGCCGCTCCAGCCAAGGCAGGTGACAGCGCCAAAAACGCGCCCAAAGCCGTTGCCACACCTTTGCCACCTTTAAACTGAAAAAATACAGGGTATAAGTGCCCAAGAAATGCAAAAAAAGCAATTAAAGCCAAGATATTAATATCAAAGTCCAACATTCTCCCGATTAATACCGGGACGACGCCCTTTAACACATCGATCAGTAAGACCATTGCCGCGAGCTTTTTGCTACCCATCCGCAACACATTAGTCGCGCCTGGATTGCCAGAGCCTTGAGTCCTTGGATCCGGTAAACCAGAGACCTTACAAAGCATGACAGCGCTCGATAATGAGCCTATGAGGTAGGCGCCGAGCAATGCAAGCAGCGCGATGGCAGTTAATTCAGGCATGTTATGATGTGACCTTTGAAAATGTAGCGGTATTATTCAGTACCATTATCACTTTTGCCAACATTGAAGCGACATCATGGACAAAATTTTTCTAAATGATCTGAAAATTGACACGATTATCGGCATTTATGATTGGGAGCGCGAAACGCTGCAAACGTTACGCTTTGATTTTGAAATAGATTGGGATATCAGTAAAGCCGCGGCATCGGATGATATTACGAACACCTTGGATTATGGTTCGGTGGCCAATGTCGTTGTCGAGTTTGTCAGTAATAGTCGATATCTGTTGATAGAAACCCTGGCTGAAGAGGTAGCGCAACTTTTACTCAAGACATTTGACATTCCTCGGCTCAAGCTTACTTTGACCAAACCCGTCCAATTGCATGGAAAAAATCAGGCACAAATTGTGATTGAGCGCACCAGCGAATGAGACAGCAGAAAGGTTATCTGCTTGGTTTAGGCAGCAACATAAATCCTCAGCAAAATACCGAGAAAATGGTCATTGCGCTGCTACAAGAGTTTAAAGCACTAAAACTAAGCCGAGTATTAAAAATCCCGCCAGTGGGTATGAACAGCCATCGGGATTTCCTCAATACCATCGTCTTCGTTGAAACCGATTTATCACAGAGAGAATTAAAGAGCTTTTGCAATCAGATTGAAATCAATTTAGGTCGGGATCGGGACGATCCGTTAAGCAAAACCAAAGATCGACCAGCCGATATCGATATTCTGAAACAGCTGAGTTTGCCTGAAGAGGCTGATATCGCTGTCAGCAGCATTACTGATGAGTATTTTCTTTACCCCATTATTCGTGAGCTGCTCAGTTATCTTACTGACACTGCAGAAGTCACGCCTCCTGCAGGGGTTTTGATACAAACGTCTGAATTACGCTTTGGAGAGACGGCGACCACCATCTACTGGGATAGTCGCGCCGGTAATAAAGGGGTTCTCTAACAAGCTTTTTATGGCGAGATACACAGGTTCCGCACCACCTTCACGAGCCAGTGGGGTTTCAGACAGCATTTTCTGCCTGGCTTCTTGTGTATGAGACTCAGTAAACAGAACCGGGCCCGGTGCCACTGAATTCACCTTGATCTGCGGAGCAAGTTTTTTGGCCGATACCAGCGTCAAATTATGCAATCCTGCTTTGGTTGTGCCATAAATATCAAAACGTGGGGTAGGATTTTCAACATTGATATCGGTGATATGAATAATGTCGGCCGGATCGTTTCCCGGTCCGATTAAAAGCGTTGATAACGCCTGATTGATAAGAAACGGCGCTAACATATGTATGGTGAAAAAATGTTGATATTGCTCAGCAGCCTCAAACAAATCTTCTGCTGTCGGTGTAAATGCTGAGGCATTATGCACAATGCCTCGATAAGCCGGACTGAATTGCTGGAGTTTGTCGATAAACGCCATAATGCTGGCAGTATCCTGCAAATCCGCCTGAATAGTCTGTATGCCTAATTGTTTTAGTTTTTGGACATCATCTGTTTCAGTACGGTAATGTGCCAATACATCATAACCATCCTGCTTTAGCCTGGAAGCAATATGAAATCCGACCCGCTTTCCGGCACCTGTTACTAAAATGGGATTATTCACTGAAATTACCGACTAAATGAAAGATACCGCCAAGTTACCTGCACCTGACCCCATTGCGCAACAGCATAGCGATCAACTGTTGCAACTGATTTTTCAGACCATAGAAGACCGTAATGGTTGGCTGAGCTTTGCAGAATTTATGCAGATGGCTTTATACCAACCTGGACTAGGTTATTACAGTAATGGCTTAAGTAAGATTGGCGAAGCAGGGGATTTTATTACTGCCCCGGAAATAAGCCCGTTATTTTCACAGGCGCTGGGCAATCATATTGCTGATGCGCTTAGACAAATACCCGCGGCAGATTGTCTGGAATTTGGCGCAGGCAACGGTCAAATGGCAGTCGATATTCTGCATCATCTGCGGGAAATTGATTGCCTGCCGACACATTACTACATAATTGAAGCAAGTGCCCACTTACGTCAAAAGCAATATGAAATAATACATAAAAACTTTGGAAGTGAGCAGAACTGCGTGATCTGGCTGGATCAACTGCCTACTGAATTCACCGGAGCGATCATTGCAAACGAAGTGTGCGATGCGATGCCAGTGCATCGGGTGCAGTTTGAAGAAAACCAGATTCTGGAGGTTGGAGTAGGGCGCGAAGAAGGGCAACTGGCATGGCTTTCACAAACCGTGACTGATCCTTTTTTACAGACACGTTGCGAACAAATTCACCCCTTACTGCCGCAGTTTCCTTATCAGACAGAAGTTGCCATGCAAGCACCTGCCTGGCTTGGCACCATCGCCGAAAAACTGACCCAGGGTGCTATATATTTAATTGATTATGGCTATGAAGCCAGTGACTATTTTCATCCCATGCGGCATCAGGGCATGCTGCGTTGCCACTATCAACATCAGGCACATAATGATCCATTGGTCTTGGTCGGCCTGCAGGATATCACCGCTCATGTGGACTTCACTGCGTTAGCTGAAACAGCCCATGCAATAGGATTGCAAGTTGAGGGTTATCAAAGGCAGAGTGATTTTCTGCTGGCAGGTGACATTCTCAATCTCAGCCAACAAAATGCGCCTGATTCCTTTCAGCAGATGCAACAGGCCGCAGCTTTGAAACGTTTATTATTGCCAGAACAGATGGGAGAACTGTTTAAGGTGCTCAGCCTGTCAAAAAATGTCGAAATGCCTCGCTCGAAATCTGCTGATTTGCGCTATCGTCTTTAAAGATTGCAATAAAAAAGGCGCCGAAGCGCCTTTATTAATGTATTAAGCAATCATTATTCCTGATTACTTTCTTCTAATTGTTGTTTGAGCTGTTCAAGCTGCTCAGACATTTCAAACAGGACTTCCTTAATATTGGCCACATCATCGGTCAAATTATCTGTTTGACGTTTGGTTCTGGCTATTTCTTCACGCATTTCAGGCGTTAATGCGCCGGTATCCTGTCCTTTACGCTCAGCTGCAGAAGCTAATACGGTTGGGATATCAATCACTACCCAGTCAGACCGTTCAGAGCCATCCTCTTGGTGATATGAAATGCCATTATCTAAAGCAATTTTGGTTGCTGGTTCAGAATCGGATTTACGGGTACCCGGTAATAATGGATTTACCCGACGATCAATCTCTTGACCGGTATATTGGTCTTTATCACGGTATTCCTGATGAACAAGACCGAAGATAATGTTCAAGCGCCCATTGTTATCAACAAACACGCGACCACTGTTGGTTTTGCGTTCCGCTGCAATCGCTCCGGCATGAACCCCTAGCGTGACAAAGGTAATATCTTCATCGGGTTGAGCACGGTTTAAACCCTGTGCCAACGTTGAACTTAAAATTTGCAGTTCACCCGGTGAAAACAACGGGACTTGCTGAGTTCTCAGTAAGACGCGCTGATTGACGTAAAGTGATGAAAGCACTTCACGCATTTCATCCTGATTGATTGGTAAAGGGTGCTGATTGGTTCCAGGCAGATCGCGCTCTACCATACGAACGTATTGCAGATTTGACTCCCACAGTATCGGACCACTTTGTGACATAACGACTTCATCATCATCTGATGATTTTTTACTGAATGGGTTGCCACAGGCAGACAAGCCGACAGTCATTGCCACACTGAGTGCAATGATGCTGCTGTATTTCACAATGCCTTGCATATAATTTTCCTCAATTAATTCGTATCACGATTTTCCGATTACCGGAGATTCTGCTTTTTGTTCACGACATAATAATGCCTGAACCGATTTGCGCGGATCGTACCCTTCAAACAGGATTTTGCATACCTGCTCAACAATTGGCATCTCAACACCCGCCTGTTGAGCGCGTAATAAAACTTCTCTTGCAGCGTGCATACCTTCTACCGTCTTACCGACTTTTGAAACCGCTTCATCAACTTTAAGACCTGAACCAATCGCTAAGCCCAGCTGGCGATTGCGGCTCTGATTGTCGGTACAGGTGAGAATCAAATCCCCCATACCAGACAGACCAAACATGGTTTCCGGTTCAGCCCCCAATATACTGGCTAAACGCATAATTTCTGCCATACCGCGGGTCAGCAGAGCGGCACGGGCGTTGGCACCATATCCTAATCCGTCACAGATACCTGCGGCAATTGCCAACACGTTTTTCACCGTGCCACCAACTTGCACCCCTAAAACGTCCTCCGTGGTGTAAGCCCGCAAAGCAGGTCCATGAAGCGCATTTGCCAAGGCTTTGGCAAACTCTGTATCGCGGGAAGCAACTGTTAAAGCGGTAGGTAACCCGGCCGCAACCTCCGCGGCGAACGATGGACCAGAAACGACAGCTAAAGCATGTTTAGGCCCCAGAATTTCAATAGCCGTATCGTGCAGAAATTGACCATTGTGGGGCGTTAAACCTTTGGTCGCCCAACTGATCGGGATATCTTCAGACAGAAAAGGTTTAATGCAATGCAATATTTCGCTAAACGCCACACTTGGCACTGAAATCATTACATGTCTGCAATTTTTCAGAGATTTTTCCAAATCCATTTCAATTTTCAATGTATCCGGAAAAATAATTTCCGGTAAATAGCGGCTGTTCATCCGTTCAGCCGCTATCCGGGAAAGCTGTTCTTTGTCACGACCCCACAGCCAGACTTCATGCCCATTGCGAGCCATGGCAATCGCCAGCGCCGTACCCCAGGCTCCGGCACCAATGACAACTGTTGGCATTAAAGAAGAAGCGGTCATGGCCATCTAGACAAACTAGTGAGTAGCCTGTGCTGCTTCCATCTGCTGACGCGCCTGATCAATCTGATGTTTGTATACTGCATCAAAGTTCACGGGTGCCAGCACGAGTTGTGGGAAACCACCTTTAATAACCACATCAGAAATCACTTCACGTGCAAATGGGAAAACAGTATTCGGGCAGTAACTACCAATCAGGGGACCCATTTCTTCCTTGCTATACCCGGTCAAAGTGAAAATTCCAGCCTGTTTGACTTCCGCCAGAAATGCGACTTGATCATTAACTTTCGCGGTGACTGTGACGACCAGAACAATTTCATGGGTATCTTCATCAATACGGTTATATTCATTACCCAATTGCAGATCCAGTTTGGGCTTCCATTCTTCACGGAAAATGGCTGGAGAATTAGGTGTTTCAAATGAAATATCTTTGGTGTAGATCTTCTGAATGATGAACTTTGGTTGTTGTTCTTCTGTTGCTGCTGTGTTTTCTTCAGCCATGATTTTCCCTCTCTAAAAGAATTTAATTATTTGTCAGTAAAACATCGAGCTGACCCGAACGATCGATATCAACCAAATCGGTATATCCACCCATTGATTTACCATTAATGAATATTTGCGGCACGGTACGTTGCTGACTTTTTTGCATCATTTCCTGGCGTTTTTCAGGATGCTGATCCACACGGATTTCGTCATAACTGACACCTTTTCGATCCAGTAACTGCTTTGCCATGGTGCAATACGGGCAATGCGCAGATGAATAAATGATGACTTTGCTCATAACAACGCTCCAAGTCTTAAGTGAATAATGGCAGTTTGGCATCTCGCCATGCGTGCAGACCACCTGACATTACATAAATATTGGTATAGCCATGTTTTTTGAACTGTTTGGCAGCAGCTTTTGAACGCTGACCACTGTCACACACCAGAACCAGAGGCTGATCCTTATTTTTTAGCGACTTGAGATTCGCCTCGATATCAGCCACCGGTACATTAACGGAATCGACTATATGTGAAGTTTCAAATGCAGCTTTATCGCGAATATCAACAAAACAGCCTTTTTGCTGATTCACCAGATTAACAGCTGTTGGCACATCAACGGCATTAACCCCACCCAGTTTGCGAGTGAGTGAGTCAGAAAAAACCAAAAACAACAACACCACAAACAAACTGGACAGTATCCAATGATTAACAATAAATTCGCCCAGATTTTCCATTAAACAGCCCTAAATTTATGAATAAATAATGATTTCTATTTTACGCAAAACAATTCGCACATCATGCTGATTAGCCGTAACAGGCGCTCATCGTTGACCCGGTAAAATATACGGTTTGCATCTCGTCTTGCCGCCAGAATGTTTTTATCTTTGAGTTTGGCAAGATGCTGCGACACATTGCTTTGTGTTGTGCCAACCTGATCAACAATATCCTGTACTGATAATTCCTGATCGCCCAACGTACATAGAATTTTCAAACGCAATGGATTCGACATTGCTTTCAGCGCAAATGCAGCGCGTTCAATATCGTCATTAATGGCATGCATTTGCGGGTTTCCGGATTGTGAAATGATGTTAGTCAACGAGATTGCAACTGTAATTGATTACAAAAGCCCATATAATACACAGCATTGTTGTTGATTTGCAGTGTTCACTGTTTTTCACAACCCCAGGTCGTCGTAACCCGTGATTAAAGGATAGTTTCATGAGCCACATGCACCGCCCACTTGCGCTAATCATTATGGATGGTTGGGGTTATAGTGAAGAGGTCCAGCATAATGCCATTTTGGCTGCCAATACCCCCGTTTGGGATCACCTCTGGAATGATTACGCACATACATTGATTAACGCCTCCGGCGCTGGTGTCGGCTTGCCGGGCGATCAGATGGGAAATTCTGAAGTTGGTCATCTCAACATTGGTGCTGGCCGGGTGGTTTATCAGGAATTCACCCGGATTAGTGTCGCCATTCGAAACGGATCTTTTTTTACCAATCAAACACTGACTGATGCGGTGGATGACGTGGTGAAAAATGATAAAGCCCTGCACATTCTGGGCTTGCTCTCCGATGGCGGCGTGCACAGTCATGACAGCCATATTCAGGCCATGGTAAAACTTGCTGCAGACCGTGGGGCGACTAAAATTTATTTGCACGCTTTTCTGGATGGTCGCGATACGTCACCCAAATCTGCTCAAAAGTTCATTGCGGACATGCAAGCCTGTTTTAACGAAACCGGTAAGGGCCGTTTCGCCAGTATTATCGGGCGCTTTTATGCGATGGATCGTGACCAGCGCTGGGATAGAGTTCAACAGGCTTATGAACTGATTGCTAATGGTAAAGCCGTTTATCAGACAGACAATGCACTTGAAGCTCTTCAGGACGCCTATGCCCGAGAAGAAACGGACGAGTTTGTTAAAGCCACCAGAATTGGTGATGCCGTGCCGATTGAGGATGGTGACAGTATCGTATTCATGAATTTCCGTGCTGATCGCGCTCGTGAATTAACCCAGTGTTTCATTGATACTGAATTTACTGGATTTCCCATATTGGCAGCACCAAAACTGTCAAAATTTGTCACGCTGACTGAATATAAGAAGGATTTTGATGTACCGGTGGCTTTTCCGGCTGAAAAGCTCAAAAACCTGCTGGGCGAATGTATTTCTGCTGTTGGTTTACGCCAGTTGCGTATTGCTGAAACCGAAAAATATGCGCATGTGACGTTCTTTTTTAATGGCGGAAGCGATGTTCCTTACGAAGGTGAAGATCGGATTCTGGTGCCCTCGCCAAAAGTCGAAACCTACGATTTACAACCGGAGATGAATGCTCCGGAAGTGGCCGAAAAACTGGTCAAAGCCATTCACAGCAATCAATATGATGTCATCATCTGTAACTTCGCCAATGCAGATATGGTAGGCCATACCGGTAATTTTGATGCGACAGTTAAAGCCATTGAAACACTGGATAACTGTCTCGGTAAAATCTGGTCCGCATTAAAAGAAAGCGGTGGCGAAATGCTGGTAACAGCAGATCATGGCAATGCTGAAAAGATGGTGGACAATGAGAAAGGCCAGGCGCATACAGCCCACACCAGCAACCTCGTGCCGTTAATCTATGCGGGACGTTCGGCAGTCTGTGCCGAACAGGGTGGTTTATCTGATATCGCACCGACCATGCTGAGCCTGCTTGATCTCCCGATTCCAGCGGAAATGAATAATCACCTTCTGGTGAAACTCACCTGAACGTGCAGATGATGATTCGTGGTTTAATCTTGTTTTTCTGGCTTTTTGTGCCATTAAATCTTGCTGCTGAACCTTCGTCAGCAAAAAAGCTCGAAGCGGTACGGAGTGAAATATCTGAGCTTGATAAAACGATTAACCTTAACAAGAAAACCAAAGCGGAATTACAACAGCAATTAAAACAGCAGAGTCTCAAGGTTTCCGAAATAAGTCGCGAGTTAAATCAGATTAAACAATCTATTGCGGTTAAAGATGATGAATTACTTAATCTTCAACAGCAGTTGGGACTGACGCAAAAGCAGCAGGCAAAGCAACTGGAGGCATTAAATCAACAAATTCGCTCTGCATTTATGAATGCTCAACCCAGTTATCTAAAAATATTATTGTCTGAACAGTCTCCTGAGCGTGTCAGTCGAAGCAACACGTATTACCGTTATTTTCACTCGGCCCGCCAGCAGCAGCTCGAAACCTTGCACACGACTTTGCAAAACTTAACGGAGCAGGAAAAAGCTGTTTATGCTGTTAAAAGAAATCTGGATGAACTGGAACAACAACAGCTCTCGCAGCAAGAAGCTTTTAAACAGCAAACGGTTGAACGTGAGAGAACACTTGCCGCGCTGAATAAAAAAATCTCAGGGCAGGATGCACAACTGGCTGCATTAAAAGAAGAAGAGAAAAACCTGCAGTCATTATTAGACTCACTCGCCAAAAAAGCAGCAAAAAGACCTCCGCCATCAAAAACGGTGAAACCAAGTGAACGATTTTCGAGTCTGAGTGGGAAGTTACAATGGCCGTTGTCTGGAAAAATACTGGCAAGCTATGGTAGCCAGCGTAATCTTGATAAACTCAGCTGGAAGGGCATACTGATAGCCTCTGAAAAAGGCACGTCTGTTAAAGCCAGCGCAGAGGGCAGGGTGGTTTTTGCCGATTGGATGAAAGGCTTTGGCTTGTTAATCATCATTGATCATGGCGAACAGTTCATGACGCTGTATGGCAATAATGACAGTCTGCTGAAAAGCACGGGGGATACCGTGAGTGCTGGTGAGGTTATCGCTCAAAGTGGTGATCAGGGTGTCAGACAAACCGCTGGATTATATTTTGAAGTACGTCATAAAGGCAGTCCGACCAATCCTATGCAATGGCTGCGCAAGCAAGGTTAATTTGAAATAAGGAATAAAGTTCATATGCGCTTTTTGAAACGTGATTTTGCGCTGGTAACAGCGGGTGTCATTATCGGCATCACATTGATTTTTGGTCAAATGGTATCAGCCGAGAAAGACACTGTCGCAAAGCCTGACTTGCCAATAGACGATCTAAGAGCTTTCTCTGAAATTTTCGGCCGCATCAAAAGCAGTTATGTAGAGCCGGTGGAAGACAAAGCTCTGCTGGAAAACGCCATTCGCGGCATGCTTTCTGGACTGGATCCCCATTCATCCTACCTTGATCTCAGCGAATTCAAGGATCTCCGTGAAGGCACATCTGGAGAGTTTGGTGGCTTGGGTATAGAAGTATCAATGGAAGATGGCTTCGTCAAAGTGGTTGCACCAATTGACGAAACACCCGCTGCTGAAGCAGGTGTAAAAGCCGGTGACCTGATTATCCGTCTCGATGACACCCCTGTTAAAGGTCTGACGCTGACTGAAGCCGTAGACATCATGCGTGGTGAACCGGGCAGCAAAATTGTTCTGACGATTATTCGTGAAGGCGCTGATAAACCGCTGAAACTGGAACTGACTCGCGCCATTATCAAAGTGAAAAGTGTACGCACCGAAGTTCTGGAGCCAGGTTATGGTTATGTACGAATCACTACTTTCCAATCACCAACCGGTGAGAATCTTCGTGACGCCGTAAATCAACTCAAGACTGATAATGGTGGCAAATTAAAAGGTCTGGTGCTTGATTTACGCAATAATCCAGGCGGCGTTTTAGATGCAGCGGTTGAAGTTTCTGATGCTTTCCTCAACAAAGGCATGATTGTCTACACTGAAGGACGTATTGAGGATGCCGATCAAAAATTCCACGCCAAACCTGGTGATATGCTGAATGGCGCGCCTATTATTGTGCTGGTAAATGGTGGCTCAGCTTCTGCTTCTGAAATTGTTGCCGGGGCTTTGCAGGACCATCAACGGGCCGTGATACTGGGTACTAAAACCTTTGGTAAAGGGTCAGTACAAACGGTTATGCCTTTAACCAATGATACCGCGGTCAAGATGACAACCGCGCGGTATTACACCCCTTCTGGACGCTCTATTCAGGCAGATGGTATACACCCTGATATCGTGATTGATGCCTTACAAATCAGTGCAGCTGAAGATAATGGCTTCCAGCCGCTGCGAGAAGTTGATCTCAGTCGTCATCTGGAAAATGGTTTACTGGAAGAATCAGACGAAACTCCGGCCGACGCGGAAGCGGGTCTCGATGAAGAAGAGGAAAAACAGCCTTTAGCACTGCGTGATTACCCGCTTTCTCAGGCATTGAACCTGCTGAAAGGCATGAACATTATGAGCAAACGTTAAACGCTATTTTCATGGCAACGGTATTAATCCCACTCGCTGAGGGCTTTGAGGAAATTGAGGCGGTCACGCTGATAGATGTTCTCAGACGGGCTGAGATAGATGTTGTTACTGCCAGTTTGACGGAGGATCTAAACATTACTGCCAGCCGTGGTGTCCGCTTGGTGGCGGATGCCACACTGGATGCAGTGATTGATGATGAATTCGACATGATGGTTCTGCCGGGCGGACAACCCGGCACCAACAATCTGAATGCCGATCAACGGATTCATGCGTTGCTCAAACGGTTTAACCAGGCTGATAAATGGCTTGGAGCAATATGTGCAGCACCCATGGTTCTGGCACATGTTGGCCTGCTAGAGGGGGTGAGCGTCAGCTGTTATCCAGGTGCACTGAAGCCCAGCGAATGGCCAGAAATTCAATTCAGTAATGATGCTGTCGTCTGTGATAATAAAATCATTACCTCCCGCGGACCGGGAACGGCAATGGCTTTTGCGTTAACAATTATCGAAAAACTTATGGATGAAGAGACTCGCGAACAAGTGGAAACCAGTCTCGTTATTCGCTAAAACGGAACCAGCATGTACTCACTTAATGAATCAGAACTCTCGATATTACTGGTTGAGCCATCTTCCGTTCAGCTGAAAATCATCATGCGTGAATTACGCCAGGCGGGAGTGAATAAAATTGATGGTGTTCACGATGGCGCGCAGGCTATCGTGGCTATGCAAAAGTATCCCCCGGATCTGGTGATCAGCGCCATGTATTTGCCTGACATGACCGCGACTGAACTACTCTCATCAATTCGTCGACTGGATAATCTGGAAAACACCCATTTTATGCTGATCTCCAGCGAATCAAATATTGAAGCACTTGAGCCTCTTCGCCAATCCGGTGTCGTGGCCATTCTGCCCAAACCCTTTGATCACGCTAATCTGCAGCGTGCCATCCGTACCACCCTGCAGCATATTGATCCAACTGAAATTGAATTACAGAATTACGAAGTAGAACAGCTGGAAGTTTTACTGGTCGATGACAGTCTGGTATCACGTAACCATCTAATGCGCGTGTTTCAGAACATGGGCATAAACCAGATTCATCAGGCTGAAAATGGTATTGAAGCGATTGAAATGCTCAAACAACAGAGTTTTGATTTGGTGGTGACCGATCTGAATATGCCAAAAATGGATGGTCAGGCGCTGGTTGAACATATCCGCAGCGAGATGGGCAATACTTTTGTGCCCATTTTGGTTGTGACCAGTGAGCAGAACCAGACCCGATTGGGTCAGGTTGAGCAGGCGGGCGTATCGGCTATTCTGGATAAACCTTTTGAACCTGAGTCTATCCGTGAAATCCTTTATCGAGTGCTTGACGAACAAACTTAATCGGTCACAGCATTGCTGGATTTCACGCCAAGGGAAATAAATTTTTGCAGGTAGCTGACGTCCTGGTCTAACTCTCTTATGGCAGCATAAAGCGTTTTCGCCAAACCGCCACTTCCAAGCCGTATCGCTTTAACCGGAAGCGTTTGACAAAACTCATTGGCCAGCCAGTTAGGCAACACTGTCACCGCTCTTTGTAACGCCACCATCTGCACCATAATATCCATTGATTGCATGGCTTTGGTTCGAGGGTTAATACCTGCGGGCATCAAAAACTGGGTAAACACATCAAGTCGTTCATGGGCGACGGGAAACGTCAGCAATAATTCCTTGTGCAGTGCTTCTGCCTGAATAAATTTCTGCTTACTTAATGGATGACTTTCAGCCACCAGCAAAACCAACTCATAATCAAACATCGGCTGATAAATTACGCCGACCTGTTTTACGGCATCCGGTGTCACCAGCAAATCAATATGATGATTCAATAACCCTTCCATGCCTGAAAACTGAAATTGATGCACAATATCCACATCCATTTGCGGCATTTCGCGTAGATAGTCTGCCAGAATTTTTTTCAGCCATTCATAACAGGGGTGGCACTCAACTCCCAGACGCAAAATACCTGCGCGTCCCTCCGAATAGGCCTGTAAGGTCTGCTCAGTTTGCTCCAAAACCGGTAAAACCTGCTGAGCAACCTGCAACATCAGTTCACCTGCCTGTGTCAGTCTTAACTTACGACCATCCCGCTGCCATAAGCTTATTTCCAACTTTTGTTCCAGATAACGGATCTGATGCGATAAGGCGGATTGTGTGAGAAATAAGGCATTGGCTGCTGCCGTTAAACTGCCATTTTCTGCCAAGGCTCGAATAATTCCTAAATGCGCGCGCTCAATCATATATGAACATATCTCATGAATAAGTAAATAATCATCATTATTACTCATCAATAAGACTGATTACAATGAAGCTTTTTGAAACCGATTGAGAGGATATCGAATGGTCACCACACATAATCTTGGCTTTCCCCGTATGGGCGGCCAACGAGAATTAAAATTTGCTCTGGAGCGCTTCTGGCGTGATGAAACGTCTGTTGAGGATTTAGAACAAACCGGTAAAACATTACGTTTACGTCATTGGACATTGCAAGCTGACCTGGACCTGGTGCCTGTTGGAGACTTTTCCTTTTATGATCACGTTCTGGACACCAGTCAGCTGCTGGATAACCTGCCTTCACGGGTTGATAAAAATGCTGATGCCATGACACAGTATTTTCAGGCATCGCGTGGACAAGCAGGTTCATCCTGTTGCAATCACCAGGTCGCCGCTGCAGAAATGACAAAATGGTTTGATACCAATTACCATTATCTGGTGCCGGAATTTAACGCGGAAACTGCCTTTAAGGCATATCCGGAACGATTGCTGGCGCAAATCATAGAAGCAAAAGCTGCAGGTTTTAAGATAAAACCCGTTCTGGTTGGTCCGGTAAGCTATCTCTGGCTGGGGAAAACCAAGGACGAAACTGACAAACTCGCTTTGCTGGATAAATTATTACCGGCTTATGCAGAAATTCTCGATCAATTGGCAGATAACGGTGTCGAGTGGGTACAAATCGATGAACCTGTTCTGGTCACTGATCTGTCAACGGAATGGCAACAGGCTTTGCAGAAAGCCTACTTCAGTTTAGCGAAATGTCGTGTCAAATTGTTGCTGACGACCTATTTCGGCCAACTTCAGCAAAATCTGCAGCTAGCTTGTGAATTACCCACAGCAGGACTGCATATTGATGCGATCAATGCTGCAGATGAACTTGTCAGAGTGGTGGACTGGCTGCCTTCACACAAAGTTTTATCAGTGGGCATTATTAATGGCCGTAATATCTGGAAAACCGATCTGAATAGGGCGCTTGAGCTGCTGGAGCCGATTCATACCCGACTTGCTGAACGTTTATGGCTGGCACCAAGCTGTTCGTTGCTGCATGTGCCTATTGATTTAAACTCTGAGCATAATCTTGCTGAAGAAACACTTGACTGGCTGGCCTTTGCAGTACAAAAGCTGGAAGAGTTATCGATATTAGCTCAGGCGCTCAATCTGGGGCGTGAAGGTGTTGCCGCACAGCTAGCAGAAAACAAAAAATCCATTCAACGTCGCCAGCAGTCCACTCGGGTTCATAACCCGGCCGTTAAACAGCGCTGTGAAGCAACTCATTCCGCATCAGGCCAGCGGCAGAGTACTTATTCACAACGAGCAGCCCTTCAACAGCAAGCGCTACAGTTGCCGGCATTCCCAACGACTACCATTGGCTCTTTTCCACAGACCAATGTTATTCGACAGACACGTAAACAGTTTCGCCTGGGTCAACTGGCTGATGCTGAATATCGCCAGCAAATGCAGGCGGAAATTCGCTATGCCATCGATAAACAACTCGAGTTGGGCCTTGATGTACTGGTACATGGTGAAGCTGAACGCAATGATATGGTCGAGTATTTCGGTCAACAACTACAGGGTTTTGCATTCACCGACTATGGCTGGGTTCAGTCCTATGGTTCCCGTTGTGTGAAGCCACCGATCATCTATGGTGATGTCTCACGTCCTGATCCGATGACCGTTGAGTGGATTCAATATGCCCAATCATTAACCGACAAACCAGTAAAAGGGATGTTGACCGGGCCAGTCACCATTCTTAACTGGTCTTTTGTCAGAGATGACCAGCCACGTAGCGAAACCTCTAAACAGATTTCACTGGCGATTCGTGATGAAGTAATCGATCTGGAAAGTGCCGGGGTCAACATCATTCAGATTGATGAAGCCGCCTTGCGGGAAGGTTTGCCACTTCGTCAATCTCAGTGGAAGACATATCTGGAGTGGGCTGTGGAATGCTTCCGAATCACCGCTAATGGCGTGTCAGATGAAACACAAATCCATACCCATATGTGTTATTCCGAATTCAACGATATTATCGAAGCTATTGCCGCCATGGACGCCGATGTCATCACCATTGAAACCTCACGTTCGCAAATGGAATTACTGGATGTTTTTCAGGAGTTTGACTATCCCAATGCGATAGGTCCGGGTGTCTATGATATTCACAGTCCGAATATTCCATCAGAGCAGGAGATGGTGGAATTGCTCAAACTGGCCGCACAGCGAATTGATAAAACGCTGTTATGGGTGAATCCTGACTGCGGTTTAAAAACCCGTCGCTGGGAAGAAGTGGAGCCTGCATTAAAGGCCATGGTTTCAGCAGCAAAATCACTAAGAGTAAAACTGGCTGCTTGAAAAAGATATAAACCGGGTAGGGGAGGTAACTTTCTCTATCCGGTTTTTTTGCGTCTGCGTCTAACAGGCCAAAACTTCAGGTAAAGCCGCGTTCAATTTATTTTGAATTTGTTTGGCCAACTCCGGATCCAGACGATTAGTGCGATGATGCTGCTGACATAACGCACTGCGAAACCCAAGGTAATCCGGCTGCAATGGACTGAGTGTTTCAATATCTTCAATCCTCAGTGCGCCGGCCAAACCGCACAACATTCCAGCGGATTTTGCCTCCACAACAAACTGTTGCAGAACTTCTACCGATAAATGATTCAACAATCCCTGACCATCTTTGCGGGCAGTATCCAGCATCACGCCAGCGAATCCAGTTTTTGCCAGTAATGGAATTAACTTCTGCTGTGGTAACTGATCAGCAAAGATAACGGCAATCACCGGTGTGCTAAGACTTTTGATAGTAGGCTCAAGTTGTTGAATGCATTGGATAAGACCTGGTTCATCAAATAGCCCGATTTTGACATAATCCACACCTGTTTCAGCCATGTTGCGAATGGCTGCTGAAGTTATCTCAGCTTGCATGGGTAAATCACCCACCGTTGCACTGCAAAGACAACCTTTGTTGATCCAATTAACGATCTCAGTGACAGTTTGATGGTTTAAAGCTCCCAGAGCACCTTCTGACGGGTTTTTCATATCAAGGATATGTGGCAATTGCTCCACTAAAGATTTTGCTTCCTCAAGCGATTCTACGCTGGCTAACCACTTAGTTATCATTTAGCTTTATTCCGGATTGTTCAACTTTTTCCATTAACCAGCTCCAGGCCTGGAGCTCACGTTCACCGGCCGTTTTCTCAATAGCGATAGTCAGGTAGTCAATTTCGTCGCGAACTTTATGCTCTGGCAACATGCCCAGCCGACTCACCAGAATGGCAGCCTCAATCACTGCATTCTGGGCACGATTAAAACCTCTGAAGGGCTTATGGTTTACATCGCAAATTACAGCGCCGTAAAAACAGGCACGTGGATCATCATCTTCCAGACGAACAATTTCCAACTCAATATGTGATAGCGCATCTGCAATATATTCGCCTTCAATCTGCTGACAGGGAGAGGTGGGCCAATCACGATGTCCGGTTAACGCACCAGCAAAAATCCGTACATCATCGACAAAATTTATTGAACACTGACCATGCCGAAGCAGGTTATCGTAAGTACGGGATGGTTTGAAAGGCTTTATATGAAAGTGACCGTTTACTTCGCTTATCCCCATTGGTGCAGAATGCACCTTTCCATTTTCTGATATCGTGGTGACGATAACTTCATGTATCCGGCTTGTCAGCAGTGCCACAGGCGCGCTCCTGTTTTTTGGTTTTTTTAATATCGGCCGTGCCACAGGTCCGTTGCTGATCTTTTTGCATCGTAGTGCCTTCAGCCTTCTGCCGGGTCAGATCTTCCTGTTCGGTTTCAACAGCACAACCCCATTGCAGATCTTCATCCTGAGTATAACGTTTCCCTAATTGCCAGGCGATCTCGGCACGTGCTAATTCCACCCCCAGGTAGAAGGCATGGCCCGGATCATCTTTCACTTGCAGCTGAGGGTAAAAAGCAAACGGATCGGTATCCTGCAACAAACCATCCCGATTAAAAACAAATATCCCTTTAGGGGCAATTTTTATTCGATAGTTTGGATCTTTTATATTCTCAGATAATTGAATAATTTCCTGTTCAGTATCGGTAAAAGGTCTGCGTTCATGGCTAACCAATAAATCTGCAGTGAAATCCCGTGGCAGGCTATTGTCATCGCGAGCGGCAAACATCATGCGTCGTGCCACATCTGCTTCTTTAATGGCCCGCCTTGCATGAGGACTGACTTCCGTCGCCAGAACATTGGTAATGTTTAACTCAGAAATAATGCCAAACAGCAGTGCATTAATTCCGCTGGTATCAGCATCCGTTAACTCGGTCAGATTACCTATCCCCATCATCATGGGTGCTTCTGGATATTTTTGACGTAGCGTGTGATAACGAACTATCGACTCTGTAAGGCCAAAATGGATTGGATCCAGAATTGGATCGGCTATCCAGGGTTTTCCCAGTTTGTCCATTGCCTCCATAGCCCGTTCGAGCGAAGCCAGTGAACCCGGCTGCGCTGGAACCAGTATCGGGATGGCATCGGTTTCTTTCGCAAGGTCGATGGTTTTTTCTGTCAGACTCAACAGGTAATCTGCACCCGCCTTGCTAGCACGTCTCAAGTCATCTATTGAAAGTGAGTCCACACTAACTTTAAAACCATTTTCATGTAGGGCTGCGATAGCTTCTTCCATCAGCGGGAATTTTTCTTCCGGAAGACAACCAATATCAATGACGTTGGCCCCTGAATCACGGTAATAATTTGCCCGCTCCAAAATACCTGCAATATCCCTTTGGGGCGCATCAACAATCTCGGCGAAGATATTGACATCATAACGACTTAAATCAGGGATTTTCCGCTCCTTACCAAAGAATATCGGTAAATCTTTAATTTCATCCGGCCCCCGCACTACCTCAATCCCCAGCGTTTTACTCAATTCAGCCAAATCTCCACGGCAGCGACCGGGAACAATGATCTGTTTACAGTCCGCATAATCATCCGGCTTGAGCCGCCGGGCGATCATCTTATCGGTCATTAATGCGGCAACTGATAGACCCAATTGATGCACTCTATACTCGAATGGCAATGGCGCCATTTCCTGCAAAACCTTTTCAACACTGGGTTGAGCAAGTTTTCCGGTGAGAAAGAGAATGGTCTCAGCCATGATCGGCGTTAACGTGTTCCAGACGCTTTTTCAAAGTTTCGTATAAAGCCTCAGCTGATTCCACGACGGTGGTTGCTTCAAAACTACGCAGAGTTTCTGTATGCGCCAGATCAATGGCTCTTGGCCATAATCTCACCATACGGTCAGGGGCAGGTGTATCGACTTCGGATATGGCATCACAGGCAAGCACAATACTCGGAACACGGCACTTGCCTGCCTGAGCATACACGTTGGTAACCAGTGTGTCAGACAAGCCCATAACCATTTTCGCCACGGTGTTTGAGGTGGCTGGTGCTACCACCAGAGTATGATAATCCCCTCGATAGAATAATCCGACCGGAGGTGAGCTTGCGGCTCTATCACGATAAATATGACCTTCGTTGTTCAAGGTTTTGGGATCGTGACCATACATACGGATAACTTCTTCTCCAGCACGACTGTAAAACAGGTCTACATCCGGTAATTCACGGATAATTTCCAAACATTCATCCAGATAATGTCCTGAACCCGTGATTGCCCAGGCCAATTTTGGCTTTTCCGGCCTTGATTGCATGCTGTTATCTCAATTGATATTAAGCTGTGAATTTTGCCAGAGTCTGACCTACTAGTAAAAATTAGATAGGTTGATCTGTTATATATAAGTTAAAATTAACCACATAATTTGCAACGGATTGATGGGAGTCGCATATCTATGTCAGAAGCAGTGCCAAAAATAGTTGTCGTTGGTGGTGGAGCAGGTGGCCTGGAACTGGTTACCAAACTCGGGAAAAAACTCGGCAAAAAAAAGAAAGCGCAAGTTACTCTGGTTAGCAGTACTCATACGCATATCTGGAAACCCCTTTTACATGAAGTTGCAGCTGGAACCCTCGATTCTCATGAAGATGAAATTGAATACTTGAGCCAGGCCATGTGCAGTGGGTTTCGTTTTCGTCTCGGCCGAATGGAAGGCCTAGATCGTCAAAACAAACAGATAACCGTTGCGCCAACCTTCAACGAAGACGGTGTGGAAATCATTCCTCGTCGTAGTTTTGATTATGACTATCTCATTATTTCTGTTGGCAGTGTCAGCCATGACTTTGGTATCAAGGGTGTAAGCGATCATTGTCTGTTCCTGGATACCACAAAACAAGCCGAATATTTCCAGAATCAGTTACTGGAATCGTATCTTCGCGCTCATACCCAAGGACGTCCTCTTGATGAGGGTCAGTTAAATATCGCTATCGTCGGCGCGGGTGCTACGGGTGTCGAATTGTGTGCGCAACTTTACGAAGTATCACATCTGTTAAATGCTTATGGTCTTGATGAAGTTAAACCACAGGATGTAAAACTTACTTTAATTGAAGCTGCTGATCGTATTTTGCCTGGGTTGCCTGAAAATATTTCAGCTGCTGCTCAGGAGGAGTTAAATGAACTCGGCGTAGAAATTCTTGCTGGTGAGCGTGTTATTGAAGTTACCGAGACAGAGATCAAAACTCAAAGTGGTCGTAATATTCCTGCAGCAATCAAAGTCTGGGCAGCCGGCATTAAGGCTCCTGAGTTTTTGAAAGATATTGATGGTCTGGAAACCAACTGGATGAATCAATTGGTGGTAAAACAGACCCTGCAAACCACCTTTGATGATGATATTTATGCCATTGGTGACTGCTGTGCATGTAAATGGATTGGTCAGGATCAGAATGTACCGCCACGCGCCCAGGCAGCCCATCAAATGGCGTCTCTGGTTTATAAATCAATCGTTAATCGAATGAAGGACAAGGAGCTTCCTGAATATCATTACCATGATTATGGCTCTTTGGTTTCTTTAGGTCGCTACGGTACAGTTGGCAACCTGATGGGAAATTTAAGTAAAGGTAGTATGAAAGTAGAAGGTTTAATGGCCCGACTGATGTACCTTTCACTGTATAAGATGCACCAAGTTGCCTTATTTGGACCGTTTCGAGTGTTGATGTTATCGCTATCTCATCTTTTTCGTCGAAGCGTACATCCAAAAATTAAGCTACATTAATAATCATTGTCATTCATACAAAAAAGGCCCTTTTAAGGGCCTTTTTTAATTTCATTGCAACTACATCGTTATTTCCACAATGACATCCTACGGGTCACTTCTGTGCCATTTAATCGATGTTTTATGGCTGCCCCGATATGTATAATCAACAGTGTAATAAAAATATACGCTAACACCTGATGAATATCGGTAAACGTTTCTCTTGCAGAAGCATTTGCTTCAGCAAGGCGTGGTAACTTCATTCCCCATAGTTTGGTGTCATATTTACTGTACATGGATTGTAGATAACCGGTTATCGGCATCGCCATCATTACTCCATAAAGTAAATAATGTATTCCGCTGGAGAGCTTCTGTTGCCAGTTTGCAATACTTGTCGGCAGTGGGGGAGTCTTATGTGTTAACCGCCAGACTACACGTAACAAAATGAAGGCTGCGACGGTGATACCCATTGATTTATGCAATAAAAACCAAAATGCTCGCACGCTTTCCTGACCCGGCGCTAATTCTGACTCTTTTGGCAGACCAACCATCCATAGACCTAAGCCGATCATAAAGAAAATCATCGCCGCGATTAACCAATGCAAAATTATCTGCCCTTGATTGTAGCGTACGTCACTCGTCGTCATTATTTGCTCCTGAATACATGAAAAAAGGCCATCCAGCATCACTGAATGGCCTTCATAACCGACCGTTGGGTTGGGGAACAATTCCCGAATGGTTTAAATATCTAGATTAGATGCCTGTAAAGCATGCGTTTCAATAAACTCTCTACGAGGTTCAACATTGTCGCCCATTAGAGTATTGAAGGTTTCATCTGCTGTTATCGCATCTGAGATCCTGACCTGTAACAACCGACGCTTGGATTTATCCATTGTCGTTTCCCACAATTGTTCAGGGTTCATTTCACCCAAGCCTTTATAACGTTGTACATGCTGACCACGTCGGGCTTCAGCCATCAACCATTTAACTGCCTGTGAAAAATGCTGAACATTTTCATTTCTTTCACCACGTTCGATCTTCGCACCTTCACCAAACAAGCCATTGATTTTGTTAGAAAAAGACATGATCTTCTGATACTCGGTACTGGCAAAAAACTCTCCCGGAACATGAAAATCGTTACTAATCCCATGTCGGGTGAAACTGATATTCACATGAGGCATTGGTTCATTTTCTTTTTTTTGTAGATCAAGAACGTAATATGTTCCTGTGGGCATGATGTCATTCATGCGTTGCTCTATCGCTTTCAGCCACTCTTTCATAGCGCCAGTTTCGCTGAAATCAGGTATTGCTGTTTGATAAATCAATTCGTCCAGGAAAGCCGGGTAATAATGATTTGCCAGCCGGGTAATAATGGCTCTGATGGTTTGATATTCATTGACCAGCTGCGCTAGAGCATTACCTTCAATAGGTGCTGCATCCGTTGTTGGATAGAGCACGGCATTTGTTAAAGCAACTTCTGTCAGGTAACGCTCCATTTCTGCGTCATCTTTTACGTAACGCTCCTGTTTGCCTTTTTTGATTTTATATAACGGTGGCTGGGCGATGTAAACATGGCCTCGTTCGATTAGTTCCGGCATCTGTCTGTAGAAAAATGTCAGTAGCAAGGTTCGGATGTGAGAGCCATCGACGTCCGCATCGGTCATAATAATAATATGGTGGTAGCGGAGTTTTTCCGGATCATATTCGTCACGACCAATACCGCAACCTAAAGCAGTAATCAACGTGCCCACTTCGGCCGAGCCGATCATCTTATCGAAACGGGCGCGCTCAACATTTAAGATTTTTCCTTTCAGCGGAAGAATTGCTTGTGTTCTTCTATCACGGCCTTGTTTGGCACTGCCACCGGCCGAGTCCCCTTCCACCAGGAACAGTTCTGACTGGGCCGGATCTCTTTCCTGACAATCCGCCAGCTTGCCTGGTAAACCTGCAATATCAAGAACGCCCTTACGGCGAGTTAATTCTCTTGCTTTTCTGGCAGCATCACGTGCACGTGCTGCATCAATCATTTTGTTGGCAATCAGTTTGGCTTCACTTGGGTTTTCAATCAGAAAATCCTGGAAATGCTCATTAACTAAAGATTCTACAATGGTGCGAACTTCTGATGACACCAATTTATCTTTGGTCTGAGATGAAAATTTCGGGTCGGGCACTTTTACTGACAGTACCGCTGTGAGTCCTTCACGCGCATCATCGCCGCTGGTAACGACTTTAGATTTTTTTGCCAGACCTTCGCTTTCAATGTATTGGTTGAGGCTTCGGGTTAACGCCGCTCTAAATCCGGCTAAATGTGTACCACCGTCACGCTGGGGAATATTGTTTGTAAAACAGTAAATATTTTCCTGATAAGAGTCATTCCACTGCATTGCTAATTCGACCACGACATCATCGCGTAATCCGGAAATGCCAATGACATGCTCGTGAACAAATGTTTTATTTTTATTCAGATGGGTAACAAACGCTTTTATCCCACCCTCATAATGAAATACTTCTGTTTTCTCATCTCTTTCGTCTGTCAGGACAATTCTGACACCAGAATTCAAGAAGGCTAGCTCACGAATGCGCTTGGCCAATATTTTGTAATCGTATGTGATGTGGGTAAAGGTTTCTTCGCTTGGCCAGAATTGAATTTTGGTACCAGTATCCTGCGTTTCTTCAAATGCTTTTAACGGTGCATCCGGCACACCATGTGTGTAATTTTGTTTGTGCAAAAAACCATTACGTTTGATTTCCAGTGTTAGTTTTTTGGATAACGCATTTACTACTGATATACCAACACCGTGTAATCCGCCTGAAACTTTATAGGAATTATCATCAAATTTACCACCGGCATGTAAAACCGTCATGATAACTTCAGCTGCAGATACTCCTTCACCTTCATGCATATCGACCGGAATACCACGACCATTATCCTCCACAGAAACGGAATCATCCGGATGAATTCGAACGTTTATTTCCGTGCAATGGCCAGCCAGAGATTCATCGATTGAGTTATCCAGCACCTCAAAAACCATGTGGTGCAAACCGGTTCCGTCGTCCGTGTCGCCGATGTACATGCCCGGCCGTTTTCTGACAGCGTCCAACCCCTTCAGTACTTTAATATTGGAAGAATCGTAACTATTATTTTCAGTGGTCATAAATTAGTCCATTTACAGCAAGGTGAAGCCTAATCGTTCATTCTACTATGTATCGTCTCCGGTTGACAGCTTGACTATACTTGCTCAATCACACCACGTTCCACGTGGAACATAATGTCATTTTCTTCTTTTACCAACCTTGCTGATAACTCTGTATTTGTCGTCGTGATAAAGGTTTGCACCTTCAGTTTTTTGATCGCTTGCAGCACAGAAACCTGGTGTTCACGATCAAGTTCGGAGCTTAAATCATCAATCAACAATACGCTTTGTTGTTTATTTATCCGTTGCATTAAAGTTATTTGTGCCAGGCTGATAGCAAGAAAAAAAAGTTTCTGCTGTCCTCTTGAAAACAATTCTGCAGGATCTTGTCCATCTACTCTTAATGACCAATCAGCAGCATGTGGACCTGATCGGGTATAACCAAGCGCACGATCTCTATCAATTGTTTTATTCAAATTATCAGCAAAATCTTCACCTTTGGGCCAGCCTGATAAATATCGTAATTCAAATTTTGAAGTTTTATAATCATTGCAAAGCAACATGAACCATTCTTTAAAACTAATCACTAATTGGTCCAGGTATTCACTCCGATAGGTTGCCAGTTTCAAACCATGCGCATTTAGCGATGCATCCCAAACTTTGACTTCACTATTCGGTTTCGCATTTCGCAATGCAGCATTACGTTGGGAAAGAATTTTTTTGTATGCTTGCCAATGATAAAAAAACTCTTGTTCCACGTGAAACAATCCCCAATCCACAACTTTTCGCCTAAACCGGGGACCCAGTTCAAAAAACTGGTGACAATTAGCCGGAATAAATTGAAGGGGAAGATGCGTAGCTAATTCAGATAGCTTTTTTAATGGAGCATTATTAAGACGAATCTGTAAACCACTCGTATTCCCAAATTGTAATCCAACAGGAATACCCTGAATAATTCTGGCAAATAATTGAAAATATTGTTCTTCGTTTTGAATTACATTTTTCAAATTACGCGAACGAAAAGAACGCCCCATTGCAAGCAGATAAATAGCTTCCAACACACTGGTTTTTCCAGAACCATTTTCTCCAACCAGTAAATTCACACCAGAACTGGGGTAGAGTATTGATTTATGGATATTACGAAAATGCGTAAGGGAAAGTTCTGTCAGCACGTTGCGTTGCCAGATAATAATACGATTAGTTCGTTTTAAGATTACGAATTAAAAACAATAAGCTATATCGAAAAACGCTTAAAAATAAAGAAGCTGGATTTACGCGTCGCTGATCAAATTTCCAACATTTCAAAATCTTCTTTGCCCACACCACATTCCGGACATTCCCAGTCATCTGGAATATCGTCCCATGAGGTGCCCGGCGGAATGCCTTCTTCAGGTAATCCTCTGGCTTCATCATAGATGAACCCACACACTAAACACTGCCACTTACGCATGAAACCTCCTAACAAAAAGTAATAATATGAATACATCTTACAACAAACGAATTTTGTATTGGCTGACGATTTGTCATTATATTTATGCTAACTTATATAAAACAAATCATTTTCAACTTAATAAGTGGATAGGCCGATTATGAGACTTCCCACCTTACGGCAATTACAATATTTGACAGCAGTCATTGATGAAAAACATTTTGGTCGTGCCGCAGAGAAGTGTCATGTGACACAATCCACTCTAAGTGCAGGAATTCAGGACTTAGAAGACTTACTGGAAGTTGGTTTACTAGAGCGTACCAATCGAAAAGTACTGACAACACCTATTGGCGAAGAAGTGGCTGACCGCGCCCGACAAATTCTCTCTTTAAGTGATGATTTGGTGGATTTGGCGCAAGCTGAGAAAAATCCTTTAGCCGGCAGAATCAGAATTGGCGTTATCCCCACTATTAGTCCGTTTCTACTGCCCCGTGTATTGCCCAAAATTCGTAAACAATTACCAGAGTTAGAGGTTTTACTGATTGAAGATCAGTCGGAAAGATTATTAGTACAAGTAGAAAATGGCACCATTGATGTAGCAATACTAGCCTTTCCGTTCAATACGCGAAATTTGAATTACCGGGTAATCTCACAAGAAGCCTTTTGGGTAGCCTTACCCCGACAACATAGTTTAAGCAAATATGAGTCACTGCAACCACATCAACTGCCAATAAACGAGTTATTACTATTAGCCGAAGGGCATTGTATGCGTGAGCATGCTATCAGTGCCTGTCAATTACCCGCTTCAGCACAACGGCGCAGTGTACAGGCGACCAGCTTGTACACGCTGATAGAAATGGTGGCAAGCGGTTTAGGGATTACCTTGATTCCACAAATGGCTATTAATTCCGATATGGTGCGTCATGCCGATATCTGTTTGCGACCGTTAAAACAGGATAGTCTGGCAAAACGTGAAATTGGCCTGGTGTGGCGTCCTAGCTTTCGCCGAACCAGTACACTTGAACAGCTTGCCTTGAGTTTTGCTGAAGCAATGGACGAAACATCTGATTAATGGTTAACCGCATAATCTGAACGCAGTTGTATAAAGCTTTGACGGATTAACACCGAGGTAAAAGGTGCTTGAAACCTTGCGGCAAGCAAAGCTCTTGGATTGATTAAAAAAACGGCATTTTCCAGGTCCTGTTCGGGGTAGGCTCTGCTTCTGGTAAAAAAATTCTTTAACGATTTATTTTCCGATGGTGTGCCATTAACAGTGATAATTCGAGCATCAACATCATGGGAATGGACAAGTGCAGTCAGTTCATCTATTTGCTGGCCACCAATATCTATAAGCACCAGTTGAACTGATCGATTTGCTAGCCCATCTTTAAGGTTTTTTAATACACGGAAAATAGCCTCACAATCATGGCAGCCAACAGACGGAATATAAACAAAGCTCCACTTGCCCGAAAAAGCATCATTGGTAAATACGGAATGATCACTGGTATAAGCAAGAAACTGGGGTATTTCCAAGGTTGGCTCAAAGACTGTCAACATAGAACTGCTGCTATTTGATGACTCTGCTGGCGGCGGCTGCTGACTCAGTGTTAAAAAAAGCAATAGCAATAAAACAACCAAGCTAAGATATGTCAGCAAAAAACGCTTAGAATGAACATTTTTAAACATATTTTGCATTTTTAGCGCCTCACACGCTGAAAGCGTTTATCCAATAAAATAAGCGACTATGAAAGAAAAACTGCTTAAGTCTACCTTGGTTGTCAGTTTAATGACCTTTTTATCCCGCATTTTGGGATTTGTTCGAGATATTGTCATTGCCAGACTTCTTGGGGCAGGGATGGGCGCTGACGTATTTTTTGTTGCCTTTAAGATTCCAAATTTTCTCCGTCGCCTGTTTGCAGAAGGTGCTTTTTCACAAGCGTTTATCCCTGTTCTTGCTGAATATCGCGAACGCGGTGACAAGGATCTGAAACAGCTTATTGCCGCAACCAGTGGGACTCTTACAGGCGTACTATTTTTTATTACGCTGATAGGAGTAATCGCCGCCCCAATAATTATTCTGATTTTTGCTCCAGGATTTATTGATCAGCCTGAAAAATTACAACTGGCCAGAGAACTGTTAAGGATTACTTTTCCATACATACTGTTCGTTTCACTTACCGCATTGGCCAGCTCCATTTTAAACAGCTTTGGTAAGTTTGCCGTGCCGGCATTTACACCGGTTTTTCTCAACATTTCAATGATTAGCTGTGCGTTATGGCTGGCACCACATCTGGATGAACCGGTAAAAGCGCTTGCCTGGGGGGTGTTTATCGGCGGGGTAGTGCAGCTACTGTTTCAAATGCCATTTTTAATGAAAATTGGCAGTTTGCCAAAACCACATTGGGCCTGGAAAGATGAAGGTGTGCAAAAAATTCTGCGACTGATGATACCAGCCATGTTTGGTGTATCGGTTTCACAAATCAACTTATTGCTGGATACGTTACTGGCTTCTTTTCTCATCACCGGCAGCATTTCATGGCTGTATTATTCTGATCGACTGGTCGAATTTCCATTAGGCATTCTGGGGATTGCACTGGCCACTGTCATTTTACCCAATCTATCTAAGAAACACGCCACAGCCTCCATGCAGGAGTTCTCACACACCATTGACTGGGCGTTACGCTGGGTATTTTTAATCGGTACACCAGCCGCTATCGGCCTGATTATTCTTGCTGAACCGTTGTTGCTTACCTTGTTTCAATATGGCGAATTCACGCCAAATGATGCCCATCAGGCATCATTAAGCTTGATGGCATATGGTTTGGGCTTATTGCCATTTATTTTTATCAAGGTACTTGCACCGGGCTTTTATGCCCGTCAGGACACCAAAACCCCTGTCAAAATCGGCATTATTGCGATGATAAGCAATATGGGACTGAACATTGTGTTGATGATTTATCTGGCCCATGTGGGGCTGGCTTTAGCCACAGCTTTATCAGCGATGCTCAATGCTGGCTTACTGTATTACACACTTCGAAAAAAAGCGGTCTATCAACCTATCGCTGGCTGGGGCTTATTTTTTATCCGTATGCTGCTCGCCAATATCGTATTAATAGCGTTCTTGTTATGGGTAACGCCGATTAATGGCGATTGGATAAGCTGGAGTGGCTGGCATCGGTTTGGCATATTGATGGGGCTGATAACGACTTCTGCAATTGTTTATTTTGCTGTATTGACTCTATGTGGCGTCAGGCTGAAAACATTAGTCACACCACAAAGCCAGGAATAAAAAAAGCCCTCCATCAGGAGGGCTTTTTTAGGGCCTTAGAGAGGAATTTAGAAACGGCGGCCTATACCGATACCATAAACAAAGGGATCAATATCAGCATCAATTTTTGCGCTATTGGTGCCAAGTACATTTTTGAAACTGGCTGTCGTATCAATGTCCAGATATTTGACATCCATATTGATAAACCAATCCTGATTGATGGCAATATCTACCCCGGCTTGTGCAGCCCAACCCCAGGAGCTGTCCAGTTTGACCTTATCGCCTGGACTGCTAAGTAAAGAACTGCTCGGAACTTCTTCATCAAAGAAATAGGTGTAGTTCACCCCAGCCCCGATATAAGGACGAATATTTGAGCCTGGCAAAAAGTGATATTGCAGCGTCAATGTGGGTGGCAGTACTTTGGTATCAATAACATCACCGAGCACTCCCCAATTTTTCTCCCCGGTAACGGTATGTTCTGAATAGCCTAAAATCAGCTCTACACCCCAGTTGCGGTTGATCATATAGGTAATATCCAGTTCTGGAACCGTATCGCTATCGACTTTTACCCCTTTTAATCCAGTATCTGCACCATTGAGGCTGAGAGTGCCGCTGCTATCATTTGGATTCACATTGATAACCCGTCCCCGAATTAACCAGTCACCGGCCTCATAAGCCATCACAGTTGAAACAGGGCTGGCAAGACCAGCAGCAAGTAGGATTGAGGAAATCAGGGGAATTTTTTTCATGGCACGACTCCGAATAATGATCTGTTGTGGAACACAATTTCAGATCATACGGAGTATCTGGAGATCAACATTGATCCAGGTCAATAAAGTGTGGTTCAGGCTATCCGCAGCGTTGTTTTAATGCTGGCAGGTCTAAAATCGTTACTTCTTTGCCCTGAATCGACAATAACTGCTGATCCTGTAACTGGGTAAATAAACGACTGACCGTTTCAATCGCCAATCCCAGATGGTTGGCAATATCCCCTCGGGACATGGTCAATTGAAATGACATCGACGAGTAACCACGTTCACTGAAACGCTGTGATAGAGACAGTAAAAAACTAATCAGCTTTTCCTGGGCGGTTTTTTTGCCGAGAGACAATAATAAATTTTTATCCGATGACAATTCTTTGCTCAAACGGGTCATCAATTGATTTTGCAACTCCGGGATAGTCGCACTGAATTCCTGCAGGCGCTCATAAGGCAATTCGCAAACACTGCTGGCTTCAAGTGCCCGGGCTGTGGATAAATAACGTTGCTGGTAAATTGCATCCATACCAATAAATTCACCGGGGAAATAAAAGTTGGTGACCTGTTCGCGCCCATCCGTCGCAGAGATCGTGGTTTTGAACGAACCAGAACGAACAACAAAGATTGTTTTAAAAGTAGAGGAGGGTTCAAACAGAATCTGGTGGCGTTTATATCCAGCACTGCGTTTAATGATTTGATCGAGCTTGGTCAGGTCATCCCGATGCAGCCCCAAGGGCAGGCATAACCGATACAAAGCACATGATTGACAGGCGAGCTGATGATGATGTTCAACCTTAGCCAAGTCCTCAAATAATGGCGTAATCACCCGAGCTTGTGTCATTTTATTATCCGTAAAAAAGTCACAGGACATGATAACGCTTCAAACCCGCCACTGAAACAGTTATTATTTGTTTTTATTTCAGTTTTCAGGAAAGCAAATGACCGTTCGTAGCGCCACTGTTGCGCGTAACACGCTCGAAACTCAAATTGAAGTCTCCATCAATCTGGATGGAAGCGGAAAATTTCAATCCGAAACCGGCGTGCCATTCCTTGATCACATGATGGAACAGATTGCCCGTCACGGTTTATTCGACCTGCAAATCAACGCCAAAGGCGATCTGCACATTGATGCTCATCATACCGTTGAGGATGTTGGTATCACAATTGGTCAGGCATTAAAAAAAGCGCTGGGGGATAAAAAAGGTGTGGTCCGTTATGGTCATTCCTATGTCCCACTGGATGAAGCTTTGTCTCGTGTAGTATTGGATTTATCTGGCCGACCCGGCTTTGAATTCGATGTGACATTTACTCGAGACAAAATCGGTGAATTTGATGTTGATTTGTTTTATGAATTCTTTCAGGGTTTAGTCAATCATGCCGGTATTACATTGCATATTGATAATCTTAAAGGCCGAAATGCGCATCATATTGCTGAAACCATTTTTAAAGCGTTCGGTCGGGCCCTGCGAATGGCTGTCACATTAGATGAACGAGCCTTACAGCAATTGCCATCCACCAAGGGCGCATTATAATCGGTTAACGATTTTATAACTCTCACATTCTAGAGCAGGTCTTTGTTTTATGCGTTGCGTTGCAGTTATTGATTACGGCATGGGTAATTTACGCTCAGTCTCCAAAGCATTGGAAGCCGTAGCTGATAACCACACTAAAATTCTCGTTACCGCTGATCCGTCAGAGATTCGGGCAGCAGATCACATCGTATTCCCGGGTGTCGGCGCGATTCGTGACTGTATGGCGGAACTCAAAAAACTTGAACTCGACAGGCTCATCTGTGAAATGGCCAGCAAAAAACCTTTTCTGGGAATTTGTCTGGGTATGCAGGCTTTATTAACGCATAGTCAGGAAAACCAAGGCTCGGCTGGATTGGACATCATTGAAGGTGACGTTCTGTATTTTAAAGAAGCGGTTGAGCAGGGCCTGAAAGTACCACACATGGGCTGGAATGAAGTCGAACAAACCTGCGTCCACCCCTTATGGCAAGATATACCACAGAATAGTCGCTTTTATTTTGTTCATAGTTTTTATGTACAGCCCGCCGATGAAACCAAAATCTCTGGTCGTAGTCATTACGCTTTACCTTTTGCAGCAGCGTTGGCGCATGAAAACCTTTTTGCAGTACAGTTTCACCCCGAAAAAAGCCAGCATGCCGGCTTACAGTTATTGAAAAATTTTATTAATTGGGACGGTCAGTCCTGACATTTTGTTTGATGGAGAAAGCGTTATGTTATTAATCCCTGCCATTGATCTTAAAGAGGGTCACTGCGTTCGATTGCGTCAGGGACGCATGGAAGATAACACCGTATTTTCAGAAGATCCGCTGGCGGTTGCAACCAGATGGGTTGAAGCCGGTGCCAAACGTTTGCACATGGTGGATCTGGACGGTGCTTTTGCGGGTAATCCGGTTAACGCTGATGTTATTCATCGAATTTGCGCTGCATTTCCTGATCTTGATGTACAGGTTGGTGGTGGCATTCGTGATGAAGACACCATCCAAACCTACCTGGATGCTGGTGTTCGCTATGTCATTATTGGCACAAAAGCCATCAATGCTCCGCATTTCGTTGGCGATGTTTGTGCCGAGTTTCCGGGTCATATTATTGTTGGTCTCGACGCCAAAGACGGCAAGGTTGCAATCGATGGCTGGTCCAAGTTGTCCAATCACGATGTCATCGATATTGCCCAACAGTTTGAACAGGATGGTGTTGAGGCTATTATTTACACCGATATCAGCCGAGACGGCATGATGCAGGGTGTTAATCTTGAGTCCACTCGTGACCTTGCTCGCGCCATTAATATCCCGGTAATTGCTTCCGGCGGTGTCAGCAACTATGACGATATCAAGGCCCTTTGCCATTACGAATCAGAAGGTGTTATGGGGGCCATTATCGGCCGTGCAATCTATGAAGGCACCATCGATCTGGCGGAAGGTCAATCGCTGGCTGATCGTTTGAATCCACCGTTACAGTTCTGATATGGCACTGGCAAAACGCATAATTCCCTGTCTTGATGTTGATGCCGGTCGTGTCGTAAAAGGTGTGCAGTTTGTCGATATACGTGATGCCGGCGATCCAGTTGAAATTGCCAAACGTTATGATGAACAGGGCGCAGATGAACTGACTTTTCTGGATATCACTGCCACACATCACAACCGTGACACCATGGAAGATGTTGTCAAAGCTGTTGCCAGTCAGGTATTTATTCCACTGACGGTTGGTGGTGGCATTCGAACTGTAGCGGATATTCGTCGCATGCTGAATGCTGGCGCAGATAAAGTTGGTATTAACTCTGCAGCGGTTAAAAACCCGGATTTTGTTCGTGAAGCTGCCGAAAAATTTGGTTCGCAATGCATCGTGGTCGCTATTGATGCCAAACGTGTTTCTGCAGAGGGTCAGACACCAAGATGGGAAATTTTTACCCATGGTGGTCGCCAACCAACCGGCATTGATGCCGTAGAGTGGGCCAAAAAAATGGTTGAGCTTGGCGCTGGCGAAATTTTACTGACCAGTATGGATCGTGATGGCACCAAATCCGGTTTTGATTTAGAGCTAACCCGAGCTGTCAGTGATGCGGTTGTGGTACCGGTGATAGCCTCTGGTGGTGTGGGTAAATTGCAGGATCTGACTGATGGTATCAAATTAGGTCATGCCGATGCGGTACTGGCCGCCAGCATCTTTCATTTCGGTGAACATACTGTCGGCGAAGCCAAGCAGCAAATGGCAGAACAAGGCATTGAGGTACGTTTATGACGGCATGGCTGGAACAGGTCAATTGGGGAAACGATGGCTTGCTTCCCGTTATCACACAAGAGTTTTCAACTAAGCAAGTACTTACTTTAGCCTGGATGAACCGTGAGTCATTACAGCTAACGGCTGAAACTGGCCACGCTGTTTATTGGTCACGATCCCGGCAAAAACTGTGGCATAAAGGTGAACAATCCGGCCATCAGCAAATCATCAAATCTATACGTATTGACTGTGATCAGGATGCCATTTTGCTTGAAGTTGAACAGATAGGTGGCATCGCCTGTCATACTGGTCGGCATCATTGTTTTTTCACGGAACTGCAAAATGGTGAGTGGCAAACCACGGAGCCAGTGCTAAAAAACCCCGATGAGATATATAAATGAGTGATACCTTGCAAAAACTGATGTCGGTACTCAATGATCGTAAAAAAGCAGATGCCGATAGCTCATATGTTGCCAGCCTCTATGCCGCAGGCACGGATAAAATTCTGAAAAAACTGGGCGAAGAAGCCACCGAAACGGTTATCGCCGGAAAAGCTGGCGATAAAGATCAAATTATCTATGAAACAGCCGATCTTTGGTTTCATTCAATGGTATTACTGGCGCATAATAATATTGATGTTGATGACGTTCTACATGAGCTGGATCGTCGGTTTGGCTTATCAGGCCTCGAAGAAAAAGCCAGCAGGAGCAAAAAATGACTGATTGTATTTTCTGCAAAATTATTGCCGGTGAGATTCCATCCGCGAAAGTTTATGAAGATGAACTGATCTATGTGTTCAACGATATTAACCCCAAAGCTGCCGTGCACCTGTTAGTGATTCCAAAACAACATATTGCCAGGCTGGATCAGCTTGATGAGAGTCATCAGGAATTAATTGCACATATGTTTCTTAAACTTCCTGAACTAGCTCAGTCTCAAGGCCTAACGACGGGTTTTCGTACTATTATAAATACCGGACCCGGTGGTGGTCAGGAAGTCGATCATTTACATATTCATTTGTTAGGCGGCAAAAACCTGCCTGGCTTTCATTAGGAGTGCACCATGGGATTTGGCGGAATCAGTGTATGGCAATTATTGATCGTCTTGGTCATCGTCATTTTGCTTTTCGGCACTAAAAAACTGCGTTCTCTAGGCGGTGATCTGGGCAGTGCCATTCGCAGCTTTAAATCCTCAGTCCGTGATGGCGAAGAGGAACAAAAAAACGATTCCAGCAATCTTAAACATGACGATGACAGTGAAATCCAACAAAAACAGCAGCACGAAGAACACGACTCAACTAAACGTTAATCGCCGTGTTTGACGTAGGTTTTTGGGAGTTACTGTTAATTGCCGTAGTGGCTTTAATTGTTGTCGGGCCGGAAAAGCTCCCTAAAGTTGTTCGCGTCTGCGGTTTATGGATTGGCCGTGCCAATGCCTCACTTCAGGCGGTCAAAAACGACATTGCAAAAGAATTACGGGCCGAGGAAATCAAACAAGCGTTCAAAAAACCGGATGATTTACCCGATCTGAATGAAGTTATTGATATCGATGAACCGGTAAAACCCAAACAGAATCCTTCAGCTAAAACTGATAATGATTCTGATGAAGATAAAAAGCAGGCTGAAGATGGAAAATAGTGAACAACAACCACTGATTTCCCATCTGGTTGAACTTCGGGATAGATTATTGAGAGGCATTCTGGCGGTGTTAATCATTGCCGTGTGTTTGTTACCGTTCGCCAATGAGCTTTATCTGATTTTATCAGCCCCATTGCTGGAGCATTTACCCGAGACCAGCTCGATGATTGCCACCGAAGTGGCTTCACCATTCCTGACACCTTTCAAACTGACCCTGACGGCCGCCATTATGCTGGCGATGCCCGTCTTGTTATATCAACTGTGGGCGTTTATTGCTCCCGGCCTCTATAAACATGAAAGACGTATTGTCTTTCCTTTGATGTTCGCCAGTACAGTGTTGTTTGTTCTCGGCATACTATTCGCCTATTACGTTGTTTTCCCACTGGTGTTTGGTTTTTTGACGCAAGCGGCACCGGAGGGCGTGGCTGTAATGACCGACATCAGCAGCTATCTGGATTTTGTACTGAAACTGTTTTTTGCCTTCGGATTGGCGTTCGAAGTGCCCATCGCGACGTTACTATTGATTTGGAGCGGTGTTTCCACACGACAAAGTCTTATTGAAAAAAGACCTTATGTGATCGTTGGAGCATTTGTGATTGGTATGTTACTGACACCACCCGATGTGATTTCTCAGACGCTTCTGGCCGTGCCTGTCTGGTTATTATTTGAACTGGGCCTGCAGGTATCAAGATTACTTCCCAAGGCAAAAGATTCTACCGAAGAGCTATCCTAAGGCTTGCTGATCTTTTATTGCAGTCTCTGTACTTACTGATAGATGAAAAACCTAGTCTTTATAACGCATTCGGGTGCCATGTTGCAGTGAAAGGTTAATTTCATCAGCTGTTAGCGATGCTGGAAAGTAAACGCCGGAAATTTTCGCCCCATGAATACTGGCACCGCGCAGACTGATGCTTTGACTGAAATCAATCCCGCGTAAATCTGCCTGACGAAAATAACTGTTACTGAAATCCAGACCGCTGGCAATTAGTCCCTGAAGATTGAGATGACGAAAATCACAACTGGTTAAATCAACAGTTTCACCCTTGGCGATGCGATGATTAAATTCTTCAACTTTTCCATCACGTAACAGTTGGTAAAGCGGATCTTGTGTGATTTTTGGTTCAGCCATCGTTGTAGCGCCTTAAACAGTAATATCTATCGTTCCGCCTGGATTTTCCGGATCAAAGCCAACGGATTCATTTTGGGTCGCTTCATTTACCACCGCCGTTGTCTGTAAACTGGTTGGCGCCTGCTCCTGAGCAACCGTTGTCGATGCCGTTTCGCTATTCTGCTGAACAGGTGTCTGACGGCCTACCAGCTGATTTTCAGAGGATAGGGGATTGGTCAATGTGGGCTGACCACTAAAAGGGGCAATGCCTGGAATTTCCATTTTTCTGCTCCTGATTAAAACAACAATTACAGCTTACTCTTATAATTGCGATATTGTAAACGCATGTATCTGAAAAACCATGGGTTTTCTCTCAATTTTAAGCAATATTAGCAAATACTATTTTAGTGTGGTTTTTATGCTATCGTTGGGTTTACTCAACTAAGAGGGAGTGGATGATGCCCCCGGGTAAACGGATTTTGTATTTTCTGTTCATTTTATCCAGCCTGATTGCCTGTAATCCGCAGACAGAAAAACCGTTGCGAGTAGGGACTGTTCCGTGGGCAGGGTACGAATTACTCTATTTAGCGCGTGATCTGCACTATTACAATAACGCACAGATCCAACTAAAAGAGTTGGCTTCCAGCACAGAAGTTATGCATGCCTTCCGCCAGGGCCAGCTGGACATGGTAGCGACTACCCTTGATGGTGCACTTAGGATGGCTGAAACCCAATCCGATATCAAAATAATCCTGATCTTCAATATTTCCAACGGAGCCGACAAACTGATGGTTGAGCCCACCATCACTTCACTCAAAGCGCTAAAGGGTAAACGTGTTGGCGTTGAACAAAGTGGCGTCGGCGCGTATATGATGTCGCAGGTTCTACAGCTGGCAGGGCTAGATAGAAAGGACATTACCATCATTCCTACCACGGTGAATCAGCATTCTTCTTTGCTAACAAATCAACTCGTTGATGCGGTTATAAGCTTTGATCCTGTTGCGTATAAACTTCAGCAACAAGGTTATATTAATCTGTTTGATAGTCGACAACTGCCCGCGCCAATCGTTGATGTGCTGGTGACACGTGATAGCGCTTTAACATTACAGAAAAAAAGCATTCAACAACTACTGGAAGGCTATTGGCAAGCTCGGGACTACATGGCGAAAAATCCACAGGACGCTTTCATCAGAATTGCCCCACGTCTGGATATTTCAACTGAAGAACTTGAGCTTCTTTATCAGCAGCTGATTTTGCCGGAAAGAGAACATCAGCAAAATATTTTTAATCAACAGCTGAAAACCATTATTGAGTCTGTTGCAAAGATGATGATAGAAGTTGGATTGTTAGAGAAAAAACTTGATAGTCGGCAGCTTCTAATTGATGAAACAATGGATTTATAGATGAATCCAATTCAAACCTATCGACTGACATTATGGCTACCACTGGCCATCACCCTGTTGTTTGTTTTTATTTTGTTGTTTTATTCAGTCAATGAATACCGGCATCGGCTGTTAGATATAAAAGAAGTCTCCAAGATTCAACTCCAGGAAACAGCATTACAACTGGGGCATAGTCTTGAATATGCCCTTGCCAATAATGATTCACAGCATGCACGAAGTAGTGTTGCCAGATTTTCATTACGGACTGATGCACAACTGGCAGTATTGATTGATGCTAATAATGTCATTGAATCATCTTCGTATTTTATCTGGCAAGACCAACCGGCCGAGAAGGTTCTCGATGATGAAATGTTGCAGTATGTAAAACTGGCCCGCTCACAAAAGAGATACTTTGAAACAAGTAATGAAAAAGGGGATTCGCTAACCTTTTTTTTACCTTTGCTTGAAGCGGATCAACAAAAGGTTTTAGTACTGCAGAATTCCATTAAGAACAAACTCGAAACAGCCAAAACAGAGATCCTCAATGCCATTGCTCCTTTGCTTTTGCTGATAACGATAGCCAATATCCTGATGATTTTTCTGATTCGTAAATTGGTTATAAGGCCATTAAACGCGCTGCAATACCTGACTGAACAGATCCAGAATCAACAATTTGAGTTAATCAATCCACTTAAAGGTGACACTAAGCAAGCACAAGTGGGCCAGACATTAGTCGATGCTGCCAGACAACTGCAATCTCATATCAGCATTCTGACTGAAAATGAGCAGCGTTTACGCATCACACTGGAATCTATCGGTGATGCCGTTATCGTTACCGATGCCTCAGGCAATATCACCCGTATGAATCGCGTTGCCAGCGAATTAACTGCCTGGCCGGAAGAGGATGCCATTGGACTTCCGTTACTCAATGTTTTTGACATATATCAAGCCGAGACTGGAGAGAAGCTAACCAATCCGGTAGATCTGGTCATACAAAATGGTGAAGTGGTTGAATTATCCAATCACACTGTACTGAAGGCCAGAAATGGCGTGAGCTATCACATATCTGATAGTGCAGCACCAATTCGGCTGGATCATAATCGCGGAACCGAAATTCTTGGCGTGATTCTGGTCTTTACCAATGTGACTAACCAATATCGCTTACGTCAAGAGTTACGCCAGTCAGTCGATTTTCTGAAAAACCTGCTCACCATTAGCCCTTGTGTCACTTATATTCTGGACGTAAAGCAAGATACCACGACTGAATTTCGTCTGAGCTATGTGAGCGAATCCGTTATTCATTACTCTGGGCATCCTGCCGAATACTGGTTAAGCCAGCCAGAAGTCTGGCAACAATCTGTTCATCCCGCTGATATTAATAAGGTTAAACAGACGTTGTTGACTGTATTGCAGTCAGATAAACCGGTGAGCAATCAATTTCGTTTTCGTCACCGTGATGGTCATTACATTACCGTTGAAGATCACCTGTCAGTAGTAAAAGACCAACACACAGAAAAACTGCAAATTGTCGGCGTTGTACTGGATATTAGTGAACAAAAGCACACTGCCGAGCAGAATGCATTGTTTGGCGAAATCCTCGAACAATCACTTAATGAAATATATGTGTTTGATGCCGAAAGCTTCCAGTTTATTCATGTAAATCATGGTGCTCTCATCAATCTGGGCTATAGCCTTGAAGAGATACATAAGCTGACTCCCCTGGATATCAAAACAGACTATAACCTCACAACGTTAAAAGCATTAATTTCACCATTACGCAGTGGTGAAACGCCAAGGTTAATTTTTGAAACCAATCACCGGCGTAAGGATGGCAGTCAGTATGCCGTTCATGTTGATTTGCAAACAGCGTTCTATGGCGAGAGAGAGGTATTTATCGCCATTATTGAGGATATATCTGAACAAAAACAGGTGGAAAAGATCCTTTCTCAGGAACGTTCCTTGTTGCGAAGTATTATCGACTCATCACCCGATTTGATTTTCTGTAAGGATGATCAAGGCAGATATATCCGCTGTAATAAGGCCGTAATGGAGTTTTTGGCTACCACAGAATCAGACATTATTGGAAAAACCGACTTTGAGTTTTATTCGGAAAGAGAAGCACGCAATTATCGGCACAGCGATCAACTGACGCTGCAACATAACACCAGCCAGTTTTATGAAGAAACCGTATATGGAGCAAAGGGACAAAAAGGATTATTTGAAACCCTGAAAACCTCTCTCAAAAATGAAGCTGGCAAAACGATAGGGGTTCTGGGCATCAGTCGCGACATCAGTCGGCAATATGAAGCGGATAAGGAGTTACGCCTGGCCAGTCTGGTATTCGAGAATAGTAATGAAGGCATTATTATCACCAATGAAAACAACCTGATTATTACCGTTAATCCTGCCTTCACAACCATGACCGGCTATTCTCTCGATGATGTGGCCGGGAAAAACCCTTCGATTCTTAGTTCTGGGGAGCATGATCAGTATTTTTATGAACAAATGTGGACGCAACTTGAGCAGCAGGGATTTTGGTCGGGTGAGGTACAAAATCGCCGGAAAAATGGTAAAACCTATCCACAATGGTTATCGATCAGCCGTGTTGAAAACGCCCAGCAGCAACTGCAAAACTATGTCGCCATCATGTCTGATATCAGTAAATATCGTGAAGCCGAACAAAAAATTAACTTTCTGGCACATCACGATGTTCTGACCAGTCTGCCGAACCGGGCATTACTTAAGGATCGTGTGGGGCAAGCACTGATTTCTGCTGAACGGCATCGGCAAAAACTGGCTTTACTCTATCTGGACCTGGATCGCTTTAAATTTATCAATGACAGTCTTGGGCACGCCATAGGGGATCAATTACTGATTAAGGTCGCGGAAAGGTTGAACCGGCAAATGCGTGAGGAAGACACGGTATGTCGCACCGGTGGTGACGAGTTTATAATTTTATTACCGGATACCGACGCTGATGGAGCTGGCCATGTGGCTCAGAAACTGGTTGAAAATATCACCACACCTTTTGAAATTGATGGGAATCAGTTATTTGTCACCGTTTCAATCGGTATCAGTATTTACCCTGATAACGGTAGGGATGCGGAGAGTCTAAATAAACATGCTGATACGGCAATGTATCGTGCAAAACAGGCCGGTCGAAATCAATATCAGTTTTTTACTGCAGAAATGCACTCACAAATTGTTTATAAACTGGAACTTGAACATGCCTTGCGTTTTGCTCTGGCTCGCAATGAGCTTTCTCTGGTCTATCAACCACTGGTTGATATCAAACTGAATAAAATCACCGGTGCCGAGGCATTGATACGCTGGAACCACCCGGAACTCGGGATAATCTCTCCACTGGAATTCATACCCATTGCAGAAGAAACCGGGATGATTAATCCGATAGGTCAGTGGATATTGCACACCGCAATAGGTCAATGTAAACAATGGGTAGATGCCGGACATACAGATTTATTAATTGCTATCAATCTCTCTGCGGTGCAATTCAATAATCCCTTGCTGGTCACTATGATTAACACCATTCTCCACGAACATCAGTTACCAGCAGATAATCTGGAGCTGGAAATCACAGAATCGGTCGCCATGATCAATATAGATCTGACAATAAAGCAATTAAAATCATTGGCAGATGCAGGTATCAGGTTATCTCTGGATGATTTTGGTACTGGCTATTCGTCGTTAAATTATCTGAAAAAATTCCCCATCAATAAACTAAAGATTGATCAAAGCTTTGTGTTTGACATGCTCACCGATGAAGATGATGAAGCCATCGTCGATGCTGTTATTACGCTGGCACGCTCACTCGGTTTGAAAACTCTGGCAGAAGGGGTGGAAACACCTGAACATCTTCGGGCATTGAATAATAAAGGCTGTGATTTTATGCAGGGTTATTTGTTTAGCAAACCTGTTCCAGCAGAACCATTTTTAAATTTATTAAATCATCCACCCTTCGGTAATTTAGGCGTAGACTGAATACAAACAGGTAATGGAGCCGGATATGCAACAGCAAAAAATTGATCAGATCGAAGTGTTATTACAATTTGATCCCAGTAATAATTTGCAAGGAATCAAAATTCACCATTCAACCGCTCGTGATGGTCTGGTGGAAGCAGCACAGAAATTATTTGATAACGGACTGATCAGCCAACCTGATGGCGGTTATCTGACCGATCTCGGCCATGAAGCATCTGAACATTTACATACCGCTTTACAGCTAATGTCACCACCGAATTAAACCCGCTGATATACCTCGAAGCTGTAGGCATAGTCATTTTTCTCATCAGCCGGGTGGGATTCCTGGCTGAGTAATTGCCATTGACTTTCATCCCATGCGGGAAACCAGGTATCCCCTTCAAGCTCTGCATGCACCCGAGTCAGGTAGAGTATATCGGCGTCATCAAACATTTGCTTAAACAGCGATGAACCGCCAATGACCATCAACTCTTCAGCATCCCCTGCGGCATTTAAACCATCCTCAATGGAGTGAACAACATCACAGCCCGGCGCCTGATATTCCGGCAGAGAACTCAGCACAATGTTTTGCCGTCCCGGAAGAGGCCGGCCAATAGATTCATGAGTATGACGCCCCATTAAAATGGGTTTACCCATGGTGATACGGCGAAAGTATTGCAAATCAGCAGAGAGTCGCCAGGGGAGATCATTATCCCGCCCAATTAATCCATTTTCATCCATTGCTACTACAAACGCCGTTTTCATCGGTCACCTCATTCAATAACTTTGGCATAGCATAGCATCGCTGTTTTTTTATCCGGTATTATCAATTCAATTAATAAAATCAATAAGTCGGGTAATAGATGATGAATATGCTGGGATCGCTGATAGGTGGCTTGGGTTTATTTATGCTGGGGATGTGGTTGATGTCTGACGGCCTTAAACAAATTGCCGGGGACAGGCTCAACCAAATCCTTAAAAACTGGACTAACAGCCGTCTGCGCGGCTTAAGTGCGGGTTTTCTGCTGACCGCGTTTATTCAACATTCCGGTGCCGTTACTCTGGCCACTATTGGGTTTGCCAATGCCGGTATTCTTAGCCTCCGAAGAGCTATGTGGATTGTGTTTGGCAGCAATGTCGGTACGACGGTCACAGGATGGTTGGTTGTGCTGATAGGTTTCAACCTGAATATTGAACATTTTGCCTTACCGCTGATTGGAATCGGCATGGCGATGCGCTTATTAAACAGTAATCGAGCCTATGCAAATATTGGATTGGCATTAACCGGTTTTGGCCTGCTGTTTATGGGAATTGCGGCTTTAAAAACGACCTTCTCAGGCGCGGATAGTTTATTTGATTTGCACTTTTCCAGTGGATTGCTAGCGGTTGATATTTTGTTGTTTGCATTGGCTGGTTTGGTTCTGACCACTTTACTGCAATCGTCCAGCCTTACTTTAACCCTGGCATTAACTTCGCTTGCTGGCGGAATTATCGACTTATTACCCGCGGCAGCGATTGTGATTGGTAGTAATCTCGGTTCAACGACGACGGCTATATTCGCCGTTATTGGCAGTCAGCCCGTCGCAAAACGTATTGTCGCCAGTCATATTATTTTTAATCTGCTAACAGCCATTGTCAGTCTGATTATTCTGGTGCCGTTAATCTGGAGTATCCATTGGTTTCAGCAATTAGTGGTTGATGATGTGCAATTTACGACCACTTTGGTTTTATTTCACACCGTGTTTAATTTATTAGGCGTAGCACTTATCTGGAAGCTGGCCGATCCACTGGAAAACTGGTTGAAAACGAAATTTTCAACAACCGAAGAAAATATTGCCGAAACCAAATATCTCGATAACACCACGTTAAAGATTCCAAACCTGGCGATTACATCCATCCGACTTGAATTAATCCGCCTGAATAAACATGTTTTAAAAATGGTGACTCACTGTATCCATAAAAACCGTTCCATCAGTTGGTTAAAACAGCAACACGCCTTTACCGAGCAAAATATTTTAAAAATTGGCAACTTCAGTCGCAAACTCTATCAACAGCACATTAATGAACAGATAGCTGAAAAAACGGCTGATTTATTAAGGGTTTCGCAGTACTGTGATGCCATTTCTGCCTTAACCGTTACTATCGCTGAGAATCGTGCTTTATCCGGTCATCCGATTGAGGCCCAACTCCAGCAACAGCTCAACAACTTTAATGTGGAGTGTTTATTGCTGATTGATATTTCGGCATTAGATAAGCCTAATCCTTCCTTAAAAAATCAGCTCGACACTCTGGAAAAAACCTATCTTTCTTTAAAGTCTTTGTTATTACGTCGAGGTGCTGAGGGAAGACTTTCAATCGCCCGCATGGAAAAAGAATTACAAGCCATATCTCAACTTAGAAGAATATGTCAGCAGGCCGTAAAAGCCAGTCTGTTTTTTAATAACAGTCAACAAGATCATGCTATAAAACAGGCTTAACAACTACGGTATGCTTTGCTTATAAAACGAGGCATAAGCTGTGGATAAAATTACCTGTGGATAAGTCGTAATGTTATCCACAAGAGATCGATCCCGCAAGGATAAACTTATACACAATTGGATTGGTATTTAACTTAATGAATAAAAAGGCTTTTCAGGATTAATACAGCTATCCACAGGACTAAAGCATTAACATCATTAAAAGATCTCTTTTATTTAATTAGTATTGTTTAATGAGTTGCATCGTCGAAATTGCCTTAGCTTGCCCCTTGCGTCAGACATTTGATTATCTGAGTGATCAATCCGTTGAACACTGGCAACCCGGTATGCGTGCTGTCATTCCATTTGGCAGTAGACAATTGGTGGGGATCGTAATCGCGATCAAACCTGCCAGCGACATTTCTACTGCTAAACTCAAAAAAATCGAACAGCAAATTGATAAACAGCATTTTTTACCAACAGAAATCATGCAACTGGTTCAGTGGGTAAGTCGTTATTATCATCATCCTATTGGCGAATGCTTTCAGGCGGCATTACCCAAGAAACTCCGACTGGGTGATAGCGATGAAATGCAAACCGAAACCTATTGGGCTTTGCAGCAGATTCCGGCGAATAAACCGGGTAAAAAACAGCAACAGATTCTGGATTTACTGGAAGACTATCCGGAAGGACTCAGTGAAAAAGCATTACGGGTACAATTAGGCAATGTAAAAAACAGTTTGTCTGCTCTGTCACAACAAAACGTAATTACTGCCAGACAACACGTTGCATTACCAGTACCCTGTCTTGAATTACAACAAACCGTATCGTTAAATAGCGAGCAAAAACAGTCTATTGAACAAGTTCTTGCAACAAGAGGGCAATTTTCATCTTTTTTATTGCACGGTATTACCGGCAGTGGCAAAACTGAAGTTTATATTGAAATCTGTCGTGAATTTGTCGAAAACCAGCAACAGGTTTTAGTATTAATTCCAGAGATTGGATTAACCACACAGTTTGTTGAACGTTTCCGTCATTCCCTTGCGGCCAATATCGTTGTTATAAATTCATCGGTTTCAGATGCTGATCGTAAACAAGCCTGGTTGCTGGCCAGATCAGGAAAAGCGGACATTATTATCGGTACCCGCTCTGCAGTTTTTACTCCTATGCTCAATCCGGGACTGATTATCATTGATGAGGAACATGACAGTTCCTATAAACAACAGGATGGACTGCGCTATCACGCCAGAAATGTAGCATTGATGCGGGCTAAATCATTGAATATTCCCATTGTGCTGGGCAGTGCAACACCCTCTCTGGAAACACTTTACCAGGTAAAATTAAAGCGTTATCAATTACTTAAACTAACAAAACGTGCGGGTGGAGCTACGCTGCCCAACATTAAACTTATTGCTGCCAATAAAACAGCGGATAACAATGGTTTAAGTTCAGTGTTAATTAACTCTATTGAAAAACATCTGCAGCAAAATCATCAGGTTTTGTTATTTATAAATCGTCGTGGATTCGCACCGGTTTTGATGTGTCATGAATGCAACTGGCAGGCAAATTGTCGAAGTTGTGATGCCAAAATGGTGGTTCATCAACATCAAAACCGTTTGTTTTGTCATCATTGTGGTTTGATCCAGACCCTGCCGAAAAAATGTCCTGAATGTGGTCATTCCGAACTTAAAAGTTATGGCGTCGGAACAGAGAAAATTGAGCAGGCTCTAACAGCCATTTTTAACGATATACCGGTTTTACGGATTGATAGGGATAGTACCCAACGGGTCAATGCTTTTGCCAATATGGTCAAACAGATTAATCAGGGACAAGCCGCTATTTTGGTTGGTACACAAATGCTGGCCAAAGGGCATGATTTTCATGATGTGACGCTGGTTGGTGTTGTGGATGCGGATCAAGCGTTATTCAGTGCTGACTTTCGAGCCACTGAAGGGCTGGCACAGTTAATTACTCAAGTGACGGGTCGGGCTGGCCGTGGTAAAAAATCGGGTGAAGTGTTGATACAAAGTGAACAACCTGAGCACCCTTTCTGGAAAAATTTACTGCAGGATGGGTATGAAGCTATCGCTGAAAATTTATTAACAGAGCGAATTCAGATGGAGCTGCCGCCCCATGGTTTCTGGGCAGTCTGGCGTGCTGAGGCAAAAGAAGCCGATTTGGCTATGCAATTATTACAACAGGTTGCCGAATTATTGCAGCAAACCGCATCACCGGTAATGATTTTAGGGCCGGTTCCAGCGTTAATGGAAAAACGGGCCGGTCGATATCGGGCACAATTGCTGATGCGATCCGCAGATCGTGCATCGTTGCACCAATTAATCGATCAGCATATCGAAGCCGTCAGCAAGCTTAAACTGGCGCGAAAAGGACGTTGGTCGATTGACATCGATCCTACTGAATTAATCTAATCCGCTCGATGATGTCATCCGCTAGTCTGATCGGTTAAAATGCGCCATCACAATTCTGTTATCCGGACTGCATTACCTTGAAAGACCAATTAAAAGAACTTATTGAAAGTGCTTTAGCTTCGTTGATTTCCCAACAAAGCCTTCCTGCAGATATTTCATCGGCTGATGTTCAGCTGGAGCGAACCAAAGATCGTAGCCATGGTGATTTCGCCAGTAATATTGCGATGGTATTAGCTAAACCCGCCAAAAAGAATCCTAGGCAGATAGCCACTTTGATTGTTGATGCGCTTCCACAGCATGAAGTGATCGAGAAAGTAGAAATTGCCGGTCCGGGGTTTATTAATTTCAGCTTATCCGCGAATTCAAGACAGCAGGTCGTGGCAGATGTCCTGAAAAAAGCCGGTCAATTTGGTCTGAGCCAATACGGCAATGGTCAGAAAGTTCAGGTGGAGTTTGTTTCGGCCAATCCAACCGGACCATTGCATGTCGGTCATGGACGTGGCGCGGCCTATGGCTCGGTGGTCAGCAGTTTGTTAAAAGCAGTAGGGTTTGATGTTCACCGTGAATATTACGTAAATGATGCCGGTCGTCAGATGGATATTCTGGCCACCAGTGTCTGGCTGAGATACCTGGAAAAATGTGGCGAGCAGTTTACTTTCCCAAGTAACGGATATCGTGGTGAATATGTCTTAGACATTGCTGAAACATTAAAACAACAGCATGGAAATACATTATTGCATCCAGTATCTCTGGTTTTTGAGGGTGTTCCGGCGGATGAACCCCAAGGTGGTGATAAAGAGCTGCATATCGATGGCTTGACCCAACAGGCCAAAAGTCTTCTCGGTGCAGATATGTATCGTCAGTTGTTTGATTTGGGCCTCAATGCCATTCTGGATGATATTCGTAATGATTTGGCTGGTTTTGGCGCCGAATACGACGAATGGTTTTCTGAGCGTTCACTGGTGGAATCCGGTGTAGTTGATAAAGCTGTTGAACAACTGAAAGCCGCCAATATGCTTTATCAGCAGGATGGTGCCTGGTGGTTTAAATCCACTGATTTTGGTGATGAAAAAGACCGGGTGGTGGTTCGTGACAATGGTCAGGCAACTTATTTCGCTTCTGATGTCGCTTATCACCTGAATAAATTCAATCGCGGCTTTGATCAGATTATTGATATCTGGGGCGCCGATCATCACGGTTATATAACGCGGGTTAAAGCCTCCATGGAGGCGCTCAATCAGGATGTCAGCAAGCTGAAGGTTTTGCTGGTGCAGTTTGCTGTGTTGTACCGTGGTAAAGAAAAAGTCGGTATGTCGACCCGTAGTGGAGAGTTTGTCACATTACGCGAACTGCGGGACGAAGTTGGTAAAGATGCTGCCCGTTTCTTTTATGTGATGCGCGGTGCTGACCAGCATATGGATTTTGATCTTGAACTGGCAAAATCCCAAAGTAATGATAATCCGGTATATTACGTTCAATATGCTCATGCACGTGTCTGCAGTGTTTTCCGTCAACTGGCAGAAAGGCAGATGAATTGGGATGAACAGACAGGATTACAGAATCTGTCTTTACTGACCGAAGATCATGAACAGGCTTTGTTTACCATGTTGTCACGTTATCCCGAAGTGGTGGAACTGGCAGCGATAACGCATACCCCCCATTTGTTGGCGCATTTCCTAATGGATTTGGCACGTGATTTTCACACTTACTACAACGCTCACCAGTTTATGACAGATGATATTAACTTAAGTCAGGCACGACTGACGCTGATCACTGCCGTCAGGCAGGTGATTGCCAATGGCCTTGGTTTAATGGGCGTTTCAGCGCCACAATCAATGTAAGAGGTTTTTTTGTGGCAACCAGAAGAAATACTCGTAAACAGTCTTCAAAACAAGGTGGAAGTATGCCTTGGGGACCAATGTTAATCAGTTTTGCTGTGGGTGTTTTTGTGATGTTTTTATTGCACCTGAAAGAAAATGTTCCAGCAGATCAACAACAGGCAAAAACTACTCAGCAACAGCCAAAAAAATCGAGTGTGGAGCCCACGTTTGATTTTTATACGTTATTACCCGAAACCGAGGTGGTGGTAGAAAAGCCTAAAACGATTGCCAATCAACCACAGAAACCAATCGTTTCCTCTCCACCTGAAGAAATTTCGGCAGCGCCCGAGCAAACCCAGCAGGCCGCAGCTGAACCACCTGCAGATGCCGTAAGCTATATGATTCAGGTGGGGTCGTTCAAAAAACTTGAAGATGCAGATGGTTTTCGGGCCAGATTAGCCTTTTTAGGTATTGAATCAAAAGTACAAACCGTCACAATTGATAATACCGATACCTGGCATCGGGTGCAGGTTGGGCCAGTGGTAGGGCGAAGTAAGGCCGATGCATTACAGAAACAACTACGAGACAATAATATTGATTCACTCCTGCTAAGGGCAAAGCATGGATAACCCAGTGCACATTTTCAGCTGAACGTCCGGCTGGACTTGAAGCAGGTTAAAATGGCCCCAGTGTATTTAATTGAGAACTATCGAGGACAGCGATATGACAGAAAACAGTACGGCCACCGTTTGGCATGAAGTTGCCAGTCCATTTTGTGGAATAGCCTCCGATGATCTGACGATAGAGGTCAACGGCAATACTGTTAAAGTGCTGGAAAATGGCGATGCTGTCACCCGACCCGGTTTTGAAACTCCAATCACCGATACACAGCCACGAATTAACGGTAAAGAGGTCACTCTGGATCAAGCCGTTTCGCATATTGCTGATTTACTGATTAACAGCAAACAACCGTTAATTGCCGGTCTCGGAACAGACTTGAATGGTGCACGCGCAGCAATGGCGCTTGCCGATAAAAGTGGCGCCACCATTGACAGTTATTATTCTCCAGCCGCATTTCGCAATATTCTGGTATTACAGGATACGGGCTATATGACCACCACACTGACAGAAGTCAGAAACCGGGTGGATTTATTAGTGCTTGTCGGTACTGATATTGAATCTACTTTTCCACGTTTTTACGAACGCATGGTGTGGAACAAGGAAAGTATGTTCGGTCAGGATATTGAGTCTCGTGAAGTTATTTATTTAGGTAAAACACCTAGTGGTGACGCTTCCACTTCACCAAATGGTAAAAAAGCCCAGGTTATAGCCTGTGATAATGCCGATTTACCGGAAGTCGTATCTGTTTTACGTGCTTTAGTAAAAGGTAAACAGATTCAAGCTGAAACCGTCGCGGGCGTTGCCGTGAGTGATTTATCCGCGCTGGCAGACAAGTTAAATGCCGCTAAATATTCAGTAGTGACATGGTCAGCCGGACAGTTAGATATTGATCATGCTGAAGCGACCATCCAAAACGTTTGTGAAATGATCAAAGAGATCAATGCAACGACACGCAGTAACGGTCTGCCGATAGGCGGAAAAGAAGGCGATACCACGGTAAATGCAGTGGCTTCCTGGCAAAGCGGATATCCAATGCGTACAACGTTTAATCGTCGTTTTCCGGATTACGATCCGTTTTTGAACGACAGTAGACGTATTCTGGCGAATGATGAAAGTGATCTTTTGATCTGGGTATCCAGTTTCAATACAGCGGTGACCCCACCTCAATCATCGGCAAATACCATTGTGCTTGGACGCAGTGGTATGCAGTTTGAAACGGAACCGGAAGTCTATATTCCCGTGGGTGTTCCTGGTATTGATCACGAAGGGCGAACCTTCCGCAGCGACAGTGTGGTTTCAGTGCCACTCAGAAAATTACGCGACAGCGGCTTACCCAGCGTGTTTGAAGTTCTCAGTGTGGTCGAACAGGCCCTGTAAACGGAGAGAAAGATGCTTTTAAAATTAACCGGCGGACGTATTTTTGACCCGGCACACGATGTAAATGATGTAGTGCGAGATATTTATATCCGAGATGGACGAATTGTCGAAAAACCCACCGATGGTCGGGTCGATGAAGAAATAGATGTTAGTGGTAAAGTCATTATGGCGGGTGCCATTGATATGCATACCCATATCGGCGGCGGTAAAGTCAATATTGCCCGTACCATGTTACCGGAAGACCATGCTGAAGCAGTTTATGAACGCACCGAACTGTTACGTTCCGGCACTGGCCATGCTGCTCCAAGCACTTTGACGACAGGTTATCGTTACGCAGAGATGGGGTATACCGCAGGCTTTGAACCCGCCGTATTACCGATTAATGCCCGCCAGGCCCATATGGAAATGCATGACACACCTATCATTGATAAAGGTGGCTATGTGATGCTCGGCAGTGATGACTTTCTGCTGCGGATGATGGCGGCCAATTCTGATCAGGAAGCGATTAATAACTATGTCGCCTGGACAATTAACCACGCGCAGGCAGTAGGCCTCAAAGTGGTTAACCCGGGCGGTATCAGCGCCTTTAAATTTAATCAGCGTAAGCTGGATTTAGACGAAAAAAATGATTTTTATGGCGTCACCCCCCGCGATATTCTGCATAGATTGTCTCGAGCAGTGCAGGAAATCGGCGTGCCACATCCATTGCATGTACATGGCTGTAATCTGGGTGTACCGGGCAATATGCAAACCACGTTGGATACCATTCAGGGTGCTGAAGGCGTGCCGATGCATCTGACGCATATTCAGTTTCACAGTTACGGTACTGAAGGGGATTTCAAATTCTCCTCCGGTGCGGCGGAAATTGCTGAGGCGATTAATAAACATAAAAACATTACCGTGGATGTCGGGCAGATACTGTTCGGCCAGACAGTAACCGCTTCTGGCGACAATATGCGTCAGTTCGCCGGTGCACCACATGCACATCCGAATAAATGGGTGTGTATGGATATCGAATGTGAAGCGGGTTGTGGTGTTGTACCGTTCAAGTACAAAGACCAAAGTTATGTGAATGCATTGCAATGGATGATAGGTCTGGAAACCTTCTTGATGGTCGATGATCCATGGCGTATTTTCCTGACCACCGATCATCCAAATGGTGCACCGTTTACCAGTTATCCACATCTGATTAAGTTGTTGATGGATAAATCTTTCCGTAACGATATGTTGTCTACCTTGCATCCGGAAGCACAGAAAGCCACCCATCTGGCTTCATTGGATCGCGAATACTCATTATATGAAATTGCCATTATGACCCGGGCTGGTGCGGCTAAACTGGTTGGTCTGGCGGATCGTGGACATCTGGGAATTGGTGCAGCGGCGGATATCACCGTCTACACCGACAACAGCGATCGCGAAAAGATGTTTGAAAAACCGGATTATGTCTTTAAAGACGGTGAAATGGTGGTGCGGCAGGGTCAGGTCATCAAAATTACCTGGGGTACCACCCATGTAGTGAAACCGGAATATGACGTCAGCATTGAAAAACCGCTGCAACAATATTTTGATAAATTCCATACCCTGAAAATGAGCAACTTCAAAATCAGTAACGACGAAATCGTCGATGATGGTCGTGGTAGCTTAACGATACAGCCGCTGCATAAGGGAGGCAGACTATGATCATCAATGGCGTCAGCATTGATAAAACTTTTGCTGAAGCGTTTCCGATGAAAGGAACGCGAATTATCATTACCGCTCAGAATCTGGAATGGGCAATGCATTCAGCTACTGCCTTCACCGGTTTTGCTACATCGGTTATTGCCTGCGGTTGTGAGGCCTCCATTGAACGAACATTAGAGCCTTCTGAAACCCCTGATGGCCGTCCCGGTGTTGCTTGTCTGATTTTTGCCATGGGCGGTAAAGGACTGGCGAAACAGGTTGAAACTCGCGCTGGACAGTGTGTTTTAACTTCGCCGACATCTGCTTTATTTTCAGGGATTGAAGGTGAAGATGGTAAAGAAATTGCGTTGGGTAAAAACCTGCGTTTCTTTGGTGATGGTTATCAGATATCAAAAATGATTGATGGTAAACGTTACTGGCGTATTCCGGTGATGGATGGAGAATTTCTGACCCAGGAAAATACCGGTGTGGTTTCCTCTGTTGGTGGTGGTAATTTTCTGATTCTTGCCGAGTCCCAGCCCCAGGCACTGGCAGCGTGTGAAGCAGCTGTTAAGGCCATGAAACAACTGCCAAATATCATTATGCCGTTTCCGGGCGGTGTGGTCCGCAGTGGTTCAAAAGTGGGTTCCAAATATAAAGCGTTAAACGCCTCAACCAATGATGCATTTTGTCCGACCTTGAAAGGTCAGACCAAATCCGAATGTTCACCAGAAGTCGAATCCGTTATGGAAATCGTTATTGATGGATTGAGCAAAGAAGATATTGATAAAGCCATGCGTGTCGGCATTCAGGCGGCATGTGATTTAGGTGCTGAAAACGGTATTCGCCGAATCAGTGCAGGTAACTATGGTGGCAAACTAGGTCCATTCCACTTTCATCTGCAGGAGATCATGGCATGAAAGCGCTGACTCTTAAACTCAAAACGGATTTGGCACAACGTGTTGATTGCTCTCCTTTAACACCGGATAAGCTGGCAGGGAAAGATGTCGCAGATATTGCTGCGATTGAACTGGTGAGTGGTCGTTTAACACTGCCAGTTGAGGAACTGTTTGATATCAGTGGTGATGATGTAAATGATATTCGCTTTGAAAACAGCTCAGCCAAACTGGATCATATCGGTCATGCCATGAGTCAGGGGCGGATTACCATCGAAGGTGATGCCGGTGCTTATCTCGGGCAGTTTATGACTGGTGGAAATATTGAAATCACCGGAAATACTTTTATTTACACCGGCTGTGAAATGAAAGGCGGTCAAATAAAGATTAACGGTAATGCCGGAGATTTTGTCGGCGCGGCTCGTAGCGGATATAAAAACGGTATGACTGGCGGCATTATTATTGTCACGGGTAATACCGGAGCACGCACCGGCGATCATATGCGTCGTGGCATGATACTGATAGAAGGTAATGCGGGAGAATACTGCGGTTCACGGATGATTTCCGGCACCATCGCGGTATTGGGGGATGTCGGTAAACATTTGGGGTATGCCATGAAACGCGGCACGATATTGCTACCTAAAATGCCGCAGCATGGCATCACTGCCAACTTTAATGATTGTGGTTCACATACCTTGGCATTTTTACCATTGATGTTTGCTTCATTTAAAAAACTGGATAGCAAGTTTGCCAATGTTGAAGGATTTTCCCGGGTACAACGATACGCTGGCGATGTCGGTGGCATTGGCATGGGCGAGATTCTCGTTAAGATTTAAGGCTATTTGCTAGGGGATTAGCCTGTCTAATCCCCGCCGTTTTTGAAACCCAATTGAACTGCTCTTGGCATTTTCACTGCCACTGGTTTACTCTCTTATTAACAGCTGCGAATCATCAGCTCAACTCCCAGAAAATAAATAGTCAAAGAGAGAAACGCCATGTCTGATATCGGCAAATCGGTTAATCAATTTATCGTTGAAGAACAAAGATCTCACCCCGATTCAACTGGTGATTTGACGGGATTATTAAGTGATGTAGTTAGTGCCTGCAAAAAAATCTCTCACTTGGTCAGCCGCAGCAATATTATTGGTCTTGGCGGTTATGCTGACAGTGAAAATGTGCAGGGTGAAACGCAGAAAAAACTCGATATCATTACCAATGAAGTAATGGTTGATCATCTGAAGTGGACAGGCCATCTGGCAGCTATGGCATCTGAAGAAATCGAAGAAATTATTCAGATCCCCAGCAAATTTCCCAAAGGCAAATATCTGATCTGCTTTGATCCTCTGGATGGTTCCTCAAATATTGATATTAATCTGTCGGTAGGTACTATTTTCTCCATTTTGCGTTGCCCTAATGATTGCAAAAATCCGACATTAAAAGACTTTATGCAGAAAGGCACTGAGCAGGTTTGTGCCGGCTTTACTGTTTATGGTCCGGCCACCATGTTGATTCTGACTACTGGTAATGGTGTCAATGGTTTTACGCTGGATAGTGATGTCGGTGAATTTATTCTGACCCATCCCAATATGCGTATTCCCAAAGATACCGCCGAGTTTGCCATTAATATGTCCAACCAGCGGTTTTGGGAAGCCCCAGTTCAGAAATATGTGGAAGAATGCATTAAAGGTACTGAGGGTGAACGCGAGAAAAATTTCAATATGCGCTGGGTTGCATCAATGGTTGCTGAGGTTTATCGCGTGCTGACCCGAGGCGGCATATTTATGTATCCGATGGATTCCAAAATAGCCAAGCAGGGTGGCAAATTACGCTTGATGTACGAAGCCAATCCGATGAGTTTTATTGTTGAACAGGCAGGCGGGTTAAGCTCAACCGGCACCGAACGGATTCTGGATATACAACCCGAAAGCATTCACCAACGGGTACCAGTGATTATGGGATCCAGAAACGAGGTCGACAGAGTGGTGCGTTACCACAAGGATCACTAAAACGTTTGGCGATTCTGGCCAACTCTTTGCCAGCATTTTGGTCACATTAACTTACTTCTGTGTTTGGTAAGGAGAAATCATGTCGTTGAAAAGATGTTTATTACTGGGACTGATGGGGGCCTCAATGACTGCTGTTGCAGAAAATATTGATTACCAGGTCAATGGGGAAACCTATCAAGGCTTTTATACCAGTGCTGCAGATAATGCTCCTCTAGTACTATTGATACACGACTGGGACGGTTTGACGGATTACGAAATCAAACGTGCCAATATGCTGGCAGAAGAGGGATATGCAGTATTTGCGGCGGACTTATTTGGTAAAGGTATTCGGCCCACAGAGGATAAAGATAAAAAGCAGCATACCGGTGAGCTGTACCAGGATCGGCAGAAGATGCGTCAACTGATAAAGGGCGCTTTAGATAAAGCTGCTGAATTAGGCGCCAATCGACAGCAAACCGTTGTTATAGGTTATTGTTTTGGTGGTGCTGCTGCACTGGAAATGGCACGTGCTGGAGAAGATCTGCAAGGTGTTGTCAGTTTTCATGGTGGTTTGAAAACACCTCCAGGCCAGGATTATGCTGATTCTTCAACTGAAATCCTGATTTTGCATGGCGCCGCAGATAAGGCTATTAGCATGCAAGAGTTTGCCGAGCTCAGCAACCAGCTTGAAGCTTTTAACGTCCCTAACGAAATGATCGCCTATGGCGGTGCAGATCATGCTTTTACCGTGTTTGGAATAGATCGGTATCATGCTGAGGCCGACGAAAAATCCTGGCGGCGTTTGTTGCAGTTTCTGGATGAAAAACGCTCAGAATAAACCTGTATGTATCGATAAGACTGTTCACAAGTTAAAAGAGTAAACGTTTGAAATTACCTCCCCATTATCGAGTTGTGCTGGCCTATTTACTGGTTGGCATTGCCTGGATCTTTTTATCAGATATCACCGTAGAATATTTGTTTTCCGACGAACGCGGCATTACCCAGATACAACACTTTAAAGGCTGGTTATTCATAATCGTCACGACAGTTCTTTTGTTTGTATTGATTCGTCATGACTTTAATAAAATTGAGTTGGCCAACAAAAAAATCCTCGACAGCATTGAACAAGCGGTGACCGGTTGGATCCATGTTATGGATGTAAGGCATAAGGAAACCAGAGATCATTCTGAACGAGTGACTCGAATGACCTTAGAATTAGCCAAACTATCAGGCATTGCAGATGAAAAACAGCTTGAATCGATTCGTTACGGTGCAATCCTGCACGATATCGGTAAAATTGGAATTCCGGATGCCATACTGACCAAACCCGGCAAACTAACCGATGCAGAATGGCAAATCATGAAAATGCATCCACAAATTGCGTATGATATTTTGTCTAAAAACGATTTTCTGTGTCAGTATCTGATGATTCCACATGAACATCATGAACGATGGGATGGTTTGGGATATCCACAGGGCCTGCAAGGTAAGCAGATCCATTTTGATGCCAGATTGTTTTCGATAGTAGATGTCTGGGATGCGATTTATCATCGTCGAGTTTATAAAGATGCCTGGCCGGAAGATGAAGTACTTAAATATATATCTGATCAATCCGGGAAAGCGTTCGACCCGGAGATCTGTAGTCTTTTTGTAAAGAATTACAACCAACTGAAAATTGCAGCAGATTTCAGTTAAATGCCCCTAACTTTTGCTGCCTGGAGTCATACATGCCTGCGTTGTTCATTGTGTTATTTATCGTCACGTTTTTTCCGATGATATTAGCCTTTATCGGGGGATACTTGCGTTACAAGCATGTTGATAAATTTGACAATCGGCATCCCAGAGAACAACAGGCAGAACTGACCGGTGTTGCCGCTCGCATATTGGCAGCACAAAAAAATGCCTGGGAAGCGTTAATATTTTATTCAGCTGTTACCTTGCTGGCATTTTATTCCAGTGTAAATTTACGGGAATTGAGTGGTGCCGCTATTCTGTTCTTAGCTTGCCGCGTTTTGCATCCAATCTTCTACGCGTTAGATTTGGCTCTTTTCCGTAGTCTGATTTTTATTGTGGGCTGGTTAAGTTGTGTCTATATTGCCGTAAGAGCTTTTTTAGCAGTCTAAACAATTAAAAAAATCCCGTTGTGGCAGGATCTAACGGGGTTTGTATTGCGTGGGGCAATAAGCTCGAGAGATATTAGGATTTCGTAAGGCTTGATGTTTGGTTTTACGACCTGAAACACGAGCACGCCATAAACGGAACGATCCCGGTTTCATTTCACGGCGCATTAATTTAATAACCTGTCGTTCGGGTAACCCGTAAAGCTGCAAAATTGCCTCAAAAGGGGTGCGATCTTCCCAGGCCATTTCAATGATCCTGGAAATATCAACTGAATTCAGAGTCTGATGCATACAACTTCTTTTAAATAAAATCTCAAGATAACCAGGGTTATGTGAAATATGCGTCTATTTAAAACCTTATTGCTGTCTCTAATGTTAACGGCTTGTACCGGAATACCGGAAGGCGTCGAACCTGTCACCGGTTTTGAACTGGATCGTTATCTGGGTAAATGGTATGAGATAGCGCGTCTGGATCATTCGTTTGAAGAGGGGTTAACCTCGGTGACGGCGGAATACAGTCTGCATGAAGATGGTCATGTTCAAGTGATTAATCGTGGGTTTAATGCTGCAGAAAACCAGTGGGAAGAAGCAGAGGGAAAAGCCAAATTTGTTCAATCCAGTGATATCGGCCAGCTTAAAGTTTCGTTCTTCGGCCCATTTTATGGCAGTTATATAGTGTTTGGACTGGATAAACAGGACTATCAATATGCGTTTGTTTCAGGACCGAATCATGGCTATTTATGGTTATTGGCTCGCACCCCACAAGTCAGCGATGAGGTTATCGCCGACTTTATCAATGAGGCCTCACAACGTGGTTTTGAAACAGATAAACTGATTTTTGTTGATCAGGATTCTGTCTCAGCTGAATGAGCTTGTACCGGATGTTGTCTCTGTTTCCACGATAATACTGTGACCAGTAAACTGGGTAGGAAAGTGAGTGTAATCAGGGTAGAAACAGCAATCCCAACCAATACAACTATACCGACACCTCGATAAAGCTCGGTACCGGCACCAGGAATAAAGACCAGTGGTGCCAGGCCAAAAATAGTGGTTAGCGTTGACATTAATATGGGTCGTAACCGCGTTGCCACTGCCTGATTAACCGCAGTATGTATTGATATTGCTTTATCAGCCAGATTGCGTCTGGCCTGTTCAACTATCAGGATGGGGTTATTGACTACCGTACCCAACAGAATGACAAAGCCCAACATGGTAATCATATCAAACGGCTGAATAATGGCCGGTAATCCCATCGCATTTAATAAACTGCCCGAAGCATTGACCCCCACTAAGCCAACGATACCGCCAGCGATACCTAATGGCACCGTGGTTAAAATAATCAATGGATAGCCCCAATGCGAGAAAATGGCCACCAATACCAGATAAATCAGGATTACAGCCACAAGCAGATTTTCAGATAACGATTCACGGGTGGCATCCAGTTGATCTGACGCACCGGAAATCGACAGATTAACCCCTTTGGCAACCTCACCCTCAGTCTGCATTGCTGGAATCATTTCATTGCGGACTTTGTTAACCGCGGTTTCCAGCGCTACATCACGCGGCGGGATAATCAGTAAAGTGACCGTACGCCGACTGTCAACCCGCCGCAGAGTGGCACTATCAACCGTTTCTTCCAGATCGGCTAATGCATTTAACGGTATAACATCCCCATTGGGCGTTAGGATCGGTAAACCGGCAAGCCCGGATAGATTCTGCTGCTGACCAGCGGTACTGAATAAAAACATATCCACTTTGTCGTCATCGATAAAAAACTCATCCACAAATGCACCATCACTTAGTGCGGCCACCGCATAACCAAAATCATCAGCAGTAAAACCTGTTTCCGTTAACCGTGACCAGCGTGGACGAATTTCAATTAACGGTTGATCCAGCGATAACGATCCTGGAATGGAGTCAATCTGAGGGTTTTCAAACAATCTCTCGGCCCGCTTCAGAGCAAACTCAGCCGTACTATAGAGACTTTCCATATCCGGTCCGGCAATATCCAGACTGACGGCACGGGTTCCGCCCTGATCGCTGGAGATAATTGAGCCACGACCGGAAAACGCCCGCATACCCGGATAACTCTCGAATAAATCAGTTAAGGCATTCATCATCGGAATGATATCTTGAGTTCTGGTGGGCTCACTCAGTACCCGTAATCCGGTTGGAGAGGTTCGGATGAAATAATAGGCGAGCGAAGGGATTGGGGCCTCACCCTGATCAAACAGTGACGGATCGGCGCCTTTGGCATCAGCCAGAATTTCAATGACTTCTTCACTGATGCGTAACATTTCAGAAAGATTATAGCCGGGCGGTGGAATCATGCTGGTAAAGGCTTTCGGTTCCTCTCCCTCCGGTAAATATTCTGCAGGGGGCATCAGGTGCCACGCGGCTACCAAAGTGGCACACACCGTAACAGCCATCGTTGTTAAACGTCTGACGGGGCCTTTGGTTAACCAGTTAACGCCATGCAGTATAATCCCCCGACGATGCAGATCTTCATGCGTACCTGTACTTTTTCCAAGACCAAAACGAGCGCAGGCAGCCGGAACAACGCCTACAGCAAATAACATTGAGGCAAGAATCGCTACGGAAATAGCAATCGCGATATCGGAATATAATTGTCCGGCTTCTTCCTGCACAAACAACACTGGTGCAAACACCAGGATAGTGGTCATACTGGAAGCCAGTACGGCCGTCCAGACTTCCCGAACTCCCACAATTGCTGCTTCAATTCGGTCCAGCCCCCGCCGCCTGGCCTGTTCAATGCTTTCCAGCACTACGATGGTGTTATCAACTGTCATACCGATGGCGAAGGCAATACCTGCCAGGGAAATAACGTTGATCGTCCGATCAAATACCAAAAGCCCTAAAAAGGCGGCAATGATACAAACAGGCATTCCCATCAACCCAATTAACGTACCGCGCAGGCTACGCAGGAATAAAAAAAGGATAAAGGTGGCCAGCAAAGCCCCTAACAGCAGGTTTTGTGAAACATTCTGAATTGATGACTCTACATAGCGGACATCATCTCCGATTAGTACCAGATCTAACCCGTTCGGGTTTAATAGATCACGCCGCATCTCTTCGACCACTTCCATCATGGCGTATTTGATATCAATTACATTTGAGCCTGGTTCGCGCTTAACGGCCATGGTCAAGGCCTGTTCATCATTCACTACAGCAACTTGGCGGACTTCATAGTGATCGAGTTTGATGGTAGCAATATCTTTTAACAGAATATCCGTACCATTGCGGTGTGCCAGGATGAGGTTTTCCAATTCCTGTTTATCTTCAAAGCGTCCAATGGTTCTGAGCAAATAACGTTTTTTGCCATCATCCAAATCACCGGCAGAGGTGTCGCTATTGCGGGCTCGTATCGCATCACGAACATCGGTCAGACTTAAACCGCGTTGGGCCAGTTTGGCGGAATCAATAAAGATCTGCATTTGCCGTTCAGCCCCGCCACGCAGCTGTACCTCGGAAACCCCTGGCACGCGTTCCATCTGCGTGCGAACATTGTCATCGATAAAGTCCGTAATCATGTCGATGTTGAGATTCAGCGGGTTCCCAGGCAAGGGTGATACCGCAAAATACATGAATGCATTTTCCGAAAAAGAGCTGCTGCGAATACTCGGCTGATCGACATTTTCCGGGTAGCTGGGCACCTGGCTTAATGCATTGGAGACTTCGATTAACGTTTCGTTGATACCCACCCCAAATGGAAAATCCAGCTCTATAACAGCTTCACCGGTTTCAGCAAATGCTTCCATACGGCGGAGATTGGGAATATTCCGCAGGTACCTTTCCTGTTCGATAAGTATTTCTTTTTCGATATCCTGCGGGGTGGCACCAGGCCATTGAGTGACTACGCTGATAGTGCGGACATCCAGATCCGGAATCATCTGGACGGGTATTAAACGTGCGGCGGCAATACCTAATACACAAACAATAAGCACAATGACGGTCAGTAGTTTGCCATTGCGAATAGGCGCTTCTAACATGCGGGATTAATTCCTTTTATTATCGTCGCGAACAATTTCTACTTCATCATTTTCCTGAAGCACCTCATTGCCCCGGACCACCACTAAATCATCTGCGGTTAAGCCATCGGTAATAATTATTCCATCCGAATCTTCTCTGCCGACTTTCACATTACGCCGATGTGCCTGGTTGTTTTCATCGACAATAAATACACTTCGTCCGCCGTCCGGATGACGTAACACCGCATCACGGGGAACCCGATAACCTTTCCTCTCATCGCTTCCCAGATAAAGCACTGCACTGGCGGACGTACCTGGAAGCAGTGTCGCATCAGCGGAATCGATAACAATACGCACTAAAAATGAGCGTGCCTGAGCATTACTAACGGGTACCAGAGCAGTTATTTTTCCAGAAAGTTTTTGTGAGGGCAGTGCATCAGGCAGAATTTCTACCCGTGTTTTGAGGGTGATATCGGAAAATTTTTCCTGAGGAACGTTTACATCCAGTCTGACCGGTTCCAATGCAACCAATTCCAACACCTGATCACCACGGTTTACCCACTCGCCTGCTTCGGTCATTTTGCTACTGATAACTCCACTGAAGGGAGCAGGCAGTTCGTGACGTCGAAATTGCTCTTCAGCCATATTCTGCATGGCCCGAGCCGCAGCAAGTGCAGCTTGGTTCAACGCAAAATTGGATTCGCGATTCGCCAGTTCAGTGGCAGAAATGTAGTTTTCCCCGCGCAGACGTTGGGCTTCATCCACCAAACGCTGAGCTTCATCAACACTGGCTTGAGCTTCATTTGTTACAGCTTTTGCCTGCTCAAGCTGCTGTCGTGCAATCGCGGCATCCTGACGCATTAATATATCGCCTTGTTTAACCCGAGAGCCGGCGTCGACTAATACTTCTTTGACCAGGCCATCTACCCGAGGGGAAAGTAGCGCCCTACGTTCAGCCGTTAACGAACCTGATAAGGTAAGTTTTTCAGTAGATTCAGAAATTATCGGTTTACTGATGCTGACGGGCGTTGCTGCGAAACTGGAATAACTAATCATTAAAAAATAGAAACCGCACAGCAGTTTGCTGGAAAAAAATGAGTTCAGCATAGTGGTTCGCATGGTTGGTGAATGCAAATAATGAACATAACCGGGTTGGATAGTTCCTGAAAAATGAGTGTTAGACTGTTTTTAATTGGTAACAAGTCTTATTCCGGTATGCCAGAATAGTAACAGACATTGATTAAGACGCTGAACAGGACCAAAACAGATATGACCTTGCGCGCAGTTTTCAAAGATTGGACGGAAAGATATTTTTCTGACGAAGAAGCCGTCATTTTACTGATAGTCCTGATTTTAGGGTTTGCTGCAATCATCTGGTTCGGCAGCATGCTGGCACCTTTTTTTACCGCTCTGATCATCGCCTTTCTGCTTCAAGGTGTTGTAAATATGCTGGTCAGGCAGCATATTCCGGAAACGATAGCCGTAGCGATAGTCTTTTTGGGATTTGTCAGTGTGATGTTGGCCCTGGCTTTTTTGCTGATGCCACTGTTATGGAATCAGCTGGTCAATCTGGTGCTGGAAACTCCCAGAATGCTCTCCAGTGGGCAAACATGGCTGGATGAACTTCAGTCAAAGTATCCAACACTGATAACACCGGATGAAATACAAAACTGGATTTCAATGGTAGCGCGCGAACTGAGTGTTTATGGCCAACGAGCGCTCACGTTATCGTTGGCTTCACTGGGCAATGTCATTGGTTTGATTGTTTATCTGGTGCTGGTGCCGATTCTGGTTTTTTTCATGCTTAAAGATCGTGAGAAACTGGTTAAGTTTATTTTATCGATGATGCCAGAAAAACGTGGTTTGATGAGTCGGATCTGGAATGAGATGGATGGTCAGATCGCTAATTATGTGCGTGGAAAGGTGGTTGAAATCATCATTGTCGGGACCGTCGCATTTGTTACCTTTGCCTGGTTTGGGTTGCCTTATTCGGCGTTATTGGCTGTTTTAGTTGGTTTCTCTGTACTCATTCCTTTTATCGGTGCCGCCGTTGCAACAATACCCGTTGCAGCTGTAGCGGGTTTTCACTTTGGGCTGACAGATGAGTTTGCTTACGTGTTAGTGGCATATGGCATTATTCAGGCTCTGGATGGTAATGTACTGGTTCCCATTCTATTTTCTGAAGCAGTCAACCTGCATCCTGTCTCTATTATATTAGCGGTTCTGTTCTTTGGTGGGATTTGGGGATTTTGGGGTATTTTCTTTGCAATACCTTTGGCGACGCTACTGAAATCGCTGGTTACTGCCTGGCCGAGAGGCTTGAAGTCACAGATTAAAGCGGAATAACAACACTGGTTCAGTCATCATATCTCCATATTCTGTAAATGAATCTTTTCCGAGAAGAGCACTCTAGGTCAGCAGAAAACTCTTTTACAATCTTGAAACAGCATCAGGAGATTTTGCATGGAACTTAACTTGGCACTCATCTGGTATCACTCATATCAACTGGGAATCGCTTTTCTGTTAGCGTTGCCAATAGCCTTGAACAGGGAATATAAAGCCCGAGGGGCTGGTATGCGTACCTATCCATTAGTCAGTATTGCCTGCTGCGCCTTCATGTTGGTCGCCAGAGATGTCTATGAAGGCGACGCCGCTGAAGCCAGGGTGATGTACGGCATTATCACTGGTATGGGGTTTATTGGTGGTGGTGCTATTATGAAAAATAATAGCGGGGTGAGTGGTACGGCAAGTGCAGCTGGAATCTGGTTAACAGGGGCAATTGGTCTATCCGTCGCCTATGCCCGTTATGAGATTGCCATTGTTTTAACATTAATGGGATTTCTGATCTTTCAGGTTGTTAGTTTTTTTAAACATGGAGATAAAACATAAAGCCGGGAAGGCTTCCTTGGGTAAGGGTTAACCACTAAGATAACAACCACAGTGATTAACTCAAGTTAATGCGTCATTTTTCACTACCATCCAACATAAAAATCATGGGTCTTTTGCTGGAACTATAGCAAATTGATCCCTGTCAGCATATTAATGTTAGGGATGTTTTCCCTAAGCAATTTCGTTGCTCTATATTTGATTCGATGTCTGAACAGGAGGCACTATGCCTAATATGAAATTTGCATTACAGACCATTCCCGTCCTTTTCCTATTTCTATGCCAGTCTGCATTTGCAGAGAAGCATGTGGTCACAGCTATTGGCATGAAGTATGAGCCCATGGTAGTGAAAATTGCCCCAGGTGATACGGTTTATTGGGAAAATATGCCTACCCATAATGTGGAAACCATAGAAGGCCTTGTACCGGAAGGAACAGAAAAAATAAACACCCCTTTGGGCGAAAACTACCAGCATACTTTTGAAAAAGAAGGCATCTATGTGTATATCTGTACTCCTCATATTGGGGCTGGTATGGGCGGTGCAGTCATTGTTGGAGAGCCAACAAACCTGGAGGAAATAAAGGCTTCGGATGTTACCGGTGGTCTTGGCAGAGTTGTCAGAAAAACTATCTCCGAAGCCGAATCAATGTAAACGCTTCAATCAGCGTCCTACATAAAACCTCTCGTTGTTGGTAACGAGAGGTTTTTTTATGCCCCTTGATATTGAAATATTTACCCCTATCTACTGTTGATAACGTTTATCGTTATTATTTGTTAACCATTCTTAATTATTTGATAGAGGCCTGCCTATATGAAAGTGATGAATTATCTTGCCGCTGCGGCGCTCAGTTTTGGTGTTGCTACAATGGCGAAAGCGGAAGCAGTTGAGCATTTCGAAGGGAAAAACGCTGAATCACTGGAGGAGGCCGTAACAAATTTTAAACTTTATAATCAACGGCTTGAGAGTTTACTCAAAAAAGACTCAATGTCAGCTGATGATGTGACCAAAGTCCATGAACTGACCTATACCCTGGAAAATGCTTTGGCGAAAATTAACGATGAGCTGGGCAAGTTAACGGTAACACTTGAAGAAGTCCATCTGGCCTCGGAAAAATATGATGCTGATGCGGTTCGGGATCACGGTGATGCTTATATGGAGGTTATTAATACCATCAGTAAAATGGGTCAATAAGAATCGGCAAACAGGAACCGAGCTTCATAAGAGCAGTCTGAACAATTATCTTTAATTTTGATGTTCAGAGAAGACGATATGAAAGCCCATTACGCCGCTATATGTAGCTTGTTGTTATCAGGAAATGTTATTGCTGAGCATGAGAATTATCAGCAATGTATATTTGATGAATCACTGAAGGCTGAACTTGAAGTTTCTGGTCAACCGATAACAAGCTATTGCACTATGCGGTTTTTTGATACTGCGCCAACGGCATTTCAGGCGCTGGTGCTACTTGATAATCTTGAAGATATGAAACAACGCGATCCCAAGTTTAAAGCCTTTTATGACACGGTTCGCAACAGTGGCTCAAACGATATCTATACGGATAGGCAAATCGTGTTGATGTATATCGATAAACGCGAAGTTCAAAAAGACTGATTCAAAACAGCAAATCAATCAAAGCCCACTTCAACGTGGGTTTTTTTTGTAAAAAAAAGCCCGCCTAAGGCGGGCTTGTCGGTAATGGTCATACAGAAACAGCAAATCTGGGAGAAATGGCTGTTTTATTACATATTTAAAACATGTTCTGCATACCTTCTCCGTCAACGTTGAAGCCGATTAAAAGTTGTAGGTAATACCACCGTAGTAAAGACGCTCACGACCCACTAACTTACCTTCGTTACGGCTGGCCAAGTACTCTTTATCAAACAGGTTTTCAACACCGGTAAATAACGTTACACCCGTATTAGGCACGCGGTAATTTACCGTAGCGTTCCAAACGGTAAAGCTTGGAATAGTTCCTTGAAGGCCGCTAACATCTTCGACGCGAGTATTCCCATCATCAACAAATTGTTTGCTGACATGCTGTACCCCGATTCTCGCATTCACACCGCTTTGATGTTCATAGCCAAGATCAATGTTTAACAGGTGTTCAGGTGCATATTGCATTCTGTTACCGTTAATTGTTGGATCTGGACCATCTTCATATTCGGCTGTCCAAAGATTGGTATACGCACCTGACAAATAGATATTATTCGTCCAGCCATAAATGTCACCGAAATCAACACGACCCGCTACTTCAATACCGGTTTGTTTGCTGTCACCGCTGTTGTCAAAGGTGTCACCAAAATCAATCAAGGTATTTTGGATATCATTGTGGAACAATGCTGTTTTAAAGCTTATTCCCTTGAAATACGTGCTACGTACACCAACCTCATACAAGGTACTTTCTTCTGGTTCTGCCCGGCCGCCATCTTCGCTAAATTCACGATCTGCTCGTGCCGGTGCGATACCTTTATGAACACCTGCAAAGACAGTTGTGTTAGCAATACCATTCCAGGCTACGCCAAAGCTGGGTAGGAACTCTGTATAGGAGAGGCTTTCACGACTTTCTTGAACGCCACCTTCAAAGAACTTTTCGCTGGTGCGAACATCTTCTACTCGGAAACCAGGAGTGAAAGACCAATTACCAACATAGGTGGTATTTTGCATGTAATAAGACAAGGCATTGGTTTTGATAAAGGCTTCTTCAACATCACCTGGGTTATTCGCTAGCGCCAAATCATAGTCTTCACGCTCAGCAACACTTTGTGACAGGATTTCCTGACGATGGACATTTTCTTCGTGATAACGCACACCAAAGATGGTGTCATGGTCAAGGCCAAACAGACTGAATGACAAATCACCTCGGGTTTCTAATCCTCGAGTGTAATACTGGCGTGGTGCATGGCGACCGGCGCATTGACTAGCATCTACGTCACCAGCCAGGACACCTTCCCCACCTTGACCCGGACAATTTCTGAATACGGAAGTAATATTGCCGTTACTATTTAGATCTCCGTCTTCATTCTCTTCAGTACTACGCAGACCATTGCGGAAGGTATCGGTGTAATAAGCTTGAGAAGTTAGCTTAAAACTATCATTCACTTCGAAAATATGTTGTAACTGAACGACATCGCGATCTTGCTCCCATTCATCATTTTCAATAGATGGGTGAGAATAAGGGTCTTGATCGTATTCAAAGGGGGTTAAATAGGCCTCAGTTGAATTGCGACGGTCAAGAGTGTGAACTAACTTTAAAGCAAGGGTTTGACGGTCGGTAATATCCAGCTCGCCTTTAAAACGGTAGTCTTTAACATCAAACTCAGCATCGTCATAAACTCCGTCACCTTTGTTCTGATTGAAATCGAACATCACTCCGCCGATTTCATTCCCAAAACCAACGCTGCCATTTAACATACGATAACCTTGATTACCAAAAGCAGAAGTGACACTTCCTTCGACTTCACCATTACGAGGAACCGGGTTAGTCACAAAGTTCACCGCACCACCTAAAGTCTGAGGTCCATAAAGAATTTGACCGGCTCCTTTAATTACCTCAATACGATTAACTGCTTGAGAGGGGGTGGTGTAGTGCACAACCGGATCAGCATAGGGTGCCAGTTGTAAATGCATACCATCTTCCATAATCATTGCTTTGGCGCTACGACGCGGATTCTGCCCACGGATACCAATGTTTGTATCAAACCCCATGCTTCCGTCAGCAACAACATTGATGCCTGGTATTGTTCTCATTCTTTCCAGATTAGATATTGGGCGACGTTCTTCTAGATATTCTTCATCGATTATATCGAATGATCCGGGAACAGCTTCTAGACGATCCGGCAAGATCCCTGTAACAGTCATTTTGCCCGTATCAACAGTATCTTCCTCAGCCAGAACGGCATAAGGCATCAGCATCAGCGATGACATTATCGCGGTGCTAATAATTTTTGGTTTTAATTTCATTTCTCTCTCCTGAACGTAAAAAGCCCGTGCAGGCTAGCTCTACGCTGATGGGCTTGATATAGGAAAAACTCCCAAAACATGTTCGAGGAAAGGTTCTAACAAGGTGTTTTAAGTCGTAGCAAAGACAGCGACTCTGCAGGTGGTTTAAATCAACCACTTTTGCTGGAAAATAGTTTTAGCGATTGTTTAGTTTTATCATGAGAAAAATCGCAGTCATTTAAGGGTGTGGTTGTAATGGTTCATCCATATGGCTGTATACAAGCATTTCTAAAAGTTCTTGTTTAAAACGATTGAATTCGAAAAAAATGTTGTTTAAATACAACTAAACAGGGTTTTTTGTTCGTTTTAGTAAACAGGTTTAGGGAGTTTGCGCACGAATTTTTAGGAGAAATGCCTTTTTCTTGCCTTCTACTACACGTTCTTAACCAATCTAAAGATCGAAATGTATGGCAGCCTTTAGACATAAACCCAAATCAGCCTGGTTACTGAATAAAAATTGTCTTAGGTCAAATAACAGCACATATTTGCTTATAAATAGCGTTGTGGTGATGGTATGATCGAAATAAATTTATCAATTGGAGAGTCCAATGCGTCATTCCCGTTCAATTATTACTGCCGCCATTATCATTGCCATAGCGGTTTTTGTGGTGGCAATCGTTTCATCCTTTATTTCCGGAACCAGTGAGCATTACGATCGCCCAAGCTCTCCAAAAGAAGTACTGGAAAAAATGTCTGAAGCCGTAGAGGCCACGGATGAAACTGCTCAAATTGAAGAACCTGCCCAGACCAGTGAAGAAGTTTCTCAGGTAGCTCAACAAGAAGCGGATGCTTTGGAAAGCAATACTCAGGAAGCGGTGCTTGAAGATACAAATGAAGTGGTTGAGTCGGCCATTGAAACGGCTAAGGAAACCAGTCAGAGTGTAAGTGACCGTGCCAATCAAGCGATTGCTGCGGCAGAAAACACGGCAGCTGAGGGACGGGCTGAGGCAGAAGCAATACTGGCTGAAGTTGAAAAAGAAGCGGGTATTGCCGAAGAGCCTGCAGAGGTTGAACCTGCAACAGCGGAATCTAAAAATCATACCGTCACAGCCCAGGGATTAATTTATAACCCGCTGGTGGTGACAATTGCGCCGGGCGACAGCGTTTCCTGGACTAATATGAGCACACATGACACTCAAGCAATTGAAGGGCTGGTTCCTGAGGGCACTGAACTTTGGCACTCACCGATGAGTGAAAATTACACTCGTACTTTTACTCAGGAAGGTATCTATGTCTATAAATGCACACCGCATTTTGGTGCAGGTATGGGGGGGGCAATTATCGTAGGTGAACCCGTCAATCTGGAACAGATTAAAAATGCTGGCGCCAAGGGTGCAGCAAAACGTCTGGTCAATAAAGCGGTACAAGCTGCTGAAGCTATGTAAATAGGATTCCCCCGCGAGCTGATGATAGAAGCTCCCGGGGGATTTTTTTGTCTGTTATTTATCGCCAGCGCTGAATTTGTTCAATCATTAAAATCGTTTAATGGCCATTAATTCAGATAGTTAGTGAGGAATGCTGGTTTTTTTCTGTTGAAGACTAACACCTTTTGAATTTTTACTGTATTCTTGCACGCTTCCTGACCGGTTGTATGTAAACCATCAGGTCGCGGAGCGGTAGTTCAGTTGGTTAGAATGCTGGCCTGTCACGCCGGAGGTCGCGGGTTCGAGTCCCGTCCGCTCCGCCATTTTTTTTGGTAGACCTTTCCATCTTAGTTAGTGCTGCCTGGTTATCAAGTTTGTTTCAATTAATAAAGCGAAACAGGTGAAACCAGGATAACCAGTGAAACTTACCATCCGACGCTCGCCTCCACGCTATAGCTATCTATAAATCTGCTCAAACTTCAGAAAAATTGTTTGTAGTAGCCCCCCCCCTCAAACTAGCTGGTCACTATTATTGGCCGGAATCAGTATATCCGCAGATTAACCTACCCCGGGTATGAGCAAAATTCTATCTGATGATATAACGTTATCGATGTGATAGATGGATAGCTAACAGCTTTTTATTAGGCTGTAAGCCAATGGTTCAAATGGATTACACGGATGCCTTTTAAGTGGCCGCAAGCAATGTCAGTTATTTGCGTCACTACACTGGATGACAATACGTTTTATATCAGCAGCATTTCAAGTCAGACAAAGAGGGTGTGTCCAAGGCGTTTATTCGTGGATTCTGCCGGGCAGCTTGCATGTCATGAGTTGTGTTATACCCCCAGTTAGCCAAATATAACTGGATATTGGATAGCGATGGAGTGTGGATAACATCCAATAGGGTAGGCAGACGATCTTCAATAAATAAAATGGTTGTTTGAGGGTGTGATTGTTGCAAGTCGTTGAGGATTTGCGGTTTTTTCAATTTACGTTCTAACCCGTAAATATGCGTCGGGATAATGTCTACTTGGTTTGCCTGAAGAATGGCCCGAACGAAACGTTCCTGCTTGGTGGTAATGATAAAAAGCTGGGACAATGGAATTTGCTGCAGCAGTTTGTCGATACCCGTATAAAGCGGGTTCATTTTTATCCAACCCGAAAAATCATTTTCAATCCAGTTATCCCTGTGCTCGCCAAAGCGTTTTTTCAATTCTGTAGTATCAAATTGATCACGGGACAGGATAGCGTTTATTTGCCCGGAAAAGTCAGTCATTAAAGTGTCGGCTTTTACACCTTCAAATAACAGCCGACATATTAAGATGGCTTCAAAACCGGTTTCCATAACCGGTCGGACATAGCGAAAATCAATCATGATTTGCTCAGGCAAATCTTTAGGCATGTCGTGCCAGAGTTGCGTTGCGACTTGCCAGCCAGTTATGCCGGTTTCAATCGCGCTATCACAAATTACCCCGTCAAAATCCAGAGCATATAATTTATTCGCTGCGATCTTCAAAGCAAACAGTTTTCCGCATAGGCACCGGCTTCATTTGCTGTCCAGTCGCCTTTGGGTTTCTCTTTCATATATACACACCACTCATCCGAGCCGACCTCGGGAGTACAGGCTGAGAGGGCTATGGTTAATGCCATCAGGCCAAGAAATCGGAAACAATAACGGGTAATAGTCATTTTGAAGACTCCGGGTGGGTTAGTTGGGCTCGCGTTGATAAACGACTTTACCCTGAAACAGGGTATGGCTGACCTGATGTTGGAACAACCAGCCGCCAAACGGACTGTTTTTGCCTGCACTGATAAAAGCTGATGGCAGGCAGTCATATTGCACATCCGGGTCAATAATACAGATATCTGCACTGGCACCGGCTTTGAGCTGTCCAGCGTCAATACCCAGAATAGCTGCGGGTTGGCAGGTCAGACTGGCGATAGCCTGATGCAGGCTGATTTCATCATCTTCCACTAATTTAAGGGTAAGAGGTAGCAGGGTTTCCAACGCTGAAAGCCCTGGCGTCGTTTCTGCAAATGGACCCAGTTTGGCATCCGCATCCAACGGTTGATGATGAGAAGAGACTGCCTGGATAACACCATCGCGCAGGCCTTGTTTTAGCTGTTCCCGATCCCGTACACCTCGTAAAGGTGGCATCACATGACTGAAACTATCGTAATTACCCAGGTCATGTTCACAAAGATGTAAGTGGTGGGCGCTGACATCGGCAGTGACAGGTAGCCCCCGATCCTGTGCTTCACGAATCAGTTTAACCGCTTTACCTGTAGATAAACTATGAAAGTGAGCGCGTACTCCGGTTTGTTCGATTAGAATCAAATCACGGCTCACGGCGATGGTTTCTGCACTTTCCGGAATACCGGATAACCCCAGCCGGGCACTGACAGTACCTTCATGTACACACCCCTGTTTCTGCAACCAGGGATCAGCTGCATTGATAAACACCGTTAAATCCAGCGTGGCGGCATATTCAAGTGCACGCCTCCAGACTACGGTATTTTTAATCTCGGTTACGCCGTTGCTGACACCGACACAGCCAGCCGCTTTTAAAGCAGCCATCTCAGCCAGTAGTTCACCATTAAGTTTTTGGGTCAATGCGCCCACCGTCAACACCATGGTACGGCCGGCTTTCTTGGCACGATCTTCTATCAATTCCACCACTGCCGGATTATCTATAACCGGATCTGTGTCAGGGGGAACGGCGAGTGTGGTGATGCCACCAGCTACCGCAGCACGTGTTTCACTTTCAATTGTTGCCGTGTGTTCCTGGCCGGGTTCACGTAGCCGTGCACTTAGATCCACCAGGCCTGGACAGACAATTTTGTTATACGCATCAATTTCAATATCGGCATCAAACCCTGCCAAATCTTCTGCTATGGCAACAATTTTTCCGTCTTCAATATAGATATTGTGATCAATATCCAGCTGGCTGGCAGGGTCAATGACGCGACCATTTAGAATACAAATCTTCATTCTTCGATCTCTGCCTGTTCTGATTGACTGGCCAGCGCCATCGACATTACCGCCATACGGATAGCTATGCCGTGGGTTACCTGCTCCAGGATGACGGATTGCGGCCCATCAGCAACCGATGATGCTATTTCTACGCCTCGATTAATGGGGCCGGGATGCATAACAATGGCATCCGGTTTGGCATATTTGAGTTTTTCTTCCGTTAGTCCGTAACAGCGGAAATATTCTCGTGCGCTGGGTAATAACGCTCCTTGCATACGTTCCAGTTGCAGGCGCAGGGTTATCACCACATCGACCCCTTCAAGGCCACTTTCCATATCGTGATAAACATGTACGCCAAGGGTCTGACTTTCTCTTGGCAATAAAGTCTGTGGACCAATAACGCGGATTTCACCAACCCCAAGTGTTGCTAAAGCCTGAATCTGCGAACGTGCCACACGCGAATGCAGAATATCGCCAATTATCGCCACGCGTAAATTGGCAAAATCCTGTTTGTGGCGGCGGATGGTAAACATATCCAGCATGGCTTGGGTGGGGTGAGCATGGCAACCATCACCAGCATTAATTACGCTGACATGTGGCGCCACATGCTGTGCAATAAACTCGGCCGCACCACTTTGATTATGGCGAACCACAAACATATCAGTGTGCATGGCTTCAAGGTTATGCAGGGTGTCAAGCAGGCTTTCGCCTTTGGAGGTGGCTGATGTGTTGATATTAAAATTCATCACATCGGCTGAAAGTCTTTTGGCGGCCAGTTCGAAAGTAGAACGGGTACGTGTACTGTTTTCAAAAAACAGATTGATAATGGTTTTGCCGCGTAACAGTGGGACTTTTTTTACCTGGCGGTGGCTGATTCCGGAGAACTGTTCAGCCCGATCCATAATTTCGGTTAATAAAGGGCGTTTCAGACCTTCAATGGTCAGAAAATGTCTTAGCTGGCCGCTCTCTGTCAGTTGGTTACTCGGCATTAAGTGCTCCAGCTGCACGGATCTCCAGTTGTAAGCCATCTTTATTGCGCAATTTCAGATGTTGATTACGCGGCAAAATGACGGAGGCGCCAACAATATCCGGGCGAATCGGTAATTCGCGGCCATTTCGCTCGATCAGCACCGCTAATGTGACACTCGCAGGGCGTCCATAATCAAAAATTTCATTCAGCGCCGCGCGGGTAGTGCGACCACTGTAAAAAATATCATCCACCAGAACCAGATGACGATTATCGACTTCAAAAGGCAGATCGGATGGAGACACTTGGGGGTGCATGCCAATACGTGTGAAATCATCACGATAATAGGCAATATTCAATGTACCCAGCGGGGCATCAAAAAAGTCTTCTCCTAGAATGTTCTGCAATGCTTTTGCTACCCAGACCCCGCCGGTATGAATCCCCACCAGCAACGGATCTTTATCCGCAAGTTCTTCGCGTATGGTTTCAGCCATCTCTTCGAGCAGGTTCTGAATTTCTGCTGATGTTTTGGGCATTGTCATTGTTGGTCCAGCCATGATTGAAGAATAATTTGAGCCGAGAGTTTATCGACATCACTACGTTTGTCGGTCTGCATTTTACTGCGTATTCCCATTTGGTCGAGCGCTTCGAATGTGGTTAAACGCTCATCCTGCCAGACCACTGGGATATTAAAACGATTGTTCATCCGATTGCCAAATTTTCTGGCAGCAGCAGTCATTAATTGTTCGGTGCCATCCATATTCAGCGGTAAGCCCACAACGATAAGTCCGGGCTGCCATTCAGCCACTATTTTAGCGATATCATCCCAATCTGGAATCCCGTCCCGGGCCGATAAAGCAGCGATGCCTCTGGCGGTATGGGTTAAATGATGTCCAACCGCGACACCTATACTCTTCATACCAAAGTCAAAACCGAGAATATTTTTCTCGGTACTCATGCATGACCTGTTGTATTAGACATCAGATTAATATCAATGCCCAGTAATTTTGCAGCCGCCTGCCAGCGCTCTTCAGCAGGTGTTTCATAAAGCAGTTCCGGGGTTGCCTGAACAGTAAGCCAGCTGTTATCGGCTATTTCCTGTTCCAGTTGACCGGCTTCCCAGGCAGCATATCCCAGCGTCACAATCGAATGAGGTGGGCCATTCTCGGTGCCTAATGATTCCAGGATATCGCTGGAAGTGGTTAAAAATGTTTCATCAGTAATCTTCAGCGTGTTTTTCCACTTTTCACCACCATCATGCACTACCATGCCCTGATCTTTCTGTACTGGCCCGCCAAACAAAACGGCTGTTTTAATCGCCCATTCAGAATTGTTGGTAATCTGCAGATGATTAAGCAGTTCCTGCATCATGATTCGGGTTGGACGATTAATAATCAGCCCCATCGCGCCTTCTTCGTCGTGTTCACACAAATAAATTACCGAATGATAGAAAAAACTGTCTATCAGCGTGGGCATGGCGATGAGAAAATGATGTTTAAGTGAGTAAGACATAAATTAAAAGAAAGTGAATCCTACCTGGAATAAACGCTCTACCTCTTTGATATAACGTTTATTAGTTAAAAACAGAATCACATGATCTTCTGCTTCAACCAAGGTATTGCGATGCGCAATAATCACTTCCTCCCCACGAACAATTGCCCCGATAGAAGTGCCTGGTGGCAAGTCAATTTCATCAATGCGTCGTCCCACCACCATCGATGAGCTTTTATCGCCATGAGCAATGGCCTCCAAAGCTTCAGCAGCCCCACGACGTAATGAATGCACCGCCACAATATCACCACGACGAATATGCGCCAGCAAACTGCCGATAGTGGCTTGTTGGGGGGACAGGGCGATATCGATGGTACCGCTTTCTACCAGATCCACATAAGCAGCACGATTAATCAGCGACAGCACTTTGCGAGCCCCCAGACGTTTGGCCAGCATGGCTGAAAGGATATTCGCCTCGTCATCATTGGTCAGGGCACAGAACAAATCCACATTGTCGATTTCTTCTTCGCGGAGCAATTCCTCATTGGCCACATCGCCAAGCAGAACGATACTTTTTGATAACTCTTCTGATAAATAATCGGCTCGGGCACTATTGGCTTCGATGATTTTGATTTGATAATCATGCTCCAGCGCTCGGGCCAGTCTTATTCCGATATTGCCACCGCCGGCCAACATAATCCTTTTATAAGGTTTTTCCAGCCGCCGCAATTCAGCCATCACCGAGCGGATATCTTTGCTGGCTGCGATAAAAAACACTTCATCATCTGCTTCGATAACCGTTTCAGCTTCCGGCAGAATAGCTTTACCATTACGAAAAATAGCGGCGACCCGTGTTTCGGTTTTGGGAATATGTTTACGTAATTCGCGTAGGGGATTACCCACTAATGGCCCGCCATGGAAAGCTCTCACCGCTACCAGCTGAACCAGTCCATCGGCAAAATCCAGCACCTGTAAGGCATTCGGGTGGCTGATTAATCTTTCAATATAATCGGTCACCAGTTGTTCAGGGCTGATTAATACATCAATGGCAATGGCTTCGTTACTGAATAATTCAGGTTTGGTGAGGTATTCCGGCGTACGGATCCGGGCAATTTTGGTGGGTGTGTTATATAGCGTATGACAAATCTGGCAGGCTACCATATTGGTTTCGTCACTATTAGTGACTGCCAGTACCAAATCGGCATCTGCTGCACCAGCCCGTTCCAGCACATCAGGATGTGAGGCAAGTCCCTGTACCGTTCGAATATCGTAATGATCCTGAAGTTTATGCAGGCTATTGGCATCGGTATCGACCAGGGTAATGTCGTCATCTTCCCGGGCAAGGGTGGCAGCAACTGAAGCGCCAACCTGTCCGGCACCGAGGATCAGAATCTTCATTACAAACCCTTATACTTGTTTACTATCAATGCCTAGTGCTCGAAGTTTTCGGTAAAGATGGGTGCGTTCCATGCCAGCTAATTTAGCGGCTTTTCCCACATTGCCATCGGTTTCCTGCAGTTTTTGCAGCAGATATATTCGTTCAAACTGTTCGCGTGCTTCGCGTAAAGGCTGGTCAAAATTGATACCGGTGACATCATCCGCTTGAGGTGGCTGCTCTGACTGCAGTGCGGTTTCCACATCATCGACGTCAATATCATCGGAATCACCCAAAACCAGCAATCGCTGGATAACGTTTTTCAGTTCGAGCACATTGCCCGGCCAGGCATAATTGCGGAGACGATTTTGTGCGGCGACAGTAAAACGACGATAAGGCAGATCGGCCTGGGTGGTTTGCTGATCGACAAAAAAGTGTACCAGTTCGGGAATGTCCTCAACGTGATCACGTAAAGCAGGTAGTTGCAACGTGATGGTATTGAGCTGATAAAACAAACCTTCGCTGAAATCGCCGCGGGCGATGAATTTATCAAGGCCCAACTGGGTAGCACAGATCAACTGACACTCTTTTAATCTGCCGCTTTCCAGCAAATGCTGCAGCAAGGCCTGAGCTTCATCACTGAGTAAGGCGACATCATTGATATACAGCGTATTGTTTTTGGCCAGTGAAATTAGTTTGTGACTGTCTGGTGGAAAACTTTCCGGACTAACCTCAATAAATTTGCCATTGTTGTACAGGCCCAGTCTATGCAGATAATAAGCAAAACAATGTTTACCAGTACCGCCCTCGCCAATCAGCAGAATAGGCATTTCGTGTCCGGCAATGCGTTCAGCCTGTTCACGAAGCTGAGTCATTTTGGCACTTTTACCGACGGGTTCTAATGCAAACTCATGACGCTGGGCGGCCTGTTTTGCTCGATTTTCAATGGCTAATTCAACCGCACGAAGCAGTTTGGCCATGGATAAAGGTTTTTCAATAAAATCGCTGGCACCTGAGCGGGTGGCTTCGACAGCGGTTTCAATGGTGCCATGGCCGGACATCATCACAATAGTGACGCCAGTGTTCTGTTGTTTGAATTCCTTAAGCAGTGTAATTCCGTCAACATCGGGCATCCAGATATCCAGCAAGACCAGTTGAGGCTGTTTCTGGGTAAAGACAAGACGTGCTTCTTCACCATTGCTTGCGGTGATTACCCGGTAGGCTTCGTCTTCAAGAATATCTTTAATGAGTTCACGAATATCGGGCTCATCATCGACAACTAAAATCAGTGGTTTTTCGTTGCTCACGCCTAGTCTTCCTCCAGTGGTAGCCGGATTATTATACCTGCTCCTTCGGGGTTAAGGTTTTCTGCCCAGACATCCCCGCCATGTTCTTCAATGATTTTTTTGACAATCGCCAGTCCCAGCCCGGTTCCTTTGGTTTTGGTGGTTGCATAAGGCTCAAACAATTTGTCCACCATGTTTTGTGGAAGCCCCGGTCCCTGATCATTGAAAGTGATTTCCAGCCATGGCATATGCTGCTGCACAATAATGTGGTAACTAATGGCTATATCTACAGGTTTACCGGCTTCTTCACTGGCTTCAATGGCATTTTTTAACAGATTATGAAATACCTGCCGCATGCGGTTTTTATCAAGTTTTATACGAATGTCCGTTGGACTGTTCAATAAAATAAATTGATGGTTGGAATGACTCTGGTAAAGGGTTAGTACTTCCCTTAGCAATTCACCAATTGACACCGTTTCAAACTGTAAACCCGGGCTGCGGGCATAGTCGGAAAATTCATTGACCATATCTTTCATGGCCTCAACCTGCTGCACGATAGTATCAGTGAGCTTCTGTAATGTCTCGGTTTGATCCGGTGGCACCAATGACGCGTATTTATGTTGTAAACGTTCAGCAGATAACTGAATGGGAGTAAGTGGATTTTTAATTTCATGTGCCAGGCGTCTGGCAACTTCGCCCCAGGCGGCATTTCGCTGTGCCTGTAACAGGGCTGTGATGTCATCAAATACAATCACCCAGCCGGTTTGACCGGGCAGGGGGGTACCATGACACATTAAGGTTTGACGACCTTTGGTTTGCTGCAGCTCTATCTGTTGTTGCCAGGCGACGGACTTGAAGGTGTAATTTTGAATCAGTAAGGCAAAGCTATGCAGATTGTCATTAAGCTTGGCCAGAGCATCTAAAGAGCTTTCCAGTCTTTGCTGTAAATTGACGCCCAGGATCTGACTGCTGGCCAAATTGGCGGTGCGTAGGTACAGATCATTATCAATGGTAATAACCCCGCTTGATAGGCTGCCCAATACGGTGGTCAGATAACTGGTCTGTTGTTCCAGTAAGCGATGGCTTCTGTCTGAGGCATTTCTGGCTTGTGTCAGGCGTTGGGTCATCTGGTTGAAAGAGCGTACCAGAAAACCGATTTCATCATGACCTGAGGCGGTAAGTTGCATATTGTAATTCCCTGAGGCAACAGCCTGAGTCCCTTCTGCCAGTTCCTGCAAGGGTTGAACCATACGTCGAGAGATCCATACCGCAAACCAGATTGAGGCGAGCATGGTCAGGAAAACTATCAGGCTCAACGTCAAGGTAAATATGGTCACTAACGGTTTGCGTAAATAGCTCAGCTCTTTATAGTCGGTATAGGCATCCTGAACATTTTTGCCCAATGAACTCAAATGGTCATTGACCGGAAAAGCCACATGTAAATAGCGTTCTTCGGCTAGAATGGATTTTCGTGGCAACATTACCGCTGCACGTAATTGCAGTTCATCATTTGCTGCCGGATCCAGACCTATATAGTCTTCGCCTTGTTGCAGACGACGTACGATAGATTCATCAGGCGCATTGGGGATAATAATGGCCGGATTTTCAATGCTGGAGACTACCAGTCGACCTTGCATATTCCAGATACTGATTTCCAGTGCGCCACTTAGTTGCACCAGTTCTCGCAGGCTATTGGTTAGTCGTGCGTCCGGTAGTTCTGATAATACACCGGCCATCATTCGTGTCTGACGGAGTAAGGTACGCATACGAATACCAAATGCGCTACGACTCAGTTCCAGTGAGTCCTCCAAAGCCTGTTCGACTTTTACATCAAACCAGCTATTGATGCCACGTTGCAGAAAATGTACGGAGAACCCGTAAACAATACTGGTAGACCCTACGATCAGCAGCACAAACAAGCTGACCAGTTTCAGTGTGAGGCGGGAGCCAGGCGCTTTGCGTTTGAAGTCACGGTAAAGTCGATATAACCCCCGGGCCAGGATCCCGGCCAGTAACAGCAGGCAGACTAGCCCCAGGCCAAAAATATAAAGAAATAAATCACTGAGACGAGAGGTGTCCTGGGTAGCCGCACTGAGCATGTAGGCCAATATTAATAATAATAAAGCCAGTGAAAAATACGGTGCAGTTCCCGAGCTGAGACCTCTTATTAATTGGAAGGCCATGCCACCTCATACCAATCGCTGGCTAAATCCCATTTATTTGACAGAAACGCTCCAGGCCGCATAGGCGAAGGCAGCGCGTTTAAATCAATCTGACTGCGAACTCTTAGAGTCAGGTCACTGGTATCTAACGTATGTTGTGGTGGCAGACTGAAATCTTTAATCTCTCCCATGGCGCTTAATGCACTTTCCATGGTCGTAAAATTGCGATGCGTTTTGGTGTCCATGGAATGTAAGAGATATTGCTGAGACAAGTCGTGATAACGCAATACATAGCGTATTTCATTGGACCAGATATTACTCTGCCATTGCCACCATTCTCCCAGTACCGGATAACTTCTGATTAGCTGGATTTCCTGTACAAAGGTAATTGGCACTCCATTATAGAGGGCTTCTTTAACCCGGGCATTTAACGGGTAGCTGATAGAAGCATTCAATAGATAACCGTTGCCTGCCGGAGAGGTGCGTGCCTGTTCTATGTAAAATGTCTCAGCCTGTACGGTTTGCACAGAGACAAACAGCAACAAAAAAAACGCCAGAAGACGTTTAACGGTGACGTAGGCAGGCATAATAGAAACCATCCAGATGGTTATCTCCCGGTAGCAATTGATAGCCGAAGCTTACTCTTCGAGCTGGAGCCCGGGATGGAAGCTGCTCCATTGCCTCGGGCTGGCGTTGCAAAAATGCTTCTATCTGTAGTTCATTTTCCTGCTTCAAAGCAGAACAAGTGGTGTAAATTAACAAGCCATCCGGTTTCAGTAATGGCCATAAATTATCCAGCAATGCTTGCTGCTGTCCGACCAACTGTTCGATATCTTCTGCTTTTCGAAGCAGTTTTATATCCGGATGCCGTCTGATAACACCACTGCCAGTACATGGCGCATCAACCAATATACGGTCAAATTGTTCACCATTCCACCAGTTTTGTGGATTGCTGGCATCCCCTGCGAGACAATTTGCCGATAAATTCAATCGTGACAGATTTTCCTCAACCTGCTTGAGCCGCTCCTGACTGATATCCACAGCGATAACTTCATTATTTGGAAATCTTTCCAGAATATGACAGGTTTTTCCACCCGGTGCCGAACAGGCATCGAGAATGCGCTGGTTTGGTTGTAAATCAAGTAAATCAACTACTTGTTGCGCAGCACCATCCTGCACAGAAACCGCACCTTCTACAAAACCTGGCAAAGCAAATACATCACAGGCTTGTTCCAGCAAGATCCCTTGAGGACAGTTTTCAATCGCGGTGCCAGGAATGGTGGCTTTTTCTAATAACTCCAGATATTCCGACTGGGAATATTCCCGGCTGTTAACCCTAAGCATCATCGGCGGTTGCTGATTGTTGGCCGTCAAAATGTCTTGCCACAAATCTGGCCAGTCAGCCTGATATTTTTCAATCAGCCAGGCTGGATGAGCATATTCCGTCACTGTTTGTTCTGCCAGGGTTTCTTCCAATGTTTTCTGCTGGCGCTGATAATTTCGCAGACAGGCATTGATTAATCCGCTTGCCCATTGTTTGTTCAAGCGTTTACTGGCGTTAACCGTTTCTGACAGGGCGGCATGATCAGGTATGCGTAACGAGCGAAGCTGATATATACCTACCAGAAGCAAAGCCTGAATATCAGCATCTTTCGTTTTTAACGGTTTGGAAAGTATTTGCTGACTGATGCTTTCGAGGGCAAAAAACCAACGGATTACACCATAGGTTAATTGGTGGAACAGGGGGCGTTGAGTTTCATCCAGTCGTTTACTGATATCTACAAAAGCGGTGTTTAATGATTGGCCCTGCGTTACCCGCTGTATGACCAAAGCGGCGGCACTGCGTGGGCATAATAAATTACTTTTAGCCAAAATAGTCGCCTGCCTTTAAGGGGTGCGCATTCAGAAAGTCATTGGTTGGAACGGCCTTTTTCCCCGGCGCCTGGAGCGATAATAAGCGAATGACACCATCCCCGGTAGCAACATCAATTCCGTGACGGTCTGCCTGGATAATCGTGCCTGGTTTCACAGCATGGTTTTGCGAGTCAACAACTGTTGCCTGCCAGATCCGCAGCATTTTGTCCTGCCACAGGGTCTGGGCAACCGGCCAGGAATTAAACGCGCGGATCTGCCGATCGATTTGCTGGGCAGATTGTGACCAGTCAATATTAGCTTCAGCTTTCAAGAGTTTAGAGGCATAGCAGCTTTCTCTGTCGTCTTGTGGAATAGCCTGAGATTGTAATTCCTCAAAGTTATTCAATGTTTCCAGCAGGGTGTTGGCACCCAGCAATGCCAGTTTGTCATGCAGTTGTTCGCCAGTATCATTTGCTTCTACGGCTATTTCTGCACGTTTGATAACCGGTCCGGTATCCAGTCCGGCTTCCATTTGCATAATACAAACACCGGTTTGTTTATCCCCAGCCAGGATGGCACGTTGAATCGGAGCGGCACCACGCCAGCGTGGTAACAGGGAGGCATGAACATTAATGCAGCCCAGTCGGGGAGTGTCCAAAACACTTTGTGGTAACAATAACCCATAGGCTACTACAATCATTAAGTCTGCCTGATAACTGGCAAGGGTAGCTCGATCGGCTTCAGCTTTGAAATTGAGTGGTTGTTCAACCGGGATATGGTGTTGTAAAGCAAGTTGCTTAACCGGGCTGGCAGTCAGTTTCCGACCTCTGCCAGCCGGACGATCCGGTTGTGAATAGACGGCGCAAATTTCATGTTCGGTTGTCAGTAGAGCCGCCAGCGTGGTTGCTGCAAAGTCCGGAGTGCCGGCAAAAATGATGCGCATGGATGTCCTTATAATTTTTGTTTCTGGTGTTTCTCCAGCCGTTTTTTGATGCGTTGACGTTTGAGATTACTAAGATAATCAACAAACAGTTTGCCTTCCAGATGATCGATTTCATGCTGAATACAGGTTGCCAGAATACCATCGGCATCCATTTCAAACGGTTCGCCTTGCAGATTCAATGCACGGACGCGGATCGTGTCAGCGCGGGTAACTGTTTCATAAGCTTCCGGTACCGAAAGACAGCCCTCTTCAAATTCACGTTCGCCTTCGGTTTCAATTAACTCGGGGTTAATCAAAAACAGCGGGCTGGTTTTATCTTCAGAAACATCGATAACAATTAACCGTTTCTGTTGATTAACCTGAGTGGCAGCAAGGCCAATGCCCGGAGCATCGTACATGGTTTCCAGCATATCATTTGCCAGCTGGCGGATTTCATCCGTTACCTTTTCAATAGGCTTCGCTTTCAGACGTAGCCTGGGATCGGGGAAGTGCAATATATTCAGTTGAGCCATTTCAGTACCTGCTATAAATCATTTCACCAGCAGTCAGTTATTTCAAACTTGAGTAATATGCTGCGAGGTTGGCGATATCTTCGTCTGACAAGTTATTCGCTTGCATCTGCATGATCGCGGCCATACCACCCTGGCGTTGCTTATCACGATAAGCTTTAAGCGCTGACACTAAATACTCAGCATTCTGTCCAGCGAGATTCGGATAAACTGGCATAATTGCGATGCCTTCAGCACCATGACAGGTTGAACAGACGGCGGACTTTGCCTTTCCGGCAGCAATATCGCCTTCAGCAATAGCCAGGGAATTCATCATAACGGCAGCAATGCCGATAATAAAACACAACGTTAATTTCATGCTGTTCTCCGTCAAGTAAGTTGGTATTGCCAGACTGAAAAAGTTTAACCAGTCGAGATATCGACACATTATAAACCAAGTTTGTTGCTGGATTACTTGATTAGTGTAATCGCTTATTAGACACTATGAGCCGTTGCTGTCTGTCCAGGGATAATGGCTGCCCTGTAGCGTCCATGAGGATTTTATGATGATACGTCACATCTGTTTAGGTTTCTTCGCCCTGTTGATGAGTGCTTCAGTGCTTGCAAATGAGGTGGCCCTTAATCCTGATCATCCGGATCGTTATGTGGTCGTTAAAGGCGATACACTTTGGGATATATCAGCCAAATTTCTGCAATACCCCTGGCACTGGCCTGAAATCTGGCAGGTAAATCCTCAGGTTGAAAACCCTCATCTTATCTATCCTGGCGATGAATTAACGCTGGTATATCGTGATGGTCGGCCAGTACTCGAGCTAAGCCGTGGACAGCAGACTTACAAACTTTCACCAGAAATGCGTGAAATTCGAATGGATGAAGCCATCCATACCATTCCTTTATCAATTATCCGACCTTTTCTGACGAAACCTCGAGTAGTCGGTGCTGAAGTTCTTGACGCTGCCCCCTATGTTGTTGCCACTTCTGATGAAAGATTATTGTCTGGAGCCGGCGATATTGTTTATGCCAAAGGTATTATTGATCCTGAGCAAAATGAATTTAATGTGTTCCGTGGCGGTAAGATTTATTTTGATCCCAATACCGGCGAAGAGCTCGGCGTTGAAGCTATATATACAGGCGATGCTGTGGTGAAAGAGCCCGGAGAGGTTTCCACGCTGGGGTTAACCTATACCAATCGTGAAGTGATGGTGGGAGATAGGTTGTTGCCTGTGGAAGAAGAGGATTTTGAACTTAACTTCATTCCCCGTGCGCCATCACAACCAATGGATGGCATGATTATTTCGGTATTTGACGGTGTATCGCAGGTGGGTCAGTATCAGATCATTGTGCTAAATCTCGGTACACTTGATGGTCTGGAAAGTGGCCATGTTCTTTCCGTATATAAAGCTGGTAAAACCATACGTGATGCCGTCAGCGAAGATCGTAAAGCGATGGTGACACTGCCTGATGTGCACGCCGGGGAGGCTTTGGTATTCAAGCTTTATGAAAAGGTAAGTTATGCGATTGTGATGAAAGCAACTACCTCCATGCACCTTTTTGACAAGGTGCGTTCTGCAGAATAAAGGAAACAGTTTGCATAGATTTTCTGCTTCGCAACTGTCTCTGGCATGTCAGCTGGCTCTGCAACGTATTCCGGGTGTTGGGCCAGCCACTTTTAACAAACTGCTACAGCAAGTTCATCAACCAGCTGATATTTTTCAAGCGCCAAGCTTATTAAAAGGTTTTGATCCAAAAATTGTCTCGGCGCTACAAACGCCAGATTGGGAGCAGGTTGAGCGAGATTTGGAATGGCTATCAGCTGATAATCGCCATGTCATCGATCAACAACATCATCTTTATCCAGAGTTGCTTCAACAAATACCTGATCCTCCGGCTTTATTGTATGTTCAGGGGGATATCAATCTGCTTAACAACTGGCAGTTGGCGATTGTGGGTAGTCGTAACCCGACCGCTTCAGGCAGCGACACAGCATTTGAATTCGCGCGATACCTGGCTCAGGGCGATATTGTCATTACCAGTGGTTTGGCCACGGGTATTGATGCTGCCGCTCATAAAGGCGCTCTGGCAGCATCTGGCAAAACAATCGCGGTGATTGGTACCGGTTTGGATCGAGTGTATCCAGCATCACACAGAAATCTGGCACATCACATTGCCGAAGGGGGGGCGATTGTTTCTGAATTTCCATTAGGCACTTCACCCAAAGCGGAAAACTTTCCTCGCCGTAACCGTATTATAAGTGGTTTGAGCCTTGGCACTTTGGTTGTGGAGGCGGCAGTGAAAAGTGGCTCATTGATTACGGCCAGAATGGCTATGGAACAGAGTCGTGAAGTGTTTGCTATTCCTGGATCAATTCATAATCCATTATCCCGGGGCTGTCATCAGTTGATACGTGAGGGAGCAAAGCTGGTGGAAACGGCAAATGACATTATTGAAGAACTGGGGGCCATTGCCGGGGTTGTTCCGCAAGCTTTGGAGAAACCGACCTCATTAGAGCAAGCATCGGTGCAAGCAGAATTGGATAATGATTACCAGTTATTGTTTGAGTTTTTGGGTTATGACCCGATCCATATCGATATACTTATTGACAAAAGCGGATTGACGGCTGATGCCGTTTCATCCATGCTGTTATTACTGGAGCTGCAAGGTCAGGTTGCTTCACTGCCTGGAGGACGTTACGTTCGAAACGGAACCTGATCACGCCCACAACAGAGAAGCCGATGAAAGAAAATGTAATTGATGTGTTGCTCTATCTGTTCGAAAACTATATCGATACAGAAAATAGCAGTCAGCCTGATAAAGATGTCCTGGAGCTTGAATTAGAACAGGTCGGCTTTCAGGAAATGGAAATACACAAAGCACTTGATTGGCTAGACAATATGACGGTAGTGGCTCCGCAGACAGACAATCCCAATACACATATTCGTGTTTTCAGTGAGAGTGAAATAGAGCGTCTCGATATTCATTGTCGAGGCTATTTACTGTTTTTGGAACAGGTCGGTGTTTTGGATGTCGAAACTCGCGAAGTAGTTATTGAACGTGTATTGGCATTAGACAGCGAAGAAATTGATTTGGAACAGCTCAAGTGGGTCGTACTCATGGTGCTGTTTTATCAACCGGGCCGAGAAGTTGCTTATGCCTGGATGGAAGATCTGGTGTTTGAAGATTTGGAGGCGGTTATTCACTAAATCTGACCGCTCTTATTCTCCTTAATACTGCCCGTTTTACACGGGCAGTGTTATTTAGAGCGTCTATTTTTGGTACAGGATTATATGGGAAAAAAACTCGTTATTGTTGAGTCTCCGGCCAAGGCCAAGACCATCAAAAAGTATCTGGGCAAAGATGTAGAAGTCTTGGCATCTTATGGTCATGTGAGAGATTTACAGCCCAAAGAAGGAGCCGTCGATCCGTCAAATGATTTTGCGATGAAATATCAAGTGATTGATCGCAACAGCAAACATGTCGAGGCGATTGCCAAGGCCATGAAAAAAGCTGACACGCTCTATCTGGCAACGGATCCGGATCGTGAAGGAGAAGCAATCTCCTGGCATCTGTATGAGTTATTGAAAAAGAAGGGTGTGTTAAAAGATAAAGAAACCTTCCGTGTTGTTTTCCATGAGATCACCAAACAGGCCGTTAATGATGCGGTAGCCAATCCACGCGAATTGTCGATGGATCTGGTTAACGCTCAGCAGGCACGCCGTGCGCTAGACTATCTGGTCGGCTTCACCCTTTCCCCGTTATTATGGAAGAAAGTACGTCGCGGCTTATCTGCTGGCCGGGTACAAAGTCCTGCGTTACGGATGATTGTCGAGCGTGAGCTGGAAATTGAAGCTTTCAAAGCTCAGGAATACTGGACCATTGAAGCAGATGCCACCGCTGAGAAAACCCCGTTTCAGGCGAAGTTAACCCACTATAAAAATGAGAAGCTGAGCCAGTTCAGCATCGGTCATACCGAGCAAGCTGAGGATGTCGTTTCGACATTAACAAAAGCGGCTGAAGGTAAACTGCTAGTTACCCACGTTGAGAAAAAACAACGCAAGCGTAATCCTGCAGCACCATTTACTACCTCTACCTTGCAACAGGAAGCCTCCCGTAAGCTGGGGTTTGGCGCTCAGCGCACGATGAGTGTGGCACAGCAATTATACGAGGGTGTTGATACCGGTGAGGGTGCAGAAGGTTTAATCACCTACATGCGTACTGACTCTGTGTCGCTGGCGGCAGAAGCGATTGAAGAAATTCGCATGTTTATCGGTCAGCGCTATGGGGCGAAATCGGTACCAGGCAAACCGCAGGAATACAAAACCAAATCCAAAAATGCCCAGGAAGCGCATGAGGCAATAAGACCAACCTCAGTTTTACGCACGCCGGATGAAATGAAAGCATATTTATCCGTCGATCAACACAAACTTTATAACCTGATATGGCAGCGTACATTAGCCAGTCAGATGATCCACGCGACTTTGAATACCGTTGCCGTGGATCTGGGCTGTGGTAAGGGCAATACCTTCCGCGCCAATGGTTCTACCGTGGTAAACCCGGGTTTCATGAGTGTTTATCTGGAAGGGAAGGATGATACCAAGGGTGACAAAGATGAAAATATCCTGCCGCCGATGGAAGTCGGAGAGGTTGTAGATCTAGTCGCCATTCGCCCTGAACAGCACTTTACCGAGCCACCACCAAGATACAGTGAGGCCAGTCTGGTCAGAAGTCTGGAAGAACATGATATTGGTCGTCCTTCGACCTATGCCAGCATCATCTCTACATTATTGCAGCGTGAATATGTTGAGTTGATTAACAAACGTTTTCACCCCACCGATGTGGGACGTGTTGTCGGCAAGTTTCTGGTTCAGCATTTTACCCGTTATGTGGACTATGACTTTACTGCCAAATTGGAAGATGATCTGGATGCGGTGTCGCGGGGTGAAGCCGAGTGGATTCCTTTATTACGCAATTTCTGGGGACCATTTAAAGAGCAGGTTGAAACCAAGGATAAAGAAGTCCAGCGTAGCGATGTCACTCAGGAACTGCTGGATGAAGATTGTCCTAAATGTGGTAAAAAACTATCCAGCAGGTTAGGCCGCAGTGGCCGGTTTATCGGCTGTACCGGTTATCCGGAATGCGATTACACCCGCAATATTGATGGTGAAGAAACCACCGCGAGTGAGCCGGAAGTGGTTGAAGGGCGTAAATGCCCGAAATGTGAATCGGATTTGTGGGTACGTACAGGTAAATACGGTAAATTTATCGGCTGTAGCAGTTACCCGAAATGCAAACACATTGAATCACTGGAGCAGCCTGAAAATACTGGCGTTGAATGCCCCAAATGTAATAAGGGCGAAATCCTGACGCGCAAGTCACGCCGAGGCAAAGTGTTTTATTCTTGCTCGGAATATCCGACCTGCGACTATGCATTATGGAACGAACCGATCAAAGAAGCCTGTCCAAATTGTCAGTGGCCGATATTGACCATTAAGACAACCAAGAGCAAAGGCACCGAAAAAGTCTGTCCGCAGAAGGATTGTGGCTTTAGTGAGAAAGTGGAAAGCGCTTAACAATAAAAAGGGACGCGAAAACGTCCCTTTTTTAATTCACCAAAGTGGCATTTTAGTTTTTCCGATCCGAATGACCTAAATCCTGCTCAGGGGCAATTATGTCGCGGACCCGCTGCTTTAACTCCGTAATTTCCGGGAAACGGCCTTCTTGTTTTCTAGACCAGGCCAACTGATTGTCTGCTGTAACCTCAAAAGTACCGCCGGTACTCGGTTTAAGTGTTAATTCTGCAATCTCTCCATCAAAGGTGCTGAGCAACTCCTGCGCCATCCAGGCCGCACGGAGCATCCATCGACATTGGGTACAGTAAACAATGGTAACGCTATGCATTAATCTGCCTTGATGTCGTCAAACACCATATTGGCGGATTGCATTGCCAATTCAGGAGTGTCCGCCAGAACATTAAAGTGGCCCATCTTGCGTCCAGCACGGGCTTCTCTCTTGCCATACAAATGCAGTTTAATATCTGGTTTATTGAGTAGCTTATCCCAGCCAGGTTGACTGTTTCCCCATACATCACCCAGTAGATTAATCATCACCACAGGGGATATTAATTTGGAGCTTCCAGCGGGTAAACCGCATAACATGCGTACCTGTTGTTCAAATTGTGAGGTTCTGCAGGCATCCAGTGTGTAATGACCCGAATTATGCGGACGAGGGGCAATTTCATTGGCAATTATTTCGCCTTGCTTGGAAACGAAAAACTCAACTGCCATAGTGCCAACGTAATCAAGTCCATCAGCAATTTTACTGGCCATTTCAATAGCAGCATGTTGCTGTGTTTCAGCGGCAGCACTAGGCACAGTGGTTGAATGTAAAATTCCGTTGATGTGGACATTTTCTGCGACCGGGAAAGCGGTGATCTGACCATCTTCACCACGCGCCAGAACAACCGAAATCTCACGCTCCAAATCGATTCGCTGTTCCAGCACACATTCTTTTTGGCCTAAAGCCTCAAAAGCTTCATAAGCAGCCTGTAAATCCTCACAAACAATCTGACCTTTTCCGTCATAGCCAAAGGTTGCGACTTTAAGAATGGCCGGGAATTTAATCTGAGTGCTGATATCAGCAAAATCATCCCGATGGGTTATGCGGACAAACGGCACGGTGGCAATGCCTTGCGCACGAATAAAGTTTTTCTCTGTATTGCGGTTTTGCGTGCTGGCCAGAGCAGATGAGGAGGGGTGCACAACAGTACGTTTTTCGAGAAAGGCCAGGGTGCTGGCCGGAATATTCTCAAACTCGGTAGTGATTGCTGCACAATGCTGAGCCAGCTCGGTCAAGGCGGCTTCATCAGTGTAAGCGGAACAGATATGCTGATCAGCGATAATTCCGGCAGGACTGTTTTTGTCTGGATCCAGCACAATAACTTTGTAGCCCATCGTCTGGGCCGCGGTGGTAAACATGCGGCCCAACTGACCGCCGCCAAGCATTCCTAATGTGGCACCTGGTAAAATCATCTACATCCTCAGTTCTATGCTAATGGGGGAAGTGTCATATCCAGCACGGCCTGATGCTGGTTTTTGCGGAACTGTTCCAGTTTTGCTGCCAGTTTTGTGTCATGAATTGCCAGCTGGGCAATAGCAAACAAAGCAGCATTTGCAGCGCCAGCTTCACCAATGGCAAAGGTAGCAACCGGAATACCTTTAGGCATTTGTACAATGGATAAAAGAGAGTCCTGGCCTTTGAGGTAACGCGAAGGAACCGGAACACCGAGTACCGGGACTAATGTGTTCGCCGCGAGCATACCTGGCAAATGGGCGGCTCCACCAGCTCCCGCGATGATGCAGCTTAACCCTTTACTTTTAGCCGTTTTGGCATATTCGGTCAGCAGATCGGGGGTTCGGTGAGCAGATACAACCTGAGTTTCGTAGGCAACGCCAAAAGCTTCAAGTTGTTCAACGGCTTTTTGCATGACTGGCCAGTCACTATTACTGCCCATCACTACGCCTACCAGTGGTTTGTCCATTGTTAGTCCGATTGTTTGTCAGAAAAGCAGTGCATTTTAGCTATTTTATTGAAAATAGGAAAATTTACTGCTGTTGGTTGTTGTCAAAAAAATGCAGCTAGAATTGAATGGTACCGGATCAATCGTTATACTAGGTGATCCTTTCTGCCGTGTTTTTGTGCGACGCTCCTCAGTTTAGACATAGCTGTGCCGGTTTAACTACCGGAGTGGAGCTGCGACGGCGCTAACAAACGATGAAGGTATGTGACGTGAGTCAGCCAACAGAACTAACACAAGGTCTTTACAGACCTGAATTTGAGCGCGATAACTGCGGATTCGGACTTATTGCTCAGATGGATGGTAAACCCAGTCACTGGCTTGTTAAGACAGCCATTGAAGCACTGGGTAACCTGACCCATCGTGGTGCAATCGGTGCGGATGGCAAAACCGGCGACGGTTGTGGTTTATTGCTAAAAAAACCTGACAGCTTTTTTAAAGCTATTGCCGAAGAGCTTGGCTTTTCGCTGGCAAAGCGCTATGCAGTGGGTATGGTATTTCTGTCACAGGACGACACTAAAGCACAGTTAGCGCAGGACGCAGTTACCGCAAAACTCATCGAACAAGGCCTGCAAATCGCTGGCTGGCGTGAAGTGCCCGTTGAACCTGAAGCAGCATGTGGTCAGGAAGCCCTGCGGCTGCTACCGAAGATGCGCCATGTATTTGTTAATGCTGGCGAGTCTATGGATGATGCGGCATTTGAACGCAATCTATATATCGCGCGCCGTAAAGCTGAAAAAGCCATTACAGACGATAAAGATTTCTACATTCCAAGCCTGTCATCACAAGTGGTGTCTTATAAAGGCCTGGTAATGCCTTCATATTTGCCAGTGTTTTATAAAGATCTCAGTGATGAACGCATGGAAACTGCGATTTGTGTGTTCCATCAGCGTTTCTCTACCAATACCTGGCCGCAATGGCGTCTGGCTCAGCCATTCCGTTATCTCGCACACAATGGCGAAATCAATACTGTTCAAGGCAACCGGAACTGGGCCTTGGCGCGTGGTGCAAAATTTGCCACCTCGTTAATCGAGAATATGGAAGATATCCGCCCATTAGTTGGCACCAGCGGTTCTGACTCATCCAGTATGGATAATATGCTGGAAGCCTTGTTAGCTGGTGGCGTAAGCATGTTCCGTGCAATGCGTTTACTGATCCCACCTGCTTGGCAGAATGATCCCACTATGGATGCTGACCTCAAGGCATTCTATGATTTTAATTCCATGCATATGGAACCATGGGATGGTCCAGCGGGTGTAGTTATCACTGATGGTCGTTATGCAGCATGTACCTTGGACCGTAATGGTTTGCGTCCAGCCCGTTATGTAATTACCAAAGACCGTCATATTACGTTGGCTTCTGAAGTAGGCGTGTACAACTATCAGCCGGAAGATGTGGTTGAAAAGGGACGACTGAAACCTGGTCAGATGCTGGCGGTAGATACCCAGACCGGTGAATTGTTGATGCCTGAAGATATCAACAATATGCTCAAAAAAGCACAGCCATACCGCGAGTGGCTGGATAATAATCTGCAGCGTCTTCACGACACAGAGAAAGATGACGAGCATACATTGCCTGCAATTCAGGGCGATGAGCTGGATATCTATGAAAAAATGTTCGGCGTCAGTTTTGAAGAACGTGATCAGGTCATTCGTGTATTAGGTGAGCTTGGTCAGGAAGCAACCGGATCAATGGGTGATGATAGCCCGTTTGCGGTGATGTCTGAGAAAGTCCGTTCACTGTATGACTATTTCCGTCAACAGTTTGCCCAGGTCACCAATCCACCTATCGATCCATTACGTGAAAACATCGTCATGTCTCTGGAGACGTGTATTGGTGAAGAGCGTAACCTGTTTGAAGAAGGTGAAGACCATGCCCAGCGTGTGGTACTTGATTCGCCTGTATTAACCGAAAAACTGTTTAATCAGATCCTCAAGCTCGGCGATAACGATCCTGAATACAAATCTTACCGTATCTCTCTGAATTATCAGCCTGAAATAGGTTTGGAAAAAGCGATTGATAACATTTGTGCTGATGCAGAAAATGCCGTGCGTGATGGCAATGTCGTATTAGTACTAAGTGACCGTGATATTTCCAAAGACACATTGCCGGTGCATGCTTTACTGGCAACCGGTGCGGTGCATCAGCATCTGATTAAAGCTGGTTTACGCTGTGATGCAAATATCATCGTTGAAACCGCGACAGCTCGTGATCCACATCACTTCGGTGTATTGCTGGGCTATGGTGCGACGGCAATTTATCCTTATCTTGCCTATGCCTGCCTGCAGGATCTGCGTGCCACCAATGAAATCAGAGATGTCGAACATGCCGAGTTATGTCGTCATTATCGTAAGGGCATAAATAAAGGTTTATTCAAAATCACCTCGAAAATGGGCATCTCGACAATTGCCAGCTATCGTGGGGCACAATTGTTTGAAATCGTTGGCCTGAATGATGCTGTTGTCGACAAGTGTTTTACTGCGACAACCAGTCGCGTGAATGGTGCTGATTTTGATGCGTTACATAACGATCAGTTACAGCTGAATAAACTGGCTTGGAATCAACGTAAAAAACGCGATCAAGGTGGTTTGCTGAAATTCATCCATGGCGGTGAGTACCATGCTTATAACCCGGATGTAATTGGCACCTTACAGAAAGCGGTTCAAGGCGGTAGTTATGATGACTATAAGGCCTATGCCGCTTTGGTGAACGAGCGTCCTGCAATGGTGTTGCGTGACTTGCTGGATGTCAAACTGGCCGAAACGCCGTTGGATATCGAAGAAGTAGAAGACACTGGCGCTATTCTGCAACGCTTTGACAGCGCAGGTATGTCCTTAGGAGCGTTATCGCCCGAAGCGCATGAAGCGCTGGCAATTGCGATGAACCGCTTAGGTGGTCGTTCAAACTCGGGTGAAGGTGGTGAAGATCCGGATCGTTTTGGTAACGAGCGTGTCTCCAAAATCAAACAGATTGCCTCAGGTCGTTTTGGTGTAACTCCACACTACCTGGTCAATGCTGAAGTTTTGCAGATTAAAATTGCCCAAGGTGCGAAACCGGGTGAAGGTGGTCAGTTACCTGGCGGTAAAGTTAATCAGATGATTGCGACTCTGCGTCACTCTGTGCCAGGTGTAACATTGATTTCACCGCCACCACATCATGATATCTATTCTATTGAAGATTTGGCACAGCTGATATTTGATCTTAAACAGGTTAACCCTGATGCATTGGTATCGGTAAAACTGGTCTCACAAGCAGGCGTCGGAACCGTTGCCGCAGGTGTTGCAAAAGCCTATGCCGATTTGATAACCATTTCCGGTTATGACGGTGGCACAGGTGCAAGCCCACTGACTTCGGTCAAATATGCCGGTGGACCATGGGAGCTTGGTTTAAGTGAAGCGCATCAGACGCTGCGTGCCAATGACTTGCGTGACAAAGTGCGCCTGCAGACTGACGGTGGTTTGAAAACCGGACTTGATGTTATCAAGGCCGCTATTCTGGGTGCAGAAAGCTTTGGTTTTGGTACCGGTCCGATGGTTGCATTGGGTTGTAAATATCTGCGAATTTGTCATTTGAATAACTGTGCGACTGGTGTTGCAACTCAGAATGAAAAACTGCGGACGCAGCACTTTATTGGCTTGCCACAGATGGTAATGAACTACTTCCAGTTTGTTGCACGTGAAACGCGTGAGTGGTTGGCAAAACTGGGTGTGCGTAGTTTGCAGGATTTGATCGGTCGTACTGATTTGCTTGAAATCCTTCCTGGGACGACCGATAAACAGCGCGGGCTGAATCTGCAACCATTGTTGTCGAATGCCGGTGTTCCTGCCGACAAACCACAGTTCTGTCTTGAGCCGAAAAATGAACCCTATGACAAGGGTGAGTTGGCTGAGCAAATGGTGATGGATATTAAAGAAACCATCGTCAATAAAACCGGCGGTGAATTCAGTTATGAAATTCGCAACATCAACCGGTCAATCGGTGCCCGTTTGTCTGGTGAGATCGCCAAGGTTCATGGCAATTACGGCATGATTGATAAGCCTATTCGTCTGAACCTCAAAGGTTCTGGCGGACAAAGTTTTGGTGTATTCAATGCGGGTGGTCTGGAGATGCGTCTTGAAGGCGATGCCAATGACTATGTTGGTAAAGGCATGGCAGCAGGTAAGCTGACTATCTACCCATCACCGGAAAGTGATTTTGAAACCCAAAATGCCAGCATTATCGGTAACACCTGTTTATATGGTGCTACTGGTGGTGAACTGTATGCTGCAGGTAAAGCGGGTGAACGCTTTGCTGTTCGTAATTCCGGCGCTGTTGCGGTTGTTGAAGGCGTTGGTGATCACGGTTGTGAGTATATGACCGGCGGTGTAGTTACTGTGCTGGGCGAAACCGGACTCAATTTCGGTGCCGGTATGACCGGCGGTCTGGCTTATGTGCTGGATTTGGATAACACCTTTGCAGAGCGTTATAACGAAGAGCTGGTTGAATTGGTGCGGATCGACAGCGACGAAATGTCCGAAGCTGCTCTGCATCTAAAAGGCCTTATTGAAGACCATGTGCGTGAAACCGGTAGTGTCTGGGCGCACCAGATTCTGGATCGCTTCGAACATGCGATTAAAGAATTCTGGCTGGTCAAACCCAAAGCAGCGTCATTGGATGGTTTATTAAAAATCGCCACCAAAGCGGCCTGATACAACTGGTAAAACTAATAACGATGAAAAAAAATACGTTTCAATTTTTAGATGTAGGTCGTGTCGACCCAAAAAAGCTGGATGCAAACGTTCGTAAACAGCAATTTGGTGAAATCTATGGGGAATTTGATGCATCTCAGGCTGCTGAGCAGTCTGACCGCTGCTTGGAATGTGGTAACCCCTATTGTGAGTGGAAGTGTCCAGTACATAACTATATTCCGAATTGGCTGAAACTGATTAGTGAAGGCAATCTGGAACAGGCTGCTGAACTGGCACATCAAACCAATACTTTGCCTGAAATCTGTGGGCGGGTATGTCCTCAGGATCGTTTATGTGAGGGTGCCTGTACCTTAAATGATGGTTTTGGTGCAGTAACCATTGGTTCAGTGGAAAAATATATTACTGATACAGCGTTGACTCAGGGCTGGCGTCCAGATTTATCCAATGTTGTCGATACAGGTAAACGGGTTGCTGTAATTGGTGCTGGTCCTGCAGGCTTAGGTGCTGCTGACGTATTGGTACGCAATGGTGTTAAGCCTGTTGTGTTTGACCGCTATCCGGAAATCGGTGGGTTGCTGACATTTGGTATTCCAGAATTCAAACTGGAAAAAGAAGTTGTTAAGCGCCGTCGTGAAGTCATGGAAGGCATGGGAATTGAATTCCGTTTAAATACTGAAGTGGGTAAAGACGTTGAATTTGATGCTTTGCTTGAAGAGTACGATGCTGTTTTCCTGGGTATGGGTACATACACATATATGAAAGGCGGCTTCCCGGGTGAAGAATTGCCTGGCGTATATGAAGCATTGCCTTATCTGGTGGCCAACAACAAAAAACTACTGGATCTGCCCTCAGAAAATTATGTTTCACTGGAAGGTAAGCGTGTAGTCGTTCTAGGTGGTGGTGATACTGCTATGGACTGCAATCGTACTGCTATCCGTCAAGGTGCGAAAAACGTTATCTGTGCCTATCGCCGTGATGAAGAAAATATGCCTGGCTCACGTCGTGAAGTGAATAATGCGCGTGAAGAAGGCGTTGAATTTATGTGGAATCGTCAGCCGATTGAAATCGTTGGCGATGGCAATAAAGTCACTGGTGTCAAAGTGGTGACCACTGCAATGGGCGAACCCGATGAGCGTGGACGTCGTCGTCCCGAGCCAGTCGCTGGCAGTGAAGAAATCATTTCAGCAGATGCGGTTGTTATTGCATTTGGTTTCCGTCCAAGTCCGGCTCCATGGTTTGAAAAGTTCAATGTCAGCATTGATGATGGTGGCCGGGTGGTTGCCCCGGCTGAAGGTAATTGTGCCTATCAAACCACTAATCCGAAAATCTTTGCCGGCGGTGATATGGTTCGCGGTTCTGATTTGGTTGTTACCGCGGTTTGGGAAGGTCGTCAGGCAGCTGAAGGCATTCTAGATTATCTGGAAGTTTAAACTTCAGTACATATCTGAAAAAATAGTGGCAATTTTATCGCACTGGGTTGGTCCTACGCGCTTGAGTAGACCTCTCAGTGCGATTTTGTTTCTGAGCTAGGAAATTTTGCCATCAACAATAAAAAGGTGCTCCGGTGTCCGAATTAAAAAATGATCGTTATCTGCGTGCTTTATTAAAACAGCCTGTCGACAAAACTCCCATATGGATTATGCGTCAGGCAGGACGTTATTTACCAGAGTATCGTCAGGTGCGCGAAAAAGCCGGTAATTTTATGACGTTGTGCACCACACCGGAGCTGGCCTGTGAAGTCACTCTGCAGCCTCTTCGACGTTATGATCTGGATGCTTCTATTATTTTTTCCGATATTTTGACGATTCCTGATGCAATGGGACTTGGTTTACATTTTGTTAGCGGAGAAGGACCAAAATTTCACAAAACAGTCCGTAGTGTAGCCGATGTAGCCAATCTCAGTGTACCGGATATGGAAGATAGTCTGGGCTATGTGATGGATGCTATCCGCCTGACTCGCAGAGAAATTGATGGCAAAGTTCCATTAATCGGCTTTAGTGGTAGTCCCTGGACATTGGCGTGCTATATGGTTGAAGGCAGCTCCAGCAAGGATTTCGCCAAAATCAAAGCAATGATGTTTGATACGCCTGCTGTTATGCATGATTTGTTATCAGTGCTTGCCAAGTCAGTCACTGCTTACCTGAATGCACAAATTGCTGCTGGTGCTCAGGCCTTAATGTTATTTGATACCTGGGGCGGAGCATTAAGCGGACCCAACTATAAAGAATTTTCATTAGCTTACATGCAGCAAATTATCAGCGGTTTAACCAAAGAAAATGATGGCAGACGCGTGCCGGTAACGATGTTTACCAAAGGCGGGGGGCAGTGGTTAAGTCATATGGCTGAAGTCGGAGCCGATGCGTTAGGACTGGACTGGACCACCGATCTGTCACTGGCGCGTTATCAGGTGGGTGATAAAGTGGCCTTACAAGGCAATATGGATCCTTGTGTCTTGTATGCTCAGCCCGAGCGAATAAAAACAGAAGTAAAAGAAATCCTCAAAGCCTATGGTCACGGTAGTGGACATGTGTTTAATCTGGGGCATGGCATCCATCCGACTATCAACCCTGAACATGTCGCAGCACTGGTTGATGCTGTGCATGCTGAGAGTGTTCAGTATCATCAATAAAACGTTGTAAATTTCAGGCATAAAAAAGGGCAGGTTTTACCTGCCCTTTCTGTTTCAGTTAAAGAAAAACTTAGTTAGAGTTAGTGAACTCTGGGTATGCTTCCATACCACATTCCACCAAATCCACACCTTCGTATTCTTCTTCTTCGGTCACACGCAGACCCATAATCATTTTCAGTACTGCCCAGACAATGAAGCTGGAAACAAATACCCAAACGAAGATAGTAGCTGCACCGATGATTTGTGCTGAGAAGCTGGCATCTGGGTTTGTCAAAGGCACTGCAAGCAGACCCCAAAGACCAACCACACCATGCACAGAGATAGCACCGACAGGATCATCAATTTTCACTTTGTCCATAAAGACGATTGAGAACACAACAATCACACCACCGACAGCACCGATAATGGTTGCCATTAGTGGAGTCGGTGTGTCTGGACCAGCAGTAATCGCTACCAGACCAGCCAAAGCGCCGTTCAGAATCATGGTTAAATCAGCTTTACCAAATAGTAATTTGGCGACAACCAAAGCAGCGATAACACCACCTGCAGCCGCTCCATTTGTGTTCAGGAACACCATAGCAACAGCGTTAGCGCTAGCCATATCGCCTAATTTCAATACTGAACCGCCGTTAAAGCCGAACCAACCCATCCACAGGATGAAGGTACCTAAAGTCGCTAATGGCAGATTTGCACCCGGAATCGGACGAACTTCACCGTTAGGACCATATTTGCCTTTACGAGCACCCAGTAAGATAACACCGGCTAATGCAGCAGCAGCACCGGCCATGTGAACGATACCGGAACCAGCAAAGTCAAGGAAGCCAAGGTCACCCAGGTTGTACATGCCAAATACATCAGCACCACCCCAAGTCCAGGAACCTTCTAAAGGATAGATAAATGCAGTCATCACAACAGCAAATGCAGCGAATGCCCATAATTTCATACGTTCAGCAACAGCACCTGAAACGATAGACATTGCCGTGGCAACAAACACTACCTGGAAGAAGAAGTCAGATGCAGCAGAATAAACTGCACCACCTTCAAAGCCCTCTTCAGCAGATGATGCCAATGCATCAGCAACCAATGTTTCACCGCCGTCAATTCCAGCAAGGAATAAACCGCCGCCGTACATGATGTCATAACCCACTACCAGATAAGAGGTACAGGCAATAGCAAACAACATTACGTTTTTGGTCAGAATTTCAGTAGTATTTTTAGCACGAACCAGACCTGCTTCAAGCATCGAGAAGCCAGCCGCCATCCACATAACCAGAGCACCACATACTAAAAAGTAAAAGGTGTCCATGGCGTACTGGAGTTGGAAGATTTGATTTCCTAATTCCATGTTAATGTCTCCTCAAGCTTACAGAGCATCAGGGCCGGTTTCGCCAGTGCGAATCCGAACCACTTGCTCAAGTGGGTAAACGAAGATTTTGCCATCACCGATTTTTCCGGTGTTAGCACCCTTGATGATAGCTTCGATAACTTGTTCTACAATGCCGTCATCAATTGCGATTTCCAGTTTCAGTTTAGGCAGGAAATCCACAACGTACTCCGCCCCACGGTATAACTCCGTGTGACCCTTTTGACGTCCAAAACCCTTTACTTCAGAAACCGTTAAACCTTGTACGCCGATTTCAGAGAGTGATTCGCGGACATCATCAAGCTTGAAGGGCTTGATAATAGCTACAACTTGTTTCATAAGCTTATTCCTTCTTTAGAAAAGATGGCCCCGATTATCAGGGCCATCTGCTTGAGCTGTTTAGAATGATGAGCTAACACTGATTAAAAAACGGTCATCTGCATTATCTTCAGTTACAGCAAAGTCTTCACCATCGCTGTCTGTTCCATAATAGCCAACTGACCAATCGAGACCAGCAAAGCCTTTCGTTAAACCAATGCCGTAATCACTATAACTATCACTTAAGTCAGTACCATCATTACGATCGGAATCAGTGTATCCATAATGCGCTGATAAGGCTAAACCGTACGGAAGGTCATAATCAAAGCCAAGCTTGTAATAAAGTTCATCTTCCCCAGTGTTGCCCCAGTCATTTGTATAGAAAACTGTCGCACTAAAATAGCTGTAAGAAAGGCCGCCATAGTATTCGTTGTAATCCAGCTCTTCATCATTTTCAGTACCTGGATAAATATAACGAACTGCACCAACATCATAGCCGATACCGCTTTCACCAAACTCATTGGCAAAGCCGGCATAGATATCGATTTCAATATTAGTTTCATCGTCGATAGAAAGGTTTGATGCCCATGTGCCGGCGTACAGGCCAGATGAGTGTGCGTAGTCAAACCCCCCTTGGATGGCAGGTTTATCATCGGTAAAAGAAATACCACGGAATAGGTAGTCGCTGAACAGACCGACGTTTGCACTGGTTGAATGTGCACCATCTTCGCTTTCCCATGCCATTGCTGATGAAGCAGCGAAAACTGATGTAGCAGCAAGACACATTGCTGAGAGCGTTTTGAATTTCATTTATATCTCCTCGTTTAAATTATTTTAGTCTTGGTGAATCCGGTGCGTTGATTTTTTACAACACCGTGTATTCAGACTGCCACAACTAACGCAGATTACATGCCACATTTGAAAATCTGTTTTATAACAGTATGTTATGATAATTTGAGCTTATTTTTTTGCGAATAAAAGGTTTAATTTGGTGCGTCTTAGAAATTGTCGCGCCCAAAAATGGTGCAAAAAACTGTTAATGAAGATTAATGGATGACTTGCTATGATGCCTGCACCAATAAAGATGAGAACCAAACATGAATTATCCACAGATTGATCCAGTTGCCCTTGAGCTTGGCCCTTTAGCCATTCATTGGTATGGATTAATGTATCTGTTCGGTTTTGTGGCCGCCTGGATGCTGGCAAGATGGAGAGCGAATGAGCACGGTTGGGAAAAATCTCAGGTAGAAGATCTGCTTTTCTATGGTGCGATTGGTGTGATCATCGGTGGCAGAATTGGTTATGCACTTTTTTATGATTTGCCAAATGTGATAAACAACCCATTGAACCTGTTTAAGGTCTGGCAGGGAGGCATGTCATTCCATGGCGGTTTGCTTGGTGTGTTGCTGGCAATCTGGTTATTTGGTCGCAAGACAAACCGCTCCTTTTTTGAAATCAGTGACTTCGTTGCTCCCCTAGTACCTTTAGGTTTATTTTTTGGACGAATTGGCAATTTTATCAATGGCGAGTTATGGGGAAGAGTTTCTGATGTGCCTTGGGCTATGGTGTTTCCAACAGGTGGTCCGTTAGCGCGTCATCCATCCCAGCTTTACCAGGCAATGATGGAAGGCTTGTTACTATTTATTATTCTCTGGTGGTTCTCGGCAAAAACCCGCCCACGGGCAGCAGTTTCAGGACTGTTTTTACTGGGCTATGGGTGTTTCCGCTTTATCGCCGAATTTTTCAGGGTTCCTGATCCGCAATATGGTTATCTGGCATTCAATTGGTTCACTATGGGGCAGTTGTTATGTGTTCCGATGATCATTGCAGGTTTGATTATCATAATTTGGGCTTATCAAAGAAAAACTTAATCCAGCAAAATCATCAGCCAGGTTGCTGCACTGAGCAGTAAGGTCATTAATACCGCCAGAGAGCCGTAATCTTTGGCTCGGCCAGAGAGCTTATGTACATCAGTGCTGACGCGATCCACCACACACTCGATGGCCGAGTTAAGCGCTTCAACAATTAAAACAGCGACTAGAGAGGCGATCATCAAAAGCCTTTCGGCTGGAGTGACATCCAGAAAAAAGCTTACAAATCCCAGTAATAACAACAAGATAAACTCCTGCCGAAAAGCAGATTCATAACGGATTCCAGCATACAGGCCTTGTAACGAATAAACTAAAGCAAACAGCAATCGCTTAATACCAGTATTTTTCTCAATCATGTCACTCCGTCCAATTGTTGTATTGAGGTTTATTTACATATCATCAGCTCTATTTGTCCAAACTGATTATAAATGATTGAAATATTAGGCAAAGATTGTGACTGGCATGTTAAAATTCGCAATCTTTTACAAGTTTTTATCGCGGGTGAGTTATGCAGTTTCAAGATCAATATGACGTGATTGTCGTTGGCGGCGGCCATGCCGGCACCGAAGCCGCGTTAGCGGCTGCTCGCCAGGGCGTAAAAACACTGTTGCTTACACAGAATATTGAAACGTTAGGTCAGATGAGCTGTAACCCGGCCATTGGTGGTATCGGTAAAGGCCATCTGGTTAAGGAAATTGATGCGCTGGGTGGCATCATGGCAAAAGCTGCTGACCGTGCAGGTATTCAGTTCAGAATCCTTAATGCCAGCAAAGGACCCGCGGTCAGGGCAACCCGTGCCCAGGCTGATCGGATTCGTTATAAAGCGGCTATTCGTGAAGTACTTGAATCCCAGCCCAATCTGTATTTATTTCAGCAAGCCGTTGATGATCTGATTGTCGAAAATGATCGTGTTGCCGGTGTAGTCACCCAGTCAGGTTTACGCTTTGGTGCTAAAACCGTGGTGCTCACAGTGGGCACTTTCCTTGGTGGTGTCATCCATATCGGTTTGCAACGTCATCAAGGTGGTCGGGCAGGAGACCCTGCCTCTGTGGCGCTAGCAGAACGTTTACGTGCTTTACCGTTCCGGGTTGATCGATTAAAAACCGGCACACCACCGCGTATCGCGACCAGCAGTATTGATTTTTCCCAGTTAGCCGAACAACCGGGTGACAACCCAACACCGGTCTTTTCTTTTCTCGGCAAGCGGGAACATCATCCAACCCAGATATCCTGTTATATCACGCATACCAACGACAAAACTCATCAGGTAATACGTAACAATCTTGATCGATCTCCGATGTACAGTGGTGAAATTGAAGGCATTGGCCCACGTTACTGTCCTTCAATTGAAGATAAAGTCGTGCGTTTTGCTGATCGGAATTCACATCAGATATTCCTTGAACCGGAAGGTCTGAACTGCAACGAAGTCTATCCCAATGGTATTTCCACCAGCCTGCCGTTTGATGTGCAATATGAGATTGTGCGTTCAATGAAAGGTCTTGAAAATGCTCATATCACGAGGCCTGGCTATGCCATTGAATATGACTTTTTTGATCCGCGGGATTTAACGCCGTGGCTGGAAACCAAACATATGCCGGGTCTGTTCTTTGCCGGACAGATCAATGGTACAACGGGGTATGAAGAAGCCGCCGCACAGGGGTTAATCGCTGGCCTTAATGCCGGCTTGCAGTCTCGAGAGCTAGAGCCATGGTACCCACGTCGTGATGAAGCCTATATTGGTGTATTAATTGATGACTTGATCACCTCCGGCACCAAAGAGCCTTATCGCATGTTCACCAGTCGTGCGGAATATCGTTTGATGTTACGCGAAGATAATGCTGATTCTCGACTGACACCCATTGGCCGTCAGTTAGGCATTGTCGATGATGAGCGCTGGAGCGTATTCAGTGAAAAACTGGAAGCCATTGATAAAGAAAACACCCGCTTGAATACCATGCGCGTTTCACCGGAAAAAATAGATCAACAACGTGCGACGTCTGTGCTGGGTGAGCCTCTGGCCAAAAGCAGTACGGCAATCGAGTTATTACGTCGTCCAAGTGTGGATTATCAAGGCTTAATGACATTACTGGACGAAGAGCAAATCGTTGCTGATGATGTGGCTGAGCAGGTAATGATTCAGGTGAAATACGCTGGCTATATCAATCGCCAGCAAAATGAAGTCAACCGTTTACAGCGCAATGAAAATACATCTCTGCCGGATGATTTGGATTATAAAAATGTGCGTGGCTTATCTAATGAAGTACGTGAAAAATTACAAAATGCCAAACCACAGAGTTTAGGGCAGGCTGCGCGGATTTCCGGCGTGACACCGGCTGCTGTTTCATTATTGCTGGTTCATTTGAAACGTTCAGGCTGGAGCGAAGCCAGCTGATGGCGGTTGATTTAAAGGCACAGCTCGAAAAGGGCTGTGCTGAACTGCAATTACAACTTTCCGACCAGCAAAAAAACCAACTACTGGATTATCTTGCGCTACTGCAAAAATGGAATAAGGTTTATAACCTGACCTCAGTGCGTGATCCACAAGGCATGTTGACGCGACATATCCTTGATAGTCTGTCGCTTATTCCTTATTTACAGTGCAACAGTTTGCTGGACGTTGGAAGTGGGGCTGGCCTTCCAGGTATTCCTGTGGCGATCTGTTTTCCGCAAATGGCGGTGACTCTGCTTGATAGCAATATCAAAAAAACACGTTTTTTACAGCAAGTGAAGGCCGAGCTTAAATTGAATAATGTCACGGTAATACATGGCCGAGTTGAGCAACTTACCCTGCCAAAATTTGAGGTAATAACCGCCCGCGCTTTCGCTACAATTGCTGAGATTATTGATTTAGCCGCGAGACACTGCGATGATGCGGGCAGCCTGGTTTTAATGAAAGGCGTATACCCGGAACAGGAACTGGCTAGTGTTGGCGGCGGTTTTACATTGAAAGATGTGATTGCTCTGAATGTCCCGGGAGATCAGGCTGAAAGGCATCTGGTAAGACTGATTAAGGATTAATGTCAGTGGGAAATATATTTGCGGTTACTAACCAGAAAGGCGGTGTCGGTAAAACGACTACCACGGTAAATCTGGCAGCGTCACTTGCCGATTCAGGCAAGAAAGTGTTGATGATTGATTTGGATCCGCAGGGTAATGCTACCACCGGGTGCGGTATTGATAAAGACGCCATCGAAACCAGCAGTTATGACGTCATTATGGCGGAAGCCAAAGCCAGTGATGCCATCATTCGTCCGGAAGGCTTGGGCTTTGATGTAATGCCAACCAATACCGATCTGACTGCCGCCGAAGTCCAGCTGTTGGAAATCAAATTACGTGAACATCGCCTGCGACTGGCGTTGGAATCCAGCAAGGAAAAATACGACTTTATCCTGATCGACTGTCCTCCCTCCCTGAGCATGCTTACGGTAAATGCTCTGGTGGCTTCCAAAGGTGTATTGATCCCGATTCAGTGTGAATATTATGCCCTTGAAGGACTGACTTCTCTGCTGCGTACCATTGAACGGGTTAAACAGCGAGCCAATCCCGCTTTAGAAGTGACTGGCATGGTACGTACCATGTTTGATGCACGTAATAATCTTGCCAATCAGGTATCACGCCAGTTGATAAGTCATTTTCAGGGCAAAGTCTTTCATTCAATCATCCCGCGGAATGTTCGTTTGGCTGAAGCACCCAGTCATGGTCTGCCTGTGTTAAATTATGACCGGGCTTCGCGTGGATCAATTGCCTATATGGCGCTGGCAAGTGAATTGATGCGACGTGATAAAAAAGCAACAGCGGCAAGCTAACACACAGGTATTCCCAGCATGGTAAGTAAAAAAAGAGGATTAGGCAGAGGACTTGATGCACTGCTAGGTGACGTCAGTCAGGATGAAAATAACCTGAACGACAGCTTGCAACATTTTCCGCTGGACATGATTCAACCTGGTAAATACCAGCCGCGCATGGATATGTCTCAGGAATCCCTTGAAGAACTTGCCGATTCCATTCGCTCTCAAGGTCTGGTTCAGCCAATTGTGGTCAGACCGATTGACGGTGGGCATTACGAAATCATTGCCGGTGAGCGCCGCTGGAGGGCTTCCAAGCTGGCTGGGCTGGAAAGTGTTCCGGTATTAATCAAGGATGTTTCGGATCGCAATGCGATTGCGATGGCCTTGATTGAAAATATCCAACGCGAAAATCTGAACCCGATGGAAGAGGCCAATGCTTTGCATCGGCTACGAGAAGAATTTGAATTAACTCACCAGCAAACCGCTGAGGCGGTGGGTAAGTCACGCGCGACCATCAGTAACTTACTGCGTCTGCGAAATCTTAATGATGACGTGAAGAAATTACTGGAAAACTGTGATCTGGAAATGGGTCATGCACGAACCCTGTTGGCTTTAGAGGGCGAAAGCCAGTCCGAGGCAGCTTTACAAATTGTTGAAAAAGGCTTGTCGGTTCGTGAAACAGAGCAGCTTATTCGTCGATTATTAAAGCCATCCACGGCTGATAAACAGGAAGTCCCACAACCTTCGCTGGAAGAAATCGAGCGAATCGAACAGCGTATCGCCGACAAGTTAGGTAAAGGTTTCAGTATCAAACACCGTCCTAATGGAAAGGGTAAGCTGGTTTTTGATTATTCCAATGTGGATGAGCTAAAACGCCTTATCAAACAAATAGGCGTATAAAGCCAGCGTCATTTCAAGTCCGACTATGTAATGTGCACATAATGAGTGAAAAGTCTGTTTCACTGTGGTGCAACTTTATTTCATTACCGATAATTCCAAACGCTTTAGCAGCATAAACTTAAACTCAGCTGCAACATAAGCTCAGGGTTTTAAAGCATTTCAATCTATTCAATATTGTAAATCCATCCGCTGGACTGACAATTGCATATTCCTGCTGACTCTAAACTAGGGAATCCGCAGTGAAATTGTTGAGCAGACTATTTAATTCATCTGAATTCATTGAAACTCAAATTGCAAGTACCACGGTGCAGGAAGATGTGGCATCAACTCCGCATTTTACCGAAGCAGAAAAACGCTTTTACCGTTCCCTGCAATTGGTGAGCAGCCAAACCGCCCAGCTTTCACGACAGATTTTCCGTGCGCTTGAGGTTCAGGAAAACTTTTTAACAGAAATCGGCCAGCGTACTGACAAGCTGGATAATGAACTGCAGCGGGCCAGTGATTATCTGAATAGCTCAAATTCAACGGTCGGGGCTTTACAGGCCCAGATAGATGTTGAAGCGAACGAGGTAAACGCCGCCGTCGGCGAAGCGATGCAGCATATATCCCTTACCCTTGACGAAAAATCCCATAGTGTCACCGATGTGCTGGACGGTATTCTGGAAATTGGTAAAGGGGTAAATATGTTGGCACTTAATGCTGCTATTGAAGCTGCACGTGCCGGAGAACATGGGCGAGGATTCGCCGTGGTGGCTGATGAGGTCAGACGTCTTGCTGCGGTTACCATGGAACAGGCACAGCAGGCAGCCAGGCAACTGGACTTCACTCAGGTTAATGCCGAGCTGAATCAGATCCGTCAGACCAATTCTGAAAGACTGAACAGTTTTGTAGAGGTTATCCAATCGGCTACAGCACAGCTCACCGAATTATTTCAATCGATTAGTGAACAGTTGAACGCGGTGATGGAAAACACCGGAGTGATTTTTGAAACGCTGGATCTCAGTAATGGTGTTATGCAGCGTATACAAAGCAAGAATAAAATCATCAATGATGTGGTTGAAGATATGTCCACGGGCCTGGAGCAAATTGATATACAAACAGCGGAGATCGATTCGGCAGTCAGGTCAATGGACAACACTCTGAAAAAACTCTATCTGGTACCCGATGCATCACATGATCAACTTGACGATATTCTACAACGTGGAAAACTGAGGGTAGCGATAGAACCCAATTTTGTCGGTTTGTCGTTTCGTGAAAAACTCGGTGAGCCGCTGAAAGGACTCGATGTGGATTACGCCAGAGCTTTTGCACGTTACCTGGGTGTCGAATGTGAATTTATCGAAGCGCCTTGGGATATGTGCACGGAATTGCTCACGGTGGGTAAAAAATATGGCGAACCGCCGGCGGATATTGTTATCAGTGCACTTCCTCCGTCGGCAGAATACGATAACGTGGCGTATTCCGAAGCCTACACATATCTGCATTGGGTATTGGCTCGCAGGAAAGGTGATAATCATATTAATCGGCTTGACGATCTAAATGGCAAAGTCGTTGGAATTATCAATGATCCGGCAGCGTTCCAAGTGCTTGAAGATTGTGGTATTCGCTGGAGCAGTAATGAAAGCAAACCCGGTGAAAGGGTCAGACTGGATAATCTGATTGCTTATTCCGATCAAACGCGCATCCATAACTGTCTGGCGGATGGAGTAGTAGATGCTTTTGGGGTCGATTTGCCAATTTATTACTGGGCCTGTGAAAACCCTGCCAGTCCGTGGTTCGGCAAGATTGAAATTCTGCCAGGAAATATTGCGCCCCAACCGTATTATTACACCATGGCAGTTAATGCCTGGGCATCAAGTTACCGTCTGCTGGCCAAAGCCAATGCGTTTATTCATTGGTTTAAACAACAGGATGAACGCCAGCAGATAGAACGTAAATGGCAGGGAGCCGCAGTAAATGGCGATATCAGTTACCGCGATGAGCGGGGGGATCTGATGGGGGAGGCCGAATTAAAAAATTTATACGAAGCACATTGCAGCAAATTTAAGCTGGCGCCCAAAAGTCTGTAATCGAAGGCAATGCAGTCTGAGGGGAAAAGAAAATAGTCGTTTTCTACAAAGTTAAATGTCTCGTTATTTAACCTTTTACGGGAAAATATCCCAGTTGTAATCTCCAAAAATCAGATGCCTTAGTGGAATCTTTCATAATGGTGAAGACTCTTCAAACAAAACACTAAATCAGTGTGACATCCTCAATCAAAAATAAATTAAGCGATATAGTCGTTGACCGTGCAAAGGGTAGGTCTATATAATTCCCTGATTTGCTTAAGGCAAAACTAAAAGATCCAGCGGATAGAGATGGAGCAACTAGCCAGAGTCAGGCCCGTAAATCAGCTGCTAATAACACAGGTTATAGCGTTGGTTGTTATTGTGGCTTGTGTCTTATGGTTACATGGCAAGGATGTCGCCATAGCCGTATGCTTTGGGGGCATGATCAGTGTGGTCAACACACTATTGCTGAAATGGCATTTACTGAGAACAGTCGTTAAGGCTGGTGCCAATCCGGCAAAGAATCTCGGTGGCGTATACAGGTGTATTGCAGAACGATGGGTTTTTACCCTGGCCATGTTTGTGGTTGGCTTCGCGGTGTTTGAATTTTCCGCGTTACCGCTCCTGCTCGGCTTCGTCGCGATACAAGTGGTTTTATTGTTTGGAAATATGAAACAGGCTTGAGACAAACATGGCGGAAGAATTAACAACTTCAGGATACATCAAGCATCACCTGCAAAATCTGACCTTTGGTCCGAAACATGAAGAGATAGAGCCAGGCGTTTGGGCTCCAACAGGTGATTATGGTTTTGCAATGTCTTCTGGTGAAGCAGCGCAAATGGGTTTTTGGTCCATCAATGTCGACACCATGTTTATGTCGATTCTACTTGGCGGTTTGATGATGTGGTTCTTCCGCAGCGTTGCCAAGAAAATCTCCGCAGGTGTCCCAACCAATACACAGAATTTCGCAGAATGGATCATTGAATTTATTGATGATTCAGTACGTGGCTCTTTCAGCGGTGGTAAAAATACCCTGGTTGCTCCGATGGCATTAACCATCTTTGTCTGGATTTTCCTGATGAACCTGATGGACTTAATTCCAGTCGATCTTATTCCTTTAGCTGTAGCACACGGCGCATCAGCAATATTCGGTGTTGATCCTCACGATGTCTTCTTCAAAATCGTCCCAACTACCGATCCAAATGCCACACTCGGCATGGCATTGTTTGTTTTCTTACTCATGCTGTATTACAGCTTCAAAGTCAAAGGCGTCGGTGGTTTCATTGGCGAGTTGACCTTGCAGCCGTTTGGTAAATGGGCGCTGCCTATCAACTTTGTGCTCGAAACTGTCACTTTGATTGCAAAACCATTTTCATTGGCATTACGGTTGTTCGGCAACATGTATGCGGGTGAGATGGTGTTCATTCTGATCGCCACCATGTACGGTGCCGGTCTGGTTCTAGGTTCTTTTGCTGGCCTGTTACAGGTTGGCTGGGCGATTTTCCACATTCTTATTATTACCTTGCAGGCATTTATCTTTATGGTGCTGACCACGGTATATATGGATATGGCGCATCAGGAACATCATTGAGTTTGATTGAGTTGTAACTTTATTTTTTTAGTCTTTAGACGTTTGTAGGAGAGAAAAATGGATATGGGTTTAGTTTATATTGCTGGTGCACTGATGATTGGTTTGGGTGCTCTGGGTGCCGCGATTGGTGTAGGTCTGTTGGGTGGTCGCTTCCTGGAAGCTGCAGCTCGCCAACCTGAATTAGTACCAATGTTGCGTACACAGTTCTTCCTGGTCGCGGGTCTGGTTGACGCGGTACCAATGATCGCTGTTGGTTTGGCAATGTATGTACTGTTCGCGGTAGCTGGTTAAGATTATTAACTCAACTCCCAATAGCGATAAACAAGAGGTACAGGCATGAATATCAATGCAACCTTGATAGGCCAGCTAATTGCCTTTGCGATTTTCGTCGCATTCTGCATGAAGTACGTCTGGCCGCCTATCATGCAGGCGTTGGAAGAACGCAAAAAGAAAATCGCTGATGGTCTGGCTGCGGCAGAACGTGGTCGTCATGAACAAGAGTTGGCAGAAAAACGTGCCCAACAGGTAATTCATGAAGCAAAAGATCAGGCAAGCGAAATTGTTTCTCAGGCTCAACGCCGCGGAAACGAAATTGTCGACGAAGCCAAAGGCACTGCACGTACTGAAGGTGAGCGTATTCTCACATCTGCCCGTGCAGAAATTGAGCAGGAAGCAAACCGCGCCCGTGATGAACTGAGAGCACAAGTTGCATCAGTTGCACTGGCAGGTGCTGGCAAAATCCTTAGTCGTGAGATTGATGACAAAGCCCATACCGACCTGCTCGATGAGTTGGTCAGCCAAATCTAGAGGAATCATAGGATGGCAGAATCAATAACCATCGCTCGCCCCTACGCATCAGCCGTATTTGCGATTGCACAAGAAAAAGGCGACATGCAGGCATGGTCTGAACTGCTCACAGTACTGGCGCAATGCGCTGCTACTCCCGAGGTCGAATCCATTTTGGTGAGTCCTGCGGTCAGTGATGAACAGGCAGTCAATCTGCTTGGTGATATTACTGGTGAACTTAGTACAGATGCTCGTAGTTTTCTGCTGCTTCTGGCAGAAAACAATCGACTGCTATTGTTACCGGAAATCGCAGAGCTATATGAAGAGTTACGCGCCGATGCGGAACAAATGCTGACAGCCGATGTAATAACTGCACGGCCGTTGACAGATGAACAAAAAAGCAAGATTGCAGCCGCACTGAAAAAACGCCTGGGCAAAGAAATAACGCTCAGCGAAAGTGTAGACGAGAGTCTGCTGGGTGGCGCAATCATTCGGGCAGGTGATCTGGTAATTGATGGATCTGCCGTAGGTAAATTGAACAGACTGGCCAGCGCGATAAGCTAAGCGGCCCGTAAAGAGGAAACAGAGATGCAACTGAATTCAGCAGAAATCAGTGACCTGATTAAAAAGCGAATTGAAAGCTTTGACGGGGCTACTGAAGCACGAACAGAAGGCACCGTAGTCGGTGTAACCGATGGTATTGTGCGTATTCATGGTCTTGCCGATGTCATGTCCGGGGAAATGCTTGAGTTTCCAGGCAACACTTTCGGTATGGCTCTTAACCTGGAGCGTGACTCAGTCGGTGCCGTTATTCTGGGCGCTTACCAACATATTTCTGAAGGCGACAAAGTCAAATGTACTGGTCGTATTCTGGAAGTTCCAGTAGGTGAAGGCCTGTTAGGTCGTGTTGTTGACTCACTGGGTAAACCAATTGATGGTAAAGGCGATATTCAAGCCAGCGGCTCTTCTCCAATTGAGAAAGTAGCGCCAGGCGTTATTGCTCGTAAGTCAGTTGACCAACCATTACAAACTGGTCTGAAATCAATCGATGCGATGATTCCAGTCGGTCGTGGTCAACGTGAGTTGATTATCGGTGACCGCCAAACTGGTAAAACAGCTATCGCAGTTGATGCCATCATCAACCAGAAAGGTACAGGCGTTAAATGTATCTATGTAGCGATTGGTCAAAAAGCGTCTTCTATTGCGAACGTGGTTCGTAAACTGGAAGAACACGATGCACTGGGTCACACCATTATCGTTGCGGCTTCTGCTTCTGATTCAGCTGCTTTGCAATTTATTGCTCCTTACGCGGGTTGCTCAATGGGCGAATACTTCCGTGATAAAGGCGAAGATGCACTGATCATCTATGATGACTTAACCAAACAAGCCTGGGCTTACCGTCAGGTATCCTTGTTGTTACGTCGTCCACCAGGTCGTGAAGCTTATCCTGGTGACGTTTTCTACCTTCACTCACGCTTGCTGGAACGTGCAGCACGTGTAAACGAAGATTATGTAGAAAAACTCACTAATGGTGAAGTGAAAGGTAAAACCGGTTCTTTGACTGCGTTACCTATCATTGAAACTCAGGCTGGTGACGTTTCTGCTTTCGTACCGACCAACGTAATTTCGATTACAGACGGTCAGATCTTCCTGGAAACTGACTTGTTCAACGCCGGTATCCGTCCTGCAATTAACGCGGGTCTGTCGGTATCTCGTGTTGGTGGTGCAGCTCAAACCAAGATCATCAAGAAACTGGGTGGTGGTGTTCGTCTTGATTTGGCTCAGTATCGTGAACTGGCAGCGTTTGCTCAGTTTGCTTCTGACCTTGATGAAGCAACCCGCGCACAAATCAGCCGTGGTCAGCGTGTTACCGAGTTGATGAAGCAGAAACAATATCAACCATTATCGATTGCTGAAATGGCGTTTTCATTGTTCTCAGCCAACGAAGGCTTCCTGGATGATGTTGACGTCAGCAAAGTCGGTTCATTTGAAGCGTCACTGCTGTCAACCATGCGTTCACAGCATGCTGAGCTGATGGACACAATCAACACTACTGGTAATTTTGATGACAATATCGCTGGCCAAATGCGCAGCGCGATTGAAAAATTCAAAGCCAACGGTAGCTGGTAAGCGAGGCATAATTCATGGCTAGCGGTAAAGAGATACGTACGCAGATAGCAAGCATCAAGAGCACGCAGAAGATCACCTCTGCGATGGAAATGGTGGCTGCCAGTAAAATGCGTAAGGCTCAGGAACGCATGGCGGCAACACGTCCTTATGCTGACAAGATCTTAAATGTTATTCAGCATTTGGCGTTTGCCAATCCGGAATACAGACATCCTTATTTGCAGGATCGTGAAGAGAAACAACGTGTAGGTTATATCGTGGTTTCTTCGGATCGTGGTTTGTGCGGTGGTTTGAACAATAATCTGTTCAAGGAAGTGCTGCACGAAATCAAATCCAAGTCAGATAAAGGCTTGCAGGTTGATATCTGTGCAATTGGTCAAAAAGCCTCAACATTCTTCAGCCGCTTGCCAGTGAACATGGTTGCACAGGTTACCCAATTGGGTGATGCACCACGCGTTCATGAATTGATTGGTAGCATCAAGGTTATGTTGGATGCTTACGAATCAGGACATATTGATAGTCTGTACCTTGTTTATAACCAGTTTGTGAACACCATGACGCAGGAAGACACGTTTATTCGTCTGCTACCTGCGACACCAGGTGCGCCAAGCGAGGAAATGTCCCATCACTGGGATTACATTTACGAGCCGGATGCGAAAGAAGTTTTGGATGATTTGCTGGTCCGTTACATCGAGTCAGTGGTTTATCAAGGCGTTGTTGAAAACATTGCTTCTGAACAAGCATCGCGCATGATTGCGATGAAAAATGCGTCTGACAATGCCGGCGATCTTATTGATGACCTGCAACTGGTTTACAACAAAGCTCGCCAGGCTGCGATTACACAGGAAATCTCTGAGATTGTTGCGGGTGCCGCTGCGGTCTAACTGAATTAAAAGGGCTGAGCAGCCCGAACTTATTTGAAAGAGGAAGCAAGATGAGCTCTGGAAAGATTGTACAAATTATCGGTGCGGTCGTTGACGTGGAATTTCCCCGCGACAGTCTGCCAAATATCTATGATGCCTTGATGGTTGAAGAGGCTGGTTTAACCCTTGAAGTACAGCAACAGCTTGGCGACGGCGTAGTCCGCACCATTGCAATGGGTACTACAGACGGCCTGAAGCGCAGCTTAGCCGTATCAAATACCGGTAAAGCTATCAGCGTTCCAGTCGGTCAAAAAACACTGGGCCGTATCATGGACGTATTGGGTAACCCAATCGATGAGAAAGGCGACATCGGTGAAGAAGAGCGTTGGGGTATTCACCGCAAAGCACCTGCGTTTGATGAGCTGTCTGCCAGTAACGAATTGCTGGAAACCGGTATCAAAGTAATCGACCTGGTTTGCCCTTTTGCTAAGGGTGGTAAAGTCGGTCTGTTTGGTGGTGCCGGTGTAGGTAAAACCGTCAACATGATGGAGCTTATCCGTAACATCGCTATCGAGCATAGTGGTTTCTCGGTATTCGCTGGTGTTGGTGAGCGTACTCGTGAAGGTAACGACTTCTACCACGAAATGACTGACTCAAACGTTATCGATAAAGTATCACTGGTTTACGGTCAGATGAATGAGCCACCTGGTAACCGTCTGCGTGTTGCGTTGACTGGTCTGACCATGGCGGAATTCTTCCGTGATGAAGGTCGTGACGTATTGTTCTTCGTTGATAACATCTACCGTTACACATTGGCCGGTACCGAAGTATCTGCATTGTTGGGTCGTATGCCTTCTGCGGTAGGTTACCAACCAACATTGGCTGAAGAAATGGGTGTATTACAAGAACGTATTACATCTACTAAGACTGGTTCTATCACCTCTATCCAAGCGGTATATGTACCTGCGGATGACTTGACTGACCCATCTCCAGCAACCACCTTCGCTCACTTGGATGCGACGGTTGTATTGTCACGTTCAATTGCTGAATTGGGTATCTACCCTGCGATTGACCCGTTGGATTCAACTTCACGCCAGCTGGATCCGTTGGTTGTTGGTAACGAGCATTATGATATTGCCCGTGGTGTTCAAAACACTCTGCAACGTTATAAAGAACTGAAAGATATTATCGCGATCCTGGGTATGGATGAATTGTCTGAAGAAGACAAACTGTCTGTATCACGTGCTCGTAAAATTCAGCGTTTCATGTCACAGCCATTCTTCGTTGCTGAAGTATTCACCGGTGCACCTGGTAAATATGTTTCACTGAAAGATACCTTGGCTGGTTTCCGTGGCATTCTGGATGGTGAATATGATTCACTGCCAGAACAAGCGTTCTACATGGTTGGCACCATTGATGAAGCGATTGAGAAAGCCAAAAAGTACTAATCTCTTGGGAGGTAGCTGATGGCTATGACAATTCATGTTGACATCGTAAGTGCTGAAGAATCCATTTATTCTGGATTGGTAGAAGCGGTAATTGCCTCGGCACAAGAGGGTGAGGTGGGTATTTACCCACGTCACGCTCCATTGCTGACACGTTTAAAAGCCGGCGAAGTGCGTTTACTGAAAGATGGTAAGGAAGAGCAGTTTTATATTTCCGGTGGCATTTTAGAAGTTCAGCCACACATCGTCACTATTCTGGCCGATACCGCATTACGCGCTGATGACGTTAATGAAGCCGCTGCTTTGGAAGCCAAAGCAGCAGCTGAAAAAGCGCTTAATGATAAATCTGCGAAACTGGACTTTGCTGAAGCACAAGTTCAATTGGCAGAAGCAATGGCACAGTTACGCGCCATTGAAAGAGCACGTAAAACACGTAAGCATTAATCACGAAAGTGATGACCCAGAAAAGGCTGTCTTCGGACGGCCTTTTTTGTTTGCAGGTCTTTGCTAAACTACAAAGCTGTTACAAGGAATCTTCATTATGTCTCTGGCTATTATTATTCTCGCTGCCGGTAAAGGCACCCGCATGAAATCCGCCAAACCCAAGGTGATGCACACCCTGGCGGGAAAACCCATGTTACAACACGTCATTGATACCGCTAAACAGCTTTCTCCAAGCCAGTTAGCCGTAGTGTGTGGTAATGGTGCTGACGAAGTCGTGCCGTTTCTGCAAAATCAGCAAATTGATGTTGTGATGCAGCATGAACAGAAAGGCACTGGTCACGCAGTAGAGCAGGCCAAAGCCAGTTTCGCTAACAGCGAACAGGTGTTGGTGTTGTATGGCGATGTACCGTTAATTACAGCGGATACGCTGCAGGATTTGATTGAATCAGGTGATAACAACAGCCTGAAAGTACTGACAGCAATATTGGACGATCCCACCGGCTATGGCCGTATTGTGCGTGACTATGATGACAATATGCTGTGCATCACCGAAGAAAAAGATGCCGACGAAGAAACCAAACTGATCAACGAAATCAACACCGGCATTATGTGTATTCCGGCTAAATGGCTCACCGAAGCCTTATCACAGCTAGATAACAATAATGCCCAGGGCGAATATTATCTGACCGATCTGATTGCCAAAGCGGTTAACCAGGGCATCGAAATTAACTCAGTCACCTGTGAAGATGAAATGGAAGTGGCCGGTATCAATAACCGTGTCCAGCTTGCTGAGGTTGAAAGTTACTATCAGCAACTCAAAGCAACCGACCTGATGATGTCAGGTGTTACTTTCCGTGATCCAGCACGGGTGGATATCCGTGGTGATATCAAGGCAGGGCAAGACATCACTATTGATATCAATGTCATCTTCGAAGGCAATAACACCATCGCTGATAATGTCAGCATCGGTGCCCATTGTATTATTATCAATAGCATCATCCACGAAGGTGCTGAAATTCTGCCCAACAGTATTATTGAAAATGCTGAAGTGGGTACTAACTGCTCAGTAGGTCCCTTTGCCAGACTACGTCCCGGCACCAAGCTTGCCGCCAAAGCCAAAGTGGGTAACTTCGTAGAAGTCAAAAATGCCAATATTGGTCTGGGCTCGAAGATCAATCATCTCAGTTATATTGGTGATACGGATATGGGGGCAGATGTAAATATCGGGGCAGGCACCATCACTTGTAATTATGATGGGGCGAATAAGCATCGTACGGTGATTGGGGATCGGGTGTTTGTGGGATCGGATACGCAGTTGGTTGCGCCTGTCACTGTTGAGGATGGGGCTACGATTGGGGCTGGGTCTACTATTCGGAAAACAGTGCCTGGAGATGCGTTAACGTTGACTAAGTCGGAGCAGAAGACGGTTAAGGGTTGGCAGAGGCCGGTTAAGAAAAATTAGACTCGGATTAATTTGCGAAGGATAGTAACGTTAAAAAATTACTTGGAAAAGGAGATTCAGTTGAAAAAGTTAACAATCTTGGAGGGTGATTTTGAAGCGACGGACTGGGATATAGATTCATATGAGATTTCTAAAGGATTCTTCTCAAAACAAAAGATTCCTTATTCTGAAATTGTAGACGTAACAACCCAAGAAAAAATAAAAAACAAACACTATGTAACTGTCAAGACAAGTAAGGATAACGAATTCAAAGCTTCAATGACTGACAATGCTTATAAAGTATTTTACGAAAACTATTTGAAGCATGGGAACAAACCAAAAAATGTTGCACTTCCAGTTGAGGAAAAAGATAAGTTATTGATTGGTGGTGCAATTGTAATCGGAATAATTATTCTTGTTAGCAATCTGAATAACAATAACCAAAAAAAGTTATCTGATGAGGATGCTAAAACGCTTTGCGCCAACTACATAGGTAAAATTTTTGGTCATTCGCCATCGATTATCTCGACTGAGTTACTAAAAAAAGATGGTGGTTTTTTTATAAAAGCTAGTTATAGAAGGTCATCAGATAACTCTATGTGGGACAATGTTTGCCATATCTCTGGTGATACGATTACTTGGGCAGGCTTGAATAATGGTGAACCTGGCCGTTGGCGCTACGAGGATGATGCAACCATTTACTATAGTTCTGACTTGAAGACATTCAAAATACGATATTAATTTCGGACTAAAGCACGGTTGATTGGGTTGATGAACGGAACCCAACTAGCGGGACCATAACCATAATCCTATAGCTGCCGCGGGGCGTTCATTTATTTTGCTTGTCCAAAATAAACGAACCAAACAAAAAGACAGCCCATGCTCGCCCTGCGGGTTCCCTGCGCTTCTCGATCTGGTCGGGCATGACGGAAACTCGCTGCGCTCAAACAGCCGTCATGCTGATCCGACCAGCTCTGCGATGCTCGGCTTCGCATAAGGGCATTATTGAGATCTTTCCCGTAGGTTAGTACTGAGATTGCGAAGCCCAACGTTTGGAATTTCACGCAAAAGATTGTTGGGCTTCATTTGATTCAGCCCAACCTACAGCCAATCCCAAATTCCCCTTTTGTGCTGCCGGTAAAAATGGTTATCTCAGGATCAGAAATCGGAATGTCTGAGCGCAGCGAGTTTTTTCGATTTCCCTGAGATAGCCATTTTTATCGGGGAGCCGCAGGCCAGCACAAGGGGTGCCTTTTCTTTTGGTTCGTTTTCTTTGGGCAAACAAAGAAAATGAACTCGGCCCAAAGGCTGAAACATTTTTTTCCTAATGTTTTAATTATGGATTGTTGGGTTTCATTGCGTTCAACCCAACCTACAAATTTTTAACCAGAACTCACAATTATCATTACAGAAAAAATCCTATATAAAATCGGATTAATACTGAACGACTGTCTTTATCACAAAGCCTAATATTAGACGATTTCCAGAATATCGGATTTACCATCAATCCAACATTTAAAAGGACATTATTGTGAGAGTTCTATTAATCATTTCGATGTTATTAAGTTTTACTGCAACAGCATTTGCAGAAGACCAAATTGAACGGATGACGGCGGAGAAAATGCAGTCATTTCGTGCTGATGAGGTGAATTGGCAACCGGAGGCGATTCTGCCTAAAGGAGCTGAAAGTGTTATTTTGCTTGGCGATCCGACTAAAGCGGGCGTGTTTATCGCCTGGCTGAAATTCCCACCAAATTATCCAATCCCAGCGCATACGCATCCATACACCGAAGTTATTACCGTGTTGAAAGGCCAATTAGGCAATGGCATGGGGGAGACATTTGATAAGGAAAATGGTGAGGTGTTGAACGTAGGTGATAGCTTTGTACTGCCAGCTGGTCATGCCCATTATGTATGGACTTCGGAAGAGGAAACAGTTGTGGAGTTGATTGCAACTGGACCGTGGGATATCACCTACATCGATCCCGCAGATGATCCTCGAAACTAAGACTACACATTGTCTTTGTGCGTTAAAAATGGGGCCTATGCAGACAATTCATAAAAATCCCCACTAGCATCGTTGTGTTAGTGGGGAGGGGGCATAGAGTGCAATGAAGTAGTTAGCAATTACCTTTTTTTGCCTGGCCAGGTGGGCAAAAGCGCTGTGAAGATCGAGGTTCTATATATGTTCTATGTGTGGAGTTACCATCCTCAGTAGTATTAACGGCAGCTCCCGTTGCACCTCCAATCCCTCCACCTATGATTGCACCATCTCTGCCACCAACTTCATTTCCCACTGCTGCCCCAATCGCACCGCCAACGGCTCCACCTATGGCTGCATCAAGGGTAGAGGAGTCATCTGCAATAGCAATTGAAGATGACACTAAAAGACCCAAAATTAGATAAGTTAATTTCATCTGTTTTTTCCTTAATTATACTTAGCTAGTAGCTAGCATAGAGTAATGTTGTGATTTAGATGTGAACAAATGGGATTTACAATTTCAGCTATGCAAAGAAAGGAGCGGTCGTAAAGCAACCGTCTGTTTTACGCTTCAGCTAATGTCATAGCCTGCTGGTAATTTCTTAAACCCATTTTATCAATCAGGCCAAGTTGTTGTTCAAGCCAATGGGTGTGATCCAGTTCGGTATCTTCCAGTTGTTTAAGTAACATCTGGCGAGTTTCGTAATCATCTTCTTTTTCACACAGCGCGATACCTTCCCGCAGGTTTTTGACCACAGCATATTCCAGATCCAGATCATTTTGCAGCATTTCCGGTACGGTGTGACCTACACGTAGCGGTTCGCGGTGTGTCAGGTCGGGCATGCCTTCCAGAAACAAAATACGCTTGATCATCTGATCGGCATGGTCGGTTTCATCCTGCATTTCATGAGAAATACGGTTATATAATCGTGTCAGCCCCCAGTCTTCGTACATTCTGGAATGAATGAAATATTGGTCCATCGCGGTCAGTTCACCGGCGAGCAGTGTGTTGAGCAAATCGATGACTTTTTGACTGCCTTTCATAAGCTTTCCTTTTGTTGCTCGTTTGAGCTCTGAGCGTGTATTAATGCCGTTAAGCTTGCATTATCTGCAGGCACTTGTCACGCCCTAGAGATTTTCACGAAAGGAAATTTTATGTGATGCTCTGTAATGAGAGCATCACATAAAGCTAATTAATTTTTTTCTGTTGATTCGTTGTCAGTATCGTTAGCTTGGGCGATCTCTTTTGTTTGTTTGACTGGAATGACGATATTACCTTGATAGGTACGATGTTTGTCAGTAATGGCATCGGTAATACCAAAATCCCAGAAAATGACGCTGGCAGCGAATTTACCTGATTCAAACTCGCTCACAATCGAACCATCAGTTTCCCTGCCATCCTCTGTACTGCAGGCGTAAATCAGAGAGTCATCCGAGCGTCGGATCATGGCAGTACCAGGCATATCTAGTTCCCAGACACCACGCTTATTATGGAATTTACATTCACCCTCACTTCCATCAGAAAATGAGGCAGTTAAAGGAACGGTGGGATCATTTACGATAGTGGCGCAGCCGGAAAAAAGCATAGCCGAAGATAAAGCGATAATTAATTTAGTGTTCAAAGTTATGTCCTATTAAAATTATCCATAGATGTATGAACAGCTAAATATGTTTATCAGCGCGTCCATGCCAGCAGAATAATAGCAGCATAAAAGCAAGTTAGTGCCATTTTTGACCTGATATCTACGATAAAAATAACGCAACTTTCAATAAGTTCCCCCAAAGTCAGTAAAAATTGACAGAATTGTTACATTTCTTTACATTACGCAAATCTAAATCACTATCATTTAGCTTTACTAAATCGTTTGGGAATCTGTAATGTATCCATCTGTTCAAAAAAACCGGTTGTTTTGTGCCCCGGCCGTCTTGGCTATGTTCGTATTTACAGCTAATGCTATCGCTGAAGAAACCGAAGAAAAGTCTCTGGATTTGCCGATAGTAGAAGTAACTTCTACTGGTGCTGATGCGTTAGGTTATATCGAGCTGGAAGAAGAGCCAGTTGTTGGTAAATTAAATGTGCCAATAATGGATCAGCCATTTTCGATGTCTATTATCGATGATGATTTCATGAAAGATACTGGGGCAAAAAATATTCAGGATGCTCTACAGTATACCTCCGGTGTTTACTCTGGCGCATTTGGTGCTGATACCCGAATCGATAGTGCTAAAGTCCGCGGTATTTCCCCTGGCCTTTACCTTGATGGTTTAAGACAACTCTATGGTTCGTATAACAGTGTTCGAACCAACGTTTATGCATTGGAAAGTATTGAGGTACTGAAAGGACCTTCATCCATGTTATACGGACAGGGGGATCTGGGTGGGGTTATCAATTCGGTTTCAAAATTACCCAAATCTGAGCAGCAAGGTGAGATATGGGGACAATATGGTTCTCATAATCGTAAGCAGATTGCATTTGATGTGACTGGCCCTGCGACAGATGACGGCAAACTACTGTATAGAGTTGTTGGTTTACAACGAGATGCTGATACTCAGGTCGATCATGTTGAAGATGATGGTTATGTAATTGCTCCATCTATAACGTGGCGTCCCACAGATGACACAACATTTTCTTTCTTATTAAATCGCCAGGAAAATAGAGGCCAGGTTTCTGCTCAGTTTTTGCCACAAACCGGCACACTTGATCGAGGACCTTTAGGTTATGTCGGCTCAGAAACCTTTGTTGGTGAGCCTGACTGGGATCGATATGATAGAGAGAAAACGGAATTAACTTTCTTTTTTGATCACAAATTTAATGATATCTGGTCATTTTCTACTACCGCTCGTTACACAGAATCTAGTACCAAAACTCGCGAGCATTGGGCCAGGGTGGGAGGAGTTGTTTCTCCTGAAGGCAATATTGCACGAAGTATTCATACAGCTGATCGTCAAACTAGAATTTTTAATCTAGATACGCGTCTTTCAGGTGTCTTTGATTTGGGTATAACCCGTCATAACCTTATTATTGGCTGGGATAGACAGGATGCATTATGGGAGGAAGAAAATTATATTTCTAATTCAACCGGTGGTGGAATTATTAATCTTTATGATCCGCAATACGGAAACTTAAATACTGCCGCCCTAGCGAATCCGGTAGATCGTGATGATAATGAAATACAACAAGTTGGTATCTACCTGGCTGATCATATCGAAATTGGGAAAGTGGTTTTATCGGCTGGTTTACGGCGTGATTTCGCCAAAAACCGGAAACTTGCTGTAAACGGACCCAATGTCACGAGTGATGAGCAGGAAACAACTGGAAGAATTGGATTAATGTACAGGTTTGATAATGGTTTATCGCCATACATCAGTTACTCCGAAGCATTTAGCATGAACCTCGGTACTGATGGCACTTCTGCAGCCAATACCTTAAAACCCACCACCGGTGAGCAAGAAGAAATTGGTATTAAATATCTCTCTCCAGATAAAACATTGGCTGTCACAATGGCTTATTTCGATATTACGGAAACCAATCGTATCGTTCAGGGACAGACTCCTGGTGGTGTTGAGCAGGTTGGTTCAGTCATTGATGGTTGGGAACTGCAAATTAACAAACGCTGGCAGAACTTCGAAACTCAATTTGCTTATACGGACTTAAACGCAAAAAATGATAATACCGGAGACCGACTGTCTGCCTTGGCTGAAAAAACTGGTTCATGGTGGAATAAACTCTACCTGGGAAATAATTGGCGTGTTGGTGCAGGCATTCGCTATATTGGTGATGTTGTAGGAGGCGGTGGTGCTCCGGAGATTCCTTCTGAAACGCTATATGACGCCATGATTGGTTATGCCGTAGGTGATTGGGACTTCACTGTTGATGCGAAAAACCTGACTGATGAAGAGTTTATTTCATGGTGTCGTGGAGAAGGTTTCGATTGTGGTTACGGCGAACGTCGTAGCGTAGCGGCTAATGTGCGTTACAGCTTCTAATTAAAATTAAACCACACAAGATAAGCCCCGAAAGGGGCTTTTCTTTTATAACTAAAACTTATGCCGGTTATCTGTGAACAGTGAATTATCGGTAATAGCGATGATCCCGATGTTCGTAATTCCGATGATTTCCTCTGGATTCGTAGCGATACTGGTCACGGTTATTACCATAGTCACGATAGGATTTAGGATGTTGTTTATGCTTTGAATAATATTTTTTTGGCTGGTGGTAATGGTGTTTATGTTTTGAATAATACTTTTTTGGTTGATGGTAATGATGCTTGTTATAGCTGTAACGAGGAGCATGGTGTTGTACGACATAACCATGATGGCGGTGATCCACATAGCCGGTTGGATACCCAAGCCCGATATTTATTCTGACATCGGCTCTGGCCTGATTTACTGAAAAACCGATGATAAATAATGAAAACATCAGCAATATGGATGTTTTGGTAATTTTTGAATTAGACATTATGCTTACCTCACTTTAAGAGCCTTGTAACTAATAAGCAGCTTAGGTCTTTTGTTTGTAAGTTTGGTTCAAGCTATGTAAATGTAGGTAAATATTAAGATAAATGCAGAGATTATGGTGATTAAAGGCTTTTTTCTATCAAGCGCCACTATTCAGCTCAGGTAGGCGGCCAACACAATCCAGGTCATCGCTTTAGCTTTTTGTGCTGCCGTTAAATCATCCTGGACATGGGCCATAACAATAGCCCCTTCTTTTAACAGGCTAATGGACTCGGTGATATATTGAATGGTTGACTCGCTGATTCCCAGGGCACGAATCTGTCTTTCAATTAAGCTGTTAATTCTGGTTTTATGCTGCTGGCATTGAAGATATACGGGGTGATTTGGATCGTTATATTCCGCACAAGTGTTTATAAAAAAACAGCCATGGAAATCTGTTAGCACATCAACACGATTATGCATCCAGTCATCAACTGCATCAAATAATTCATTCAGTCCATCATAGCCTGGTTTTACCTGTTCAAGCCGCGACGCTAGCCAGTTGTAAAATTTATCATCACGATATTCGACTACTGCCTGTACCAATTCTTCTTTACTGGCAAAGTGATGATAAAGGGTTTTTTTCGCAATCCCGGCTGTTTGCAGAATCTGATTAATCCCTACTGCATGAATACCATTTTGATAGAACAGATTAAATGCGGTGTGAATTAATTGCTGACGTTTATCCATAGTGAACACCTATAAAAACTTCACCAAGTTTGACAGAGGTATACCGATCTGTCTATTCTTGATGTAGACAAATCGGTATACCTTAAATTGGGAGACAAACAATGCAGCAAAATGAACAGAAGCCCCCATTTCCACCATTTACAATCGAGACAGCGAAACAAAAAGTTCGAATGGCTGAAGATGGTTGGAATAGTCGTGATCCGGAAAAAGTTGCTTTAGCTTACACCGTTGACAGTCAGTGGCGAAATCGTGCGGAATTTCCTGTTGGACGTGAACAGATCAAAGCTTTTTTACAGAAAAAATGGCAACGCGAAATGGAGTATCGATTGGTAAAAGAGCTTTGGGCTTTTACCGAAAATCGGATTGCGGTTCGCTTTGCCTATGAGTGGCATGATGAACAAGGGCAGTGGTATCGCTCGTATGGTAATGAAAATTGGGAATTTGATGAAAATGGGTTGATGAAAACCCGCTATGCCAGCATTAACGATCTGCCTATAAATGAAGCTGAACGTAAACTGGTTTGGCCACAGGGCCGACGTCCGGATGATTATCCTGGCCTCAGTGAGATGGGACTATAAATAATAATATTATCTGCTAATTAATTAGCAAACATCTCTATAATCCACACGTAATTCAATACCTAGAGAGAAAGTTATGGCCAGCGTTGGTTTACTTGCATTAATTGATGATATTGCCACGTTACTTGACGATGTAACGCTGATGACAAAAGTCGCTGCTAAAAAAACAGCCGGTGTGTTGGGCGATGATCTTGCCCTAAATGCTCAGCAGGTAAGCGGCATAGATGCCAGCAGAGAATTACCCGTTGTCTGGGCTGTCGCTAAGGGATCTTTAATAAATAAATTGATTCTGGTTCCGGCTGCCTTGGCAATTAGTGCTTTTTTGCCATGGCTAGTCACTCCGTTAATGATGATGGGAGGCTTATATCTTTGTTTTGAAGGCGTTGAGAAGTTGGCGCACAAGTACATTCATGATGAGGCAGAAGACGACGCGCATCATAATGAATTAGTCCATGCGGTGACGACACCTGAAATTGATATTGCTGAATTCGAAAGGAGCAAAATTAAAGGGGCGATACGCACAGACTTTATTTTATCTGCAGAAATAATTGTTATTTCATTAGGAGTTGCTCAAGGGGCTCCGATAATGACACAAACTATCGTGGTTTCATTAATTGCCTTAGTAATGACCATTGGTGTTTACGGCTTAGTCGCCGGAATTGTGAAGTTTGATGATGCCGGATTGGCACTTATTACCAGCGCAGGAAAAGACTGGTTTGCAAAAATTAAACGTGCAGTGGGACAGAGCATTTTATGGCTTGCCCCCAAATTTATGAAATTTTTATCAGTCGTTGGAATGTTGGCTATGTTTCTGGTTGGCGGCGGAATTTTAGTGCATGGTTTAGCTTTTCTGCATCATTGGCTGGAAAGCCTGAATGTAGGAAATGCGGTAGGTGCTTTTATCGTTCCACAACTTTTTAACGCAGGAGTGGGTGTAGTTGCAGGCGCTATAGTGCTACTAATGATTCAAGGCATTAAACGGGTTGCAAGATAAAGAGTTTTAATCCCAACAGAAAGTATTTGAAGCGGGTACACCTTTGCAATTTATTTTGCAGCAATATCCTCCAAGCTTGTATAGGAAAAATACATCGGTATTGATGAAATAACTTATATTCTGGAGGGACGATCTTGGATGGACTTCAGCAACAGCTGTTTGCTGTGAATCTGATGGGGATTTAGACACAGTAACCTTTGTGCTTGATGCTTAAAATCAATGGCATTTAATCACCAGAGTTTACCTAATGCAACTGATGTTGCCATCCGTTTTGGAGGTAAGGATTTCAGCGTTTTGTTGCCGAATACCAGGCCTAAAGACGCAATAGATATTTCTGAACGGATGCGTCAAAACATTTATGACATAGCGTTAGAGCATAAAACCAGCAGTGTGGCAGATTACGTAACAATAAGTTGTAGGGTGGCCAGCATGGTACCTACCGGTGAGAAATCGGCCGCAGATTTAATTAAACAGGCTGATGAGGCACTTTATCAGACAAAAGCTGCCGGTAGGAATCGAACTGTAGAATCCCAATAGGATCTATAAGTTACGGTAAAAAACAAGGCTTTCTCTCGAAACTGTTCGAGAGTCTTATTGATGGCGCGGAGCTGGGCTCCGCGCCAGAGTCCTTATCGTAATAGCAAGAACATAGCCTGATTATCCCGGACAATATTCAGTAATAACTCCGGTTGATTAGAGACCAGTTGTTTGAACTGTTCAAGATTGGCAACCGGTTGACGATTGACCGAGGTGACAATGTCATAACTACGTAAACCCGCGACCCAGGCCGGGCTGCCACGTTCAACCGAGTACAGCATAATGCCTTGAATTCTGCCGTAAGCAGGTGAGCTCTGTTCGATATCACCAAAGGTGGCGCCTCGCAGTTTCGGATGCACATCGCCAGTTTGGGTTTTACTGGATTGGACTTCAGTAACTTTTGCCTTCAGTGTCTTTTCCTTACCATCACGAATGATGTCCAGCTTGATAGTCTGGCCCACCATCAATAAACCGATGGTATTACGCAGGTTATCAGCGTTTAACAGCGAAACGCCATCGACAGCGGTCACCACATCACCCACTTTTAAACCCGCTTTTTCAGCAGCAGAATCTTTAATTACATTGGTTACTACGGCGCCGCCACGGTTGTCTTCAATACCAAATGCCTGAGCGAGTTCTGGGGTAATGTCTTGCATCTGTACACCCAGATAAGCACGACGAACTTCTCCATATTCCAGTAACTGATCAGTAATCTGTTTGACAAGATTACTCGGAATAGCAAAGCCAATCCCTACATTACCGGATTGATTCGGTGAAAAAATAGCGGTGTTAATACCCACTAATTCTCCTCGCAGATTAACTAATGCACCGCCCGAATTACCGGGATTGATGGAAGCATCGGTTTGAATAAAGTTTTCGTAACCTTCAAGTCCCAGACCGCTCCGTCCTAAAGCACTGACAATACCGGATGTCACTGTTTGGCCAAGACCGAACGGATTACCAATAGCGACCACAAAATCGCCAACCCGCAGTCTGTCGGAATCCGCCAGTGGCAGAGCGGTAAGTTTTTCGGGTGGAATGCGAATCACGGCCACGTCAGTTGCTGGATCGCTGCCTACCACTTCAGCCTGAAAGGTACGGCCATCGTGCAGGGAAACGGTAATTTCATCGGCACGCTGAATCACATGATTATTGGTTAATACCAGACCTTCTTTAGCATTAACAATAACGCCACTCCCCAGGCTTTGGGCCTGACGAGTACGGGGTTGCTGTTGTTGAGGTAAATTAAAAAAACGTCGGAAAAACGGATCATTTAATAATGGATTATCCTGAATTCTGACTTCACTACGTGTGGCAATATTCACCACGGCAGGTTTGGACTGATCCAGCATCGGGGCCAGCGTGGGCATTTGATTATCATCATCCAGCCATGGCAAAGGTAGGGCAGCCACGGCAACCTGCGTCAACAGAGTTACACCGGCCAACCAGATAACAGCAGATTTCAGTTTATTCATCATTTTGTCTCTACCTCAAAATGCTTATTCAATGTTCTCTCTTGGATTAAAAGGAAGTTTTTCAGCCATTTGCTGATAAAACTTTTTCGCTTCGGCAGTCGTCGCCGGAGGAGTCATTATCTGTAAAACCACAAATTGATCACCGGGCGTTTTAGCGGGAAGCCCGCGGCCTTTCAAACGCATTTTTTGCCCACTTCGAGTGCCCGCCGGGATATTCAGACTAATTTTTCCAGCTAAAGTTGGGGCGGTAATTTTGGCACCTAATGCTGCTTCCCATGGCGTAATTGGCAAATCCAGGTAGACATCCTTGCCTTCCAACCGATAAAGCGAATGTGGGGCAATCTGGATTTCCAGATATAAATCACCCGCTTTACCACTCATTCCAGCTTTACCTTGTCCGCTTAAACGAATTTTTTTACCCGGTTCGATGCCGGCAGGGATCTTGACGTTAACGGTACCAGTTTGCGTGGCACCGGCAGGACGGCGAATCGATTTATTCGCGCCGTTAAATGCATCTTCCAGTGAAATAGTAATTTTGGCGCTTACATCCTCGCCACGGGCAAAAAAGTTATCCTGTTGACCACCGCCCATTCCGCCCATGCCGCCAAACATGTTTTCAAAAAAGCTGCTGAAATTACCCTGACCGAAGCCACCGACATTTTCCTCCCAGCCTGGAGGTGGAGAAAACGATTGACCGTGACGGAACTGTCCACCAAACTGGTCATATTGTGCACGCTTTTCTTTATCGCGCAGCACCTCATAAGCCTCACCGACTTCTTTGAACTTTTCTTCGGCATTCACCTCTTTGCTGACATCAGGGTGATATTTTCTGGCCAGTGTGCGATAGGCTTTTTTTATCTCCTCTGGTGTTGCTGTCCGGCTTACGCCAAGGATTTTGTAATAGTCTTTGTATTCCATGGGCTCATTCGAAAAAAATTGATCTGGGTCATTAGATGGGGATGATAGGACGTTTTTCAACGTCAATTAAGGATTTTTCTGATGTGTTGTAAAAAGACAACATGAGAAAATTCGTTAACTTTTTACAACATATAATCTAGGAACCATAGCTCATGCCAACCTTACGCAAATTACCCATACTGATGGCCCTGGCCAGCATGAATATCGCCTTACCTGCTTATGCTCAGGAAGAAGAGGATTTATCTCTGGACGAGTTGGTTGTTACCGGCACCCGCTCGGGAACGCCAATCCTCGATTTAGCGGGGAATACCGGCAGAATTTCAGAAGAAGAAATCGATTTTGTTCGCCCGGATCACATTACCGAGATCGTCAACCGTGTCAGTGGCGTTAATATCCAACGAGGTAATGGCCAGGAGCATCTGACTTCAATTCGTTCACCAGTGTTAACCGGTGGTGCCGGTGCCGGGTCATTTCTGTTTCTGGAAGATGGTATTCCATTACGCGCAGCGGGCTTTGCTAATGTAAATGGTCTGTTTGAAGTTAATTATGAACAGGCTGGTGGGATAGAAGTGGTGCGTGGTCCTGGTAGTGCTTTGTACGGTTCCAATGCGGTCCATGGCTTGATCAACGTATTAAGCCGAGCTCCTTCACTGGATTTACAACGCGAAATTGATATTTCCGTTGGGCCGCATGATTTATATCAAATGAAAGGTACAGTGAGCGATACCATTGGGCAGCATGGTTACCGCTTAAGCGTTAATGGTACAACTGACGGCGGCTATGTCAGTGACTCCGGGTACGATCAGCAAAAAGTCAGCTTCCGTCATGATTATTATGGCGAAATTGACAGTTTTAAAACCTTATTCAGCCATACCAATCTCAATCAGGAAACAGCAAGCTACATTGAAGGTTTTAAAGCATATGAAGATGAAAGTCTTTCTCGCACTAATCCGGATCCAGAGGCTTACCGCGATGCTAAATCCACAAGGTTGTCTACTGAGTGGGAACGTCAGTTGACCGACAACTCGACATTAAGGTTAACCCCTTATTTGCGCCATACCGAAATGGAATTTCTGATGCATTTCCTAAATGGACAGCCAGTAGAGAAAAATAAACATAGTAGCGTAGGGCTTTTAGCTGCCTATACAAAAGATTTAAGTGGCGGCCATAAGATTATTTTTGGCACCGACTTTGAATATACAGAAGGTGAATTATCAGAAGTTCAGAACAGCCCTTCAGTTGGACCATTCGTTCAAGGGGTACATTATGACTATGAAGTCGATGCTTCAGTGGTAGCACCCTATGTTCACAGTGAGTGGCAGCTATTAGAAAAAACACGTTTAACTGCCGGTGTAAGATATGAATATACAAAATATGACTACACTAATAATACGGACTCTCTGACTTTAGGAACTCGTTATTTAAGGCCGGACAGTGATAAAGAAAACTTTAGTAATCTTAGTCCTAAATTAGGATTAGTTCAGGAGTTAACTGAAGACACAGCTGCTTTCATCAACTATGCACGAGGCAATCGAGCACCACAAACCACCGATTTATATCGAATCCAACAACGAGGAGCGACCGGTGGTGCTGCAGACTCTGAGACTATTGATAGTATTGAAATCGGTATGCGGAAAATAGGCGACGGCTTGCAATATGAAATTGCTGCCTATCACATGAAGAAAAAGGATTATTTCTTTACAGACAGCAATCAGATTAATGTTCCAGATGGTAAAACCCAGCATACTGGTTTGGAATTAGGGGCTTTCTACCCATTTAACGAACAATTTGATATTGCGGCAAATGTTACTTTTGCAAAACACGAATACGACTTTAATCGGGAAAGCAGCAATATTGAAAAAGGTGATTATCTGGTAACGGCGCCAAAACGTATGGGTAATATTCGTTTAGGTTGGAATGTAACACCTGTTACTCGTGCAGAATTAGAATGGATTCATATGAGTGAATATTACATCACAGATGGAAACGACAAAAAGTACGAGGGGCATGATGTAGTCAATCTACGTGCTTCACATGATGTGACAGATAATCTGACGTTATATGGAAAAGTACACAACCTGTTTAATACAGAATACGCAGAGCGTGCTGACTATAATGGTTTTTCAGATGAATATCGCTACTTCGTAGGTGAGAAACGTTATTTACATGTTGGAGCGAGTTACTCTTTCTAAGATAACAATAAGCAAAATTAAAAAAGCGGTGGTTGAATATTATTTTCAGCCACCGCTTTTTTATATCTAAGGAATGCTTAAGACTGGCGATGCGCTTTACGAGCTTCGAGCCGACGTAAAAATTCCCGCATGATATCGTCATATAAAGCCGGTCCCAGATAGGCATCTTCTACGCCGCTATCGATACTGGGGTTGTCGTTAATTTCAATTAATACGACTCGACTTCCGCTTTGTTTGATATCGATACCGTAAAGACCATCTCCCACCAATTTCGCCGATTTTGCCGCGATTTTCAGTACTTTTTCCGGAACTTCAGAAATAGGCACCGCGGCTGATTTACCGGAATCCGTGCCTTTTTTGGTATTGTGGTTATAAATCTGCCAATGGCCTTTACTCATAAAATACTGGCAGGCATAAATCGGTTTGTTATTAAACACTCCAATACGCCAGTCGTAATCGGTAAACATAAATTCCTGCAACAGGATTATTGCCGATTGTTGGAAAAACTCTGCGGCATTGCTTCGCAGTTCATCGGCATTATTCACCTTGATAACACCTTTGGAAAAAGCGCCATCAGGAATCTTCATTACCAAAGGAAAAGTCGCTTCAGCACAAATTTTTTCCAGACCGGTTTTATCGTTTCGATAGAGCAAATGTGATTCCGGCATCGGCAAGTTATGCTTTTCCAGCAGTTCTTTCAGATAGATCTTGTTGGTGCAGCGAATGATGGAGGTTGGATCATCAATAACGACCAACCCTTCACTTTCAGCACGGCGGGCAAATTTATAGGTGTGATTATGAATCGCCGTGGTTTCACGAATAAATAAAGCGTCATATTCAGCAATACGGATATAGTCACGCGGCGTGATCAGCTCGACATCAATACCGATGCGTTTACCACTGGCGATAAAGCGTTTTAATGCCGTGGCATCACTGGGCGGCATTTTTTCATCGGGGTTGTGCAGAATAGCCATGTCATATCGGTATTGGCGACGCTTTGAAGGTTTGCGCCATAACTTATGACTGAATGCATCCAAAGCATTGGCGAAGTTATCCTGCTCACTGTCAGTGAGCTGATTAAGCGGAGCAGCCTTGATGGCAGAAATTAACCAGTGCCCTTTGTGGCTGAACTCGATTTCGATGATAGGACAGGGATACTGTTCAAAAATCTGTCTTGCCAGCTTCTGCAGGCCTTTAAATTCACATTGGCCAAAGAATACTTTCAGCTTAAAACTGGTTTCAGATTGTTTATCACTGGCCGCAATGACTTTATCCAGATGCGTACCAAAATCTGATAAATCGTAGGCATAAAGACTTTTACGGGATAAGTCATTAATGGTGCGCAAACTCGGCATCACCCGATGGCCTCGTGCTTCAGCGACCATTGAGCAGTAATAACCGGGACTCAAATATTCAAGGCCGTGACAGAGGTTAATAATTTGCGCACGCTCACTCGCACTTGGGGAGGGGGTTTGCAGATAATCATCCACTGCGATGACCTGCGCGCTTGGGAAGTAAGGTGCCCAGTCTTCGATATTTTCAAGAATTATCAAATGGTTAGTCATATGACTTTAGCGTTGCTCCTAATTAAGTTAGTCAGACGATTTGTGCATCATAAAGTGATTGTGTCATGGTTGTGATAAATATTTTTGCCACTATGCTGATTATCTGGTCAAAATCATGAAAGTCGCCTATTCTTCGCCGAATTTTCATCTACAGGAGAGTTGTTGCCATGTATGCAGATGCCGTTCTGAGTGTGTTTTCTCAGCGCTATGCCGGTGCACGTGACAAGTTCATATCAGCAGTGGAAACAAGCTCCATTGTCGAACGGGTCAATAATATTATTCACCCGGTTCGCGGGCCAAAAAACGAACGTTTGTTTTGTGATATTGCCTGGGCTGGCAGTCCTAAAGCAAAAAATATTCTGGTACTGGTTTCTGGTGTTCATGGTGTTGAGGGTGGAGTAGGCTCAGCAATTCAATCTGATTTTGTGGGACGTCACCGACGGTTACCCGCCGATGTGTGTGTTGTTATGGTGCATGCATTAAATCCCTGGGGATTTGCCTGTGCCAGCCGAAATGACCACGAAGGTATCGATATCAACCGTAACTTTGTTGATTTTAATGCCAAACTTCCAGACTCTGCTGATGTGATAGCGATATGGGAAAAGCTCAGTAAGCAAAAGGACGCAGTCGATTTAGTTGGGGAGCAACGTGAGCAGTTTGATAAGCTCAGCCAAGGCCAATACAGCAAAGCCGATGCGCTTTATTTCGGTGGCGAAAAAGCCAGTTGGTCACGTCAAACCATTGAAGAGCTGGTCGCACAACTTAAACCGGAAAAACGCGATAACGTTATTGTCATAGATATTCATAGTGGACTAGGGCCTTATGGATATGGCGAATTAATCTGTGACCATCCCCCAGAAACTGCCGGTCAGAAAAAAGCGCGGGAATTATTTGGCCCGACAGTGACCGAACCGGCTCTCGGCACCTCAACTTCTGGTGTAAAGTACGGTTTGCATGATTATTTCTGGCATCAGCAAGGGGATAACGTGTGTTTTCTGACACTTGAATTTGGTACTTTTAGCAATCAACAAATGCTTAAAGTACTGTTTGCTGATCAACAATTACAACAGTCCGGTAAAATCGATTGGTCTGACCAGAAAACGCTGGATATTAAACACGCAATGCAGGATTTTTTCTGTCCTGATGAGACTCAATGGCAAGAGCTGGTATTGTTTCGCGGGCGCCAGGTCATCGAAATGGCCCTGGAGGGTTTGACTACTAATGCAAATGGCAGTTAATCAACAGACGGATTCGATAATCTTTCGTGCGGCCACTTTAGCTGATGTAGATGCACTGCTGGATATCGAAAATATCTGTTTTGATAGCGATCAACTCTCGCGTCGTAGTTTTAAATGGATGATCAACAAGGCTAATGCCTTATTATTGGTCGCCCAGCAGCAACAAAAATTGATGGGCTATGTGCTGTTGTTATATGCCCGGGGCACTTCGCTGGGGCGCATCTATTCGCTGGCGGTATTACCTGAATACCGGAATCAGAAAATTGCCCGGGCTTTGATGCGTGAAGCGGAGCAGGCTGCATTGACAGCTGGCCGCAGTTTTATTCGTCTGGAAGTGCGGCCCGATAATGCTGGTGCAATTAAACTTTATGAAAGCCTCGGCTATCACCAGTTTGAAATCGTCACTGACTACTACGAAGATCATGCCAATGCTTTGCGCATGATGAAGGTTTTGCAGCCACAACCTGAAGAACTGCATCAGCAGGTATTTCACTATTCGCAAAGCACCGATTTTACCTGTGGTCCGGCCAGTTTGATGATGGCGATGAAAACCCTTCAGCCGGTCATGCATCTGGATCGGGGGCTGGAATTACAGTTATGGCGTGAAGCTACCACCATATTTATGACTTCCGGCCATGGCGGCTGTAGTGCACAGGGACTGGCGCTGGCGGCATGGCGACGTTATTTCAACACTACCTTAATCACCAATAGTGATGATGTGCCATTTGTGAACGGTGTACGTAGTGAAGATAAAAAAGCTGTGATGGAATGTGTGCATCAGGACTTTATGCGACAGCTGGAAACCTCGGAAGTCGAGCAGCAGATGCGGCAAATTGATGTGAATTTACTGCGTGAGTATTTGAACCAGGGTGCACTGGCAGTAGTGTTGATTAGCTCTTACCGACTAAATCAGAACAAATCACCCCACTGGGTGGTGTTGGTATCGATTTCAGATACCTTTGTCTATTTTCATGATCCGGATATTGATTGGGATGATGACAAAACTCTCACAGACAGTTTTTATGTCCCCGTGACCCATAAAGAATTTAATAGCATGCTAGGTTACGGTAAACCCCGCTATCAGGCGGCTGTGATTTTACACTCGACAAAATAATCCTTAAGAACTGCTGCGTGATTAATCTGTCACTTCAGTACAGGAGAAATCTATGCTCGATAAACTTAAACAATTGTTACAGCGAGAATTGCTCGACGATCACGATACCGGTGATGCTGCACATTTATCGGTGAAACTTGCAGCCGCTGCGTTAATGATAGAAGTCATTGCTGCTGATTATCATTTTAAAGATGAAGAGCGGGACATGCTGCTATCTATTTTACAGAAACGTTTTTCACTCGATAAAGATGCGGCCGAAAGTCTGCTTGCTGAAGCCGAACAGGCACACAAATCTGCTACAGATTATTTTGCCTTTACCTCGGAAATCAATCATCGCTATAGTCAGAAAAAGAAAGTTGAATTAATTCATATCCTCTGGCAACTGGCCAACGCTGATCAGGAAATCCACCAGATAGAGCAACATGTAATTCGCCGTATCAGTAACTTGTTGCACGTCGAACACAGTGATTATATTGCCGCCAAACTGGCAGCCACTGGCCATAACTAATTTATACAAGGTTCGGATTCGCCATGCCGAACAGAAATTTTAAGAAATGATCGCTCTTGTCAGTTCGTCACTAAGACGCTAATGGATCTCTTTCACTTTAACTGTAATATGTTGACGTCTGCATGGGCGTGGCATGCAACAAATAACCGCAGTAGATTCGATAAACTCCTTTAAAACGTGTATTGGGCGCTGACTGTCAAAGCGCGCGGTGCACCCGGCACCAACCACGCGCGGTCATAGGAGCTGGCAATGTATTCGCGATTGAACAGGTTATGCACATTGGCGTTCAGGCGCAGGTTCCGATCGATACGCCAGTATGAATTAAGCTGCACTGTAGTATAGGACGGTAGACTGAAGCTGTCGATATAGTTGCCGGCACGTTTTCCCGTATAGTTGATGCCGCCACCGATGCCCCAGTTTCCACCATTGGTCAGCGGTGCCTCCCACATGGCAAGCAGGCTGGCACTTTGTTTGGGGATGTTGGAAAGCGGTTTGCCTTTGAGATTCACCACTTCGCCTGTCGCCCAGTCGACGGCGCCGCCCTGGTCTTTGGTGACTTCGGTGTCCAGATAGGCATAGCTGGCGCTGAGGCGGAGGTGTTGGGTCAGTTTGCCTGCAAGATCGAATTCAACGCCGCGGCTGCGCACTTCACCGGCAGCAATAGAGAACACACCATTGGGATCGGATCCCGTCAACACGTTCTCCTTGTCGATCTGGAACACAGACAGTGTGGCTCCAATACGTTGATCAGCGGACTCAAACTTCAGACCGCTCTCCAGGGCGCGACCTTCTTCAGGATCGAAGCCATTGCCATCGGCGTCGGTGCCGCCATTGGGGCGAAAGGATTTGCCGGTGGAGGCGTACCAGGACCATTGCTGATCAAAAAGGTAGGTAAGTCCCATGCGCGGTGAAACTGCTGATTCCGTTTGCTCGACGTTATTATCATTGAGCTTGTTTTCTATTTTTTCATCAAAGCGGTCGTAGCGCAGGCCGACGAGCAGCTTAAAGCGTTCGGTAAGGCCAATCTCGTCCTGGGCGAACAGGGCGGAATTATCTTGCTTCTCATGCCGATCAGCGATCAATGTTCTGGTATCTGTTGCCAGTGTCGTGTAGATCGGGTCGCCAAAAATATTATCGATTCGCATTGAATTTCTGAGCTGGAGAATGCGGAAGTCTTGTTCAAAATGATAAGCTTCGGTGCCGATCAGGACGGTGTGATCCATGCCGCCCAAATCAAAGTTCCCCTGCAACTCAGCTTGCACGGTAAAGTCCTCGGACGCGAAGTCGCGGTAACGGTCGCGCAGGGTGACGCTATCTCCACTGATGATTGCAAAGGGTAGCACCTCGGAACCCGCGCCTGCCAAGGTACTGTTTTTGTAGGCAAAGCCCAGGCGGCTACGCCAGGTGTCTGATAACGCATGGGTTAACGTAAGTTGGTGGTTGTGGTTTATCTGCGTGGTATCGCCGTCGTCGGGATCGCTGAAGAAATTTTCGTGGGGTACCGCATTGACATCGCCATTGACCGCGACAATGCCCCGGTCAAATGCGCCCTCATGGCGCAGATATTCGCCGTCGTACGATAGCTCGCTGCGGTCCGAGATTACCCAGGTAAATGCCGGTGCGACCAATTGACGAGCACTGTCAACGTGATCACGGAAGCTCCCACTGTCCTCGGCGGCAATGTTCAGGCGATAAGCAAAATTATCGTTGAGCGGGCCTGTGGTATCAACTGCGGTGCGATAAAAGTCATAGCTACCGGCGCTGACATCCAGCGTATGTGCAGATCGGAATTGTGGCTTTTTGGTGACGATATTAAGGGTGCCGCCAGGTTCACTGTTACCGTACAACGCTGCTGACGGTCCCTTGAGAAACTCGATGCTTTCGATATTGGCGATATCGCGCGGCGCATTGAAGCCGCGGTTACTGGAAAAGCCGTTTCGTAACAGGCTCATGCCGGTATTTTCATGGCCGGCGAAACCTCGAATGGCGATATTGTCCCAGGTGCCGCCGAAGTTGTTCTGACGCGACACACCGCTGACAAAGTCGAGGCTGTTGTCGAGACGCAAAGCGCCGATATCGTCTAATGTCTGCCGTGGTAATACCCTGACTGCTTGTGGTACTTCGCGTAACGGAGTATCAGTGCGCGTCGCTGCACTGGAATCAGGTTGGTAATACTGATCCGAGATGCTCGCTCCCTGCACCTGCAGGGTTGGCAGTGAGACATCATCGCCAGCCGTATCACTTGCGGCGAAGGCATTGCCGGTCAACCCCAGCCACAGTGCGGAGGCCAATACGGTTTTCAACGGTGTTCTGATATGTTGCATGGCTGATGTAGTGGTTGATACAGATGTTTCCGTAGCGGCGCTAGTGAATAAGTGAAGCTGACGTGTCATATTCTTCTCATGCTTGATATGCACAGGTTTTCCTTTGGTGAAATTCCATGGCGTGGGAGCCTGTTCACGAAAAAGCTACCTTGAATACAAAGCTGAGGATAATACAGAAGGGTGTTATTTATTGCAAAGAGTTATCATTCGTATTTGCATTAGAGGTTGCTTGCCAAAACGACGCGAGGTTGCAGCAAGGAGGTTTCACTATGTTTGATATTGGCGCTTGCTATCAGATCACACGCCAGTTTTCTGCCAATCTTTTATTGATCAACCTGACAGATAAGAAATACTACCAGTGCATCAATACAATGCAGGATGGCAATATCTGGGGTGATCCACGTACGATCACCTTAACATTAGATTCCAGGTTCTAAGCATAATTTTCGGCAGGTGAATACCCACTTAGATTTATAGTGTGGGCAAAAAAAACGGCGCAGCAGGATTAACAAAAGTCTGAAAAGGTATCTACACGGTTAGTAAAAGTGTAGATACCTCTCCATTTATCTGAACTTTATTCAGATACCATTTATTTAAACTCCCAAGACTGCAATCTCAATCCGAGCTGCAGCGCCATACAGTTTTGATGCATCACCATCTACATCACCTTTAGGTGCGATACTTGGCCAGAGATCGGCAAGTTCATCTAAATAGCCTTCAACCTGTTTAACCGTATCGGCTGACTCATTGCGTGTTTCTTTCGGGAGTTGTTCAAGCCGGCGTTTGGCGATTTGGGTAAAGCCATAAGCATCTTGATATTCATGTAGATTAATCAATTTGCCGTTTTCTACGCCCAATGCATATTCTTCACCTGCAGTACGAATTAAGTCTTTAATACTTTGCAGGGTATTTTTTAAATCCGGTTTTGCTACTGCTTCAGCGGCTTTAATGCCTGCTTCAAGTTGTTGGTAGGCTTCATCCACTTCAGCTTGAGGTGCTTTGCTGGTCACTTTGTCGGCCAGATTGCTTAATGCATCATCAAAGCGCTTTCCACCACGGTATTCGATTGATGGCACCAAGCCCGCATATAGCTCATCGCGTGGATGTTTCATATGCGTGATAGCCATATCGACCTGGCCTTGTTTATATAATTCATAACCCACCAGCAAGTGACCACGGATCAGTCCCAAACGGGTTAAAAAAGCGACGTCATTAGTTTTCAGATCGCTCTCAGTGACGCCGCCACCTTCGCCTTCACCAGCGGCTGCCAGCGTAATGTTCTCATTGGTAAAGTGCATATCATGCGAGATATCTGCTGCGGTGGCGTTCAAACTGATTCCACTGGCCAGTGCAACCCCAAGGCTTACCCATTTTTTACGATTTTCTTGCATAGTCTGTCTCTCTGAGTGGCGTTATGATAAGTTATCTACTTTGCCATAAATGAGTCTCATTCTCAATATGATCCTGCATCTCTCACAATGTTTATCAGAAGTTGATCTTGAAGCGATAAAGGCAACGCTTAAGGATGTCTCGTTCCATGACGGACTGAGCACAGCGGGCCGGGCCGCCATCCAGGTAAAGCAAAATCTGCAGGCAGATATGGCGGAAATTTCCGGTATTTTAAAGCTGGTGGAACAACGTCTTTTAGCTAATGACTTATTCGTGCAGAGCACCTATCCACAACAATTCGTTCGTCTGTTAATAAGCCGTTATCAGTCAGGTATGCGATATGGCACCCATGTCGATGAAGCATTGATCAACAACCAGCGCACGGATATTTCATTCACCTTATTCTTATCTGATCAAACCCAGTTTCAGGGCGGCGAACTAGTGTTAGAAGACAGTAGCGGTGAACGTAGCTGGAAACTGGATGCGGGTGATTTACTCATCTATCCCTCTACTTACCTGCATCGCGTCAATGAGGTCACAGAAGGCGAACGACTAGTTATCGTCGGTTGGGTGACTAGTCGGATACGTGATCCTAATCGACGGGAGATTCTGTTTGATATGGAGCAGTCGCTCCGAGAGGAATTTAATCAAAACGGTAAAACAGAACAATATGATCGACTCTCGCGAGTACGTAATAATTTGTTACGACAATGGCTGGATCGTTAAGGCCGAGATATATTTAATTATTATTTCACGCAAATAAAAATAAGATAGTTTCTATGAATTGCTCTTAATAATTAATTATCTTAGAATGCAACTGATAATCATTATCATTAACGGTTGTAAGTAATAATTATGAATGCGCCATTGTCACTACCTCATACAGAGAGCCTGGAAAAACTCTATCAAAACAATTTCAGCTGGTTACAGAGCTGGTTACGTGAGCGATTAAATTGTTCTCATCAGGCGGCTGATCTAGCACAGGATACGTTTGTTAGATTATTGACCGCCCCAGGCTCTAATGACAAGGTTGAGGCAATTCGTGAGCCACGAAGTTATCTGGTGACAGTTGCCAAAAGGGTGATGATCGACCATTTCCGTCGACGCACGATAGAACAATCCTATCTGCAAGCATTAATGCAGCAACCAGAGCAGGAGGTCATCTCGGCAGAGCAGAGCATGATTGTGCTGGAAACGCTATATCGCATTGATGCCATGCTGGATGGTTTAGGTGTAAAGGTGAAAACTGCTTTTCTAATGTCCCAGCTTAAAGGTATGACTTATCGTGAAATTGCTGAAGAAATGGGGCTATCAGAAAGCTCGGTCAAAAAATATATGGCCAAAGCCACGCAGCATTGCCTGTTATTTTCGTCATATGAACAGTTAGACGTATGAACACTTCTTCAGTAGGTTTGACGCCTCAACAACAGCAAGCACTGGCAGAAGCTGCTCAGTGGTATGCAGAACTCACTGCTGAATTTAATACCGATCACACCCGGCAGGACTGGCAAAGCTGGTTATTGAAACAGCCGGAAAATCAATGGGCCTGGCATCAACTGGAGTTATTACAACAACGTTTTAACCAACTGTCAGGTGAGTTGGCTTTTGAATCACTCACAGCAGCTAACGACGAGCAGGTATCAAATGCCCATCACCTTCGGCAAAGAAGTTTTTCTGGAGTTGACTGAGCCATAAAGGTTGATGTTAAAGGCCTTGGCAGATGCCAGACAGGGCCTTTTTGTTATTTAAAATATGATGTTACCAACGTAATGTGAATATATTTTGTATGTCTATCAGCACTATTTCCCCTCAGTCTTGTACACCTTTGAAGACATCTGCGAGCAGGGTTATCTGTAATTTACTGATTCACCATCTTGCTTATTAGGTTTGGCGCTGCCACGGAGTCGGTTACTTTAACCTAGGATATTGGCAGGGTAGCTATAGCATTGCTAATGTGGGACGTGACCTTTTTAATACTGTAAACAGGAGGACTATTTATGGTTGCCGAGTGGACAGATAAAGATGAACGTCAATATGAGCATATTAAGGATCAGCAGAAAAAAAGCGGTAAAAAGACCGATAAAGCTGAAGAAATTGCGGCTCGCACTGTGAATAAACAACGTCGTGAGGAAGGCCGTACACCTAGGAAAACTAGTCAGGGGACTGGCAATCCTAATAGCCCTTTGGAGTCACGGACAAAACAGGAGCTGTATAACCGGGCCAGTCAGCTTAATATTAAGGGGCGTAGCAAGATGACCAAGTCGGAATTAGTGGCTGCTATTCGTAACAACTGATTTTCAAACAACGTCACTGTCATTTGGTCACTTAGTCGCATTTATCCCACATAGGCCGAAGCTGGCAATTCACCGTATCGGTTTCAGCTTCTGATTTGGATTCGGACTCAGAACGAGAGTCAGGTTCAGATATTGTGTCTTGGGATGGCGATGATTCGGAACCAGTCTCCCGACCAAAATCACTTTCGAATGCGTCTACAAAAGCATTTTCCAGAATGGCGAGAAAGGCCTGCCAGGCACTGACATCTGGGTCATCCAGATTGCCACGTATCTCAACTTGGGTAGCGATACGGTTTTTGGGATCGTTGCGGAATATCTGGCCAAATGCACCGACTATGGCTTGCCAGGCTGCACTGAAAACGCCATCTTGCAGATCTTTTTCCAAATCAAAGATTTCAACATTATCCAGAACGGGTTTTGCATAGCCGGTTAATTGAGCCTCCTCAGCCTGCAATTCCATCACAAAATCGCCGTTGCCTGATTTGAAATTAAAATTACCATAGGCTTCAGAGACGTCATTGAGTTTTGTCAGGTTGATACCGGTGATTTTTAACTTGAGTTCAAAATTATGAAAATCACCTAAAGGATCCAGGCGTCCATCCAGTCTAGCCGAAGCGCTATCTAACACTTGCCCCTCAATATCAAAATTAGCGAATTGCAGCCCATCACTTCGATCAGCATTGCTTAGGTTGGTTATTTCACCGTCTAATTGGTAAAAAACCAGATGTACGGGGGGATCAGAGTTGAAGTTATGAAAATGAATTTCACCATTATCAATATTTAATCGATCAATTTGTAATGGAATAATTTCCTGAACAGTCTGACGCCAGGTGGATTCTTCTTCAGGCTGGTCTTCTGCTTCGTCATCGACCAGATGAATTTCGGCATCTATCAAATCAACGTCTGCAACCACTCTGCCTTTTAATAAAGATGCCCAGCTTACAGAGGTATCTATTATTTCGGCTTTAAAAAATGGTACCGAAGGCTGGTCTTTTTGAGTGATTTCCAGTTGGTCGACAGAGTAGGCGCCGCGCCATAAATGAATATCTACATCGGCTATCTGTCCTTGATAATCACCCATATCGGCCAATTTACCATTCAAATAGTCTTTCACCATTGACGGCAATTGCATGCGCAGAATGATTAACGCGACAAGCAGTAAAATGATGATTATCAGCGTATAAGAATAGCGTCTGGCGATCATAATGATCTCCTTCTGAGACGGTTTAGATAATCTACAAGCTAACGCAAAATCACCCGTCTGAACATTCAAACGGGTGACCTGATTCAACTTGTTATTTCATCATAAAAACCAACTAACCAGCACGTTGCCAAAACCGAATATCACGACAGTTTTGGGTAAATTCGTCCGTCGTTTTAGTATTGGTCAATTGCAGGCAGCCTTCATCCAACATCTCACTGATACCGGCCTTTTTCAAAAGCGGCATGGCATCTTCACCGTAGCCAATAAATTTCATGTGATTAAAGGCATCACTGACAAAGGTTAATGCTGGTGGCATTTCTGCCAGCATTTTCACACCGTCGCTACCAGGCAAAATCACAATGGCATCAAATAACACGGAAGGTCCGCCATCAACCTTTTCATCAACCTTGATGCTGTCACCAGCACTGCTGGTTATTTCACCGGTATGTGGCGCAACAACTTCAAACATTGCCCCTTCTGCTTTAAGTGATTTCTCCAGCGATTTGAAAATATCAGCATCAAATCCATCGGTCATCAAGACACCAACTTTACGGCCTTTAAAGCTATTCGGGCCATTTTTGAGAATGCTTAACTTGTCAGAAGCTGGCAAATCATCCCTTGTTGGCATCGCTGCATCAGCCGGTTCCGGCAACGGATTGATGCCCAATTTTTCAGCAACTTTTTCGGCTAGTTGTTGATCAATATTCAGCAGATGACTAACCATGCGTTTACGGATTGCCGGTGTTTTGACTTTACTGAGCTCAAATGAAAATGCATTGATAATATGCTGCTGTTCCGTTTCAGTCTGGCTTATATAAAACTGCCTGGCCTGGCTGTAGTGATCAGCAAAGGTTTCAGAACGTTCACGGACTTTTGGACCAGATACATCTTCTGGATAACTTTCAAAACCTTTTACCGGACATTCACGTGGACCGCCTTCTTCTTCGCCCCAGCTATTCGGTTCATAGTTGGCCCGTCCGGTAGGATTGCTCATTGCCATATGACCATCCTGCTGGAAATGATGCATCGGACATTTCGGCGCGTTGATTGGAATGTGGGTGAAATTGGGTCCACCCAGACGCTTTAACTGCGTATCGAGATAGGAAAAGTTTCTGCCCTGCAGCAAAGGATCATTTGAATGATCAATACCTTTGACGATATTCTGGGTGCAGAATGCCACCTGTTCGGTTTCAGCAAAAAAGTTACTGACAACCCGATCCAGCACTAGTCGACCGACAATGCGAATCGGCACCTGTTCTTCGGGGATAAGCTTGGTGGCATCCAACACATCAAACTCAAATTTCTCAGCAAATTCCTCATCGAAAATCTGCAGTCCCAGTTCCCACTCAGGGTAATCTCCCTGAGTAATGGCATTCCATAAATCACGACGATGGAAATCCGGATCGGCACCATTGATTTTTAACGCTTCATCCCATAAAACAGACTGCAAGCCTTGCTTTGGCTTCCAGTGAAATTTAACAAACTGGGACTTGCCGTTTTTATCTACCAGTCTAAAGCTGTGTACGCCAAAGCCTTCCATAAAACGGAATGAGCGTGGAATCGTACGATCGGACATTTGCCACATCAGCATATGCATGCTTTCCGGCATCAAAGTCGCAAAATCCCAGAAATTATCGTGGGCCGATTGGGCCTGTGGAAATCCGCGATCAGGTTCTTCTTTGACGGCGTGAACCAAATCAGGAAATTTCATTGCATCCTGAATAAAAAACACCGGGATATTGTTACCCACGATGTCCCAGTTACCTTCTTTGGTATAGAGCTTGACGGCAAAGCCACGCACATCGCGGGCCAGATCGGCTGAACCCTTACTGCCGGCAACGGTTGAGAAACGCACAAAGGCCGGGGTTCTTTCACCTTTACGCTGGAAAATATCAGCAGAGGTGACATCTTCGAGCGATTCGGTGGTTTCGAAATAGCCGTGAGCACCAAAACCACGGGCATGCACCACTCGTTCTGGAATACGTTCATGATCGAAATGGAAAATCTTTTCGCGCATGATGTGGTCTTCGATTAAACCTGGACCACGAGCGCCAGCTCTTAATGAATTCTGATCGTCGGCAATCGGGCCGCCTTGCTGTGTTGTGAGTGTTGAGGTATTTCCGGTAGCTTGCTGATGGGGTTCGCCACCATTACCTCGGTTTGTTTTCGGATCGGTTTTGTCCATGACTTCTCCTTGATTTTTTTGGTGTAGAGGGGTGTGTCGCGAGAAATTTCGCGATTGGCAAGGGCCTATTGATCTTTCATTGCCACCACTTCACGTTGCTCGTCATTTATTTAGAATGACTAAACTTCATTCCTCGCGCCTGTGTGGTGCATTTTCAGTCACAACAGAGGCGGCTATGAAAGATCATTAGGCCCTGACCATTCTGCGCCGGACCTAACTAATCGCATTAACCTAAGTAAAGTGAACTGCGTCACAAAATTCAGAATTAGCATCAGACAGTGTTTACAGGTTACAAAGAATTTTAATGGGGAAGGTGAATGAGGAGAGCGCGTTCGAATTGTCTGAGAAAAGGCAATTAATAAGTATTTTTAATCAGCGTTATAGTCTGGAAAAATAGCCTTGCGGATAATCGCATGCACACCCAGATTGCCATCCACAACCTGGGTAATACCAAAATCCACCGCTACCGAAATCAGTGAAATTGCTTCATCTTCACTAAGCTCATGTTCTTTCATTAGGTAGTGACGGGCTTTTCTGAAAGCGTCACGCATGGCGGCTTCCATAGAGGAGTTTTTATACACTTGCGTTTGGGCATTCGGGCCGAGCTCGGCCTGATAGTCGGAGAAACTCATGCCCTGTAATACCCATTCATCCGGTGTTTCCAGAAATGGATGACTTAGGCCATCCATAAAGCTGCCTTTTAAATCACGTTGTTTGTGTAACACCAATTGAAACACACCGGTTAAAGAACACTCGATAGCGGTGCCACATAATTCCGAATCACCTTGTGAAGCATGTGGATCACCGACCGAAAATAGAGCCCCAGTTGTGGCGACGGGCAGAAATAATTTGGTGCCTTTGCCCGCCCGCCAGTTATCCATATTGCCACCAAAATAGCTGGGTGGAATAGAATCAATCATACCGCTTTCACGCGGGGCGACGGCCATGACGCCAAAATGCGGTCTGACCGGAATAACGGCTTTGTCGAGAATACCGAACTGCTTGTCGATACTAGAGTGATCAACCGGTATGCCAGGGTAATCAATGGTTGGGTGCACAATGCCGTAAGGATCGGTTTGTGGGGTCCAGCGAAAGTTATAAATCGCCTTGGCATGCGGTGGATGGGTGTGTTGGTGTACTTCGTATACGGTCACTACTTCACGCTTTTTCGGTTCGGTGAGCAGATCGTCATATTGAAAGCCCCACCAGGTGGCGGCATTGCTACCAAAGTGTTTACCTTGATGCTTCGGGCTGCAACTGAGTCGTGGTTGAATATCCAAAATGCGTATTTCCAGCACATCACCGGGTTCAGCATCGGTGACATACACCGGCCCGGTACAAATATGTACCCCAAAGCCCTCTCCGGCACCGCGGCCGAATATCGTGGCATCCATCGGCCCGGCACCCCGCCGGTCAACGTTCTTTGTTGTACTAGTCCAGTGAAAAACGCTTTGTGCTCCGGCATCTCCGTCAATCATGCGTTCGCAGTCATCAGACGCATGCTGGGATAAGGTTTCAATCGTTACAATATCACCGGAGCGAACGGTTAATACCGGTTTGATCGCATTACTGAAATAGCCCCAGTGAACGGTTTTATCGGACACTGGCAGGTAATATTGTCGAGAAGAGTGAGTGTCGGTTTGTGAAGACGTAGTGTTATCTTGGTCGGAAACCCGTTTCGGGGCGAGTCGCAACGACAACGCATATTTAGCATGATCATCCAATACTTCCTGAAATGGTCTGCGTCGTTTTTGAATGTCATCATCCTGCAAAAAGGATTGCGGATCGGCGGTAATTGAACGAGCTGACGGTTTTGTTTGCGGACAGCCACGGCGAAGCTGTTCATGCAGATCCTGTGGCGGTGCAGAACGATAGCTTTTCGGTGACATGCCCATAAACTGTGAAAAGGTACGGCTGAAGTTTGCGGCGTCATTAAACCCCCAGCGGTAGCACAGCTGGGCAATACTGAACTGGGCAAGGGCAGGGTTAGCCAGATCAATACAGCAATGCTGTATTCGGCGGCTCTTCAGATATTCACTGAATGTTGTGCCACTGTTTTTGAACAGTTTTTGTAAGTATCTGGCGGATAAACCTTCCTGTGCAGCGATTTGCTCAATATTCAGATCCGGATCGTCCAGCCGTGAATCCACTGTTCTGCACACTCTACGTAAATGGGCCAATTGCACATCAGTAGCTTCTTCATTGGTAGCAGATTGTTTATGGGAAAGACAAGCCACCAGTAACTCGGCCAGCGTAACTTCCAAGGCGGGAAGTTCATTGTTATCCACATGTGGTAACTGTTCGGTCAGCGATTGCAGCATGTTCAGACATAACGCGCCGATGCCTTGTTGGGTGCTGATGCGATTCGCTTCCTGTCGTCCACTACGAACCAACCGGAGCAGAAAGCTGGATGATTCCAGTTTGATTAGCATGATGCGAAACCGAGTTTGTAAAGCCAGTCGCCAGGGTTGGCTTGGATCCAGCAACATGATGTCGCCTGAACGTAATTTGACCGTCTGCTCGGCATCCAGCACCTGCGCGGTGCCATCAAGCAAGGCGAGCACCAATACAGTGCCTTGTAACGGTTGAGTTGCTTTGGCAGTTATGGGTGAAAGAATCTGTGGGGTTGCTGTGAGTTGAACAAATACTGAGTCGCGTGCCGAGACGGACAGTGCCATATGGCCACTGTCGTCATTACGAATGGAGCTTGCAGCATCACTCGCCAGCCCGAGCCTGGAAAGTATTTCATTCCAGGCCGGCTGGCGTAGCTCTGCGGGTATAGCACTGGCAGAAAAGCGTTTCAGGTCAGTCACGGTCGTGTCTTATTCCTTGAATACTGAAGCATCCTTTCGCAAGTGTTATGCCATAACTATTAACGAGGGTATTTAGAAGATAAACCGACTCTAGCTACGCGCAGGGAACATGGATTTTTTCAGGATCGCATGCACGCCCCAGTTGCCATCCACCACTTGAGTGATACCAAAGTCGACCGCCACCGTCATCAGTGATATCGCTTCATCTTCATCCAGATGCTGAGTGGTCATTAAAAAGTGTCGCATCTTGCGATAGGCATCGCGTAAAGCTTTATCAACCGAAGATTTGCTGTAAATATCATCCTGAGCATTGGGACCCAGTTCAGCCAGATAATTGGCATAGCTAAAGCCATGTAACACCCAGTCATCCTGGGTTTCCAGCAAGGGGTAATTGAGTTCAGCCAACGAGGTGCCGGGCAAGTCAGCTTTTTTGTGCAAGATAAACTGGAAAGTCCCTGTTAAAGAGCACTCAATGGCGGTACCGCACAACTCAGAGTCACCCTGTGATGCATGTGGATCACCCACTGAGAACATGCCGCCATCCACTGCGACCGGAAAATAAATCTTCGCACCTTTGCCAATCCGCCAGTTGTCGATATTGCCGCCGGTGTAGTTGGGCGGAATCGAGTTCACCATATCGGCTTCTGCAGGAGCGAGGCCAATGGTGCCAAAGTGAGGACGGATCGGAATACGGATATCACGCAGAATATTTTCCTTCTTGGTGATGGTGCTGTGATCGACTGGCACCCCCGGATAATCGATAGTCGGATGAACCACGCCGAAGGGGTCAGTTTGTGGTGTCCAACGATAGTTGTAGACGGCTTTGGCCCAGTTACGCTCACCCGTTGCATCGACTTCGTAGATGGTAACGACTTCCCGTTTTTTCGGTTCGGTAAGCATATCGCCGTAATGAAAACCCCACCAGGCAGCAGCATTACTGCCAAAAGTCTTGCCTTTGTAATCAGGGTTTCCACTGGGTCTGGGAGCAACATCGACAATCCGAACTTCAAGAATATCACCCGGCTGAGCGCCTTTTATTCGTACTGGTCCGGTACAAATATGCACGCCGGCTCCACCGCCGGCACCAATCTTGGCATCCATCGGGCCAGCACCACGTCGGTCGACACCTTTGCCTTGAGCATCCCAATGAAAAATACTTTCAGCACCGGGGTCACCTTTTACCATCCGTTCTGCATCATCGTTGGCATGATGGGTGAGTGTTTCCATGGTGACAAAATCACCGGACTCTATTTCAACGGTAGGCTTGGCATTCTTGCTGAAATAACCCCAGAGAACCGTTTCCGGTGTGGCCGGAATGTAATAGTGCATCTGGCCGGGTGCGTCAGCATCGATGGGAGTATTAGCGCCAGCGGCAAAGCTCATGGGCGACATGGTCACGCCCATAGCGCCGAGAGAGGCGGCACCACCGCCAACAAAAGCGTTACGGATAAATGAACGTCGCGCAGTATCAAATTCTTCTACCACGTCTTTTTTATTTTCTTCGGTGATGCCGTGTGTGCAACATGGAGTACAAATATGTTCTGTCATGATGAATCCCCTCGGATAACTGCTTGATGTCGGAGGTGCCCCGGCAGTGCGGCACGTGCAGATATTATGTTCCTGAGGGTGAGGTTTCTTCTTGTCAGCTGGCGCACTAATTCTTGTCGAGCAGCATTAATTACGTTGTCGTTGAGGTTTTACTCAATGTCATTGCTAGGGCTTGTTTATCTTTCATATCCCCCACTGCTGGCGGCTATTTTTGTGTCCGACAAGGCGGAAAGCACGCCGTGTAGCCTTCCTACATAAGTGATTGACAACTCAGGCGGTCGTAAAAATAGTCCCAGCCCTTCGGG
>NZ_DFLS01000007.1:43805-67937 GCF_002375415.1 Methylophaga sp. UBA3613 | reverse complement strand
GGGTTGTGACTGAAAAAGCGCCACTTATGTCCACGGATGGACTGTATGCCGGCGCGCCAGGGAGGTGCGCGCCGGTCTCCGTTGCTCGTCACTTATTTAGAATAACTAAAAGGCGCTCCTCGTGCCTTGATTGACACTTTTTCAGCTCACAACAGAGGCGGAGATGAAAGATAAACAAGCCCTGAGTAAAACTGTTTTCTGGTCGTACTTCAAAGCATTTTTAATAAGGCACCGAAAAAGCGAGACTTGTTAATTACGAATGCAAACGATAATCTATCTCATTAATATCGCATGTTAAAAAACTACTCTTCCTGATAAATGGGCCTTTAAGAGTTGTTATTCGACATTAAATAAGTCAGTGAAATTTTCTGATCTTTTATCATCAGATCCTAGCTAAAAACCGTGTATGGAACACCCCAATATGACCCTGTCTTACTCTGGCCGAATCTTTTCGATGGTGCTGGCCGCAACATTAGGTGGCTATTTATTAACCTCGGCAGTGATGATTTTGATTGCCGCCATTCTGCCTTTATCCCGTGCCGATGCCGTTATTACCAGTGCATTACTGAGCTTTGCTGTGTACACCGCCGCGGTAATATGGATATTTGCGGTTAAAAATGCCAAACGTGCCTGGATAGGAATGATAGGTGCAACAGTGATTATTGGCGGCTTGGGTTTGCTGTTAACGGAGTGGTTACGATGAGCAAATCGACGGATGTAAGCCTTGAGCAGGGACGTTTTCGTCAAACGATGGCCTGGTTGCATACCTGGGGCAGTTTAGTTGCCAGTTGGGCATTATTCGCCATTTTTCTGACCGGCACTATTGGTGTGTTTGATGATGCCATTACCCATTGGATGACGCCTGAGCGAGCATTAATCGGTGAATTTGATCCCGAAACCAGTACTCAAGAGCAACGCCTGACCGCAGTAACACAAGCTGAAAACTTTCTACGAAATGCCGCGCCCCAAAGCCATTTTTGGCGCATACGGTTGCCCAGTGAGGCCGATCCAGCAATTGGATTATCCTGGGAAGATGACAATGCCGAAATTCAGCAGCGCCGGTTACATCCTGTCACTGGTGAAATAATTCCTGATCAGCAACAGCGTGAGACTCAGGGCGGTCATCACTTTGTGCATATGCATTTTGAGTTTCATGCTGGTATGACCGGTATCTGGCTGGTGGGATTTTTTACCATGATCATGCTGGTGGCTTTGGTCAGCGGTATCATTATTCATAAACGTATCTTCAAAGATTTTTTTACCTTTCGCTCGGGTAAAGGCCAGCGCAGCTGGCTCGATGCACATAATGCCTCTTCGGTTTTATCGTTGCCATTTCAATTGATGATTGCCTACAGCGGGCTGGTGATCTTTGTGTCGATCTATATGCCAGCCGGGGTATTGGCCAATTATGACAAACCACAGAGTTTCTTTGCCGAAGTGTTCAATCAGCCGGAGCATCGACCAGAGACCGGTATTGAAGCGGATGTTCTATCGTTGACTGAGCTGTTTAAACAGGGCGAAGCGTTAATGGAGAAACCGGGTAGTTTTATTAATGTAGAGCACCCCGGTGACAGTAGTGCGGTTGCTAAAGTCTTTGGCTTGTTTGAGCAGGAGAAAAATAATGGACGGTTACTCTTTTTGAGTACCGGGCAGGTTATTTTTGATGCGGTAACCGGTGAATTGATTCATATCGAAGCACCGGAAACATTTGATAAAAGTAATGCCTTTGCCGCACAACGTATTATGCGGACCTTACATTTTGCCAATTTTGGTGGTTATACCGTTCGCTGGATTTATTTTATTTTGGGCATGGCGGGCACCATCATGATGGCGACCGGCGCCATTTTGTTTATGGTGAAACGTCGGCAAAAATCCTTGAACGAATTTGGGGCGCAAACGCCAAAGGTCTACCGGGCTATTGAAGTCCTGAATATCAGCGCTATTAGCGGATTAATGGTCGCCTGTGTCTCGTATTTTTGGATAAACCGGCTGTTGCCATTGGATGTGCCTGAGCGCGCCAGCTGGGAAATAAAACTATTCTTTTTTATCTGGCTGGGCAGCTTACTGCATGCGGCTATACGACACGCTTCTCGTGCCTGGATAGAGCAATTATCCTTATTTGCTGCGTTATGTTTATTACTGCCTATCCTCAACTGGCTGACGACAGGACAACAATTAATCAGCTATTTTATTCAGGGTGACTGGCTGAATACCGGCTTGGAATTAACGGTCGTGCTGTTCGGTGTGTTGGCTGTTTGCTCGGTCAAAATACTGAAAAGCAAACAACATAAAGCCGCGATACAAGGTTCCAGCCGTTATAAAACCAAGTCGGAGGCAACGTAATGCAAATGTTGTTGATGATGTTGCTTGCCACAGCATTATGTTATGCCGGTATGGCGGGGTTGAGTTTGGCGATGCCGAGACACTATTCGCAAGTAAGCACAGCTAAATTATCTGCCAGCCACACACGTCTGTTGCGAATCGCTTCAACTATGCTGTTAATAGTTTCCTTATGGCCAGCGATCAGTATGTGGGGTGTTGTAGTTGGTATCGTTGTCTGGCTGGGCCTATTATCGGTGGCAGCGCTGATATGGGTTGGTTTATTGGCTTATTGGCCACGATTTGCAGCCACCAAAGCGCTTATTCTGGCTTTGGTGGGCTTATCAGCTTGTATCGTTTTGTGGCTAAATTAATCTCGAATTTGATTCATGGAGTTTTTATGAAGAAAATCAGACTGGATTCGATATTAAGTTATATCGGGATTATAGGTTTAATGATTAACCTGGCATTGAATCTTTATGCCTATTTTTTATCGATCCTGTTTCATCCTCGCCGTTGGAAGAGGGCTGGTGGTCTATCTGGCTGCCCAGTTTCATGGTTTGGATAGTATTTTTAATGGTCGCTTCGTTTATTGGTGCCAATCGTAAGGATTAATTCTGTTCTTCAGATTTCTCATGCCCTTCAGTGCTTAGATCTTCGGGGATGTGTTGTATTTGAGCATCAATTTCTGGCTCTTGGGCGTTTTCCGGTTCTTCAGTGTTTTCCTGTGTTTTAGTACTCTCCTGTTCTTGAACAGTTTCCGATTCTTCAGGGTTCTCCTGACTTTCGGTCATCTCCTGAATAAACTGCGGCGCTAGACGCTCATACAGGCTTTGTTGTCCTTCAGTATTCTCCGGTTGTTGAATGTCGTCAGCATCTTCAATGTTCTGCTGATCGTCGATTGGCTCCTGAAAGAATGGCGGTTTGAGACGCTCAAGCAGACTTTCCCGTTCATCAATGCTGGCTTCAACGGTAAAGCGTTTTATACCAATCAGCTGTCCTGAGTCTGTGACCACTTTAACCTGCCATTTACCGACCGGATCCTCTGGGAAATTCAATTTCTGTGTCCAGGCCCGATAGCCTTGTTCACTGCCGCCTTCGATATTCAGCGTGATTCGATCGACTTGTTTACCGTTATGGATCCACAGGTGATGAATTTTTTCCTGCAAGCCGCGAGGTGCGCGGATAGCTGTCCAGGCATATATGCCATCGCGTTTCAGGGATTGCACATCAAGGCGATCAATATGAATGCTGTGCGTGCGTTGTTCACGATCAACCTGTTGTACCAGATTAAATTCAGTTAATCGCAATGCTGCGGGTGGGACTAAGCTGGGGACTTGCCACAAGCCAGCGGCTAAAGCGGCCAACATTAACGTCATTAACGGCCGTCGCCACCAGCGACCATTGGCAACAAACTTCACTAAACTGGGCAGACTGAACAACAGGGAAGCAATCAGAGCAAACGCCAGGCTTTGACCAGTAGTCAGCTGTAGCAAGATGGGGAGAGCAACCAGTAATACAGCGAATAAAGCCAGCGCATGAAAAATAACAAATAAAGATCGACGCGGTGCCAGTTGTTTGTAATACAACGGATCAATCACCGAGATCAGAGCACATAAAATCAATAAAGCGGTAAACCCTGCCTGAGTGTGATTCCAGGTGGTGACGGCAAGAAAAAACGGCAACACAAAAAACAAACTTTCCTGATGGACTAATTGAGTCAGGTAATGCATTAAAGCGGGTGGAATATTGAGTCCAAAACGGCTTTTAAAACTTTCCCGCAGCCAGTTTTCCAATACCAGAAACACCCAGCTGACCAACATCAGGATAGCGATAACCTGCGCCAGTGACTCTTTGCGTTCCACCAGAAAATAACTGGCCACACCGGAAATAAAACCAATCGCCGCAATCAGCCAAGGCCAGCGTTTCGCCAATTCAATTAGCGAAAATAGTAATGATTTTAATGTGGCCATTTGGGGTCAGACACCGATCAGTGATGATGATAAATGATGATATTCAACTTAATCATCGTATAACGCTTTCAGTCTGATTATTATTAGTGATCATATGACTGAAAGGCGAATACTGAACTAGTCCATCTGTTCAGGCAGTAGATTTACAGTTCGCTTCGGGCGATTTGAATAGCTTTTTTAACTTGTTCTGGCGCTGTTCCACCCAAATGATTACGGGCGGCAACCGAGCCTTCGAGCGTTAATACCGAAAATACATCGTCGCCGATCTGATCACTGAATTGCTGCAGTTCCTGCAGTGTTAACGCCGACAGATCTTTTTGCTGTTTTATGGCAAAGGCTACTGACAAACCAACTACTTCATGAGCATCACGGAAAGCAACACCTTTACGCACCAGATAGTCTGCCAGATCGGTGGCGGTCGCATAACCTTTCAGAGCCGCCAGACGCATGTTGTCTTTTTTGACGGTGATTACTGCGAGCATATCGGCATAGACACGTAACGAGCCAAGCAATGTGTCGATGGTGTCAAACAGCGGTTCTTTATCTTCCTGATTATCTTTATTGTAGGCCAAAGGCTGGTTTTTCATCAGCGTCAGCAGGTTAAACAGATTACCGTAAACCCGGCTGGTTTTACCGCGAACCAGTTCCGGCACATCAGGGTTTTTCTTCTGTGGCATGATTGATGAGCCGGTACAGAAGGCATCACCCAGATCAACAAAATCAAACTGGGCCGAGGACCAGATAATCAATTCTTCCGAGAACCGCGACAGGTGCATCATTAGCAGTGAGGCGAAGCTGTTAAATTCAATGGCAAAATCGCGATCACTGACCGCATCCAGTGAGTTACGGCAGATACGCTCAAAACCGAGTAATTCAGCCGTGTATTCACGATCAATCCGAAAGGTTGTCCCGGCGAGTGCTGCAGCACCTAATGGCAGGCTGTTGACCCGTTTTGTGCAGTCATCCAGACGTTCCAGATCACGGCTGAGCATCTCAAACCAGGCCAGCATATGATGACCAAACGTGACAGGCTGCGCCGTTTGCAGATGGGTAAAGCCAGGCATAATGGTATCGAATTCACGTTCAGCCACATCCAGCAAGGTAGAGCGCAGCCGCTGTAATTCACTGCGAACAGGCACAATCATATCGCGCAGATATAAACGCACATCGGTTGCCACCTGATCATTACGTGATCGACCTGTGTGCAGTTTTTTGCCGACTTCGCCAATCAATTTGATTAGTCTGGATTCGATATTCATATGCACATCTTCCTGTGCAATGGACCATTCAAACTGATCGTTATCGATTTCGCTTTCAATCTGCTGCAAGCCAGTGATGATTTGATCGCGTTCAGTTTCTGTTAAAACGCCCACTTTACAAAGCATAGTGGCATGCGCGACGGAACCCTGAATATCCTGCTGATACATGCGTTTATCAAACATCACCGATGCAGTGAATTCCTCAACGAACTTATTAGTAGGCTGGGTGAGACGGGCGGAAGAAAGCTTTTTATCAGATGCGGTCATGGCACGGGCCTGTGATTGCTGGCAGAAAAAGACCGCATTATAACGCGGCTGTTCGTGGAACCGCAGGGGAAAATGTTAGAATCGACAACACTGTTAACTATAATGTGGATTTTTGTTTCATGAGTCAGCGTACTGTTCGAATTGCTACCCGTCGCAGTCCCCTTGCCATCTGGCAGGCCGAGTTTGTCCGTGACAGTTTGTTGGCGTTGCATCCACATCTGAATATCGAACTGGTTCGTATTAAAACCCAGGGCGATATCATTCTTGATACCCCATTGGCCAAAGTGGGCGGCAAAGGCTTGTTTGTCAAAGAACTGGAACAGAGTATGCTGGCCGGTGAAGCCGATATAGCGGTGCATTCGATGAAAGATGTACCGGTGGAGTTTCCGGAAGGTCTGCATTTACCGGTTATTTGTGAACGCCATGATCCGCATGATGCGTTCGTCTCTAATCATTATGACAATGTTGATGATTTACCTGAGGGTGCCGTTGTCGGTACTTCCAGCCTGCGCAGGGAATGTCAGCTTCGTCACTACCGACCGGATTTGAAGATTGTACCGTTGCGCGGCAATGTAAATACCCGCCTCGCCAAGTTGGATGCGGGTAATTTTGATGCGATTATTCTGGCCAAAGCCGGATTGGAAAGACTGGGTTTTGATGAGCGTATTCGCAGTGCTTTAACCCCTGAGCAAAGTTTGCCTGCGATTGGACAGGGCGCACTCGGTATTGAAACCCGTATCAATGATGACGAAATGAATGCATTAATTGCCCCGCTTAATTGTGAGCTGACCTCAATTACTGTCAAAGCTGAACGGGCATTAAATCGTCGCTTAAAGGGAGGCTGTCAGGTTCCAATCGGTGGCTACGCTATATTAAATGGTGATGATATCTGGGTTCGTGGGCTGGTTGGGCGCCCTGACGGCACCGAAATGCTGCAGCAGGAAATTCGTGGCAAGGCCAGTGAATCCGAACAACTTGGTTTAACATTGGGTGAGATGTTACTTAACCAGGGCGCTGATAAAATTCTGGCTGATATTTATGATGCCTGAGCACTCGGCTCTGGCATTGGAAGGCCGCAAGATTCTCGTAACAAGGCCAATTCGACAGGCGCATGGACTGGTCGACCTCATCCAACAGCAGGGTGGAGAGGCCATCGTCTTTCCGGTTATTGAAATTACGGCGATTGATGTTAAACAATGGGGCGAATGGAATCCGCAACAAACCAATTGGCTGGTATTTGTCAGTCGTAACGCTGTTGAACAATTTCTGAAGGGTAATCCGCAACCATTTCCAGGTCATGTTAAATTGGTTGCTGCAGGTGAAGGTACTGCGCAGGCATTACGGGAAAACGGTTTAACGGTGGATTTACAACCTGAACTGTCAAACGGCAGTGAAGGTTTGCTGCAGTTACCCGAGTGGCAACAAATGACTCAACAGCAGGTCGTAATTGTGCGGGGGGAAGGAGGACGTGAGCTGATGGCAGATACCTTGCGTGCCAGAGGTGCTAAGATTAGTTATCTGGAAGTTTACCGTCGACAATTACCCACGGTATCGTCCGAACTTCAACAACAAGCCTGTTCAGCCGATTGGCTAACAGCAACCAGTGCCAATGGTGTGACAAACCTGTTAAATTTATTATCAGCTAGCTGCCCGCAGGTTTTACAAAAACCTTTGTTGGTAGTCAGTGAACGGATCAAGGCTTTTGCCGTGCAACAAGGATTCAAACGGGTGTATGTCAGTTTAGATGCCAGTGATGGTGCAATCATTCAGCGACTTATAGAGATGGGATCAGATCATGGAGCCTAACAGCAAATCTGAGCAGGTCGAAAAGCCCGCCAAAAAAACTGAAAAAAATGTCTCAGAAACACCCAAAAAGACAGTTTCAGTAAAGTGGGCGCTGCTAATCATTTTAGCGATAGTGATAACGCTGCCAGGGGCTGGTGCACTTTGGCTGGTATGGCAGCAGAAACAGCAACTGATGGAAGTGGAAAGTCGTTTTGATGAAATGGCCGAACTCGAAACGGATATTTCACAACTGACCAGCAGTCAGCGCCAATTAAACAATCAACTATCGACATTTAAGCAAACTCAGCTTGAACAAGGTGACGTACTGACCAAGCTACAAAACCAGTCACCCTTAACAACTGAGGAAATCGAGCTGGAATGGGCATTGGCGGAAATTCGTTATTTGCTCAATCTGGCCAATCAGCGCGCTTTGTTGGCGAATGATACCAGTGGGGCAGCACTTGCCTTATCACTGGCTGATCAACAGATCCGTGAAATTGGTGATTATCGCATGCAACCCTTGCGTGAGCTGATTGCAGAGGAAGAACTGGCACTTGAAGCAGCCGGAGAAACCGATGTGGCGGGAATTGCTGCCGATATGCTGGGGTTGATTGGCTCAGTTGATAAGCTACGTGTTGTTACTGGCCCTAAACAGTCTTACTTCGACGAAACTGAAAAAGAAGCAACAGAACAATCAGCCTGGCGTGAAGCGATTGCTGATATTTGGACACAGCTACGTTCACTGGTGGTTATTCGTCAGCAGGAAGATGCCCCGGCCGCAGTATTAATGCCTGAACAACGCTACTTCCTGTATCAGAACCTGCGCTTGCAACTGGAGACCGCCCGCTTTGCTGCGCTTTCAGGCAATCAGCGAATGTTTGAGCAAAGCCTGCAATCGGCCAGCAGCTGGCTTGAACAGTATTTTGTGGGTGATCATCGCGATGCAATGCTGGAAAGTTTGCAAGCCATGCAGAACCAGGCCATTAGTATTGAAACACCGGATATTTCGGGCTCACTTCGCTGGTTGAAAGGATTTGAACCATGAAATGGCTGATTATTATTGCAATTGCACTGGCATTAGGCGGTGTGTTTGTCTGGTTGGCTGATTTCGAGCCAGGCTTTGTGTTGGTGCAGTACGGACAGTGGACGCTGGAAACTTCGCTAATTGTATTTACCGTGGCTTGGTTAATTCTGCTGTTATTGGTTTATTTTACGCTGCGCAGTCTGGCGGTCATTAAAAGTACGCCAAACCGCCTGTCGCAATGGCAGGAAAACCAGCGCCATAAACGTGCTATTAAAGCGTTAACCAATGGGCTGATAACACTGGAAGAAGGTCGTTGGGCAGAAGCTGAACGATTGTTATTGCGACATGCTGGCAACAGCGAGACACCTTTATTACATTATCTGGCAGCTGCACGTGCTGCACAGAAACAACAGGCGCCAGAGCGGCGTGACTCCTATTTGAAACTGGCTCACGAAACGACCCCCAGCGCTGATATTGCTGTCGGGGTGGTACAAGCAGAATTACAACTTTCGGCCGGACAGAAAGAACAGGCTTTAGCTACCTTGCAACATCTGCGTCAAGTTGCGCCAAAACATCCCTATGTTTTACAGCTTCTTCAGCAGTTGTATCAGGAAACGGATCAATGGCAGGAAGTGCAATCAGTGTTACCTGATTTGCGTAAACGACATGTTTTGGATGCCAGTTCAGCCAATGCTTTGTCGGCAGAAGCCACTGTGGGACAATTGCAAAATGCCTTGATACGTCAGGAATGGCAGCGAATGGAACAGATATGGCTGCAATCTCCGGCGAAAATCAGACAATCTGAGCACGTATTGAAAACCTATGTGAATGGTTTGTTATTGCAGGGCGAGCAACAGCAGGCAATGCAATTGATTGAAGAATATTTACGCAAAAACTGGAGTGATGCGCTGATTTATCAGTATGGCAAAATTCTGCAGGGTGGTTTATTGAAACGTCTGGCCACGGCCGAGAAGTGGTTAAAACAACATGAGGAGAACCCCTGGTTATTGCTGACGTTGGGAAGACTGGCGCAGGCAAATAAGTTGTGGGCCAAGGCAGAAGCTTATCTACGGGCCAGTATTGAGCACGGTCCTCGCGGTGAAACCTATCAGGCGCTGGCAGAAGTATTAATGGCGCAGGATAAACGTGATGCTGCAGCCAATGTTTACAAACAAGGGCTGGATGTCATGCTGCAGAATAATCCCAATAAAGTGATCTAATCTTTTTCAAGAGTTTAAATAAAAACGGCGCTTGAAAGCGCCGTTTTTATTTTTGGAATTAACGTCTTACAGCCGCATCGGCATAACGACATATTGCCGTGTGAATTTGGGATCATTTGGGGTAATCAACGCACTGCTGTTTTCATCGGTAAATAACAGTTTGACCTTGTTATCAGGAATGGCGTTGAGCAGATCCAGCAGATAAGCATTATTAAAAGCGATTTCCAAATCCGGACCGCTATATTCCACTGCCAGTTCTTCCTCAGCGGATTCCTGTTCCTGATTGGTCACGGTAGCTTTGAGCAGATTGCTACTGAGATTCAGCTTTACGCTGCGATGCTTGTCATTAGCCAGAATCGAAGCTCGGGATAATGCCTGTTTAAGCTCATCTCGTTCGGCAATGACTTCCTTATCACCACCGACCGGTAAGACACGTTCGTAGTTAGGGAATTGGCCATCAATCAGCTTGGAAGTGAAATGCATATCCGGCAGTTCGACTTTAAGTTGCTGGGGGCTGATCGCCAGGGTCACGTTATCCGCAACATCACCTAATAACCGTCCCAGTTCCAAAATCGCTTTACGGGGTACGATGACACTGTGTTTTTCATTGGTTTTTTCTGCGGTTTCAATGCTGCCTAAAGCCAGTCGATGACCATCAGTAGCTACAGCACGCAAGATATTTTCTTCGCGTTCCAACAGCAGACCATTCAGGTAATACCGAACATCCTGGCTAGCCATGGCAAAACTGGTTTCATCCAGCAGATCTTTTAATGCTGATTGAGGAACTGTCAGCTGATCAAGATAATTTGCACCTTCGCTATCTGGAAAGTCTGTTGCCGGTAGCGTGGCTAAAGAAAAACGACTTTTTCCTGCCCGAACCAGTGATTTGTTGTCTTCAGCCTGAAAGCTAATAGTGGCGTTTGCGGGTAAGGCGCGAACGATATCCAGTAGTTTGCGAGCAGAGACAGTGGTTTCACCTTCTTTTTCGACCGCTACCGGTAACGTTGCAATCATTTCCAGTTCCATATCGGTACTGGTCATGGTTAATTGCTGATCACGGCAACGTAACAGAATATTAGACAAAATAGGCAGGGTGGAGCGCCGTTCAACGATGCTGCACACCAGTTGTAAGGGACGGGCAATAATGTCTTGGCTCACAGTAAATTGCATGATGTCTCTCTCGGCTAGCTGGATAAAGTTCGAAGTAAATTACGGTAGTCTTCCGCGATGCGGCTATCAGTTTCTTTCAGTTCCACTACTTTACGACAAGCGTGCAGAACAGTGGTGTGATCTCGTCCACCAAACGCTTCACCGATTTCCGGCAAGCTATGACTGGTGAGCTCTTTTGCCAGCGCCATTGCTATTTGTCGTGGACGGGCAACCGAACGCGTGCGTTTTTTTGCCAGTAAATCCGATACCCGTATTTTGAAGTATTCTGCAACAGTTTTCTGGATACTTTCCAGTGTGACCAGTTTTTGGTGCAAAGCCAGCAGATCTTTTAAGGCATCCTGAGCCATATCAATCGACAGTGGCTGGTTGGTAAAGCGCGAGAATGCCATGACGCGTTGCAAGGCACCTTCCAAATCACGCACATTTGACTTAATGCGTTTGGCAATAAAAAAGGCCACATCATCCGGTAGGGTAATCAGATTTTGTTGCGCTTTTTTGATCAGAATAGCGACACGGGTCTCCAGCTCTGGTGGTTCAATGGCAATCGTTAACCCCCAACCCAAACGAGATTGCAGACGCTCATCCAGATTTTCAACTTCTTTGGGAAACCGGTCACAGGTCAGAATGATTTGCCGTTGGCCTTCCAGCAGACTATTAAAGGTATAAAAGAACTCTTCCTGAGAGCGTTCCTTTTTGGCAAAGAACTGGATGTCATCAATTAATAATGCATCGGCACTGCGGTAATGTGCTTTGAATTGATCAATAGCGTTGTTACGCAATGCGGTAATCATGTCCTGTACAAATCGCTCGGAGGATAAATAAATCACTCGTGCTTTGGGATTGTTCTGGCGAATTTTGTTGCCGACCGCCAGCATCAAATGGGTTTTGCCAAGCCCGGTGCCGCCATAGAGGAACAATGGATTGTAACCGGAGGTACCCGGTGCTTCAGCAACATGTAAAGATGCTGCGCGGGCAATCTGATTGGATTTACCTTCAACATAATTATCAAAGGTAAACAACGGATTCATCGGGCTGCCAATCGCCGGGGAAGGTTCTGTTTCCGAAACTGCTATTGATGCGGGGGCTTTATCCGTTGTTTTGACACGACGTTTGGTTTTTTCGGCGGAAATGGAATCTTTGGTACCGACTTCGATTTCAATTTTATTGATGCTGCCGTTGGTCAATCCTTTGATCAGCGCATTTATCTGTTGTTCAAGCTGTTCGTGAACCCAGGCCTTAACATAAGGATTTGGCGCCAACAAGCGCAGACTATCTTCCGTTTCGATGGCTTGCAGGGGCCGTAACCATGTGTTCAGCTGTTGTGCCGAAAGATCACCTTCGAGATGGGATAGGCATTTTTCCCAAAGGGGTGAAGACACAGCAACTCCTTGACTAATATAAAGGTTTACAGAAAACAGACTAATAACTGCAGGCTTTTTTCGTGATAGTATAGCGCGACAGACAGGGCATCTAAAGTTATCTGCATGCGGGGCTTTTGGCAAGTAAAATAATGTTGCATGGTCGGATGAATGCGGTTTGACTTGTTATGCCTGCAAACTCTATAATCCCATGTCTTTTGCCCCGGCTGTTTCCGTTCGAGAGACGCTTACCGGCTGCAAAACCATTGTTATTCCTGGAGTTGGTGAAATGAAAAGAACTTTTCAGCCTAGTAATCTGAAGCGCAAGCGCACTCATGGTTTCCGCGCACGTATGAAAACTGTCGGCGGCCGTCGTGTTATTAATGCCCGTAGAGCCAAAGGCCGCGCAAAACTTTCTGTTTAATTCTCTCTGTTCTCAGAGGGTGCATGACTTGGCCACTTTCAGCCGAGCCATGAAAATGAATAGCCCGGGAGATTTTACCCGGGTTTTTCGTCAGGGTAAGCGCACTGGTGGCGGTGGTCTGACGATTCTAAGCGTTGAAAACTCTGTCGGGCATCCCCGACTGGGACTGGCTATCGCAAAGAAGCATCTTAAACTGGCCAGTCAACGTAATCGGGTAAAGCGAATCATCCGGGAATCTTTCCGGCAGCATCAATCAGCTTTATCCAATATCGATATTGTGGTGTTATCACGTCCTGATATTAGTCAGCGGGATTCGTCGCAATTATGGGCAGCATTGGAGCGACATTGGTTAACCGTGGTGGCACAATGGCAAACATCCTAATCGCTTTTGTTCGCGCGTATCGCTTTTTATTAAGCCCGTTCATGGGCATGCACTGTCGCTTCCAACCTACTTGCTCCCAATATATGATTGAGGCCATTCAAACGCATGGCTCGCTTCGTGGTGTGTGGCTCGGTTTACGCCGAATCTCATGCTGTCATCCTTGGCACGCCGGCGGCGTGGATCCTGTTCCTGAACTAAAGACAAAAAAACACAATGGATAACCTCAGAACTCTGTTTATTTTTGGCCTGTTAATTGTTTCTCTGTTGTTGTGGGAAGCCTGGCAAAATGACTATGTGCGCCCGCAACAGGTTGCAACGCAAAATAACGCAGACCAGCCTGCTTCAGAAAACGCCCAGTCGCAGGATGACTTACCCGAGTTACCAACAGATACTGCAGATGGCTTGCCTGCAATGCCGGAAAGCGAACAAGCCACAGCGACTTCAGCTAATCAGCTCCGTGTAAAAACCGATGTAATTGAAGCGACAATTGATTTACGTGGGGCGGATATCCGTGAACTGGCATTATTACAATATCCTGTTGATGTAGATTTGCCTGATGAGCCAGTACAGCTTTTAAATGACAGTCGTAAGAATTTCTTTGTTACTCAATCAGGTTTACGAGCCGAAGGCTCGGCACCGACACATTATGAAACCTATACTGCGGAAAAATCCGAATATGTTATGGGGGAGAATGAAAATAGTCTGAGCGTTCCGATGCGTTGGGAATCTGATAACGGGCTGACCGTGATTAAAACCTATACTTTTACCCGTGACAGTTACCTGGTAGATGTCACTTATCAGATAGAAAACCAGTCTGGCGAACGTTTTGCTGCTTATCCCTATGCACAATTTAATCGTAATCAACCTGAAGACGATAGTTTCATGATCTATACCTATACGGGTGCTGTTTTTTCCAGTCCGGGTAATGAATACGAAAAAGTGGATTTTGGTGAACTGGAAAAAAATGATTTTCGTCGTGATGTGAATGGTGGCTGGGCGGCGATGATTCAACATTATTTCGTGGCAGCCTTAATTCCTGCTGAACCATTACAGGAAATCAGTCTTTACGGTAAAGCGATAAACAACACTAATTATACGGCCGGTATCCGTTTTCCTGCGGTAGTCGCCGAAAATGGTGAGCAAGCTCAGGCCTCTTATCAGATTTACCTTGGTCCAAAAGAACATCAACGTCTTGAGCCAATTGCAGATAATCTGGATTTGACCGTTGATTACGGTATTCTGACCATTATTTCCAAGCCGTTATTTATCGTCATGGAATGGCTACATAAATTAACGGGCAACTGGGGCTGGTCCATTGTATTACTGACCATTCTGATCAAACTGGCGTTTTATAAACTGTCAGCAGCCAGTTACCGTTCGATGGCGTCAATGCGTAAATTGACACCCAAGCTGGCCACACTGAAAGAACGCTACGGTGATGATAAGCAAAAATTCAATCAGGCAATGATGGATTTGTATCGCACCGAGAAAATTAATCCGCTGGGTGGTTGTTTGCCGATTCTGGTGCAGATGCCGGTCTTTTTGGCTTTCTATTGGGTCTTAGTGGAAAGTATTGAACTGCGTCAAGCCGATTTCATCCTGTGGATTAATGATTTGACGGCAATGGATCCCTATTTTGTCTTACCAGTGCTGTTTGGTTTATCGATGTGGTTCCAGCAAAAGCTGAATCCGATGCCTCAGGATCCGGCGCAGGCGATGATGATGAAGATCTTTCCGATTGTCTTTACCGTCTTTTTTGCTTTCTTCCCGGCAGGTCTGGTGCTTTACTGGGTGGTCAACAACCTTCTATCAATAGCTCAGCAGTGGTATATCACTCGTAAAATGGGTGCGTTGTAACCCTTTCAGCAGGATAAGCAGAACTCCACTGTTTACAGCTAAGTAAACAGAGTTATTTATGACAGAGCATTACACCGACACTATCGTAGCCATTGCCACTGCGCCCGGCCGCGGTGGTGTCGGTGTTGTGCGTTTATCCGGCCCTGAAAGTGCTCAGATAGCCGAGCAAATCTGCGGCAAACTGGCACAAACCCGTCAGGCAAAATTCACCCACTTTCGAGCAGCCGATAAAGAAATTATCGACAGTGGCATTGCGTTGTATTTTGCCGGACCCGCCTCGTTTACCGGTGAAGATGTCATCGAGTTGCAGGGGCATGGCAGTCCATTGGTGATGGCTAGACTATGTCAGCGAGCAGTTGAACTGGGTGCCAGAATGGCTAGGCCCGGAGAGTTTTCTGAACGCGCATTTCTCAATGGCAAGATGGATCTGGCACAGGCTGAAGCCGTTGCAGATTTAATTGAAAGCTCAACCGAACTGGCTGCTCGTAGTGCAATGCGTTCGTTGCAGGGGGAATTTTCCAAAAAGGTTAATGACTTCTTGCAAGAACTGACCTATTTAAGAATGTTTGTTGAAGCCTCCATTGATTTTGCCGATGAAGAAATCGATTTCCTCGGTGAAGCTCAGGTGGATAAACAATTACAGCAACTACTGGCAACCCTGGCAGGTATTCAAGGCAGTGCCCGACAAGGCCGCTTATTACGCGAGGGCATCAGTGTGGTGTTGGCCGGACAGCCCAATGCTGGCAAATCCAGTCTGCATAATCGGCTGGCGGGCCATGATGCAGCTATTGTGACTGAAGTAGCCGGTACAACTCGTGATGTATTACGAGAGCAAATTCATTTGGGCGGTTTGCCACTGCGTATTTCCGATACTGCCGGCCTGCATGATGCCACCAGTGATATCGTTGAGCTTGAAGGTATCCGCAGAACGCAGAACGAATTGGCACAAGCTGATCATATTCTGCTATTAATTGATGATAAGCTTGGCATGACGGAACAGGATACAAAAATCCTTTCTGCTTTACCGAGCGATAAATCATTTACCTTGATTCGAAATAAGATCGACCAAAGCGGCCATGCTGCTGAAATAACGAATGAAAATGGCATATCAGTGATCTATCTATCCGCAAAAAGTGGCGAAGGGATGGATTTGCTGACACATCATTTATGCGAGGTAGTAGGTTTTCATCCGGAAGAAGAAGGGGTGTTTATGGCGCGTCGTCGACATCTGGATGCTTTGCAGCGCGCTCAACAAGCCATTGAAGCAGGCTATGACTGTCTGACAGGTATGGGCGCGGGTGAATTACTCGCGGAAGAACTGCGTATTGCTCAGTCTGCTCTGGGAGAGATTACCGGGACATTCACGACTGAAGACTTACTAGACCGCATCTTCTCCAGTTTTTGTATTGGTAAATGATCTTTTTGCAGGCATGTCATGTTCCCAAATCAAGACACCCAAATCAGTGATTTGCATGAAGTACGGCATCAACATATCCTCAAATTAGTTCAGCAAAGCGGGGTCAAACAGCTTTTGGACTTAGGCTGTGGCTCAGGTACTTTTCTGTGGCAGCTGTTAAATGAAACGCAGATTGAGCAGGTTATTGGTGTTGAACAATCCAGCTTATCTATTCTGCAGGCGCGTGAAAAACTGGCAGCATACCTTCAGCAAACTCCATCTAGAATAAGGTTAATTAACGCATCATATGCTGAACCGCATCCAGAGCTTTATGGTTTTCCGCTGGCAGTGATGATTGAGACCATTGAGCATATTGAGCCGAGACTGTTATCCAAGGTTGAACAAAATGTTTTTGCAGTGATGCGTCCAAAACAAATCATACTGACAACACCTAACTACGAATACAATCCGCTATACGGGCTATATCCCGGACAGTTTCGGGATCCGGATCATCAGTTTGAATGGACTCGGCAGAAATTTCAGCAATGGGCCAGAGGCGTTGCTGCCCGTCATAATTATGAAGTACATTTTTCAGGAATTGGGCAGGCAGATCTGCAATTAGGTTCACCCACCCAGATGGCAGTATTTCACTAGGGCTTGTTGATCTTTCATCTCAAAATAGAGGCGGAGATGAAACCTAGGTCTGAAACTCAACTGTCATGGAATTGCCACTCAAATGCCATAGTCTGAGAAGCATGATATCGTCTTGCGTTACAATGTTTAACCATTCCCTTAGGCAAACCCAAACTAAATAGGAGCCAGCATGCTACGCCTATACAAAATTGCTCATGGCTTAATTAAGGAAATCAAAGTTGAAGGCGAGGTATTGGGGCATCATTTAAAAGAAGCCGACTGGATAGATGCGTTGGAGCCCGATGATGATGAACGCGCATTACTCGCGACTTTGTTCAGCGATGAAGTACCCGATGTCGATGATGTAGAAGAAATTGAAGCCTCGGCTCGGTGCTTTACCGATCAGGATGGTCTGCATGTGCATTCATTATTTCTGGGTTACTCAGAAGGGCGACATCACACGGTTTCGGTCGCGTTTATTTTACAGCCGGATAGACTTATTGCCATTCGTGATGGTGAATTAAGTGATTTTCGATTATTACGGATGCGAGCTCGCCGTGGGCAGGTGAGTTGTGAGACGCCGACGGATTTACTGATCACCCTGTTGGAACAAAAAGTCGAAAATCATGCCGATAATCTGGAAGATATACATCGCCAGCTAGAACGGGTCAGCCATCTGGTTTTAGAAGATGAAAGTGCTGATCTGGAAGATGCCATCAGTCAGTTAGCGCGTTTGGAAGACAGTAACGGAAAGATCCGTTTATGTTTAATGGATACCCAACGTGATATTTCTTTTTTGTTGCGTCACTTACGAGAGCCGGGTGCATCACGGGAAACCTTATATGAGATATTGCGAGATTTGGAGACATTGATGTCGCATACGACATTTTTATTCGATAAGATAAATTTCTTGATGGATTCCACTCAGGGGTTTATCAATATCCAACAGGCACAGATCATTAAAACGTTCTCGATTGCCGCGGTGGTGTTTCTACCACCAACATTGATTGCCAGCATTTATGGAATGAACTTTAAATATATGCCGGAGCTGGATTGGAGCTTCGGTTATCCATTTGCTATTGGTCTGATGGTGGCAGCAGGCATGGCGCCCTACCTTTATTTCAAACGTAAAGGCTGGTTGTAAAATCTTCATAGGAGTAACACAGATGAGTCGACATTTTGATAAAGCAGAGGGTTTGAGTGAAACGCATGATCCGGCCACACATGATTATGTGTTTAACCAAACAATGTTCCGCATTAAGGATCCAAAACGTACCCTGAAGTTTTATTCTGAAGTGATGGGTATGACACTTATCAAACGTTTTGATTTTCCGGAAATGCAGTTCACCTTATATTTCATGGCGGCTATTTCACCGGAGCAGCGGCAGGATTGGTCGGACGATAATGATGAGCGCATCAAACAAACCTTTGCCCGTCCAGCTATGCTTGAATTAACCCATAACTGGGGTGATGAAGACAAAGATGAGGTGGCTTATCATAACGGTAATAGTGACCCACGGGGCTTTGGTCATATTGGCTTTGCCGTTCCCGACATTGATGCTGCCTGCGCGCGCTTTGAGGAGTTTGGCGTTCCATTTGTCAAACGCCCTAATGATGGCAAGATGAAAGGTATCGCGTTTATTCAGGATCCAGATGGCTACTGGATAGAAATATTTACCCCTGATCGTCAGCCGAATTTGCTGAAAGATCATCTTGCTTAAGTTCTTCAGTTTTAGTTGAGCCGCTTCCAAGTGGTGGGCTGGCAAAAACCTGGATTCTATCAGGCAGCTTTTTAGCCTCGTACATTGCCTCATCGGCATATCGCACCAGTTGCATGGCATTACTGCCATGCAACGGATATACCGCGATGCCAATACTGACGCCGATATGCAGGATTTTGCCGTCCACTTCATATGGCAGGCTCAGACACTCGCAGATTTTTTCGGAGGTCTGCTGAGCATTGGCAACATGATGAATATTTTGAAGTAAAACGACAAATTCATCACCGCCAATACGTCCGACAATATCTGCCCCACGTAAACATTGTCGAATACGGTTGGCAACCTGTTGCAGTAGTAAGTCACCGCTAGCGTGTCCATGCTGATCATTGACCGGCTTAAATTTATCCAAATCCAGAAATAATACTGCGAGGGCCTGTTTCTCACGCTCACTTAATACAATGGCTTGATTTAGATGCTCGGTAAAGCTGGCACGATTGGGGAGGCCGGTCAGGGTGTCGTGATGCGCCATATGCGACATACGCTGCATCATCAGTTTATGTTCAGAGATATCTCTGGCAATTCCGGTAAAGGAATCCACCTCGCCATTATTATCAAATAACGGTGCGGTATTACTGCGATGCCAGCACCAATGCCCATTAAAATGTTTTATCCGGTACTCAATACCACTGTGTTTTTGTCGACTGAGAAGTACTTGCTGCAAAAAATTGTGGCAGGCCGAGACATCATCCGGATGAACAAATTGATCAAAATGTCGACCGATAACGTCACTAATTGGGTGACCAAGGATTTCGGTCCAATTGGGTGATACATAGGTAAGCAGGCCATCCAGCGACAATGAATAGATAATGTCATTGGCATTTTCAACAAAGGCCCTGAACTTTGACTCGCTTTCGTTCAGAGCTGTCTCGTAGCTTTTACGTTGCGTAATGTCATTACCATAGCCGGTCCAGACAATAGTGCCATCAGCTTCACGTATGGGAGTGTCATAGGCTTCAATCCAGATGGTATGGCCATTTTTAAGGACCATGCGAAATTCACTATGCCAGGCACTGGCGGTTTCAGCAGATTGAATGCTTTCATTGATGACCCGTTGATAATCATCCGGGTGAATCATTTTCAATAATACAGAGGCATCTTCAGCAACCTGTTGCTGGGTTACACCAAATAAAGCTTCTAATCGGGAGCTGGTGTAGGTGTATTGGAATTTACCGTCAGGGGTTAAACAAAGCTGATAAATAAAGCCGGGTAGATAAGATGAAACAGCACGTAAATGATTGAGCAACTCATTATCTGTTGAAGTGGACCGGCTCTGTTTGCCGTCGGGCGGGGAGTGCATCATGCCTAGTTAACACCATTTATTTTTTATTTAATAATAGGCTGATGCGTTTACCCATTCAAGTATTTATGTGGCATAGCGCACAGAGGTTCAGTATTTCCAGGTTGCAGGAGGCTCACTTTTCAAATGTTCTATAAATACTCTGGTGCGCCTTGATAAATGTCCATAGGGATACATTAACCAGATCGGCAAACTGGGACCATGCCAGTCCTCCAGGCAACGTTGCAATTTGACGGTGTGCTGACTTATGCTCAATTCAGCTAACCAGTTCGGATAAAGTCCCAACCCTTTACCTCTAGCAATGGCATCAGCCTGCATGATGAATTGATCGGCTGAGATCTGGGATTGCTGTGGGGGTAATTGAAATGGTTTTTTATGAGGATGTTTTAATAGAATATTCTGTGTCGAGTGCTCCAGAGTATCAACCCATTTATGTTCAGTCAGTTGATGCGGGTGAAGGATTTCTCCTGCCTGTTGCAGATATTCCGGGCTGGCATAAATACCCTGTGAAAGCTGACCCAGACATTCATGGCGAAGACCATTCTCTGTTACGGGGCCCAGCCACAAAATGACTGATTCACCAACGGTGGCCTGAGGCAGGTTGAATCCGGTACGCATTTTAAGATGCAATTTTGGATGCTGCGTCATCAGCATTTCTACTTTCTCGCTAAGCCAGCGGCAGCTGAAAGCATTATGAAAGGTGAAATCAAGCGTGCCACTTACCTCAAGTTGCAGAGCATCCAGTGCTAACTGACTTTGCTGGGCAAGATCGATAAATTGCTGACAATACTCGGCAAATATCTGGCCTGCCTGAGTTGGGATAAGTCGATTGGATTCCCGTCGAAGTAATTGCTGACCAACACGTTGTTCCAGTTGGCTGATACGTCTGCTTAACGTGGATTTAGGAATAGCCAGTTGTTCTGCGGTAAACGTTAAACTGCCAGACCGAATGATTTCAACAAAGGCTGTCACCGCTCTCATATCTGGCAAAACTGCACGATCATTCATATGTAAGCCTGTTCAGGTTTATGCAACGTTGTGTTTATGATTCAATACTTTCCATTACAAATAATAAGCATTATCATTTGCATTAAAGGTTTGGATTGTAATTGATTAAGTGAATGATCGCCAGGGATTGTATATTTTCATCTTCGAATAAGTCCCAGGCTGATGCGAAATTCACTTGGTTTAAGCATAAAGGGAGCTTGGTTAAGAAAGCATTAACAATAGGGTCTGCTGATCTGTTATAGCTGTCTCTGAAAGATAAACAGACCCTAGGCGCCTTATCTGAAGGTTTGAATTGTTCCCCAATTTATTGTTTGTTTGCCCTTTCCCGATGTTACTGCAAAGTGCATCGGGTTTTTTTTGTCTCTAAATCGTTGTGGATTTTTTATTCATCTCGTTTTCATACTTTTCGTTAAGTTAATGAAAACCTAAAGCAGTGATGAAAAAGAAAGCACAACTAATTTCATCAGCTGGGTGTTTTCAGGTCATTATTATGGATTTCACCTTTGTCATTGAGCATATCGTCATGCTCCTGCATTTTCCATGGCAAAATGCCTGGCGATATATGAATGAAATGCATGTATTTCTCGAATTGATTTAGAATGTCATCAATGACTTCCTGCTGATCAAAGTTAAACACATCATAGGCCGCGCCACCCCTCCGCATAAAGACTTCTGCACGGTAATAGCGCTTGTCACCATCTTCACTTCTTGCCATTTGTGGATAAGCAAAGGTGGGCATGGCATAGCCACGCATACGAATTTCATAGATGAAATCCAGTTCTTCTTCTCGAACCACTTCTATATACGCGCGATGCTGGGTGTCATCAAAAAATACAATAACCGGCCAGCCTTTCTCTTGCAAAACCGTTTCAACTTTCTGCATGGCCGGATGAGCCGTCGTTTTGATAAATTCTGCCACTTGTTGATAATCCGGATAGTGAATCAACCCTGCTAAACGTTTCTTCCAGTTACCCGGCCGGTGTTGCGAGCTATGCATGAAGGCTGACAAACTGGCTTCACGATGACCTTCAATCGCTAAAGCACGCCACATTCCAATGGCTGCCAGCACCATAATGATGGCAAACGGCAGGGCACTGGTAATACTCATGGTTTGCAAGGCACTTAAGCCACCGGCAATTAGCAGTGCAGCCGCCACCAGACCTTCCAGAGATGCCCAGAAAACCCGTTGCCATACTGGCGTGTTACTGGCGCCACCAGACGCTAAGGAGTCAATGACCAGCGACCCTGAGTCGGAAGAAGTAACAAAGAACGTCATAATCAGGATAACGGTAATAAATGACACTATTGATGTTAGAGGCAATCGTTCATATAGCTTGAACAAGGCAATCGCAGTGTCATTTTGCACTTCCGTAATGAGTGCGGTATACCCCTGATTCATAATCATATTGAGGGCCGTATCCCCAAAAATGGAAAACCAGATAAAGGTAAAAATGGTCGGCACCAGCAGCACGCCAAAGACGAACTGCCGAATGGTGCGACCTCGACTTATTTTGGCAATAAACAGCCCGACAAACGGTGCCCAGGCAATGGTCCAGCCAAAGATAAATAAAGTCCAGTTACCTATCCAGTCACTCCGGGTATAAGCCTGCAGATTGAAGGTGCGCTCAACAATATTGTTCAGGTAACTACCAGTGTTTTGTAAAAATGTTTCCAGAATGAAAATACTTGGTCCAGCCAGAAACACAAACAGCATTAATGCAACGGCCAGAACCATGTTGAGAATGGATAACCGTTTAACACCTTTATCAAGTCCAGCCACCACGGATAGAATAGCCAGTAAAGTGATACCGGTTATGGTCACAACCTGAACAAAGGTACTGACCGGGATGCTGGGCCATAGATAATTCATACCAGCATTGATCTGGGCAACGGACAGGCCAAGCGTTGTAGCAATGCCGAATAGGGTCCCTAAGATAGCAATAACATCCACAGTATGGCCGATTGGACCATAGATTCGCTCGCCGATAAGCGGGTAAAGGGCAGAGCGCATTGATAACGGCAAGCCATGGCGAAAGGCAAAATAAGCTAAAACCAGGCCGGTGAGACCGTAAATGGCCCAGATATGAAAGCCCCAATGGAAAAAGGCAATTTGCATGGCTTGTTTCGCCGCATCAACCGTTTCGGGTGCTCCTTGAGGTGGCGAGGCATAATGCAATACCGGTTCAGCCACCCCAAAAAATAACAAAGCAATCCCGTAGCCCGCTGAAAACAGCATCGCAAACCATGCAGGAAAGCTGTATTGCGGTTCAGCATGATCGGGGCCTAATTTGGTTTTGCCCCAACTGGAAATGGCCACGGTTACGATGAAAACCAGAAAGAAAGCCACCGCCAGCATATAAAACCAGCCAAAGGTTTTGGTCAGATAACTGAGTGTCGCAGCAAAGGCTTCGCCCGCTAATTCTGGATTGCTGATTGTGCCTATTACTAACAGTAACGTAATAATAACGGCAGGAAAAAAAACAGGAACCAGAATAGTAGAGGGGATCTTTGAATCAGCTTGCATGCTCAAACTCCGATTTTGATTCGAATGAATCATTAGCGTCATGCAATATTAACGTGAATGGTTTGGCCAGATGCTGACAATGCGAAGTGAGAGATAGACGCTTACATCATCGGCATATTGCATGCCGGGTGGTGTTGGGAAAAAATCACCGTACAAACCGAATACAGGTTGTACGGTGAAGTATTCGTCTAGCCTTTAGGACCGAGAAAGAACCAAATGATAAGTCCTATTACCGGGAAGAACAGTAATATCAAAATCCATAACACTTTGGCTAAGGTACCGGCACCACTTTTCGCTACTTTGAGAATGGCCCAGATAACAATAATCAGCCAGATTAAACCTAATATGCCACCGACTTCTAGATCCATTTTGTCGCTCCTTTGCTAGTTCAGATAAAATTTTAATTCTGTCTTAGGGCTTGTTGATCTTTCATATCCGCCTCTGTTGTGAGCTGA
>NZ_DFLS01000007.1:0-43694 GCF_002375415.1 Methylophaga sp. UBA3613 | reverse complement strand
GTGAGCTGAAAAAGCGTCAATCAAGGCACGAGGAGCGCCTTTTAGTTGTTCTAAATAAGCGACGAGCAACGCAGACCGGCGCGCACCTCCCTGGCGCGCCGGCATACAGTCCATCCGTGGACATAAGTGGCGCTTTTTCAGACACACCCCGAAGGGCTGGGACTATTTTTGCGCCCGCCTGCGTTGTCAATCACTTATGTAGGAAGGCTACACGGCGTTCTTTCCGCCTTGTCGGACACAAAAATAGCCACCAGCAGTGGTGGATATGAAAGATCAACAAGCCCTAGCATAACGATAAATCAATTGTTAAACCAACTCTTTTCATGGCGTTGCCGGTTCAATCACCTCGCCGGAGTATGCTTTTAGGCCCCCACCCAATGCCTTATAAAGTGTTAACTGATTACGTAACCGTGCCAGTCGGGTATCAATTTGAGCTAACTGGGCATCAATATGACTGCGCTGCGCATCCAGAACTTCCAGATAGCTGTCCACCCCGGCACCGTAACGGATTTGAGCTAATTCCAGGCTGCGATTGGTTGCTTTGGTTAAATCCTGTTGAGCATCCAGCTGAGCATCCAGGGTTTCTCTTGCCTGCATTTCATCAAGCACCTCTTTGAATGCCCGCTGAATGGTTTCCTGATAACGGGCAATATTGATGTCTTTTTCTAACTCAGCGACATCCAGGTTTGCATCATTCACACCCCAATCAAGTAAAGGAACTGATAGCTGTGGAGAAATCTGCCACAAACGATTACCGCTATCACTCAGATCAGAAGGGGTTGAGCCACCAATACCAATGGCGGTTGTCAAACTGATACGTGGAAAAAAAGCTGCTCTTGCCGCACCAATATTGGCATTGGCAGCTTTAATCTGATGTTCGGCCTGCATCACATCCGGTCTGGCCAACAACACTTCAGAAGACAGATTTACCGGTAAGTCCTGCAATAATGGATCATCATCTTCCCAATCAGCCTGCCAATGCTGACGATCCAGTCTCTGTCCAACTAACAACTCCAGCGCGGTAAAGTTTTGATTGGCTTGCTGCTGAAAACTCGACTCGGCAATACGCGCTTCATGTAATGCTGTTTCAGCTTGTCTTAACGCAAGTTCTGATGCCAGACCAGACTCAAAGCGTTTGTTGATCAGTTCATAACTTTCTTCCCGGGCTTCGCGTGTGGAGCTGGAAAATTCCAGCTGGGCAACGGTGGCCTGCCAGCTGAACCAGGCATCGGCCACTTCAGAAACTAATGTCAGCTGAATACTTCTACGGCTGGCCTCACTGGCAAGAAACTGTTCCAGAGCGGCTTGCTGCAAACTGTCAATCCGACCAAAAAAGTCTATTTCCCAGGCCGAGATTCCAACACCAATCTGGTATTCCTCATAAATTCCACCGCCACCAACAGTCTGGGTGCCGGAGCTAACGCCTTCAGGTACGCGTTGACGAGTGGCGCTTGCAGTGCCATCGACTGCTGGCAAAAGTTCGGCACGTTGGATTTTGTACTGTGCACGCAATTGCTCTACCTGCAACACCGTGGCCCGAAGGTTACGGTTATTTTCCAGTGATAATGCAATCAGTTGTTGCAGCTGCTCGTCTTGGTAAAATTCCTGCCAGCCTGTGTCAGCAGCTAACGAGGCATTAACGACAGCCTCACTGTTTTCCAGCATCACTGGATTTGCAGGACGTTGATAATCGGGAATCATCGAGCAGGCGCTGAGCACTGCTGATAATGTCATTACAGAAATCAGTTTCAATTTGGCATTCATGCCGATTCTCCTTGAGAAACCTGCTGTTTAGCAGGTGTTTTACCAGTAATTTTTTGTGCCAATGTAAAGATCACTACAAAGAACACAGGAATAAAAAATATTGCCAGGCTTGTTGCTGCCAGCATGCCGCCGAATACGCCGGTACCAATCGCATTTTGTGCACCACTGCCTGCACCGCTTGCTAACATCAGCGGAGTTACCCCCAGCATGAAAGTAAGTGCTGTCATGGCAATTGGGCGCAGACGCATTCTGATGGCTTCCAGTGTCGCCTCCGATAGCGACTTACCCTCTTCATAAAGGGATTTAGCAAATTCGACGATTAAAATGGCATTTCGAGCCGATAAACCTATGGTGGTTAATAGGCCAACCTGAAAGTAGATGTCATTGGACATTCCTCTGCTTAAGGCAAACAGCACAGCTCCAAGTACACCCAGCGGAACCACCAGCATGACAGAGAAAGGTACCGACCAGCTTTCATATAAAGCGGCTAAAAACAGAAATACCACCAGAATCGATAACGCATATAAAAGTGGTGCCTGGGCCCCGGATGCACGTTCCTGTAAAGACAGAGCCGTCCATTCATAGCCAAAGCCCTCAGGTAATTGATCAACCAGTTCTTCCATGGCTTGCATGGCTTCACCTGAGCTTAATCCTGCGGCGGCTTGTCCCTGAATGTTCATCGCAGGAACACCATTGTAGCGTTCAAGGCGTGGTGACCCGTATATCCATCGCGAATCACTGATGGCTGATAAAGGGACCATCTCTCCACTACTATTACGCACATACCAGTCTCCTACATCTTCGGGCATCATGCGAAACGGGGCATCACCCTGTACATAGACTCTTTTGACACGACCTTTGTCAATAAAATCATTTACATAAGTGGATCCCCACGCTGTTCCAAAGGTGCTGTTGATATCATCCAACGAGACACCAAAAGCCATGGCTTTTTGGTGATTAATATCAATTTTGAATTGGGGGCGATCCTGCAAACCGCTGTGCCTCACCTGATTTAAACGTGGATCCTGATTAGCTTGAATTAACAGAGTGTCTCGGGCTTTGACCAGTTCTTCATGACCCATGCCACCTAAATCCTGCAACATCATATTAAAGCCACTGGCATTACCCAGCTCACGAATGGGAGGAGGGGCAATAGCAAAAGCCACCGCATCTTTAAACTGACTGAAATAGCCCGAAGCACGATTGGCAATTGCCTGAGCACTTTGTTCTGGCGCTGTGCGCTGATCCCAGCTTTTTAAATTAACAAAAATCAGACCACTATTCTGTCCGCGACCACTAAAGCTATAGCCGATAACAGAAAACACTGATTCGACATTATCACCTTCCTGTTCAAGGTAATAATCTTCAATGCGATTCATCACTTCAATAGAACGCTGTTTCGAGGCGTTGACCGGTAACTGCATTTCAGTAAATAAAATGCCCTGATCTTCATCCGGGAAAAAGGACGAAGGCAACTGGGTAAATAAGTAGGCCAGACCTGCCACAATCAATAGGTAAATCAGCATAACGCGTGCAGAACGTTTGATCAGATAGCCAACGGCATTCTGAGTTCCCTTGCTGGTTTTTTCAAAGCTGCGATTAAACCAGCCAAAAAAGCCACGTTTTTTGGATGGGTCGTGTTTAGCATCTTTTAATAATGAAGCACATAGAGCTGGGGTGAGCGTTAACGCGATCAAAAGTGATAAAGCCATTGCCGCAACAACGGTAATGGAAAATTGCCGATAAATGACCCCGGTTGAGCCCGGGAAAAAAGCCATTGGAATAAACACGGCAGAAACCGTTAACACAATACCGACCAAAGCTCCGGTAATCTGATCCATCGACTTACGCGTGGCTTCTTTGGGTGATAAACCATCTTCATGAATAACACGTTCGACGTTTTCCACCACCACGATGGCATCATCGACCAACAGCCCGATGGCCAGCACCATGGCAAACATGGTCAGCATATTAATGGAAAAGCCAAACGCGAAAAGGATGCCAAACGTTCCCAAAATAACCACTGGAACGGCAACCGCCGGGATCAGCGTGGCACGAAAATTCTGTAAGAACAGATACATCACCAGGAATACCAGAATCATGGCTTCAACCAGAGTCTTGACTACCCCTTCAATGGATATTTTGACAAAAGGAGTGGTGTCATAAGGGTATGTGACTTCCAGGCCTTCAGGGAAAAACGGTTCAAGTTCGGATATTCGGTCACGGATCATTTGAGCGGTTTCCAGCGCATTTGCACCCGACGCTAGTGTGATGCCCAGACCGGCAGCTGACTGTTTGTTGTATTCGGTTTCAAATTGAAAGTTTTCACCACCCAGTGACACATTGGCTACGTCTTTAATGCGGATTTCCGATCCATCCTGGTTGACACGTAGCAGGATATTTTCAAATTCACTAACCGTCTCCATCCGGGTTTCAACCACTATGCTGGCGGCAATCTGCTGTCCTTCAACAGCTGGTGTTCCACCAATCTCACCCGCTGCAATCTGGACGTTCTGCTCGCGAATCGCGTTAACGACATCTTCGGTGGTTAATTTATAGTTGGCCAGATTGTTGGCATTTAGCCAGATCCGCATCGCATATTGCGACCCGAACAAATTAATTTGCCCAACCCCATTTACCCGGCTGACAGGGTCCTGAATATTAGCCGCCACATAGTCGGCAATATCATAGCGATCCATTTTTCCATTATTGGAAACAAAGCCCAATACCATCAAAAAACCGGTACTGGATTTAGTGATCCGAATCCCTTGCTGCTGAACATCCTGAGGCAATAAAGGCATGGCTGCCTGCAGTTTGTTTTGCACTTGAACCTGAGCAATATCCGGATCAGTATCTGCCTGGAAAGTGACCGTAATCTGGCCAACACCACTGGAGTCACTGGTGGAGCTGATATATTGCAGATCATCCAGTCCGGTCAGGTTTTGCTCGATTACCTGAATTACTGAATCTTCTACTACTTTGGCTGAGGCGCCAGGGTAGGCGGTACGGATTTCAATCGCTGTTGGAGCTATACCGGGATATTGTGCTATCGGCAGCTGAAAAATCGACAGCAAGCCAGCCAGCATGATTAATATCGCAATAACCCATGCAAATATCGGATGATCAATAAAAAAACGTGCCATGATTACTCCTGAGCCTGCTGGAGGGAGGTTTCAGTTTCAATCTCAATCTCCACGGCAGAATCGACGGCAATTTTTTGCAAACCTTCCACAACTACTTTTTCTCCACCGGAGAGCCCGTCAGAGACCAGCCAGTTATGATCAATGGACTGTCTGACTTCTATTGGCCGTTGTTCAACAATATTTTCATCGTTTACCAACATTACGCTTGCGGTTCCCTCGCGAGAAAACATCACGGCTTTGTGGGGAACCAAAATGGCGTCAGGCATGGTTCCTTCATTGATTTCAGTTTTGACATACATGCCTGGTAACAGCAAGCCATCCGGATTGGGGAATTTAGCCCTCATCACCAGACTGCCAGTATCTTCATTGACATTAACTTCAGAGAATTGCAGTTCACCTTGATGTTGATAGGTTGAGCCATCTTCCAGCGTTAATTTAACTTGCACGGTATCTTCTTCTGAAATTCTCCCGGAGAGTAATTGCCTGCGTAAACGAAGCACCTCTTTTGATGCCTGCGATATATCGACATAAATCGGGTCGGTCTGCGTTATGGTGGTTAAAGGTGATTCCTGTTGTGCTGTGACCAGGGCACCTTCGGTAATATTCGACCGTCCAGTGCGACCATCTATAGGGGCATTTACCTTGGTATACCGTAAATTTATTTCAGCAGTTTGAATATTCGCCTGCGCCACGGAAACTTCTGCCTGTGCCTGTAAATACGCTGCCTGGGCATCATCATAATCTTGCTGACTGATGGCTTTGTTATCAATCAGCCCTTTAAATCGTTCTGCACGGGCTTTAGTTGATTGAATATTGGCCCGGGCCCGGGCCAGTTCTGCTTTAGCCATTTGTAAAGCCGCTTGAAAAGGTGCTTCATCGATTTGATACAACTGTTGACCGGCTTTAACGTCAGCGCCTTCTTCAAACAGTCGGTTTTGAATAATGCCATTTACCTGGGGTCTGACTTCAGCCTGGCGGAAAGCTACCGTTCTTGCCGGTAATTCTGTTTTGATCGTGACCGTTTGTGGAATCAGGTTCACCACATCCACTTTCGGAGCAGCTTGCTGTGTATTTTGCTGGGCATCTTGAGAGTCGGAGGATTGGCATGCTGCCATATTGAGCGTCAATAAACTTATCAACATCAATTTTTTAACAGATAAAAAATGGCGTGGCATTTACTACTCCTGATTGTCTTGTCCGTCAGTATCGTCATTCTGTGAAGGCGAGCAGGCGATTGCATCCCAGCTTGCATCAATAATATTAGTCAGGGCATCGTTATCGACTTTGATAACGTCGATTAAATGTTGGCGGGCGAGAAACAGATAAGGTTCAAAACTCAGACTGATCAGAATATCGTCGGATAAGTTTTTAATTTGTTGTGTTGCCCGTCCTTTTTCAAACAAATCCTTAAGCGGTTGAAGCGCATCCCAGGCATGACTACGCTGGCTACGTAAAATATCCGGGGGCAGATGATCAAATTGTGCTTTGCTGTGCGTTATGCAGGGATTTTCGATGCAAAAGCGCCAGAGATTGCAGCACATTCGTCGATATTGTTGTTTGAGTGGTTGCTGCTGATCATGGCCCTCCAGTGTTGCTTTGATAAAGTCATCAATTATGTGGGTATTGAGCTCACGGATCAGTTCATCCCGATCTTTGAAATAAAGATAAATGGTGCCAGTGGCAACACCAGCCTCTTCGGCAAGTTGTTTAATCGAAAAACCATGAAAACCGTAGTTGGAGAGCAACTTTAAGGTGGCACAGAAAATAGCTTCACGTTTATCGGCAGTGCTTTTGGCTGGAGACATAGTTGACTTATTATGAATGAACGTTCATTCATAATATACATGCGTTAAGTTAAGGTAAAGTTAACGTCAGAAAATTTTTACAGTAAGGTGTCCTGAATAATTGGTTCGGATGAGATTAATTGATCGTAAATTGGTTTTAAACGCTGTTTATCCGCTTCCACCAATGAAGATTGATCTGTCCGCTGTTTCATCAGCTGTAAATGACGGGATACTTCTTCTCCAAAGACTTCTGCCGAGATTTTATGTAAGGCCGCAAGTGCTTGCTGCAAGCGAAGTTGCACCTCTATCATGTTGGTACCATCACGTTCGATTGGCATAAAAATATCATCCAGCAGATCACCCAATTCCAATTCTGGCACCCGAACATGGCGATAGATTATCTGCTCATCGCTATCAGCAAATTTATAGCCTTTCCAGGGAACAAGAAGTCGAAATCCACGATTGATAACATCAATAGCGGTGCCGGGATCATTTACGGCAGGGGAAAGTGCCCGCGAGGCTATTTCGGCTAAAACTGACAAACCAAAGCGGGGATCCTGGTCAAATGAACGTTCATTACCTAATGTCACAGCAGAACAGATTTTAGTAATCATTTCATCACTGGTCTCGGTATTTATCCACCCAATAGGCTTGGCTGGGTGTACAAATTCACCTGGTAATGCCAGTACACCGATTTCAGCCTCATATTGTTTGGCGTAATCATTTAATGCACCAACATCAATATGCCGGACATAGCCAATGCTTTTGGCATAAATAGCGTTGGCATTGTCAGGAATATCATTTTTCTCAAAGAGCCTTTTTGCGCGAAAAGTGGGATGTTGAATACGCTGAGTAATGGTATTGGCGGCTGCATTTTCGACCCGCTCGGTGGTTTCTCCCACGCGACCAAGTTGAGAAAGATGTTCAATCCAGCGCAGAATGGTAATGACAATCAAAATAATCACACCGATGGTCACAATAAACAAAATCAGGCGACCATTTTCACCATATTGATCGGTGCTCAAAGCAATAATGCCGACCAGACTATATAAAAAAGAACCAATAAATGTGGCTAAAACATTCTGAGTAGTGGTGTCTTGTTCTACTAGTTTGGTGGCACGAGGTGTTACGTTACTACTTGCTGCAGTATAGGCCGACACCATCACACTTAATGAAAATGTGGTTACCGCTAACATGCTTGATGCCAGGATATCTAAAATCTGCCCGACGGAATCTGAACCGACGCTAAACGGAAATGGGTTGTCGATCATTTGCTGAGCTGGAATGGCAATCAGAGCTGTCACCACTGCGAGCAACGCAAAAAAAGAAGCACGAACCCATAATGTGCGAGTGAGTTGTGTGAGTAACCATTGCCATTTGGAGAGCATGCAGGTGGATTTCCTTAAATAAACTTTATATCAGTTTGTCTGCGATTAGAAAATAAAATCAATGGACATAAAAAAACCACTACACCGCATGGCGGTATAGTGGTTTTGATTCAATTATGTTCAGGGACGGTTATGGAGAGAAAGAAGAACCACAGCCACATGTTGTCGTAGCGTTAGGATTACGGATCACAAATTGTGAGCCCTCCACTCCATCAGTATAGTCAATTTCGGCACCTACCAGATATTGGTAACTCGCAGGATCAATCAATAAAGTGACACCGGATTTTTCGATTTCGGTATCACCTTCACTGACTTCTTCTTCAAATGTAAAACCATATTGAAACCCGGAGCAACCACCGCCAGTGATAAATACGCGCAGTTTTAATTGATCATTACCTTCTTCGGCAATGAGTTCGCTGACTTTTGACGCAGCCGAATCGGTGAATAGAACTGGACTTGGCATTTCGCTCGTCATGATTTACTCCGTTGATATCTAAGATTGTTCATTTATTATCCAATTCTGACTAAAATAGTCAAGTATTATGGTCTCTTTATCTTTAAGCGCTACCAATTATTGAGGCCATTTTTCAGTCAAAACAGAAGCGGCTCTGAAAGATCAACAGCCCCTAGGTCTGTTGTTCAAGGTTTAAATTGGGATCGGTTTGGGAATGTTCAAGGCTCAAGTCGGTTTCTTCCGCTTCGCCGACATGAATTAATTTTCCGTTGACTTCACTGCCAACTGCCATTTCCAGCAACTTATAAAAAACATTGCCATTGATACGTGCTTTATTGGCGAGTTCAATATGTTCAACTGCATATAAATTGCCTTTGACATCACCATTGATAATTTGAAATGGCACCCGGACTTCGCCTTCTATGCGGCCTTTTTCACTCAGCGTTAATAATGCGGGCTCACCTTCATCAGCAGTAATATTACCAGTGATTACACCATCTATTCGTAAACCACCCCTAAAGTGAATATCGCCTTTAAAATGGGTGTTCTCACCAATTAATGTGTCAATACGGGCGGCCTTACGCCGTTTATTTTTTTTGCTGCTGAACATGAATTACCTCATTGCCCGACGGGTGTTTCTGTTTGCCAATCAAAGCTGCGTGAAATTAGTATTTTGTCTTTCTGGCGCAAACTGACGCTGATTTGTTCAGGATCTGATAATTCACCAAGATTGAAGACACCCTCAATAACCTGAACATGACGGAGATTAAGAGGATGCTCGGTGATGTTGAGATCGATCGCTTTGGCCTCGTCGCCTTCACCTTCAGTATTTTGCAATCGGATAATCACCTCACCGGTAATCGGTTCGCTGATATTTTTACCCTGAGTAATGACCAACCGATAGCGAACTTGATCTGAGTTCTCGGTTTCTGGCCGTAACTGCAAATCGCGGATTTGCAGTTCACTGGTACTGTTACCCTGGGTAATATTTTGATAAAAAAGTAATTCTTTATTTAGCTCAATTACTTTCTTTTGCAGTTGTTGCAATCGATTCTGTAATTGCTGGGCTGTTGCCTGATGCATGGCCTGAACTTGTTCCTGGTTTTGCAGCAGCTCCGACTGTTGTATCAGCTCGGTTTTCATTGCAGCAATCTGTTCCGTCATTTGCTGATTTTGCTCGATCAGCTGGGCTGTATTGCCGCTGTCACGATTAAACCAGTACCACTGGAGAAGTCCACTGATAACGATAGCTATTATTAACCAGACAACAAAGCGCAGCGGGCGCTTTGGTTTTATAACGTAACTATCGAGAGGTGAGCTCATCAGGGTAGGGTTGCTATGTGGTTAATGCCAAGACGCTCATCAAGACCGAACATGATATTCATATTTTGTATCGCCTGTCCTGATGCGCCTTTAACCAGATTATCAATAACTGATAACACCACAACAGTATCAGCATTTTCAGGTTGATGTACGGCTATTCTGCAAATATTGGCACCACGTACACTCCTGGTTTCAGGATGAGAACCTGCGGGCATTACATCAACAAAGGGTTCATCAGCAAAACGTTGCTCAAATAAGCTTTGTAGATCAGTTGATTTGAGTAGCTGGCTATACAAAGTGGCATGGATACCACGAATCATCGGTGTGAGATGAGGTACAAACGTCAGACCTACTTCGGTGCCATGCATCTGATTCAGACCCTGACGGATTTCAGGTAAATGACGATGACCGGCAACGGCATAGGCCTTCATATTCTCGCTGGCTTCAGTCAGCATAGTGCCAAAGCTGGCTTTGCGTCCGGCGCCGCTGACACCTGATTTCGCATCAGCAATCAAATGTAGTGGATCAATCAGCCCAGCTTCCAGCAAAGGCATATAGCCTAACTGCACAGCAGTCGGATAACACCCGGCAACAGCCACTAACTGTGCTTCGCGAATGGCTTCACGATTGAGCTCTGGCAATCCATAGACGGCCAGTTCTGCTAAATGTGGGCAGGTATGGGGAGTGTTATACCATTTCTCCCACAACGGGATATTCTTCAGTCGAAAGTCAGCTGATAAATCAATCACTCTAACGCCACGATCGATTAACGATGGCACACTTGCCATAGCAACGGTATGAGGGGTGGCAAAGAAAACCACATCACAGGCCGCTAATGCATCGTCATCAGGAACGGTAAAGCACAAATCAACATGGCCGCGAAGGTTAGGATACAAATCACTCACCGGCATACCAGCTTCGCTGCGTGAAGTGATGATCTCCAGAGAGACCTCAGGATGAATGGCTAATAAACGAAGCAGTTCAACACCGGTATATCCCGTGCCACCAACAATTCCTACTTTAATCATACGTATTCTTTGTAATGAGTCAGGTTCCACATCATAAAAGAGCTGCGGCGAAATCTAAAGCTTTACCTGATTAAACTGCTGCTCTAATTCGTATTTGCGGTTCAGGAAAAACAGACTCGAATAAGGTGCCTTAGGCACAAACTGTAATTTATCAATGAAATAAATCGCAGGTTTATGACCCGTATTGTGTTGAAATAATTCAGCCAGAAGCGGAATGAGCTGCGGATCACCGAGATCGGTTTTAACGGTTTGTGACTTCAGGCTTAATGCCAGTTGAGCACCGGTAATCTGCCAAATAACCGAGAACGTGGCTGACTCTGGTCTGGAGGGTTGGATCGGATTTATTTGCCAACGCTGTTGCTGTCTTAAAAGTTGATAACAATCGCATTGCACTACCGCATCACCCACGCTATTACTAATAAACAGTTTCAACTGGGCAAGGATCTGCGCTTCCGTTAATGATGGATAGGCAAATTGCTGCAGACGTCCGAGTTCATCAATAACATAGATCTCTGTGGTATCTGTCAGGCGATAGGCAAACAAACTTACTGTCTGCGGTTGTTGATATAGCAGCATCGAATTAAGCAGATTGTCACTATCCAGATAGCTATCGACGCGGGTCGGCAGGTAATGTTTTTGTTCCTCTGCGAGAGCATGCTTGAGGTCTTTTTCTGCTGCAAACTGTTTTATTTGCAGTTGATCATCTTGCCATTGCAGCTGAGATAGATGGTCTCCCAGCAGCATCAGATAACGACCTTGCCTTGGATGATATTGATAATGGGTCAATACGGCGTCAAACAATTGCTGCAAACGGGTATTAATCGCCTGACCAAAAAAGCCGGTGGCGCACCAGCATGAAATATGGCTGCTCAGTTGTGCGGTTGGCTGCCATTTAAGTACCTGGCTTAGGGCTTCAGTGACCGCATTATTGCCATCAAAACGGTAATGATGCCATTGTCCCCAACTGGTATAGAGCAACAGATCCAGACTGCTGACAAGATTCTGTCTGTTTGAAGTATAACTTAAGGGATCATTGTTCAGACTGGCCATCTGTATCGGACCACTTTGCTGGATATCATTACCAGTCGTTTGCAGATTGGCAAACAGCATTAAACGCTCCGCTTTAGCCGGTTGCAGAAATACTTCCTTACTCTCGACGCTCTGATGCAACGGTAATGATGATTTCAACAAGTTTTGGGTCAGTTCAAGTACCAGATTAATGTTTATCTGCTGCTTTTGATCTGCCACTCTTAACCAGCTACGTGTGGTCAGAATATGATTGCGAACGGCCCACACCAGAAGATATGTCAGCGATTTATGCTGTTTCAGGCCAACCTGTTTCGCGTCATTAAGCGGTATTGAGCTGAGTTTCCATTCCATTTGATCAGTGAACCGGTAAAGGTAAAGTTGCTCCGGCCCATCTGTCATTTGTAGCGCAACTGGTAATTGTTCAATAATTGACTCGGTAGTATCCAGCGATAGCGCGAGTGCTTTTTCCAGCACCTTGAGCTGACTCGCATCGCTGCCCGGATGCTGCCTGGCAAACTGCTGCAGATCTGATGCGAATCCATTTAGTTTTGGGCTAAGACTCGACCACCATTGATGACGTTGGGGATAATCCCAGGTTGAACGGCTATCTTCTTTTTTTAAGGTTTCTGCCGACCAGTTCCAGTCTTTATAAATGCTTTGCAGGCTATGGCGGCGCCAGGCAAACTGGGGATGTTTTACCTGTTGGGATAAGCGTTCTCCACACAAAACATAATAAGCCTGCCTTGCTAGTTGTTGCACATCATTCGCTGCGTTTCTTTCTATTTCGGTCAGTTTGAGACTGGCAGGTTCTACTTGCAGACTATCGGTTTCGCCATGCTCGACCTTTTCTTTATAGCGGTCAGACAAATGCACAATCCCAGGAAATAATTTCAATTGAGACTGTATAAAGATTAAATCCAGAAATGCTGTTACATCACCATCAATAGCTTTGCTAAACATCTGGCAGGCCTGATTAAACAGGTGCTCAGGATGGGGGGAGCGATCAAAACCAAAATTCAGCAAACTGATTTGGGTTAAGCCTCTTTGCGACAATAACCTTTCAGCAATTTGCAAATATGTCTGATGTTCTTCGCTGGTAATTAACCACCAAAGCGGGGCGCTGCCGGCAATACACAGACCCTGTAAATAAAATGCTTCTCTTTCGGCACTTGAAATAGTCTCGTTTTGGCACTGTGTTTCATCCAGTAATCGAAATCGCAACTCAATGCCCAGCGTTGCCGCCCACTGAACAATACCTTCAACTTTGTTTTGCAAAATAGCCAGTTGATCAGGTTTTAAGGTGGCATGATGCACCAGCCATAGATCAAAGCTGGCAGGGTCTGGATAGCGGATTTGTCCTGCAGGATTAAGCAAGTAGATACCGCGTAATGCATAACGTCTTAATGCTTTGCGGCGATGACTGAAATTTCGATTCAGATTGATAGCACTGTTGAGCGCTTCGCTATCAGGTTGGTAATCCATAATGCCAGCCGGACAGTCATCACTGACAAACCCCGGCAGCAGTTTATGGTTGATATGAAATAATAATGGCAACAGGCGATAGAACATCGCCTGTTTGTGTGGTGCCAGCTCTATTAAACGGCTGATTCGGGCGCGGTTATGTGCCTGAAATACACGTAGAGCCTGGGCGCGATCCACAAGTCACTCAAACTTAGTGGCGGAAATGCCGCATGCCGGTAAAGACCATTGCAATACCATGCTCATCCGCTGCAGCAATGACTTCGTCATCGCGCATCGAACCACCCGGTTGGATTACCGCACTGATACCTACTTCGGCAGCCGCATCAAGACCATCACGGAACGGGAAGAAGGCATCGGATGCCATTACTGCGCCCGGAACAGTCAAGCCTGCATCATTGGCTTTAATTCCAGCAATGCGACTGCTAACCACACGGCTCATCTGGCCGGCGCCAATTCCAACCGTCTGCTGATTTTTGGCATAGACAATCGCATTGGATTTCACAAATTTGGCTACACGCCACGCAAATAGCAGATCAGCCAGTTGTTCTTGGGTAGGCTGCAGTTTAGTGACAACTTTTAATTCAGCCTCGCTGACAATCTGGATATCACGATCCTGCACCAGTAACCCACCTGTCACACGTTTGAAATCAAAATCAGTGGCAGGAGTCGTCGGGAAATCACCACTGCACAGCAAACGCACATTGGCTTTGCCAGCGACAACGGCTTTGGCGGCATCACTGATTTTAGGTGCGATAATCACTTCAACAAACTGACGATCAATAATGGCTTGTGCCGTTTTTCCATCCAGTTCACGGTTAAAGGCGATAATGCCGCCAAATGCCGAAGTCGGATCGGTTTGATAGGCCAGATCATAGGCTGTCAGCAAATCATCTGCTGTGGCGACACCACAGGGATTGGCATGCTTAACAATGACACACGCCGGTTTGTCGTTAAAGACTTTGACACATTCCAGCGCGGCATCAGTATCGGCGATGTTGTTATAGGACAATTCCTTGCCCTGTAACTGGGTAGAGGCACCGATTGAACCGGTTTCAGCCTGCTTCTCCACATAAAAAGCAGCTTTTTGATGTGGGTTTTCCCCATAACGCATCGCTTGTTTGAGCTGGAACTGACTGTTAAATGTACGCGGGAATGCGGCTTTGCTTTTATCAGCCTGAATAGTGCCAAGATAATTGGCAATCGCACCATCGTAGTGTGCTGTATGTTCAAAGGTTTTCAGTGCCAGATCAAAACGGGTGTGATCATCCGTTCCACCCTGCGATTGAATCTGTTCAATGACTCGCGAGTAATCAGCCGGATCTACAACAACCGTCACATCAGCATGATTTTTTGCTGCTGCACGCAACATGGTCGGGCCGCCAATATCAATATTTTCTATAGCGTCTTCCAGCGGGCAGTCTTCACGCGCCACGGTGGCTTCAAACGGATATAAGTTTACGACTACCAAATCAATTGGAGCGATGTCATGTTGCTGCATGATGTCGTCATCCTTGCCCCGACGACCCAGCAGGCCACCATGAATTTTCGGATGCAGGGTTTTAATGCGGCCATCCATCATTTCCGGAAAACCGGTGTGTTCGGAGACTTCTTTGACGTTCAGGCCGGCTTCGCTAAGTAATTTAGCTGTACCGCCGGTGGAGAGTAGTTCAACGTTCAGATCTTGCAGTTGTTTGGCAAATTCAACAATGCCGGTTTTGTCAGAAACACTCAACAGTGCGCGTTTAATCGAGTTCATCAGGATTCCAGATTGGGATTCAGGCTTGTTTACAAGCCGTATTGCTTGAGTTTTTTTCGTAGCGTGCCGCGGTTAATGCCCAGAATTTCAGCAGCGCGACTTTGATTGCCTTGGGTATGGGCCAAGGCGGCTTGTAACAGAGGTACTTCAACCTCGGTCATCAGCATTTCATATAAATTAGCAGGGGAGTGGCCGTCCAGTTGTTCAAAGTAGGTTTTCAGTGCATTGGTGACACATTGATTTAAGGGCGCGTGTTGTTGTTCCGCGGTTACGCCCAGATCAATACAGTCAGCAAATTCGTCGTTCAATGCTTTATTCATGCGGCCAGTGAATCCTTGTCAGCGAGTTGCGCAAAAAATGCATCTGTAAAAGCCAGCTGTTGTTCAGCTTTCTCCAGTGTATTCATTTGTTGGCGAAAGGCATTGCCATTACGTAACCCTTTGCTGTACCAAGCAATGTGCTTGCGTGCCATGCGCACACCGGAATATTCACCATAGAAATCGTACAGCGTGTTGAGGTGACAAATCAAGATTTGTTGCACTTCTGTTACAGAGGGTTCTGCCAAATTCTCACCGGTTTGCAGAAAATGATTTATCTGCTGGAATATCCAAGGGTTGCCTTGGGCAGCCCGACCAATCATCAAACCATCAGCACCGGTTTGCTGTAAAACCAACAAGGCTTTTTCTGGCGTTTCGATATCACCATTGGCAATGACAGGAATGGCGATACGGGATTTGATTTCAGCAATGGTGTCGTATTCGGCATCACCTTTATAGGCATCGGCACGGGTTCGGCCATGTACTGCCAGAGCCTTAATTCCAGCATCTTCGGCAATTCGGGCAATCCTGACGCCATTACGATTATCACGATCCCAGCCGGTACGGATTTTTAATGTCACCGGAACATCAACGGCATTCACTACGGCTTTCAGAATCTCGCCGACCAGCTTTTCATGTTGCAGCAATGCTGAACCGGCCATCACATTACAGACTTTTTTCGCCGGGCAACCCATATTGATATCAATAATATGGGCGCCTTCCGCCACATTATGGCGTGCAGCTTCAGCCATCATCTGTGGATCGGCGCCGGCAATCTGTACGCTGCGTGGCTCTGGTTCACCTTCATGGTTGGCACGTAATAGTGATTTTTTACTGGCCCATAACGCTTTATTGGCAGTGATCATTTCTGAAACCGCCATTCCGGCACCGAGTTTTCGACACAATTGGCGAAAAGGACGATCAGTGACCCCGGCCATCGGTGCCAGAAACAGATTATTTGGCAGGGTATAAGGACCGATAGATAGCGCTTTATCAGCCATGACGAACTCCACTCAAACGCACCCATTCTTCCAGCACAACCGCGTTATCCATCTTAAACTCGGTCTGGTAATGCTGGCTAACGGTTTCCGCCTGCACATCCAGAATCCCCGATAACACCAGTTGTGTGTCAGGTCGGGTTAATTCTACAAAGCGTGGCATCAGTTCCATTAAAGGACCCGCCAGAATATTCGCTAGCAGTAAATCACATTCAACCGTTGGGCAATGCTGTGGCAGGTAGGTCTCGATGATCACACCATTACGTTGTGCGTTGGCTTGAGTTGCTTCCAATGCCTGTGGATCAGTGTCTACACCAATCACTTTATTGGCGCCTAACAAGGCGGCGGCTATCGCCAGGATGCCACTGCCACAACCATAATCAATTACGGTTTTACCGGTTAAATCGGCTTTATCCAGCCATTGCAGACATAAAGCCGTTGTCGGATGCGTTCCCGTACCGAAGGCCAGTCCCGGATCCAGCAGAATATTGACGGCGTTGGGCTGTGGCGGTTCATGCCAGCTGGGCACGATCCATAATTTCTCACCGAAACAGATGGGTTTGAAATTTTCCATCCATTCGCGTTCCCAGTCTTTATCCTCCACGGCTTCAATACGATGGTCAGGCAACTCGCCAATCTGGGAGCGAAGGGCAGTCAGCAGTGATTCTGTGTCTGTCTCGGCATCAAACAGGGCGATGACCGACGTCGCAGACCATAAAGGGGTTTCACCAATAGCTGGTTCATAGATAGGTTGATCAGCGTTATCCTGAAAGGTAACAGCGGCTGCTCCGCATTCAGACAGAGCATCAGATAATGACTCTGCCTGCTTCGGTGAGCTGGTAAAAATAAGTTGGATCCAGGCCATAACGAACGGACTTAAAGTCCGAGTTTCTTTTCAAGGTAGTGGATATTGGTGCCACCGGTCTGGAAATGCGTGTCATCCATAATGTCACGTTGTAGTTCAACGTTAGTTTTAATGCCTTCAATACCAATTTCTTTCAATGCAGTACGCATCCGCGCAATGGCTGATTCACGGGTATTACCATAGGCAATGAGTTTGCCTATTAACGAGTCATAATTAGGTGGAACCTTATAGCCACTGTACAGATGTGAATCCATACGAATACCCGCACCGCCCGGAGCATGATAATGGGTGACCAGACCAGGACTTGGCATAAAAGTACGTGGATCTTCAGCGTTAATTCGGCATTCAATGGCATGACCACGGATAATGATGTCTTCCTGGCTGAATGATAATGGCATGCCAGAAGCAATACGAATCTGTTCGGCAACCAGATCAATACCGGTGACCCGTTCAGTGACCGGATGCTCTACCTGAATGCGGGTGTTCATCTCGATGAAATAGAACTCACCGTCCTGATAAAGAAATTCAAAGGTACCCGCACCGCGATAGCCAATGCGGACACAGGCATCGGCACAGACTTTACCCATGCGAGCACGCATTTCAGGGGTAATACCCGGAGCCGGTGCTTCTTCGACGACTTTCTGATGACGACGCTGCATTGAGCAGTCCCGTTCACCTAAATGCACTGCATTGCCATGCTCATCGGCCAGCACCTGAAACTCGATATGACGTGGGTTTTCCAGGAATTTTTCCATGTAAACCATATCATTACTGAAGGCAGATTTTGCTTCACTCTTGGTCAGGGAAATAGCATTGAGCAGATGCGCTTCACTATGCACTTCACGCATACCACGTCCACCACCGCCGCCGGCGGCTTTGATGATAATCGGATAACCAATTTCTCTTGCCAGACGCAGATTGGTCTGATCATCGTTACCCAGCGGGCCGTCTGAACCGGGAACACACGGAACCCCGGCCGCTTTCATCGCTTTGATGGCTTCAACCTTGTCACCCATCATCCGAATTGTTTCAGAACGCGGACCGATAAAAATAAAGCCGCTTTGTTCAACACGCTCAGCAAAGTCTGCATTTTCAGACAGGAAGCCATATCCGGGATGGATAGCCGTTGCATCGGTAATCTCGGCGGCACTGATCAACGCGGGGACATTCAGGTAGCTGAGGTTCGATGCCGCTGGACCAATGCAGACACTTTCATCAGCCAGTAATACATGTTTCAAATCACGATCCACATCAGAGTGAACAGCAACCGTTTTAATGCCTAATTCCCAGCATGCTCTGAGAATACGCAAAGCAATCTCGCCACGATTAGCGATGACAATTTTATCAATCATGTTGTTTTATCCGCAGTTTTTGGTTTGCCATAACAGCCGAAGCTGTCAGCAAAATTATTCGATAACGATTAATGGTTCGTCATACTCAACCGGGTGACCATCTTCAACCAGGATGGCTTTAACAATACCGCTACGATCCGCTTCAATCTGATTGAACATTTTCATCGCTTCGATGATGCAAATCACATCACCGGCGGATACCTGCTGACCTACTTCCACGAAAGCCGCCGCATCGGGTGAGGGTGAACCGTAAAAGGTACCAACCATGGGCGAGCGCACAGCATTGGCTTCGTTAGAGGATTTTGTTGCCGCTGCTGCCGTCGCGGTGTTTGCCGCATCACTGGCAAATGACGGTGTGCTCTGTGCAGCAGGTGCGGGTTGTGGTGCAGCAAAATATTGTTGTTGTGGATAAGCGGAACTGGCGCGGCTGATACGAACAGATTCTTCACCTTCAGAAATTTCGATTTCAGCAACATCCGATTCCTGAATCAAATCAATCAATTTTTTTATTTTACGAATATCCATGATTTAGCCTTAAGGGTTGAGTTGTTTAGTGGCAGCTTGTAATGCCAATTCATATCCCTGAGCACCGAGACCGCAAATCACGCCAACAGCCAAATCTGAAAAGTAGGACTGTTGCCGGAATGCTTCACGACGATGCACATTGGAAAGATGTATTTCTATAAAAGGTATTGCGACCGCAGCTAATGCATCACGAATGGCTACGCTGGTGTGAGTAAAAGCTGCGGGATTAATTAAAATAAAATCATATTGCTGACGTGCTGATTGTATAGCCGAGACCAATTCATGTTCGGCATTGCTTTGCAGTGAATCAAGTTGATGGCCATCAGCCTGAGCTAACTCAGCCAGGCGGGTATTGATATCGTCTAACGTGGTGGCACCATAAATTTCAGGCTCGCGCTGACCCAACAAATTCAGATTGGGGCCATGCAATACTAGAAATTTCGCCATAATAACAACACACCAACACTGGAAATATAAGCCGAGATTTTGCACCAGCTAACGCTTTATTGTCCAGCTTTTTAACTAAAAATCCGGCTTTTTGTCGCTAATTTCGTCGAAATAGAGAAGTTCTTGCAGTTTTAATTATCTGGCCTGGAAATCCGCCAGATGAGCGTTCAACTGGGCGGCTGAGACGTGCCCGACCAGACGATGTTCAGCCGATTCTTCTGCATTTTCGTCAAAAAACAACATGCTGGGTGGACCAAATACCCGCAATGATTTTAACAAGGTTTGATGCGCATCAGTATTGTCTGTGAGATCCACTTTCAGCAAAGTAAAATTCTGCAACGTGCTGATGACCTCGGCATCACGGAAAGTCGTTTGTTCCATGTTTTTGCAATCGGTACACCAGTCGGCATAAAAATCGAGCATCACCGGCTTATTACTTTGCTGCAGCTGAGACTGCAGTTCTTCCAGTGAGTTGACATAGGTAAATTGCAGAGCGGGTTGAGGGGCTGTTGTGCCGGGCGAAAGGCTTAATTTATGCAAAGGCTGCAAAATGGATTGTCCGCCGCTGGCACTGCCGATGAGCATTAATGCACCCGTGATAAGTGATAAAAGTCCCAGACCTTTCCAGAATTTTTGCCAGCCAGTTGCTTCAATCGGTAGATTGTTCAGGGCACCCAGATACACTGCGGTCATCACCAGCAGGGCGCCACTCATAAACAGAATGGCCCAACCCGGCAGAATGCGATCCAGCATCCATATCGCCAAAGCGAGCAGCATCACACCGAAAAAAGCCTTGATATTTTCCATCCAGCGTCCGGCTTTGGGCAGCAGGGTTCCGGCTGAGGTGCCAATAATCAGTAACGGAATTCCCATGCCGATACTCATTGCAAATAATGCCGCACCTCCCAGCACCGGATCTGCGTGCTGACTGATAAATAATAAGGCACCTGCTAGTGGTGGAGCCAGGCAGGGCCCGACAATTAATCCTGATAGCAGCCCCATCAATGCCACGCCGGCTAATGTACCGCCCTGCTGACGGTGGCTGAGTTGATGCAATCGTTGTTGCAGAGCATGTGGCAACTGCAATTCATAAAAGCCAAACATCGATAACGCCAGTAACAGCAAAATGCCAACAAAGCCTGATATCACCCACGGATTTTGCAGCATAGCCTGGAGATTGCCGCCGAGTAAGCCGGTTAAAACCCCTGCCACTGTATAGGTAACGGACATGGCCAGTACATAAATCAGTGACAGAATAAACGCCCGGCGGGTCGTAATATGCTCACCCTGGCCGACAATAATGCCGGACAAAATCGGAATCATTGGGAAAACGCAGGGGGTAAAGGCCAGTAATAAGCCGAGCCCCAGAAAACCAAACAGAATTTGCAACAGATTGTCATTTTGCAGACGCTGTGAAATTTCATCCTGCTGACTTAGGGGTGTGGAAGATAGCAGTGAGGTCGGGGCCGAGGTTTGTGTCTCAGTGGTTGCAGTCTTGCTGACTGTGGTTGTTGCCGGTAACTCCAGATCGAAGGTTTTGCGGGTAGGGGGGTAACAGATACCAAACGTTTCAGAGCAGCCCTGATAATGGGCTGTTAATGTGATGCGGGTCGGTTCGGACTGAGTACGTATCAGCGGCAGCTTGATTTGCACATCGCTGGTATACACCTCGGATAAACCAAAATATGCATCATTTTTCATATGCCCGCCGGGCAAAGTAAATTCGCCCAACTGTACAGAGTCATCCCCGATTATTTCGAAGCGGATTTTATTCTGATACAGATAATTTCCTTCCATTATCTGCCAGCCTGCCAATATCGTTTCGGGATCAGTCACTATCGCTTCAAAGTCAAAGGCTTCATCAACTTCAGGAGGAGAGTCTGCACTGTCGAAACCAAATTTCTCCAACAGGCTCGGGCGCGCCTGTGCGGAAAAACTGCTGAGCAGCATGAGCAGGATTAAAAATTGTTTCATTACATTATCGCCACTGATTCATTGCAGTTACAGACCATTCTAACAGTCGAACGTTACACGGGTGAGTGCAACAGGATGTCATGTTGTCTTTAAACTGTAATAATTGCCTTCTTTTTTGGCGAAACACAGGTGTCTTGTGGAAATCAAAACCATTCATAAACTTGAAAAACAGGCCTACAAAAAAAGCCATGCCGAATTAGCCCGAATAGGCTTCGCTCTATTTTTCCTCGCTGGCATTCTTGCATACAGTTTTGCTACCTCGGGTGGTGTTCCCAATAACCTGTTTCTAGCCATTGCCGCCGTGTTCGGTGGTTATATGGCGATGAATATTGGTGCCAACGATGTAGCCAATAATGTTGGCCCGGCGGTCGGCTCCAAGGCGCTGACTATGGGCGGCGCGATTATGATCGCAATGATTTTTGAGGCAGCCGGTGCCTTTATCGCTGGTGGCGAAGTGGTGTCGACTATTAAAGGCGGCATTATTGATATCAAGCAATTTGGTACCGATACCGAAACCTTTGTCTGGGCCATGATGGCTGCATTATTAGCAGCGGCTTTATGGCTTAATCTGGCAACCGTCGCCGGAGCGCCTGTATCAACTACTCACTCAATAGTGGGGGGGGTAATGGGCGGTGGTATGGCTGCCGCTGGCTTTGGTATTGTTGACTGGGGCACTATGGGGGCTATTGTCAGTTCCTGGATTATTTCGCCATTGATGGGAGGCATTATTGCGGCCTCTTTTTTATTGGCTATCAAAAAAACCATCATTTTTCGCGACGACAAAATTCAGGCTTCCTATCGTTGGGTACCGATTTATGTTTCGGTGATGGCCTGGGCTTTTTCCACTTATCTGGTGATCAAAGGGCTTAAGCAGGTATGGGGGCAATTCATAACTACGCTGAATGGACTGCCAATTGTCGATATAGCTCCGCAAGCCAACCCCAGTTTTTTGGCTGCTGCATTGATTGGTTTTCTGATTGGGGTGCTGGTGTTCTGGATCGTTAAAAAGTCTCTGGCCAGTAATCTGCAATACATGAAAAATGATCGTGCCAGTGTCAATGCACAATTCACTATTCCGTTAATCTTTGCTGCGGCCTTATTAAGTTTTGCTCATGGTGCGAATGACGTGGCAAATGCCATCGGTCCTCTGGCCGCAATAAATGACGCCATTATGTCAGGTGGTATCACCGATAAAGCCGGTATTCCGCTTTGGATTATGGCCGTGGGTGCTTTAGGTATTGCCATTGGCTTGGGTCTGTATGGTCCAAGGCTGATTCGTACCGTAGGTGGTGAAATTACCGAGCTGGATCAGATGCGAGCCTATTCAATCGCTATGGCTGCTGCTTTGACCGTCATCATTGCCAGTCAGCTCGGATTGCCGGTCAGTACAACGCATATTGCCATTGGTGGGGTATTTGGGGTTGGGTTCCTGCGTGAATGGCTGGATGAATCAAATAAAATCGAACGCCAGATTGATCGCGAAAAAGCCGAAATCAAAGATGATAAAAAGATGCTTAATGCACTGCGCGGCGAATTGAAAAAACTGGAGAAAAAACCCTCCAAAACCGTGGATGAATATCAACGTATTACCGAGCTTTATCGATTGATTGATGAGGAAGAGTCCGCGCTGAAAAAAGCCAAAAAAGTCCTCAAAAAAGAAAAGAAAAACCTGTTCGTTAAACGCGATATGGTGAAAAAGATCGTCACAGCGTGGGTGGTCACCGTTCCAGCAGCGGCAACTTTATCAGCCTGCATCTTCTTTATGATTAGAGGCATCATGCTGTAATCAAATCTTCATTAAACTGACATATTATTTTCAGCTTATTTGTCAGGACGATTTGAACATGCTGAATAAACTTAAAGCATTGCCCATTGCGATTCAGCAATATCTGGTGGTGACCTTCAGCTACTGGGCGTTTACCGTTTCCGACGGTGCGTTACGCATGCTGGTGGTATTGTTTTTCCATCAACTGGGCTACAGCCCGCTTGAAGTGGCAATGCTGTTTGTTCTGTATGAATTTTTCGGCATAGTGACAAACCTGGTCGGTGGCTGGCTGGCCGCCAGAGTAGGGTTAAACGTCACAATGCATCTGGGCTTGTTATTACAGGTTATTGCATTGGCAATGCTGCTGGTGGATCCGCAGTGGCTCACTGTGGCGTATGTCATGGTCGCGCAGGCACTCTCCGGTATTGCCAAAGATTTGAATAAAATGAGTGCCAAATCCAGCATCAAAATGCTGGTGGCTGATAACGCCCAATCAACCTTATTTAAATGGATATCCATCCTTACCGGCTCCAAAAATGCCCTGAAAGGTGTTGGTTTCTTTGTCGGTGCGGCCCTGCTTTCCTGGATCGGTTTTCGTGGCGCGATACTGGCCATGGCGATTGTGCTTCTGGTAGTGTTGATTTTCAGCATCGTCATGTTGCAACGCGATCTGGGTAAAGCCAAAAATAAACCAAAATTCAGTGATATCTGGTCAAAAAGTGCACCGGTGAATCATTTGTCGTTGGCAAGGTTCTTTTTGTTTGGTTCTCGAGATATCTGGTTTGTGGTGGCCTTACCAGTGTTTTTGCATGCCCAATTACAGTGGTCACCTATTTATGTCGGTGGTCTGCTGGCGGCTTGGGTAATTGCTTACGGTATTGTGCAGGCACTTGCCCCTAAGCTGACTGGCTTTTCCAGACAAAATGCTCCTGATGGCTATCATGTCTGGCTATGGTCCTTACCCCTCTTTGTGTTGCCGTTATTGATTGCCGCCTCGGTATATTTTGAATGGGCTGTCATACCTGCTTTAACTGTCGGCTTATTAATTTATGGCGCTATCTTTGCGATCAATTCTGCAATCCATTCCTATCTTATCGTGTCATATGCTGATGCGGCTGGGGTTTCCCTGGATGTCGGTTTTTATTACATGGCTAATGCGGCTGGAAGATTGTTTGGTACATTATTATCTGGCTGGGTCTATCAGGTTTCCGGGTTAGCAGCCTGTCTGGTCATTTCTGCCTTAATGATTCTGTCCGCCAGTTTTATTTCAAAAATGTTACCGCGCAAAGACCAGACTGTATAAAGCTTTCAGCGTTGTTATCAAATTGTCATATTTAGCCGTTAAGCTTTATTCTTAGAAAAATAGTTCAGGAAAAAATCGGATATGAGCATATCAGTATTACTGGTTGAAGATGACGCCGCCATTCGTGACATGATTAATTTCAGTCTGCGTCAAACGGGATTTACCTGCGAAGCAGTCAAGGATGGCGAAACGGGGCTGGATTGGTTGAAAAATCAACAACCAGACATGATTTTGCTGGACTGGATGTTACCTGGAATTGATGGCATCGAGTTTATCCGCCGTCTGCGTGCCAATGAGTTTTTAGCATCCATTCCCGTGATTATGCTCACCGCCAAAGGCGAAAGTGAAGATATGGTGAAAGGTCTGAGCGTCGGTGCTGATGACTATATTAATAAACCATTTTCCCCACCTGAATTAATTGCACGAATTAAAGCGGTTTTACGTCGTTGTCGTCCGATGGAAGATGATGATGCCCAGAAATTGCAGATGGGTGAACTGGTTATGGATACCAAAAGCCACCGGGTCTCGGTGAATGGTGAACGCATTGAATTGGGACCGACCGAATTCCGTTTACTACACTTTTTTATGAAAAACCCAGAGCGAGCCTATAACCGCTCCCAGCTGCTGGATTTTGTCTGGGGCGATACCGTATATATAGAGGAGCGCACAGTGGATGTGCACATTCGTCGTCTGCGTAAGGCGCTGGAACCCAGCGGTCATGACAACCTGGTACAAACCGTTCGCGGTGTCGGTTACCGTTTTTCTGCTGAATAGCAGGATCGTCTGATGCAATGGGATTATTGGCGTTTACTGACCGTGCTCAGTCTGGCCGGTTTTGTGGGACTGGTCGTTGGTCATATGATGGCTTTTCTGTTTGTCGCTGCACTTATTTACATTTTCTGGATGCAGAGTAAATGGAACCAGTTGCAGGCATGGCTGGATAAACCTAAGAAAAACAGTTCTCCGCAAGCCGAAGGGGTTATTAATGACGTGTGTCGGCAGATCGAACAGATGCGCGCACAAAACAGCAGTCGTAAAAAAAAGCTCACCGGTTATTTAAAACGTTTCCAATCGGCCACTGCGGCTTTACCTGATGCGGTGGTGGTAATGGGCGAGTTTGGTCAAGTCAGTTGGGCCAATACCTCAGCCATGACGTTATTGGGAATCAACTGGCCGCATGACAATGGCGTCAGAGTCAATAATCTGGTTCGCGACCCGGCATTCCAAAAATTACTGGAACTTGATGGTGACGCCGAGGAATCGGTTATAGCCGTTTCACCGATGAATGATCGCATTCAGCTTGAATTCAAAGTCGTTCGGTATGCAAGCAAGGACAGGTTGCTGATCGCCAGAGATATCACCCAGACACAGAAACTGCAGCGTATGCGGCGTGATTTTGTGGCCAATGTATCGCATGAATTGCGTACACCATTGACGGTTTTACGGGGGTATCTGGAAACCTTGACCACGGAAAGTGATCAGGAGCTCTGGCAACAGGCTTTACCGGTAATGCAGCAACAAAGCCAACGAATGCATCTTATGATCAAGGATCTGCTGGCATTATCTCAACTGGAAACCGGTGAAAAGCCGTTGCAACACCGACCTACGGATATCTGCAAGTTATTGCATAGCGTGGTGGAGGATGCCAAACGACTGGAACATTTTCATCAACATCAGATCAACCTGCATTGTTTGAGTGAAAAATGGCTAATGGCAGATGCTGATGAACTACGCAGCGCAATCTCCAATCTGGTCTTTAATGCAGTCAAATATACCCCAGCAGAAACCCAGATCGATGTCAGATGGGATATCGAGGGTGAGTTTGCTGTTATTGAGGTAAAAGATACCGGTGAAGGTATTGCCCAGCATCATCTCGACCGCTTAACAGAACGCTTTTACCGTGTTGATAGTGGTCGTGCCAGGGAAACCGGTGGTACAGGACTTGGGCTGGCCATCGTCAAGCATGTGTTGCAACGACACAAAGCTGAACTGTTGATTCAGAGTGCTATTGGTGAAGGTTCAAGTTTTAAATGCTGTTTTCCCGCCAAAAATGTGATGGATAAAATAGACATTTAGCCTTACTGACTACTGTTTTCGGTCATGTCACAGTATTGTCATATTTCTTTCATATCCTTGTCACAGTTAATCGCGATACTGCTCGGGTGCTCAACGCGGTAAGCGTTGGAACTTATTTTTAACCCAAGGAGTTAATGACTCATGTTCAAGAAAAAATTTGCTTTATACGGCGCCGCTTTGGCAATGACGTTTTCCGCTGCCAGCTTTGCAGACGTCGATCCAAACCTGCCAGAATATGAAAAAACAAGCGGTGTTTCAGGTAGCTTATCAAGCGTCGGTTCTGACACATTAGCTAACTTGATGACCTTGTGGGCAGAAGAGTTCAAACGTGAATATCCTAATGTCAGCATCCAGATTCAAGCGGCTGGTTCTTCAACTGCGCCTCCTGCGTTAACTGAAGGTACATCAAACGTTGGGCCGATGAGCCGTGAGATGAAAGACAGCGAAATCAAAGAATTTGAAAACAAATACGGTTACAAACCAACAGCTATCCCTGTTGCTATCGATGCTCTGGCTGTTTATGTGCACAAAGACAACCCAATTGAAGGCATGACTATCCCTCAAGTTGATGCTGCTTTCTCAGCAACACGTAAGTGTGGTTATCCAGAAGATATCACTGACTGGTCACAATTAGGTGTTGAAGGTCTGGGTTCAATCCAGTTATATGGTCGTAACTCAGTATCAGGTACTTACGGTTACTTTAAAGATAACGCTTTGTGCAAAGGTGACTACAAAAACACTGTAAATGAGCAACCAGGTTCAGCTTCAGTTGTTCAAGGTGTGACTAAATCAACCAATGGTCTGGGCTATTCCGGTATTGGTTACAAAACATCAGGCGTAAAACTGGTTCCGTTGGCGAAAGAAGCGGGTCAACCTTTCATTGAAGCAAGTGGTGAAAATGCTGCTGATGGTTCTTATCCAATGTCACGTTTCCTGTGGGTTTATGTGAACAAAGCACCTAACAAACCAATGTCACCACTTGACCGTGAATTCATGAAAATGATTCTTTCTAAAGTGGGTCAGGAAGTTGTTGTTAAAGATGGTTATGTTCCATTGCCAGCTAAAACTGCAGCAAAATATATGGAAATGCTGAAGTAATATTGCAAATTAAAATTACCCCGCACATTGCAAGATGTGCGGGGTTTTTTTATCTAATAGCGTTAATCAATTTGCCTGCAGATTGATTAGCAGTATTAAAATTAAGCAATCACCATGTTGCGTGCGTATTTCTTAAACGGAAACCAAATCAGATTATGGCTGAGCAAACTATTGAAAACAGCGTTATAGCTGCTGCAAATTCAAAAACGGCCCGTCGTCGGCGAAATTGGCGCGAGTTTAAAGATAAATTAGCCCGGGTCGTTGTAACAGGTGGTGGCATTATGGTGATTGTCGCCATCGTGCTGATCTTCTTTTATCTGCTATATGTGGTCATACCACTCTTCAATAGCGCAGATCTGCGAACCGAACAACAATTTGAACAAGAGCCAATCAATAATGTTCATCTGACCCTGGATGAATATAATGAAGTGGCGTTATCGCTGGATGAAAAAGCTAATTTACGTTTTTTTAATGCGCATAATGGCAATGAAATAGCCACTTTTGATTTACCCATTCCAGCTGAAAGTTCCATCAGCAGTTTCTCAGCAGGTAGTGCCTCAACCGGTGTGTTTGCTTATGGGCTGGATAATGGTCAGGCGATAGTCTTTCAGGAAGCCTACAAAATCAGTTATCCGCAGGGAACACAGCGACTGATTACACCAGAGATCCGGTATCCCATTGGTGAAGAACTGGTCGAAGTCGATCCACAGGGACAGCCGCTGCAGATGCTGACGGTTCAAAGTTATGATGATCTCACCACCTTGGTGGCACTCACTGCTGATAATCGACTGGTTATGTCGCGGATTACCAAGGATGTGAACTTTCTTGATGAAACCGACTTTACATTGGACAGCGAAAACCGCGAAATCCCTTTGGATAGTAATGCTCCGGTGTCGATGATTCGGCTAGATATCGATCAGCGTGAGTTATATGTCATTCACAATGATGGTGATATTGCCTATTACGATGTACAGAATATAGACGATGTCAGAATGCTGCAGCGGGTCAGCGCAGTACCTGAGGATGTTGAAATTACGGCAGCAGAATTTCTGACGGGCGGTATTTCAATATTAATAGGACGCAGTGACGGCCAGATTGACCAGTGGTTTCCTGTGCGTGATGCTGACAATAATTACACCATTGAGCGGGTCAGAAGCTTCTCTGAACAGACAGCACCCATCCGTAGCATCCTGGCTGAACAAGCTCGTAAAGGCTTTGTTGCGTTGGATGATACCGGTGATATCGGTATTTATCACACCACAGCAGAGAGAAATCTGTTGGTGGAGAACATTCTGGCCGACGCCAATGCCAAAATGGCCCTGTCACCCCGGGCAAATGGTCTGATAACGGTTGCAAGGGATGGTGAAACGCAGTTTCATGAAATTGAAAATGAACACCCTGAAGTTTCCTGGCATTCTTTATGGGAAAAAGTCTGGTATGAAAGTCGTAGCGAACCTGAGTATCTTTGGCAGTCTTCGTCTTCCAGCAGTGACTTTGAACCGAAACTCAGTCTTACCCCATTAACCTTCGGCACCATTAAAGCGGCATTTTACGCCATGATGGTCGCAGTACCGCTGGCCATTATGGGAGCGATTTTTACCGCCTACTTCATGTCACCGCGAATGCGTAATCTGGTGAAACCGACCATTGAAATCATGGAAGCTTTACCAACCGTTATTCTAGGGTTTCTGGCAGGTTTATGGTTGGCCCCGCTGGTGGAAAACAACCTGCCTGGTGTTTTTAGTATTCTGATCCTCACTCCCATTATGGTGTTGCTCACAGCCTGGCTATGGACCAAATTACCTAAATCATTGCGCCAGCGAATTCCAGATGGTTGGGAGGCGGCGATTTTAATTCCAGTCGTTATTTTGGTCGGTATTGTTTCGATGAAATTAAGTCTGCCATTGGAAAAACTGTTATTTGATGGTGATATGCCAGGTTGGCTGGAATCAACCGGTATCGGGTATGACCAGCGTAACTCGTTAGTCGTTGGTATGGTAATGGGCTTTGCTGTTATCCCGACCATTTTTTCGATTACCGAAGATGCCATTTTCAGTGTGCCCAAACAATTGACCATCGGATCACTAGCTTTGGGTGCAACACCTTGGCAAACCTTAACAAAAGTGGTGTTACTTACCGCCAGTCCGGCGATTTTCTCGGCCGTTATGATCGGTCTTGGGCGTGCGGTAGGTGAAACGATGATTGTATTGATGGCGACCGGTAATACGCCAATTATGGACTTCAATATTTTTGAGGGATTCAGAGCCTTATCAGCCAATATCGCGGTAGAAATGCCTGAAGCAGCAGTCAACAGTACCCATTATCGTGTGCTGTTCCTTGCAGCGCTGGTACTGTTCTCAGCGACCTTTGTGTTTAACACCCTTGCAGAGTTGGTTCGCCAGCGTCTGCGTAAGAAATATAGCAGCCTTTAAACAGAGATCAGCATGTCTAATTCAACATTTAAATCCTGGTATCAAAGTGGTAGTCCGTGGGTCTGGCTGAATGCCGGTGCGGTTTCCATCAGTCTGATCGCGGTTATTGGTCTGGTCTTATTGATAGCGGTTCGTGGCCTGAGTCATTTCTGGCCAGCAGATATTATGTCAGTGGAATATAACGAGCCTGGTTTGGAGCCGACGGTTTTAATCGGTGAAAGAGTTGATCATGAAGTGGTCCCTGCCGAAAGAGTGCCTTCTGATTACCAGCTAAAAGAAGGTCAGATTAGTGTTGAGCGTTACCTGCTGAAAATCGGTAATCGCGACCAGTTCGGCCTGGATTTTCGCTGGATCAACAAAGACTGGATGGGGGAGGTCAGCTACCCGGAAGATATCCTGTCTATTGAACGTCGTGAATGGGGGCATTTCTATGGTTATCTGCTGTCCGTGCAGCAACAGGGCGAAACGGTAGCCGATGGTGAACAGGCCTGGCCAGAATTTCAGCAAAGGCTGGACCGAAGCAATAACCTGGTTGCTGAAATCAAATATATTGAAAAGATCGAAATCGGCAAAATAAATCAGGCACTTGAATCTTTGCGTCTGGATGAGCGGCGTCTGGAGCTGGATAACGTACCTGAAGATAATGCTGCCTATGCTGAGATTGAAGCTGCAAGAGCGGTACAAAATGAAAAATACGCAAAATTACAAATCCGTCTCAGCGAGTTAAGCCAGGCTTTGATACGTGATCAGGTGGTCATGCAAATGTCCAATGGCGATGAAGTGGTCATTCCGATGGCGAAAATCGTCGATGTTGTGAAGCCGAACGACATGAATCGTTTCGAAAAACTGCAGCACTATTTTCATGAAGTGTGGAAGTTTATTTCCGGCGAGCCACGCGAAGCCAATACTGAAGGCGGGATTTTCCCGGCCATTTTTGGCACCGTGATGATGGTATTGATTATGTCTGTGATCGTCACGCCCTTTGGTGTCATTGCCGCAATTTATCTGAAAGAGTATGCAAAACAGGGGGTTATAACCAGAACGATTCGTATCGCGGTCAATAACCTGGCCGGTGTTCCGTCAATCGTATACGGTGTATTTGGTCTGGGGTTCTTTGTCTATTTCCTTGGTGGCAATATTGATGAGATATTCTTCCAGGCAAAATTACCTTCCCCAACCTTTGGTCAACCCGGTTTGATGTGGGCGTCGTTAACCCTGGCTATTCTCACCGTGCCGGTGGTTATCGTGGCAACCGAAGAAGGTCTGTCACGTATTCCACGAGCGATGCGTGAAGGCAGTCTTGCTTTGGGCGCCACTAAAGCAGAAACCTTATGGCGTACAGTTATTCCAATGGCGGCTCCGGCTATGATGACGGGGTTAATCCTGGCGGTCGCCCGAGCAGCGGGTGAGGTTGCTCCGTTGATGATGGTGGGTGTGGTGAAACTGGCGCCAGCGTTAGCGGTAGATTCTGTTGCGCCTTATCTGCATTTGGATCGTCAGTTTATGCATCTGGGCTTCCATATTTACGACGTGGGTTTTCAGAGCCCGAATGTTGAAGCAGCGCGTCCACTGGTATATGCCACAGCATTTCTGTTGTTGCTGATAATTGTAGTGTTGAATTTAACGGCGATTAGTATCCGTAATCGTCTGCGTGAAAACTTTAAAGCGAGTGATAACTAATGGAAGCAGTCAATCAACAAAAAAACGCGGCGCGTGGTATTGATATCGAATCAATGAATCGTGGCCCGAAACTGAATATGGCTGATGAAACTGCCTGTATTGAAATTAAAAATTTCAATCTGTTTTATGGCGACGCTCAGGCATTAAAAGATATCAACCTGACCATTCCGCGTCATAGAGTAACGGCTTTTATTGGTCCAAGTGGGTGCGGTAAATCAACTTTCCTTAGATGTTTCAATCGAATGAATGATTTGATTGATAACGTCAATATTCAGGGACAATTACTGCTGGATGGCGAAGAACTGAACTCGCCGGCAGTCAATGTATCTGATTTGCGTCGTAAAGTTGGCATGGTATTCCAGAAGCCGAATCCATTTCCAAAAACAATTTATGAAAATGTTGCCTATGGCCTGCGTTTACAAGGTGTGAACGATCGCCAGACGCTGGATAAGGTCGTGGAAAAATCGCTGAAAGGCGCTGCATTGTGGGATGAAGTAAAGGATCGATTGCAATCCTCAGCAATGGGGCTGTCCGGCGGTCAACAGCAAAGACTGGTGATTGCCCGTGCCATTGCTATTGAACCGGAAGTATTATTGCTGGATGAACCGGCCTCAGCTCTGGATCCTTTATCTACGCTTAAAATCGAAGAACTGATTTACGAGCTGAAAGAAAAATACACCATCGTCATCGTCACACATAACATGCAACAGGCGGCGAGAGTCTCGGATTACACAGCGTTTATGTATATGGGTGAATTAATCGAATTTGGTGCCACGGATGAGTTATTTACCAATCCTGGCAAAAAACAAACGGAAGACTATATTACTGGCCGTTACGGCTAGGCTGCAGGTTCAGGAGATCCTTTATGGCTACAAATCAATCACAACATATTTCGCAACAGTTCGAAAAAGAGCTTCAAGATATCCGCAGCCGCGTTTTAGCCATGGGTGGTATGGTCGAAAAACAGGTTTCGGAGGCAATGGAAGCTTTGATTACGGGGGATGCCGATCTGGCTCGTCAGGTAATCAGTGGCGATGAAGACGTTAATAAACTGGATGTCAGCATTGATGAAGAATGTATTCAGATTATTGCACTGCGCCAGCCCACCGCCAGTGACTTACGTCTGGTGACCGGTATTCTGAAAACCATTACCGATCTGGAACGCATTGGCGATGAAGCAGCACGCATTGCCAGAATGGCACTAAATCTGGCTGAAAAAGATCGGCCGAAAAAGAATTACCGTGAACTGCACGCCTTGGGTCAGCATGTGTCAGGTATGTTGCATAACACTCTGGATGCCTTTGCGCGATTTGATGTGGATGCTGCCTTGCAGGTAGCACATGAAGATCGTCAGGTTGATGCTGAATACGAAAGCATTATGCGTCAGTTGATGACATATATGATGGAAGATCCCCGTACTATCAGCAGAGTGATCGACATGATGTGGTCAGCGCGTTCGCTGGAACGGATTGGCGATCATTCACGTAATGTTTCTGAACATATTATCTATCTGGTCGAAGGCAAGGATGTCAGACATTTATCCGTCGAAAAAATGGAAAAAGTAATTAAAGGCGGCGAATAATTTCTCTCGGTGCGACTTAGGCCCGTTTCCATTATGGAAGCGGGCTTTTTTTTGAGTATAAAACGCAAAGTTCATAGCATCGATGGTCTTAGTCAGGCAAAATGCCATCACCTTCGTATAAGCAAGCTGAGTTTATGGAAACACCCGAAGATTATGATGTACTTGCCGCTGTAGATCTTGGTTCTAACAGCTTTCATATGATTATTGCCCGCCTGAGGGATGGACATTTCCAGATCATGGATCGACTGCGTGAAATGGTGCAGTTGCGTGCCGGGTTGAATAAGCAGAATGTCCTCTCTGAGGAGGCCCAGACACGTGCCATTGCCTGTTTGGAGCGATTTGGTGAGCGTATTCGCCATTTACCGGCAGGCAAGGTGAGGGTCGTCGGAACCAATACCTTACGCATCGCTGAAAACAGTCGTGAATTTCTTCGCAAAGCCCGTCAGGCCTTGGGGCATCCTATTGAGATCGTCACTGGTGAAGAAGAAGCCCGACTGATTTACATGGGCGTTTCCCGCTCACTGGCGTTTGATAACACCCGTCGCCTGGTCATGGATATTGGTGGGGGCAGTACCGAATTTATCATTGGCGAGGGCCTGGAAGGGCTACGCCGCGAAAGTCTGGAAATGGGCTGTGTCAGTTTCAGTCAACGGTTTTTCAATGATGGCAACGTCAGTCAATTACGTATGCAGGCGGCGTTACTCACTGCAGCAATCAAATTACGTTCTATTCAACGGCCTTATCAAAACCTTGGCTGGGTCGAGGCGGTAGGTGCTTCTGGAACCATTCGCACTGTGGCCAGTATTGTCACGGCGCAGAATTGGAGTGAAAACGGCGTTATCACGAATGAAGCGCTGGATAAAATCATTGCTCACATGGTGGAAGCAGGTCATCAGGATAAGTTTCAACTGGAAGGTTTGAGTCCTGAAAGGGCCAATGTGCTGGCCGGTGGTGTCGCGGTTTTGAAAGCCTCATTTGATCGGTTAAAAATTGATCGCATGATCGTCTCGGATGGAGCATTACGTGAAGGTTTGCTTTACGATCTGCAAGGTCGTATTCAACATGACGATGAACGTGATCGCACCGTAAACTCCCTGGCACGACGTTACCATGTAGATGAAGCCCATGCCGAGCGCGTCAGTAAAATGGCCACCGAATTATATGAGCAAGTGGCTGCTGAGTGGCAAATTAATACCGAAGAACAGTTACACCGTTTGCAATGGGCGGCCAAACTCCATGAAGTTGGACTGGAAATTTCGCATTATCAATATCATAAACATTCGTCTTATTTAGTAGCGCACTCAGATTTACCGGGTTTTTCCAGAGAAGAACAGCAGGCACTCGCAGCGATGGTACGAGGCCAGCGACGGAGTTTTCCACGTAAACATATCAAGCAGTTATCGGATGATATGCAGCAGGCTACGTTGCGATTAACGATTCTGTTACGTTTATCACTAGTATTCAATCGTGGGCGTAGTGAAAAAACCGATACCCATGTTGGCCTTAGTCTGCATCGTAATACGTTAATATTGACCCTGCCTTCTGGCTGGTTGGAAGAACATCCATTGACCGAAGCCGATCTATTGCAGGAAAGGCAGGAACTCAAGGAAATTGATATCCGTCTGAAAATTCGGGATTAAAATGGAATTTCGCCTCACAGCAACAGTCAATTATTTACAAGTGAGGGCAGGGTTATGTGGAAATCTCTATCGATAATGGTGTCAGCTGTGATGTTGGTGTCACCGCTTTATGCTGAAGAAATGCGTTATCAGAGCGAGACAGGAGATCACTTTACCATCAGTCAAACTCCGGATGGCAAGCACTGGGGCACGTTAATCATCAGCGACAGACACACGGCCAGTTTTGCCCATAATGAACTGATTCTGCTGCAAATTGATGATCAAACGCCCATCTCACTTGAACATGGAAACCTCAGCTGTGGGTCACCAGCTAAAGCAGAGCAAACCGTGTTTTATGATTTTTCAGGATCCGCCAGTGATTTACTGACAAAGGTTGACCCTCAGCCTTTGCCGAAGGGTTTTCAACAGGTCAGACAACGTGATGTGTTTACTTCGATCATGGCAGACCGCCGGGCTGAAACCGTTGATTTTCTGTTAAGCGATGTCGCGCTTAATGCTCAGCAATTGCGCTCTGCAGCGACACTGAAATTCCGGTTTGTTACCGATGATGGCCAGCGTCGCCAGGCTACTTTCCAACTGCACTAATCCTTGTGACTGGCTCTAGGTCTAGGGTCTGAAAGTTCAACAGACCCTAGCCTTAGCAAGAGCCGATGGAGTGAGCCTATTTGGCTTTTTTGGGCTTGACTTCGCCGATGGCACCATCAGCACGGGCTTTAAGGTAGGCATAAATTTGATCCATGCCTTCCATCACTTTTGGGTTACTTTCCCAAGCTGGCATCATGCCGATCTGTCCCATCTTGCCATGGGTTACCGTGGCAATGAATTCCTCCTTGGTGATGACGTTTAAACTATCCGCCAGATTTGGCCCTACCATTCCTTGTCCAACTGTGCCGTGACAGCGGGCGCACCAGTTGCGGTAGAGCTTATAACCATTATAGGTTTCACTATCCAAGAACTGTCCATCCGTGACGGTATACGGTTTATCTTCGGCAAAGCTAAGCGAGCTGAAAGCTAACACACCTGCCATCAGAATAAAAAAGCTGTGTTTTTTAACGTTTTGCATCGTGATTCTCCTTAGAAACAACCGATTACCAGGACATCGACAGTGTGACGTAAGCATTTCGGCCTACTCCCGGTATGCGATCACCAATGGCAATATCCGGATTGACTACCCGGTTATAGCCCCCCAAATGATCGTCATATCGACGATCAAAAACATTATTCACCCCAGCATAAACAGTAAGTTGCTGGGTAAACCGGTATTCGCCGGTGAGATTAATTAAACTGTAACCACTGGTTTTAGCTTCCTCATTTTCTGCTGACACTTTTGATTGGGCGGCGACATTGACCAGTTCCACCCCAAGCTGCCAATCAAGTTCAACGTAGCTGAGCTGTGTGCGGGCCGTTAATGGTGCAATACGATAGAGGTTATCGCTGGTATCACGGCGTTCACCACGAACATAGCTTATTGTTCCATCCAGCTGCAAGTGATCATTCAAGGCGGCAAACCAACTGGTATCCACACCATAAAGCTGAGCATCCACGTTGCTGAACTGCAATGGTGTGCTATCACCCATCATGGTGCTGGCGGCAATCGCCAGCGGATCGGTGGCAGCGACACCTTGAATATAATCATTGATATGGTGGTAAAAAATTCGTGGTGACAACGCAAAATCGGGCTGATGCCAGTCCAGCCCCAGTTCAAATTGATAAGCTGTTTCTGGATCCAGATTAATATCACCCAGATAATTGTTGCCATCTGCCAGACCCGATGTGGATTGAAACGGTCCCCACAAATAACGTTCTTGATAACTAGGCGCACGCTGTTTGCGGGCCACACCCATTTGTAAATCCAGATCACTGGATAATTTACGGGTCAGGTTAAATGCCAGATCCACAAGATGTTCAGTCTGGTCACGATCCGCATCATTAAAGCGTTGCTGTAAGGCCAGCATGGCGCCCATTGGGCCATTCGCTGTCACAGCATCAGCATCCATATCGACCAGGCTGTAACGCACACCGGTCTGCATAAGCCAGGCATCATTCAACTGACCATCCCACTCGGCAAAAAGGCTATAGCGATCGCGCTCTATATTATTGAAATTCTCGACCAGAAAAGCCGGGTTATTGGGGTTAAAGATAGTGGCATTATGCGTAGCATTATCGGCATCAAAACCAAACATCCAGTCATCTTGCTGATAATGCAATTGATAGCCGTGGGAGATTACATCGGCATAGGTTTGCCTGTATTGCATCGGACTGACCGGCGCCTGTCGCAGACTGAAGTTATTCATCAGATGATCGGCATCCTGATAATTCAACCGGGCGGAGACGAGACCACCATTGGTTAATTGCTGACTGATTTCGGCTTTATAACGCTCACCGCGGGCAAACAGAATGTCCATTGGCAATGCAGGCGTCCCGGTGTTGCCAGTATCATGGTGTTCTGCATCCAATGACATTTCCAATTCATCCGTTTGATAGCCATAGCCCAGAGCAAAACTGTCACGTTCATGTTGACTGGGTAGAATCTTACCGCCATCAAAGCGTTGATCATCGCCTTTGTCGCGGGTTAAGCCTAATTGAAGACGATGATTCTGGTTTACCAATCCACCCAGAAAACCTAATTGGTAACTATCATTATTGTGCGCATAGCCCGAAGTCGCCTGACCATGAAATTCAACTTCATCACTGTTGGTAAAACTAATCTGTTTTTTACTGGCCTGAATGGTGCTGCCAATGGTTTCAATACCGGAGCTTACCGGCGCAATCCCACGGTACAAAGTGAGATTGTCGAGTTGTGATGCAGCAATATAGCTGAGTGGCGAATCCATACTGTTTGGCCCCGCCTGACTAATGCGTACGCCATCAACCAGCGTATTTACCCGGTCACCAAATAAACCACGATATTGTGCGATACTGGTCAGCGGTCCATTGCGATTTACGTTGGCCCCCGGCAGTTTCTTCAGCCATTCAGCACTGTCACTACTGGCCTCAGCATGAGCAGGTAATTCCAAAGGAGTGCCTTCTCCGGCAGTACCTTGAACCGACATTTCCGGTAAGCTGAAATGCTCTGCCATCGCTGGCTGATTTAACGCCAGCAATAACGATGAGACTAAAATTGTTTTTTTGAACATAATCCTCTCCAAGCTGTTTAAAACTATTTTAGAAAAGGCTAATGGATGGGAAATGGGTTATTTGCAGAATCACTATGGCAAATCACACAATTATTACAGGGTTAAAATGTTAATCTGTCCGCAAGATGATTTTCAGGCCATATAAATGGATGCGCTCACAACTTCTTTAGTTACTGCTTTTCTGCTGGGCTTGTTCAGTTCGGCGCATTGCATTGCCATGTGTGGTTCGGTGATTGGCGCATTAACATTGACCTTGCCCGCCCATATTCGCGAGCAGCCACGCAAAATGCTGCCATTTGTTTTGAACTATAATATCGGTCGTATCCTGAGTTATTCCATTGCGGGTGGACTGGTCGGTCTACTTGCCTCTCCTCTGGCGCAAATCAATGGTTTGCCCTTTTTACGTTATCTGTCGGTTTTGGTGATGATTGGCATGGGCCTGTATCTGGCTGGCTGGTTTCCCAAATTTGCCCATGCGGAGAAAATCGGCGCGCCCATCTGGCGCAAGCTGCAACCCATTGGTCAGAAACTGTTACCTGTTCGCAGTCTGAAACAAGCCTTTTTATTAGGTGCGGTTTGGGGCTGGTTGCCGTGTGGTCTGGTTTACGCCGGGCTTGCCGTTGCTGCCACTACGGGTGATGTTGTGTATGCCGCATCAGTGATGCTGGCGTTTGGATTAGGTACTTTACCGGCGGTGATGGGGGCAGGTATGTTTGCTGGCATGCTGGCGTCATTGGCGCGTAATCAACTGTTTCGCAAACTGGCCGGTGCCATGATTATTCTGATGGCGCTATTGGTTTTACTCTGGCCACAGGGCGAACATCATCATGGGACGATGGAGTTGAATCCGGTCACTGATTCAGTAACAGATGATTCGTCTGACGGACATCAGCATTAAGGTGAGCATGCCCACATGACGACAGAAATGATCGGCCACTCTCCGCAAATCACGCATATTCAGCGTGTATTGCCAATGATTGCATTAAGTGATGCCAGCGTATTGATATGTGGTGCGACCGGAACCGGTAAAGAGCTGGTCGCACAACGATTGCACCAGTTAAGTCGCCGTGCTGATAAACCGATGGTTACTATTAATTGTGCCGCATTACCGGTGCACGATGCCGAAGTGGATTTATTTGGCCGGGCCAATGCGGATGGTGAGGTGATAGAACCGGGGCGCTTATTGGCGGCGCAGGGCAGTTCAGTGTTTCTCGATGAAGTTGATGCTTTGCCATTAACGGTGCAGGCAAAAGTACTGCGATTTCTCGAAGCTGGTGAATGCCAGCTGGCCGGCAGTCATAAGCTGCATCTTATTGATGCACGTATTCTGGCCGCAACCAGTGTGGATTTACCTGCCGAAGTCAAAGCCGGGCGGTTCCGCGCAGATCTCTATTATCGTCTGCAGGTTGTGCCGCTGGAATTACCACCGTTGAATCATCGCAGTGAAGATATTCCATTGTTATTAACCCATTTCGCCAAACAATTTGCGGGCAACAATGCACCGTTGCGGTTTTCCAAAGAAGTGATTCAACAATTGCAGCGATATAATTGGCCCGGTAATGTGCGTGAATTATCGAACTTCTGCCAGCGCCTCAGTTTGTTACAACCGGGAAGCATGCTGCAACTCACCGATTTGCCCCCGGAAATGCTGCAAAATTCCGCCGTCACGCCTCAGCAGTTCTCTATTCCACCAACCGGAATTGATTTGGCACAAATTGAACTTGATTTGATTGAACAGGCATTGGAAATGGCCGCTGGTAACCGCTCCAAAGCCGCAAGACTATTAGGCATTACACGCGATACCTTGCTATATCGCATGCAAAAATATGGCCTCTCAGACGACGCAAAATAAACTTTAGAGGTTGAATGTTTTTAAAAAGGGTTTTGATCCGACAAACTAACCCGCAGTCAGTGCGAAAAAAGCGCTTATGGTTTACAGTAGCGGCACGGCAATAAACGAGTAATCAAGCATGAAACAATATCTCGATTTACTTCGCGATGTGATGGAAAACGGAACTGACAAAGGTGACCGAACCGGTACCGGAACCCGCTCAGTATTTGGTCGGCAGGTGCGTTATGATTTGGCGGAAGGTTTTCCGTTACTGACCACAAAAAAACTGCATATTCGCAGCATTCTGCACGAACTTCTGTGGTTTCTCAGTGGCGAAACCAATATTCGTTATCTCAAAGAGAACGGCGTCTCGATTTGGGATGAATGGGCCACTCCAGAGGGTGAACTTGGGCCAGTATATGGCGCACAATGGCGTAACTGGCAAGGTGCTGATGGTAAAACCTATGATCAGATTCTGGCATTAGTCGAGGGGCTGAAAAGTAACCCCGATAGCCGTCGGCATATTATCAACGGCTGGAATGTCGCCCTGTTACCGGACGAAAAACAAAAGCCCTGGGAAAATGCCGCAGCAGGCCGAATGGCGTTGCCACCATGCCATGTTCTTTACCAGTTTTATGTCGCCAACGGCAAACTCAGCGCGTCGCTGTATATCCGCTCCAACGATTTGTTTCTTGGCAATCCCTATAACACGGCTTCATTAGCCTTTCTAACGCATATGCTGGCTCAGCAATGCGATCTGGATGTCGGCGAAATTGTGCTGAGTATTGGCGATGCACATATCTACAGCAATCACTTCGATCAGGTTGAAACGCAGTTACAAAGGACTCCCGGCCCATTGCCAAAGCTGAAAATTCATCGAAAACCTGCCTCTATTCTGGATTACCGTTTTGAGGATTTTGAAATAGTTGATTATGTGGCTCAGCCCCATATTAAAGCGCCCATAGCGGTCTGAGATGGAAAAACTGACAAAACCACTCTATATCGTCTGGCAGGATGCGTTTCAGCAAGGCGAGCCGATCATTGATGAACAGCATCGTGGAGCGGTGGCGATAATCAATTCACTGCATTATTTTATTCAGCAGGGCTATGGGTTGCGAGATCTGATGCCTACCGTCAATGTATTGAAAAGCTATCTGAATTTTCATTTCAAAACTGAAGAAGGTATTTTGCACGCCTTGGAAAGCCCTCTGCTGAAGCAATATCGGCTGGATGAAGCAAAAATAATGGATGAGTTTGATATTCAATGCCGTCTGGGCTTGAGAGATAACGAACCGCAGATATTGCTGCTATTTCTCAAAGACTGGTGGCAGAACCATCTGAAGCTTCATAAAAAAATCACGCCATTTTTACAGAAATGGGAAGGTGATTACTGTCGTACAAGCTGATTTAGTACACTTTAACGTAGTTAATATTAATTTAAGTAAACAAGCTTAAGCTACGGGTAAATTGATAAATGTAAGGAACATAATAATGGCACAATCAACCTTAAAAGCTTATCCGGTATGGGATGGAGGCGTTCGTTTATTTCACTGGATAAATGTGCTGGCGATTCTGGGATTACTGGCAATTGGTTTAGTGTTGATGTTCAGTAAGGATTTGGGCGTTACTGATGATGGCAAAATCCTACTTAAAGCCACTCATATCTGGGTGGGTTATGTGTTTGTGATCAACTTACTGGCCCGATTTGTCTGGGCTTTTTTGGGTAACCGTTTCGCCCGTTGGAAAGCCTTTTTACCGTTTGGCAAAGTGTATAAAGCGCAATTCCAGGCTTATATGAAAGGTCGTAAAATTGGACAAAATGTGCATTTTCTCGGGCACAATCCATTAGGTCGCTGGAGCATTTTAGTGATGTTTCTGTTGATGATAGGCCAAGGCATCACCGGCCTGATGTTAGCAAGTACTGACTTATACATGGCCCCATTTGGTTCTCAAATGAAAGCCTGGGTCGCGGAGGATGAAGCGGCTATCGCGATTGTTCAGCCCTATGAAAAACAGGGTGTCGACCCCATCGCCTACCAGGAAATGCGCGATTTTCGGAAACCTTTTCGCACGCTGCATACCTATCTGTTTTATCTATTGATGTTGTCGATCGTGATTCATATCGCCGCGGTTATCGTGGAAGAAAAACGCAGACGTAATGGCCTGACCTCAGCGATGATTACCGGTGAGAAAGTCTTTAAAGAAAAACCCTTTGATGCGGATTAACTAAATCGTTAAGCCTTATGGCGACTGTTCACCAGTCGCCGGGCCCGGCGCTTTTGTGACCAACGGATCAAACCGGTCACAAATAATATCAGCGGTAAAAGGCCAGCAATAAACACCAGAATCCGGCCGGTCATGCCAAACACTTCACCGTTATGCAATGGATGTAACCAGTGCATTAATACATCGCCACCAGTGTCTTTTTTAGTATCACGAAGCCCTAAAATCTCTCCACTAATTGGATCAATCCACACCTGAGTTCGTGGAAAACGTCGACTGGGTTCTCCTTCTTGGTAAAACGCAATGCGCCAGGCTTTTTGGTTATTCAAACCCGGTGTTTCAACCCAACGTAATTCCGCGTCAGGAAACCGGTTTTTGGCAATCTCAACAGCCTGATCCGCCGTAATTAGATCTGCACTTTCGCCATGGTCTAAGGCAATCTTCGGTGCACTGGTTAACTGTGAAAAAGGCTTCACCAATATGGCCGTCTCATCAGGTAAGGCGAGTGCTGCACCGGTCAGACTTAAAATCAGCAAAAATACTAACCCATAACTACCCGACAACACATGCAGATCGTAATTGAGTCGAGCTTTGCCAGAGCGAAGCTGCGGTTTTAATGCGTGTTTCAAGCCAACCCAACCCGGCCACCAAAGCCAAATCCCCGAAATAAACGAGATCAAAGAAATCAGCCCGATAATGCCGATAATGATTTTGCCGGGTTTTTCCAGCAGCAGACTGTAATGCAAATCGTAAATCCAGGTCATTGCATAATCCCCCCACAAACGGGAGCTGGTGACTTCCAATGTGACGGGATCCACGGTCAGCATTAACGGCGCAAAGTTTTTTCCATTGGACTCAACTGGTGTGTAATAACGCGCCATAATTGGCCAGTCTGTATGCATTGGCTGTTCAATACGCCACGGATCGGTTCGAGTGGGATGTGCCTGTTGCAGAGCATCCAAAATTTCCTGTTGGGCCGGCATTTCGTAAGGAACGCTGGTGGGTTCCATTTGCGAATTGAAGATTTGATCGATGTCCAGATAAAACACCAGAATACTGCCAGTCAACCCCAGTAATACCAGCACAGCACCGATACTTAAACCGAGATATAAATGAATGCTCAGCCAGAGTCGGCGGGCGTTTTTCATGGTGGGCTTTTATCCGAATGACGTAGCTGATTCGCTGCCGAATATCGACAGCGAATCAACGAAAAAAGTTATGGGCTAGGGCTTGTTGATCTTTCATCTCCGCCTCTGTTGTGAGCTGAAAAAGTGTCAATCAAGGCACGAGGAGCGCCT